>NZ_LMUY01000006.1 GCF_009765685.1 Acidisphaera sp. L21 | reverse complement strand
CCTCCCCCAGTCATGCGCCGGATACCAGGCGGCCTCATACGGAGGGATACCTACGGCGACGGCCAATGGGCGATCCTAGACGCCCAATTGGGCCCGCGTGCCCGCGCGGGATTGCGCATCGCGTTCGACATCGCCGACGTGCCGGATACGGCCTGGCGATCCGCCGCCGCAACCTGGCAAGCCATCCGCACCGGAGACCTGGACCCAGCCAATTGCGGCGTCTCCTTCGCCGGCATCGAGGGCGCCTGGTTCGTCGCCGCCTCGGTCCTGCGCGATGCCGCCGCCCTCGCCGGGATCGAGACGTTGCCCTGGGACTATTGGGGCCCGGCTCGCACGATCTGCGCCACCCGGCTCGTCACCGACGACCAGGCCCGCGCGATCAATGAACTTGCCGCAGCGCTAGACCCCGCGCCATACGACCGCACCGCAGCGGCGGCCGTGATGGAACGGTTTGCGTGGGCGCGCCCCACCCGGACGATCCTCAGTTTTCCCAAAGGCCGTGGAAGCGTGGAAGTGGCCTTGGCAGACGAGTGAGCTAAAGCATCATTCGTTCGATGAGAATCATCGGACGGATCAAGATGCTCGCCAAGATCAGAGAGCTAGAGCGGGTTTCGTGCGCCTTTCAGCGCGTAATCCGCTCTAGCCCCGCCGGACCCGCCCCGCCTCCATGTCGTCGATCACCCGCCGCGCCGCATCCAACGGCGCCGCCGCCTGCACGATGGGCCGCCCCACCACCAGGTAATCGGCCCCCCGCGCAATCGCATCACCCGGCGTTGCGGTGCGGACCTGGTCACCCACATCGTCGCTCGGCATCCGGATACCCGGCGTCACCACCAGCAGATCATCCCGGCCCGACGCCCGCCGCAACGCATCCGGATCATCGGCCGCGGACGCAATCACCCCCGCACATCCCGCCTCCGCCGCATCGCGCGTGCGCCGCTCCACCATCTCCCGTGCGCCGTGCGCGTATCCCATCGCATGCAGCGCCGCATCGTCCAGGCTGGTCAGCACCGTCACCGCCAGCACCCCCAGCGACGACCCGGCCGCCCCATCCACCGCCGCCCGCAGGATCGGCCGGTCGCCATGCACCGTGACGAACCGCGCACCGCGCTGGGCGACCGAGGCAACGCCGTGCCGCACCGTCTCGCTGATGTCGTACATCTTGTAGTCGAGGAAAAGCTGGCGCCCGTCGCGCTGCAACTCATCGATCAGCCCGCTCGCCCCGGGTTGGAACAGCAGCCAATAGCCCAGCTTGAAGAACGACACTGCTCCGTCCAGCGCCGCCACGGTTCGACGCGCATCATCCGGAGTCGGCACGTCCAACGCCACGATCAGGCGATGCGAAATATCGGATGTCATGCGCGCGACTATAGCCTCTCCCCCCAAGAGAGGGTATCCGTTGCCAACCTCGCGATCAGTGCCCGGCGTTGGCGCCGGAGAAATCGGGCGCGGCCAGGCCGGACGCCTCCAGCTGGGCCGACAGCGCCGCCTTCAATCGCTCCAGCCCGTCCTCCGTCGATGCCTCGCACCGTGCCACCAGCACCGCCTGGGTGTTGGAGGCACGCAGCAGCCACCAGCCATCCCCGGTCGACACGCGCACGCCATCGATGTCGGACACCGTGGCGCCAGCCTCCTTCAGCCGGGCCGCAACCTCCGACACCACGCCGAACTTGCGGGTGTCCGGGCAGTCGAAGCGCAATTCCGGGGTGTTGATCACCTGTGGCATCGCCTCGCGCACCGCCGAAAGCGGGCCGTCCATCCGGGCGACGATCCCCAGCAGGCGAACGGCGGCATACAGCGCGTCGTCGAAGCCATACCAGCGGTCGGCGAAGAACACGTGGCCGCTCATCTCGCCCGCCAACGGGGAGTTCGTCTCGGCCATCTTCGCCTTCACCAGCGAGTGCCCGGTCTTCCACATCAGCGGCGTGCCGCCGGCCTTCGCCACCTCGTCGAACAGCACCTGGCTGGCCTTCACGTCGGCGATGATGACGCCCTTGGGGTAGGACTTCAGCACGTCGCGGGCCAGGATCACCAGCAACTGGTCCCCGAAAAGCATCGCACCGCTGTCATCCACCACGCCGATCCGGTCCGCATCGCCGTCGAACGCGATGCCCAGATCGGCGCCCTGCGCCTTCACCGTGGCAATCAGCTCTTCCAGGTTCTTCGGCACGGTTGGGTCGGGATGGTGGGCCGGGAAATTGCCGTCCACTTCGCCGTTCAGCACCGTGTGTTTGCCCGGCAAGCTGCGCACCAGGCGCTGCAATACATTCCCCGCCGCGCCGTTGCCGTTGTCCCACACGACATTGAGGATACGGTCGCCACCATCCCAATCGCTGATCAGGCGCGTGATGTACTCGCTCTCCACATCCACGTCGCGAACCGAGCCCGGCGCTGCATTCACCACTGTCCCGGCGGCGGCAATGCTGCCGATTTCCTGGATCTGCGCGCCGAAGAACGGCTTGCGGCCCAGCATCATCTTGAAGCCGTTATAGTCGGGCGGGTTGTGGCTGCCCGTCACCATCACCGCACCCGCCGTCTCCATCGTGGTCGCGGTGTAGTACAGCATCGGCGTCGGGCACAGACCGACCCGCAGCACCTCCATCCCAGACTCCATCAGGCCGCGAACCAGCTCCGGCTCCAGCGAGGGGGAAGACAGGCGGCCGTCGAACCCAACCGCGACGGTCTTGCCACCGCCACGCGCCACGATGGTGCCGAAGGTGCGGCCGATGGCGAACGCATCCGCCGAGTGCAGGGTGCGCCCAACCACGCCGCGGATGTCGTATTCCCGAAGCGAAGTAGGGTCGAAATCGTGCCGGAAGCTCATGGTCACTCGCGATACTTGACTAGGAATTTGCGTACAGCGTCGCTCAGGTCCGGACGTTGCAGGGCAAAGGCGATTTGCGCCTCCAAATAGCCGACCTTATCGCCGCAATCGAACCGTTCACCCTCGTAGCGCAGCCCGTGGAACGGCGTCTTGCCGATCATCTTGGCCATCGCATCGGTCAGCTGCACCTCGTTGCCGGCGCCGCGCTCCATCTTGGAAAGGTACTGCAGCACCTCCGGCATCAGCACGTAGCGGCCGATGATGGACAGGTTGGACGGCGCATCCTTCGGGTCCGGCTTCTCCACCAGGCCCTTCACCTCCACCAGGCGACCGTCATCCCTGCCGATGTCCAGGATGCCGTAGCGGTTGGTCTGCTCGTGCGGCACCTCGGTCACGGCGACCACGTTGCCGCCAGTCTGCTGATACGCATCCGCCAGCTGCTTCAGGCAGGGCGTCTTGCTCAACACCAGATCGTCCGGCAACAGGATGGCGAACGGATCGTCCCCGATGAACGAGCGAGCGCACCAGATCGCGTGGCCCAGCCCCAACGGCACCTGCTGGCGCACCGAGGCGATCGAACCCGGCGGTAGCGCCTGTTCGTTCAGCATCTTCAGCACGTCGTCCTTGCCACGCTCCCGCAGCGTGGCTTCCAACTCGAACGCGATGTCGAAATGTTCCACCAGACCGATCTTGCCGCGCCCGGTGACCATGCAGAACTGCTCGATCCCAGCGGCGCGAGCTTCCTCGACCGCGTACTGGATCAGTGGCTTATCGACGACCGGAAGCATCTCCTTCGCAGTCGCCTTGGTGGCGGGAAGGAAGCGGGTTCCGAGCCCCGCTACTGGTAATACGGCCTTACGTAGCGGTTTCATCAGCTATCCTGGAATATGGCAGCCACACTGTCGGGACTTACCCCTTGTGCCATGATTGGTGGCACGTGACTGCAACATCAGCAAGATAGGTTGATGATCGGTAACCTCGCGACGCCGGCTCAAGCGGAGCTGAGCGCCTCCGTCGCGGCGATTGCGCTCAGGTTCACAATTCCGCGGGCGGTCACGCTGGGCACTAGAACGTGGATCGGGCGGCTCATGCCCAGGAGGATGGGGCCGACCGGCAGGCCGTCGCTGCTCGCCTTCAGCAGGTTGAACGCGATGTTGGCCGCGTCCAGCCCCGGCATCACCAGCAGGTTCGCCGTGCCGGATAGGCGGCTATCGGGCACGGCCCGGTCGCGGATCGCCTCGCTCAGCGCCGCATCGGCGTGCATTTCGCCATCCACCTCCAGCTCGGGCGCCTGGTCGCGGATCAACCCCAGCGCGCGCCGCACTTTGCGGGCGGAGTCCGAATTGCCGGCGCCGAACGATGAGTGCGACAGCAGCGCCGCCTTGGGGATGATGCCGAAGCTTTTGACCACCTCGGCCGCCAGCAACGTCATTTCCGCCATTTCGGCCGCGGTCGGGTCGACCGTCACATGGGTGTCGCAGAAGAACAGCGCCCCGTTGTTCAGGATCAGCGCCGACAGGGCGTAGATCCGCGACACGGTCGACCGCTTCGGGATGATCGGCAGCGCATACGTCAGATGCCGCTGCCAGTCGCCGGACCCGCCGATGATCGCCGCATCCGCCTCCCCCGCGTGCAACAGCATCGAGGCGACGACGGTATTCCGGTTGCGCATGCGCCGGGCAGCGGCGTCCGGCGGCACGCCACGCCGGCCCACCAGCATCTGATACTGCGAGATCAGCGGGTCGAACACGTCGCGATCGACCGCCGGGTCCAGCACGCGAACGCTGTGGTTCAAGTCCAGCCGCAGCCCCATCTCCGTCACGCGGGAGGCGATGACCCCCCGGCGCCCGATCAGGATCGGCTGCGCGATCCCGTCATCCACCACCGTCTGCACCGCGCGCAGCACCCGCTCGTCCTCGCCCTCGGCATAGACGATGCGGCGCGGGGATTTGCGCGCCGCCTCGAACACCGGGCGCATCAGCTGGCCGGAGCGATAGACGAACACCTCCAGCTCCCGCCGGTAGGCGTCGAAATCCTCGATCGGGCGGGTGGCGACGCCGGTCCGCATCGCACTTTGCGCCACGGCGGGTGCGATCTGCAGGATCAGCCGCGGGTCGAACGGCTTGGGGATGATGTAGTCCGGCCCGAACACCGGGGCGGCGCCGCCATAGGCCGCGGCCACAACCTCGCTCGCCTCCACCCGCGCCAGCACGGCGATGGCCTCCACGCAGGCCAGCTTCATTTCCTCGTTGATCGTCGTGGCGCCCACATCCAGCGCGCCGCGGAAGATGAACGGGAAGCAGATGACGTTGTTGACCTGGTTCGGGTAGTCGCTGCGCCCCGTGGCGACGATGGCATCCGGCCGCGCCGCCTTCACCGCCTCGGGCAGGATCTCGGGCTCGGGGTTGGCCAGCGCCAGGATCAGCGGCTTGTCGGCCAGCAGCGGCAGCCACTCCGCCTTCAGCACCCGCGGTGCGGACAGGCCGAGGAAGATGTCGGCGCCGGGCAGTGCCTCCGGCAGGGTGCGGGCGTTCGTCTCGTTCGCGTAGCGCGCCATGTTCGGCAGCATGTCGTCGTCGCGCCCGGCGTAGATCACGCCCTTGATGTCGGTCAGCGTCACGTTGGCCGGGTTCAGCCCCATCGCGCACAGCAAATCGACGCAGGCCAGCGCGGCCGCCCCGGCGCCGGAGGTGACGATGCGCACGTCCTCCAACTTCTTGCCCTGCAGTTCCAGCGCGTTGCGCACGGCCGCGGCCACGGTGATGGCGGTGCCGTGCTGGTCGTCGTGGAACACCGGGATCGACATCCGCTCCCGCAGGCGCTTCTCGATCGCGAAGCACTCAGGCGCCTTGATGTCTTCCAGATTGATCGCGCCGAAGGTCGGCTCCAACGCGGCCACCACGTCGATGAACCGCTCCGGGTCCATCGTGTCGACCTCGATGTCGAAGCAGTCGATCCCGGCGAATTTCTTGAAGAGCACGGCCTTGCCCTCCATCACCGGCTTGCCCGCCAGCGCGCCGATATTGCCCAGCCCGAGTACCGCAGTGCCGTTGGAGATGACGCCGACCAGGTTGCCACGCGCCGTGTAGTCGAAGGCGGTCAGTGGGTTGGCCTTGATCTCCTCGCACGCCGCGGCGACGCCGGGGGAATAGGCGAGCGCCAGGTCCCGCTGGGTTGCCATGCGCTTGGTAGGGGCGACCTCAAGCTTCCCGGGGCGCGGCAGCCGATGATAATCTAGTGCCGCCTTCCGGAAGTCCTCATCCATGGCCATCTACCTACCTGCTTGGCATCAGTTACCGACGGAGTCGGTGGTGATGCAAGCCAGGGCGGCCGTTATCAGCGGCGGACGAGGCGAGGCGAAGAGATGGTCAAGGCACGAAATATGCGGTCGAGAAGACTCGAACTTCCACAGGGTTTCCCCCACAAGCACCTCAAGCTTGCGCGTCTACCATTTCGCCACGACCGCACCGTGGACGGCGGCGTATAGCGGATGAACGACGCGGTTTCAACCAGCCTCGTAGCGACTGCCCCGGCCTGGCGCGTGTCGGACGACCTGGTGCCATACGATTCGGCCCTGGCAGCCATGCAAACCCAGGCCACCGCCATCCGCGCCGGCGAGGCGGAGGAAACGGTGTGGCTACTGGAACACCCGCCGCTCTACACCGCCGGCACCAGCGCCCAGCCCGGCGACCTGACCAATCCGGCCAATTTCCCCACCTACGATGCCGGGCGCGGCGGCCAGTGGACCTATCACGGCCCAGGCCAGCGCACCGCCTACGTCATGCTGGACCTGACCCGGCAGCACGGCCTGATCCCCCCACGCGACGTGCGCAAATACGTCTGGGGCCTGGAGGAATGGGTCATCCGCGCCCTGGACCAACTGAACGTCCGCGGCGAGCGACGGGAGGGCCGCGTCGGCATCTGGGTGGCGGACGGCGCAGGCGGGGAGGCGAAGATCGCAGCCATCGGCGTGCGCGTCACGCGCTGGGTCAGTTGGCACGGCATCGCGCTTAACGTGTCGCCCAATCTGGACCATTTCAGCGGCATCATCCCCTGCGGCATCCGCGAGCACGGCGTCACCAGCCTGGAGAAACTAGGGCTAACGACCACGCTCGAAGATGCCGACTTGGCGCTGCAATCCGCCTGGACGGGCGTATTCAGCGCTACTGCGTGAACCGCCGCACGACGTTGCCCATCATCCGCGACACGCCATTCTGGTAGTTGTCGTGCGACAGGCTGCCGCAGAACGTGATCGACCCGGTGGCGAACACCGCACCGCCCTTCGCCGTGTCGAAATACACGATCTCGGCCCGGATCAGGTCCCGCGGCGCTTCCCCGGTGACGGTGTTGACGTGGCTCAGCAACTCCTCCGGCACGGCGACGAAATGGTCCTGATGCGCCTCCGACCGGGCGAGGATCACGATGTTCGGCGGGCTGCCCAGCCGTAGGTCCGCCCTGTCTAGTTCAAACCCCGCAGCACCCCCGCCGGACAAGCCGTAGCCGCCCAGCGTCTCGCCCTTCACGCCCTCGAACACCCAGGCCACCGCCGGGTCGTAGGAGGCTGGAAGGCGACGGTAATGCGACCCTTCGAACAACCCCTGTGAGGAAAATCCGACGCCGGCGAGTTTCTGTGGTGCGCGGCTAAGGCGACGCCAAAGCCCACCATACCCGCCGTCCAACTGATGATAGGCCTCACCCGGCGCCGCATCCCAAGCCCGAATCCCGCCTTCGGTCCGGCGCACTTCCAGCACGTCGGGGATCGTGTCGGAGACGGCGATGCGCCAGTAGAATCCGTTGCCGCCCAGGTAACAGAGCCGCCCGCCCTCGGCGATGTAGTCGCCCAGACCGTCCAGCGTGTTGGGCGTGTGGTATTCGGGATGGCTTCCCGTCAGCACCACCTTGTAGCCAGCGAGTAAGGACGCGCCTTCGCGATGCAGGTCGTGGTCGGTGACGACATCGAACGCATGCCCGGTCGCCTCCAGCCAATCCGTCAGATGACTATCCGCGGAGAAATGCCGCAGCCCGCTGCCGCGCTGGTCGTTGAAGGTGAGGAAGCCCGGCCGCAGCGTTAGGACCGGCCTACGCAGCGACGACAGGCTGATGCCCGTGCCGTCTGGATGCCGATTGTACGTGGACCAGGCCAGATCCGGATAATCCTCCGGATTGACGGTGCGCGCGCCCCAGGCAGCAGCCCGCTCGCGGAACGGCGCATCGAAATTGAACCGGGCGTGGTTGGCGTAGGCCTGGTAGGTGAAGGTCGGCGCCAGGAACGCGATCTTCGCCGTCACGGTGCCGCGCGGCGGCAACACGTAGAACGGGATGATGTCCTCATGCCCCGCGACGCGCAATCGCACGCCATACACGCCGCTGCGCATGCCGTCCGGGATTGTGATGGTGAAATCGGTGTCCCACAGCGCGTCATACAGATCGTCGGCATGGAAATGGATCGCGGCATATTCGCGCGGCGCGTGTTTCCAATCCATCTCGCCGCCCGACCAGCGCGAGCCGCGAATGCCCCGGGTCGGCATGTTCACCACCCGGCCGGGATAGGTCCCGCTGATCGTGTCGGTATCGATCCCGGCGGAGAAATCCCATTCGGCGATGGCGTTTCCGTCGCCGCCGAGCAACGCCGGGTCCTCGATCCGGCCATCGAACCGCCCACCCGCCGGGTCGGCTGCGACCAGCAGGGTGCCCCCCTTGGGCAGACCGGTGGCGCCCGATGCCTCACCGCTATCGGCAACGCCCCAACTGGTTTGCAGCGCCACCTGCACCAAAATCGCCGTCCCGTTCTTGAACGTGGCGGTGAGTTCGTACCAACACCGCTCCAGCATCGGCGCCGCAACGGCGCAGACGATGGCGCCCGCCACCTCCAGCCGCGCACCCTCCGCCGCAACTCGCAAAACCGCATCGCCCAGCGACACAACCGGCTGCGCCGCCTTCAGCAAACCCGGCTGCACCCGCACGCGGATCGCTCCACCCTCCGGCACGGCCAACGCCGCCTTCACCACCGCGTAGGAACCCGGCGTGACACGCTGCACCCGCGACGGGTACGGCCCGGCGAAGGCAGATCCTAACGCCTCCAACTTCATCCCCGGCCCATCCGGGTTCGGGTCGGCGTGAATGATGCGGACCAGATCGGCGGTATAGGGTTCGCCTAAATGGCTCGACACCTTCACCGCAATCGCCTCACCGGGTCGCGCAGAGATCCGATCCAGATAGCCCGATAGTGGCGGCATCAAACCACACCCTCCCGCATCAACTCTTCCTCGTACTGGCCCAGTGCCGCAGCCAGCCGATCGGCGATGTCGTCGACCTCGGCCGCGGTCACGATCAATGGCGGGCTCACCATCAGCCACTCGCCGAACGCGCCGCCAGCAGTACGGCGGCCATACAGCATCAGCCCATGGTCCAGCCCGATCGCCTTCAGGCGTTCCGGCGCATTGCGCTCGGGCGGGATCATGCGTTGGCTTTCCTTGTCGGCAACCAGTTCGACCGCCAGCAGCAACCCCTTGCCTCTGACGTCGCCGACGATGCGGCTGGTGGCGGCTATCGCCTCCAGCCGCTCCCGCATCTGCGCGCCACGCGCCGCGGCGTTGGCGATCAGGTCGCGCTCCATCACCTCGTCCAGCACCGCCGAGGCCACCGCACACGACAGCGGGTTGGCGTAATAGGTGAACCCGGCGCTGAACCCGCCCTTCGCCGCCAGATCCTCCGCCATCTGCGCCGGCACCATCACCACCCCCATCGGCGCATACCCGGCGCTGACGCCCTTCGCCAACACGGCGATATCCGGCCGCGCGCCCGGCCAATGGTCCGCCGCCAGAAAGCGCCCGGTACGCCCGGCGCCGCTCATCACCTCGTCATAGATCAGCAGGATGCCGTGCCGCGTGCAGATCTCCCGCACGGCGGTGTAATACGCATCCCGCGCCACCAACGCCCCGGTCGCCAACCCACCCACTGGCTCCATGATGAAGGCGAGCACGGTTTCCGGACCCTCCTCCTGGATCGTCTTGTCCAACGCGTCGGCGCATTCCGCGGCATAGCTCTCCGCCGTATGGCCGGGGGGCAGCCGATAGGTGAACGGCGCCGGCACCTTCGGCATCGGCACCAGCAGCGGGCCGAACATGGCATGCGCCACCGGGTCACCCGACAGTGTCAGCGCACCCGCCGTATTGCCGTGGTAGCTCGGCATACGGGAGATCATCTTCCACCGCCCCACCTCCCCACGTGCCACCGCGTGCTGCCGGGCGAATCGCACCGCCGTCTCGATCGCCTCCGACCCGCCGGACGTCAGGAACGCCCGGTCCAGCCCCGGGCCGCACAATTTCGCCAGCTTCTCGGCCAGCGCAATATTGGCCGCGCTTTCGAACTGGGTGGGAAAGGCGAAGCTGGCCAGCGCCGCCTGGTCGCGCATCGCCGCCAGCACGCGGGCATTGCCATGCCCCAAATTCGACGCCACTGGGCCAGAACTGACGTCGATGGTGCGGCGACCCGTCTCATCCTCGAACCAAATCCCCTCGGCGCGGCGAATGCGCGGGCGGGAGGGTGCGGAAGGCGGGGCGTAGAAGGCCTGGATGCCCAGGCGGCTCGGTTCATTCTGCATCCCGCCACGCTCCGGCGGGATGGCGCGCGCGTCAACCCGGTTTGGGCCGGCCGTTACTGCGGCGTGGGCGGCACCGTGTCCAGGAAGTGCCGAAACTCCTCGCTCCAAAACTTGGCGAAGCCGGTGGTGCCGTGCCCGCGTGTCTCTGCGCTCGCGGGGATCAGATACAGCCGCCCATTCTTGATCCGCTTCATCGACTGCACCATCAGCCCGGTATCCGGCGGGTTGCGCTCGTCATCGGCGGAGTTGATCGCCAGCACCGCGGCCTCGATCGCCTCCAGCTTCGGCGCTGCGTTGAAGTCGCGTGACGAGTTCCACTGATACAGGAAGTCGTTCGCATCCTGCGGCGCCGGCGCAGCCAATTGGCTGTCCACATACGCATCCGCCTTCGCCCGCGTTCCGCCGATCGCCTGGTAATTCAGCGTGCCGCCCGTGGTCGCGATGCCGAAGAACACGTTGGCGAATTGGACCGAGGCCGGCTCGCTCGTATAATTCCCGTCCTTGTACTCCGGGTCCCGCCGGATGGTTTCGACCAGCATGCGCCGCATCATCCAGTTCCGCGCCGACATCTCGGTCGGCTGCGAGGCCATCGGCACCAGCGCGTCCATGAAGCCCGGATACGTCACGCCCCATAGCCAGGCGTGCATCCCGCCCATGGAGTTGCCCATCACCACGCGCAGATGGTGCAGGCCCAGCCCTTCCGTCACCAGCCTGTACTCTGCCAGGACCATGTCGTCGTAATTGTAGTCCGGGTATTTCGCCCGCAATCCGTCCGAGGGCTTGGACGATTTCCCGGTGCCGATCGTGTCCGGCAGGATGATGAAGTATTTCGCCGCGTCCAAAGGCTGCCCAGGGCCGAACAACTGGCCGCCAAATGTCGGCGCCAACAGGCCGGTTCCGGTGCCGGCGGTGCCATGGATGATCAGGACGGGTTGGCCCGCCGGGTCACCCAGCGTGGTGTAATGCAGGCGCAGTTCCGGAAACACTTGCCCGGTGTGGAACTTGAAGTCCCGCGCGATGAAATCGTGCTGCTGCGGTTCCGCCGCCTTCGCGCCAACCACGGCCAGGACGAACATCGCGGCACACACCAAACCAAACCGGAGTTTCATGACGATCCGCCCGCTGTGTTTATTTTGACGTGGACGTTAGGGGCGCATTCGCCGCAGCGTCAAACGAAACCAGCCGCTATGGCAGCAGGATGCGGTCATCCGGCGTCGCCTGGCCACGGGTGGCGGCGGCAAGGTCCGCCATCAACCGGTCGGCGATCGGGATGCGGTAATGCACCGGGTCCCAGTAGCTCGCCTCGGTATTGGTGATCGAACTGGGGATCAGAAAATCCACCACGACCGCGTTCTGCACCGCCGCCGCCATCTGGGTGACATCCGTTTTGCAAGCCGCCATCGACTCTGCGTAGTCGCTGCCCGGCGCGCCCTGCAATGCGATGTGGGACGGAGTGAAGAATACGATCTTGCGTGTGGACGCCGGCAGCGCCCGCAGCGCATCCCCCAGCATCGGCAGCGCCGGCAACACATGCTCGCCATGGCGCGCCGGCAGGTCGGTCGGCTTGCCCCAGCGCGCGAACCCGGCCGCCACCCGCGCCGGGTCGTAGGCGGATTCCGGCGGAACGAAGCTGGTGTAACCGTCCAGCCCGTAACGGGATCGCTTGAGGCCCAGCATGACCCAAAGCTGGCTCGCCGCCTCCTGCACCGCATACAAATTCAGCATCTGGCCATACCCGCGCCAGGGCGACCCGGCATACATCCACTCGGGGAACGGCCGGCCGCTGGATCGCTGCGGGGCTTCCGTGCACCAGGCGCTGTCCAAGCCGATGATGACCGTGCGCGCCGCCGGGTGATGCCGAATGAACAGGCCCAGCATCTGGCTCTGCTCCCACGCCGTCGCCGCGTTCATCGCCAGATTGGCGAAGCGCCCCCCGAACTCCCGATCCAGCACCTCCGGCCGCAACAGGCGGGAGGAGGAGGAGCCGACGATGGCCGAATCGAAGCGCCCAGCGGCGGCCAGCGCCGGCAGCGAATACCGGGCGTTGGTGGAAATCGGCACCCGGGGCAGTCGCGGCGACAGCGGCAGCACGCCCCACGGGTCGATGAGGCTGACGAACAGGAACAGGAACACCAGCAGCCCCAATGCCGAGGCCACGAACCAACCCAGCATCCGGCGCCAAGGGTTAAAACTGGAAATAGATGAACTCATTCGGCACCCGGCCGCCCACCAGCAACAGCAGAAACACCAGCGCCGCGCCCGCGGGGATCATCAGCCAGCGCGATGGCTGAAGCCGCTGCAGTGCCAACGCCTGGCTGGTCGGCAGCAGCAACGCGATCGCCACCGCGGCTGCCACGACCCCGGCATTGTCCACATGCAACCGCCCAACCCCGCCCGCGCCAACCATTCCGCCGGACATGCGCGCAGCGGTGGTGAAGTCGGGCGAGCGGAACAGCACCCAGCCACACAGCACGAACAATGTCGTCAGCAGCCAGCCCGCCACGCGAGGCATGCGCCACCCGGCCCGGTCCCAGGCGCCATTGGCCGCCAGCGCCACGCCGTGCAACCCGCCCCACACCACGAAGGTCCAGGCCGCGCCGTGCCACAACCCGCCCAGCAGCATGGTCGCCACCACGTTCACCGCCTGCCGCCCCTGCCCGGCCCGGTTGCCGCCCAGCGGGATGTAGACGTAGTCGCGCAAAAACCGCGACAGCGTGATGTGCCAGCGCCGCCAGAACTCCCGGATCGAGGCCGACCGATACGGCGCCGCGAAGTTCAGCGGCAGGCGAAACCCGAACATCAGCCCCAGCCCGATCGCCATGTCCGAGTAGCCGGAGAAATCGTAGTAGATCTGCAGCATGTAGGTGCCGGACGCGGCCCACGCCTCCGCCAGGCTCGGATGCGCCCCGGCGGCAACGCGGGCGTAGATCGGGTCGCACACCAGCGCCACCGTGTCGGCAATGGCGGATTTCTTGCCCAGCCCGATCAGGAACAGCGCTGCCCCCCGGGCCAAATTCTCCCACATCTCCGGCCGGCGCGGGCTGGCGGCGAATTGCGGGATGATCTCGTTATGCCGCACCAGCGGCCCGGCGATCAGCTGCGGGAAGAACGTCACGAAGGCGGCGAATTCCAGCAACCCGTAGACATGCCGGTCCCCCCGGCGAAGATCCACCAGGTAGCTGATCTTCTGGAACGTGAAGAACGAGATGCCCAGGGGTAGCACGATACCCCACGCCAAATGGCGGGTGCCCATGACATCGGCCACCGTATCGGCGGCGAAGTCGGCATATTTGCAGACGCCGAGCACGGTCAGGTTCATCACCACGCCCGCCACCAGCAACGCATCCCGCCGCCAGCGTCCATAGGCCCGGACTACCAGCCAGTTCGCCAGCGTCAGCCCTATCAGCAGTGGCACGAATCGAACATCCCACCCGCCGTAGAACGCCAGCGACGCCGCCACCAACACCGCCTGCCGCGCCGTCTTATGCGCCGCCGCCAGATAGTACAGCGCCAGCACGCACGGCAAAAACCCAAGGATGAAAAGCTGGGAGTTGAACAGCATCAGGCGCGGGCCGGACGGGTGACCATGGCCGGGCTATGCCGCGTGGGGCAGGCAGTGTCCAGAGGCCGGTCCCCGCCTACGCCGCCTCCTGCACCACGAACCGCCGCCGCGCCGGGGCAAGGGGAAGGGCGGCATACACGTCCTTCACCGCCTCGGTAATCGTCAACCCAGCCAGGTGCGGCACCAGGTTACGGCCCGCCCGTTCGAACAACCGGGCACTGCGCAGCACCAGCCGGTGGCGGGAGGGCGGCACGTACAGCACGCCATCCCGCCGCTCCACCCGGAACAGGCTGCTGGTGAGCAGCCGGCCGACCTGCCCGGCGGAATACGGTTGGCCATGCCCGAACGGCGTGCTTTCCGCATGCGCCCATAGCCCGTTGCGGTTCGGCGTCACCACCAGCAGGGCACCGTCATCCTTCAACACCCTCCATATCTCCCGCAGCATGGGCCGGGCGCGCTCGGCATTTTCCAGCCCATGCACCAGCAACACCCGATCCAACGACAGGTCGGAGAACGGCAGCGAATGCGCCTGCACCGCACAGGACAGGCTGGGGCCAACACCCGGCCAGGCGCTCGCGCCGCCCGGCGTCGCCGACAGGCACCGTGCCGACCCTTCGCGCCAGGCCCGCAGATACGGCGCCGCATGACCCAGCCCCAGCACGATCTGGCCCGACAAATCCGGCCAAATCTGCGTCAGCTTTTCCCGCACCAGGCCAAGGGCAACTTCGCCCTGGGCAGTGGCATAGAACGCGGCAGCATCGGGCAATTCTTCGGCCATTGCGCGGGATATAGCACGGATGCAGCCGGGTCGCATCGGGGCTTGGCGACGCCGTCGGCATGCGGCGCAAGCGGCGCCGACCGCGAGACTGCGTTGAAGCGGGGTTGCTGCTGCCCTGCAACCACTCCGCGGACTGGCCGAGGGACTCCAAGGCTGCCCTCTTCTCCACATCCCGGCATCCGGCGTACCGGTCGGGGACGGCATAGAGATTCACCGCGTCACCGGTGGCATAATGCTAGAAGCCGGCAACGGTTGTAAGTCGCTTAGTTCAGCCGAGTGCGCAGTTCGTCCATCGCGGTGCGCACGCGGTCCGCCGCCTCACCCTCCGGCACCAGGGCCAAAAACCGCTGGTAGCACCGCAGGGCGGCTCCAACGTGGTCCAGGCGCTGGTTGATCAGCGCGGCCTCCCGCCACAGCGACGCGTAATCGGGCGCGATCCGCAGCATGTCCTCGACCGTGATCGCGGCACCGGCGAAGTCCCCGGCGTTCATGCGGCGCAGCTTCAAATTGTTCTGCAGCCGCAGCAGCACCGCACGGGCGCTCATCGGCTGCAGCAGGCCGGGCCGCAACTCCGCTTTCGGCCCCTCGACCCGCTTGATCAGCGACCGCATGGCGCGGGCATCCATGGGCTGCCCGCCATCGAACACGTCCAGCACCAGTTGCGACCCGCCGCCCGGCAACGCGATCATGAAATGGCCCGGAAAATCCACCCCGAACGCATCCCATCCCGCGGCCCGGGCGCAGTGCAACCACAAGATGCCAAGCGCCACCGGCAAGCCGCGCTTGCGCTCGATCACCTGGATCAAATTCGCATTCGCCGGCTCGTCATAGTTTTCGGTCGCGCCGGCATAGCGCCAGCGCCCTGTCATCAGCCCGGCCAACGCGCCGGCCCGGATGGAGGGATCGTCCCCCAGCCGGTCCGCCGCCACAGCGACGGCGTCCCTTGCCAGCTCGGACAAATGCGCACGCGCCGCGGTCCAATCCGCGTCCGGCGCATCGATCCGGGCTAGCTGCAGGGCCGCGTCGGCCAGGTCCAGCTCGCTATCGGGCAGTTGCCCGATCGCATCGAGCGCGAGGCGGGCCTGGCTGGTTGTGTCGCTCACTCCGCTGGCGTCTCCTCCAGGGTGCGGGCCACCGGTTCGGGAACGTACAGCGTCGCGCCATTGTTGCGGAATTCGTCGCTCTTCTGCTCCAGCCCGGCCAGCCGCTCGGCATCGGCGCGGATGTCCTGGCTGATCTTCATGGAGCAGAATTTCGGCCCGCACATGGAACAGAAATGCGCGACCTTGTGCGCATCCTTCGGCAGCGTCTCGTCATGGAACTTGCGCGCCGTGTCCGGGTCCAGCCCGATGTTAAACTGGTCCTGCCACCGGAATTCGAACCGCGCCCGGCTGATCGCATCGTCCCGCAACTGCGCTGCCGGGTGGCCCTTGGCCAGATCCGCCGCATGCGCTGCGATCTTGTAGGTGATCACGCCCGTCTTCACATCGTCCCGGTTTGGCAGGCCCAGATGCTCCTTGGGCGTCACATAACAAAGCACCGACGTCCCAAACCAGCCGATCATCGCCGCGCCGATTGCCGACGTAATATGGTCGTAGCCCGGCGCGATATCGGTCGTGAGTGGCCCAAGCGTGTAGAACGGCGCTTCCCCGCACACCGCCAACTGCTTCTCCATATTCACCTTGATCTTGTGCATCGGCACGTGGCCGGGGCCCTCGATCATCACCTGGCAACCTTTTGCCCAGGCGATCTTGGTCAGCTCGCCCAGCGTCTCCAACTCGGCGAATTGGGCGGCATCATTGGCGTCGGCGATCGAGCCGGGACGTAGCCCGTCACCCAGCGAGAACGACACGTCATACTTGCGCATGATGTCGCAGATGTCGCCGAAATGCTCGTACAGGAAGCTCTCGCGGTGATGCGCCAGGCACCAGCGCGCCATGATCGACCCGCCGCGGCTGACGATGCCGGTCACTCGCTTCGCCGTCAGCGGTACGTAGGCCAGGCGCACGCCAGCATGGATGGTGAAGTAGTCGACCCCCTGCTCCGCCTGCTCGATCAGCGTGTCGCGGAACACTTCCCAATCCAGCTTGTCGGCATCGCCGCCAACCTTTTCCAGCGCCTGGTAGATCGGCACCGTCCCGATCGGCACCGGGCTATTGCGCATGATCCAGCCGCGGATGTTGTGGATGTTGCGCCCGGTGGACAGGTCCATGACCGTGTCGGCACCCCAGCGGATCGCCCAGACCAGCTTCTCCACCTCCTCCGCCGCGGACGACGTGACGGCGGAGTTGCCGATGTTGGCGTTGATCTTCACCAGGAAGTTGCGGCCGAGGATCGTCGGCTCCAGCTCGGGATGGTTGATGTTGGCAGGAATGATCGCCCGGCCGCGCGCGACCTCGTCACGCACGAAGTCCGGGGTGATGAAGGCCGGGATCTCGGCGCCGAAATCCTCGCCCTGGGCGCGGCGCGCCTCCGCACCTTCGATCATGGCGGCGCGGCCCATGTTCTCTCGATGTGCGACGTAGATCATCTCTTCGGTGATGATCCCGGCGCGGGCGAATTCCAACTGCGTCACCGGCTTGCCCTGCACGCCGGCCAGCAGTGTCGGCGTCGCCGGGCATTCTGGCACCAGGCGGTCGGTGTTACCGTTATCCTCGGGCTTCAACTCCCGGGCGACGGGGGTGATGAAGCCACGACGCGCCAGCCATGATTCGCGAACCCGCGGCAGACCGGCCGTGAGGTCGATCGTGGCGGCGTCATCAGTGTATGGCCCGGACGTATCATACAGCCGCACCGGCGGCTCGGCGGCAGTACGGTCCAGCGGAACCTCGCGGAACGGCACCGCGATGTCGGTCTGTCCCGGCGGGGTGCTGTAGATCTTGCGCGACCCAGCAATCGCGCCGGTGGTCACGGCACTCGGCTTCTGTTGGTACGTCATCGGCGTCTCCTCCCCCGGGTTGGATGAAGGGTACGCTGTGTCGCGCATGCCCCATCCCTACGCCGGCATGATCCGGATCAGGTCTAGGGTCCCCACGCTGCGCCGCCAACTCCGGGCAGCCACGATGCGGTATCTCAGCCCCTAGCAGGGCTCCCCTTGGTCGAGGGCAGCGTCCGCTGGTGACGCCATATTGTCAACCGCCAGGGCGGGTCTTCCCCACCCCGGCCGTTCACAACATCGCAGACTAGCCGTGCATCGCCTTGCGCGGGGATTCGGCTGCCACGTGCGTGGAAGAAGACTTCCGCGCTGGGGCATGCGCCTCGTTCATGATCGAACGCATATCGCGCAGGAATGCGGCGCCCTTCAGCGTCCGCTGCACGAGCACGCTGCGACGGTCCGCCGGGTCGACCTTACGACGGGCCAGATCCAACTCACCAAGCCGGTCCAGTGCGCGCGTGATCGCGGGCTTGGACACATTCAACTCAGCCGCCAGCCCGCGGACGGTGTGTGCACCATCCTCAAGATAGCAGGTGAGAAACACGCCCAGTTGGCGTGCCGAGAGATCCGGCCCATCGCGACGCACCAGCGCCACGACCGTGTCACGAAGTATGCCAACCAACTGGTCGGCGGAAGATTGAGTCGCCATTACACACTACGTCCTTTCGTCCCCATTCACTGCACAACCAGCGGCCGGCCGGGGGAAGCTTACAGAATACCGGCATCCATACAGCGTCGCTTCAACCAGAAGCTACCACCAAAAACACCTTACACCCAGTAACCATCTCAGCGAACTACGATTTTATCCCAATTACGTTACTGGTTGGTTTCATTTGAAACTGACTCATTAATGATGGTCAATATAGCGCGAAACGAGGCACGGATCGTTTGCGCCTCACCACCCTCGGGATGGCCCGGAACTGTCGAATCAATCCACGCGTAAGTATCAAAATGTATCCAAGGCGTCCCAGGCTTCACAAACCGCTGAAGAAACAATCCTGCGACGATTGCACCAGCGAGCGGCTTTGACGCAACGTTATTAAGATCCGCAACGCGGCTGGACAGCCAAGCATCATACCCGGGCCACAATGGCAGCCGCCACAATGGGTCATGGCTGTCGACCGAAGCCTGAGACATCGTCTGCGCAAGCGCCTCGTGATTGCAGAACATCGCAGGCAGATCGGGGCCAAGCGCAACCCGCGCCGCCCCCGTCAACGTCGCAGCATCGATTAGCACCGCCGGATCTTCATCCGACGCCTCGGCCAGCAAGTCGCATAGAACAAGCCGACCCTCCGCATCTGTGTTGCCAACCTCGACAAACAACCCGCGCCGCGTGGCCAGAACGTCGGATGGGCGCATTGCCCCGCCAGACACGCTGTTCTCCACGCAGCCAAGCCGCACCACCAGTCGCACGGGCAGATCCGCCGCCATAATCATGCGGGCCAGGCCCAGCATGATGGCAGCGCCACCCATGTCCTTCTTCATACGCAACATGCCGGCGGGCGGTTTCAAATCGTAACCACCCGTGTCGAAACAAACGCCTTTTCCGCACAGCGAAACCAGCGGGGCGTCCGCCGCGGCACCGCTGCCCTGCCACCGGAACGATGCCACCACCGCCGCACGGTCGGAGCCGGCGCCCACCGCCGCCACCGCCGGGTAGCCGCGGACCAAATCCTCGCCGGTCACCATTTGAGTAGCGGCGCCGAAAGTTTGCCCCAGCGCCACCGCAGCCTCGGCAAGTTCACCCGGCCCCAGCCTGTCGGGCGGCGTGTTGATGAGGTCGCGCACCAGCCAGGTGGCACGCGCCGCCTCCGTCTCCCGCCCATGGGCCGCTGCGAGCGTGGGGCGCGGCTTGGCGGGCTGGAACTGCGTAAACTGATACGCGCCCAGGCAGAAGCCGAGCGTGGCATCGGCTGCGTCGAAGTCGCCTGGTTCGATCCGCCAGGTCACCGGCGGCAGCGCCGTGGCCAGCGCACCGAACAGATGCGGATCCCGAGACTCACCCAGGCCAAACACCGCACCTTCAAGGCCATCGCTGCCCGGTAGCAACCGGATCTCACCAGCCGCCGCGGTAAATCCACTGGCGCGCAGGAACGCCGCATGGGCCGACGCCGCCAAGTAGCCATCCAGGCCACCCGGGCGCAGGGTATGGACAGGGAGGCTGACCGACTCGGGAGCGACGAGGCAGTCGAGGTCGCGATCGAACATAGGGCGTTCTCGCGCAACCCACGGAGTATGACAAGCATACTAACGTTAGGTTTTGGTAATTGATTCAGCCCCGTGATCTGCTCCAATTTATTCGATAATTGATAATAATATTCCGATATAATATCGATCGCCGCGCCGCTTGCATTTCCCGCCGCCAGGCCCAACCATTTGCACATGTCCGGCTTCCCCTCGCGTGTGAAGGCCGTGCTTGGGCCAACCAACACGGGCAAGACCCATCTCGCGATCGAGCGCCTGCTGGCGCATTCGTCGGGAACTATCGGCTTCCCGCTCCGCCTGCTGGCGCGGGAGAATTACGACCGGATGGTTGCCCGAAAGGGCGCCAAGTTCGTCGCCCTCATCACCGGTGAGGAAAAGATCATCCCGCCCGACGCCCGCTGGTTCTCCTGCACGGTGGAGGCGATGCCGCTGGACCGCCCGGCGGAGTTCGTGGCGGTGGACGAGATCCAGCTCTGCGCCGATGCCGACCGCGGCCACATCTTCACCGACCGGCTGCTGCACGCCCGGGGGCTGGTCGAAACCATGTTCCTGGGTGCCGAGACCATTCGCCCCCTGCTGCAGCGCCTGGTGCCGCAGGCGGAGATCACCACCCGGCCGCGCCTGTCGCAACTGACCTTCGCCGGGCCGGAGAAGCTGGTGCGCCTGCCGCCCCGCAGCGCCGTCGTCGCCTTCTCGGCCGAGGAAGTCTACGCGATTGCGGAGCTGATCCGCCGCCGCCGCGGCGGCTGTGCCGTGGTGATGGGCCGCCTGTCCCCACGCACCCGCAACGCCCAGGTCGCCCTGTATCAGGACAAGGAGGTCGACTTCCTGGTCGCCACCGACGCGATCGGCATGGGCCTCAATATGGATGTGGACCACGTCGCCTTCGCCCGGCTGGGCAAGTTCGACGGCCACCGCCCGCGCCGGCTGACGGCCAGCGAAGTGGCGCAGATCGCCGGGCGCGCCGGGCGCGGCATGCGGGACGGCACGTTCGGCACTACCGGCGGCTGCGCCCCGATCGACCCGGAACTGGCGGAGGCCGTGCAGGACCACCGGTTCGAGCCGCTGGAGCAACTGGCCTGGCGCAATAGCACGCTGGATTTCAGCCATGTCGACGGCCTGCTCGCCAGCCTGCAGGCACCGCCGCCCCGGGCTGGGCTGATGCGGGGTCGCGACGCGTCCGATCTGGAGACCCTGGCCACGCTGGCGCGGGACAGGGCGGTGCGCGACCTGGCGACCAGTCGACGCATGGTGCGCATTTTGTGGGATGCCTGCCAGATCCCGGATTTCCGCAAGCTGGCCGATGATAGCCACGCCCGGTTCTGCGCCCGCGTGTTCGACAGCCTGGCCCGCGACGGCCATTTGCCCGCCGATTGGTTGGATGGCCAAGTCGCCCAGCTGGACCGCGCCGACGGCGACATCGACACCCTGATGCAGCGCCTGTCCGGCGTGCGCGTCTGGTCCTACATCGCCGCCCGGCCGGACTGGGTGCGCGACGCCGTGGGCATGCAGGACCGCGCCCGCGCCGTGGAGGACAAACTGTCCGACGCGCTGCATGAAAAGCTGACGGCTCGCTTCGTCGACCGCCGCTCCACCCTGCTGATCCGCCGGTTGGAGAATACCGAGGGTGAGGCCCTGCTGTCCGCCGTCACCCCCCGTGGCGAGGTGGTGGTCGAAGGCCATTCCGTCGGCATGGTCGAAGGCTTCGGCTTCACCCCCGACCCGGCCGCGGTTGGGGAGGAAAAGCGCCTGGTTCTGCGCGCCGCCCGCCGCGCCCTGCGGCAGGAAATGCCGCGCCGGGTGGAGGCGCTGGCCGCCGATGCGGATGCCGGGTTCACCCTGGCGCCCGATGGCCGCATCACCTGGAGCCACGGCGCGGTCGCCCGGCTGCGCCCAGGCGCAGGCCTGCTGCACCCGTTGGTCGAAGTCGCGGACAGCGAATATTTGGATGGCCCGCAGCGCGAGCGCATCCGCGTCCGCCTGCAAGCCCTCGCCACCAGCATAATCGAGGCGGAGTTGGGCGCTGTCCTCCGCCTCACCGACAGTGCCGACCCGGCGTTGCGCGGGCCGCTGCATCAACTGGGCGAGGCCGGCGGCGTCGCCCCTGCCCTGCTGCTGCCCCCGCCGGAGCGTGCGCGGCTGAAGGCATTGGGCGTCCGCGCCGGCCGGTTCGGCCTGTTTCACCCGGCCGCGCTGAAGCCCCGGGCGATGGCGCTGCGGGCGCTGCTATGGTCCGTGGCGCATCGCGTGCCGCCACCAGCCGTTCCAGCCGCCGGGCTCGTGTCCCTGCCCGCCCCCGCCGATTGGCCGCCCGGTTTCGCGGCGGCGATGGGATGGTTCGACGCCGGCCCGGTACTGCTGCGGCTGGACGTGGCGGAACGGATTGCCGCCGAACTGGCCTACGCCACCCGGCGTGGCGCCACCGCGTTGCTGCCGAACCTCGCCTCCCGCTTGTCGATCCGCGCCGAATTGCTGCCCGGCGTCTTGCGCTCGCTCGGCGCACGGGTAGTGCCGGCTACGGTCATGGGCCCCGAAGCATTCGGCCCGCCAGCCCCGCCGATGCTGGCCGCCAGCGCCGGGCGGGCACGCGGCCGGTCCCACCGTGCCCCGCCAGCGCCAGTGCCGGTCCGCATCGATAGCCCGTTTGCGGCACTTGCGGCGCTACGACAGCACCCATAAGCGAGGAATGGCTTGAGCGACGTCGAAGATCGCACTTGGCAACGCCTTGATAAATGGCTGTGGTGCGCCCGTTTCATGAAGGCCCGATCGGACTGCGCCAGATGGGTGGCGCAGGGCGGCGTGCGCATCAATCGCCAGCCCACCGATAAACCCCACGCCCGCCTGCGCCCTGGCGACATCCTGACGCTACCGCTGGGCGGCAGCGTCCGCGTCATCCGCGTCGTCGCCCTCGCAATCAGGCGTGGTCCAGCCACGGAGGCAAGGACACTCTACGAGGAGGTAGCCGAGCCTGCTTGCGTGGGGACTGAATCGGCGGCATATCCCCCCGACTAGAAGCCGGTTTGATCGTAGGAGCCTTGTTGATGACCTACGTGGTCACCGAAAACTGCATACGCTGCAAGTACATGGACTGTGTCGAAGTGTGCCCCGTCGACTGTTTCTATGTCGGCGAAAACATCCTGGTCATCCACCCGGACGAATGCATCGACTGCGGCGTGTGTGAGCCGGAGTGCCCGGCCGAGGCCATCGTTCCCGACAGCGACGACCGCGCCACCGCCTGGGCCGAGCAGAACCGGACCTTCGCCCAGCAATGGCCGAACATCACCCGCAAGGGCACGCCGCCCGCCGACGCGGATGAGTGGAAGGACAAGCCAGGCAAGGCCGCGCTGTTCTCCGCCGAACCCGGAACGCCCTAGCCGGCGCTCCGCGTTTCCGCCTACGCTTGGCTGCCTTTTTGTGTTATAGGCTGCCGCGTGGGCCTGCCGTGCCCGGCAAACGCCCCGTCTATGAACCGTGCTGCCCATGCAGGTGATCGCGCCAGGCCTGGGCTCTACGGCGTTGAGGGGGCTGGCATTGGCACAGGCGGGTTCCAGCAGTACGGGCAAATCCCGAAAAGCGGCCCCGGCCGATGGCATTCGTCCTGCCCCTGCACGGGGTGCGGGAAAGAAGACGGAGTTGAACACCATAGACACGATCGAAGACACCGCCCGGATCAAGCATTCGGCGGAGCACGAGCACGACGAGCCTGCCGTCGTTGACGAGCCCGCGGGCCTGGACGAACTGGCCGCGTTGGATGGCACCATCGACGGGTCGATCTCTACCGAAGACCACGGCACCGATGTGCCGAAGCCCGAAGCGGTGCTGACCGAGGACGACATCGAAGGCGTCGCCGAAGAAGAGCTGGATGCCGACGTCGACGTGGTCCCGCCCGAGGAGGAAGAGGAAGAGGACGAGGGCCTTCCCCCCGCCTCCAACCGGGTTGCGCCGCGGATGCCGGGCCACATGCCCGGCGTGCCGAACCGCCCGATCATGCATGCGCGCATGCCCGCCAAGGCCGAGATTTTCCATGAGGGCGACCACGTGGTGTATCCGACCCATGGCGTCGGCAAGGTCGAGCGGATCGCCACGGAGGAGATCGCCGGCCACAAGCTGGAGCTGATCCACATCACCTTCGAAGAGAACCGCATGACGTTGCGCGTTCCCGTGTCGAAGGCCCGGTCTGCCGGGCTGCGCAAGCTGGCGACACGCAAGATGTTCGACGATGCCATGGCCGTGCTGAAGGGCCGGGCGCGCATCAAGCGGACGATGTGGTCCCGCCGGGCGCAGGAATACGAGGCGAAGATCAACAGCGGCGACCCGATCGCCATTGCCGAGGTCGTGCGCGACCTGCACCGCAATGCCGGCCAGCCGGACCAGAGCTTCAGCGAACGCCAGATCTACGAAGCGGCGATGGATCGCCTGGCCGCCGAATTGGCCGCGTTGGACAAGACCGACAAGCCGACCGCAGTCACCAAGCTGGGTGACTTCCTCAAGACGGTCTAGCCCACACTCATCCACCCCGGTGATCGCGCCGGGGTGGATGGCTGTCTTCGGCTAGCCGCGATGCGTCGCCGGTGCCTGCGTTGGATGACGATAATCCACCCGATATAGCCGTGTATTACCCGGAAGCGCCGGGCGCGGGGCAGCCTCCTCTGGCGCTGCGACCGGTGTCGTCGCCCGCGGCGATGGGCCGGTGACACCGCCGCCAGGCAGCGCGACGCAAGCATCGCCCGTCTGGCTGACATTCATAATCGGCGCCGCGCCATTGGGCTGCGCACGATAGGTCGCGGTACGGCTGCACGAGCCATGGCCGTCGCTGAAGCTCGACACGATCACGGTTGAGCCCGGCGGCATCGCGGCGCTATCCGCCGCTGGCATATTGAAGTTCGACATCGCCTGCATGTCGCCCATCATGCGTCGAAGCAAGGCGTCCTGCTGCGCAAAAATCCCAGCGACTGGGAAGCCGACATCGTGCAGTCCCGGCATTTGCATTGCCGGCATTTGCGGCATCGGGGTTGCCTCCACCTGCATCATCGGCACGATCGCCACCGGTCGTCCGGCCGCATCGACCAACAGGAGGTCCGCCGCCCGGGCCATCAAAGGCGCCGCGGCAAGCCCAGCGCAAAGACCCGCAAGAACGATCTTCTTCATGCAAAATCTCCAGTCACCAACGGTGACAGGATGCGGCGCCTCGGCTTGCCTGGCTCCCGGCCGGGGGATGAACTTTTTGTCATGGATCCGTCCGCGGATGGAGGCGTTCTTCCGATGTGTCTGGAAATTGGAAGGACCCAAAGATGAAAATCGCTCTCGCTCTCGCAGGCGCTCTGGCTCTCGCGGCGCCGCTCGCGGCCCATGCGGCCAATGCGGATCACCCGTATCAGAACGTCGATCGCCGCAACGACGCCGGCAACAACACCGGCGACTCCCAGGTGGATCGCCTCAACCAGTCGCAGCTCGACAATAACGGGATCCCCGCCGGGTCCTACAACGGTGGGTCAGCCACGTATCAGCGGTCGGCCTCGCCTGGCTACCCGGCAGCCCCGCAGACCCAAGGCTACTAGTCCCCAGGTCAACTGGCTGTTACGCCGCGACGGCCACGTGTTGGCCGCCGCGGGCGTGGCGGTGGATCATCTCATCGAACGCCCCGAACACACGCCGCATCTGCGGCAGCTTGTACGGGAACATGTCCGGCGGGTCCATCATATGGACGATCGCTTCAGCGTCCGCCTCGAACACGAGCAAACGTCCGTCCTGCGTCTCGCCGCAGTCGATGGTGTAGTAGTCGAGACCGATCCGGTCATTCAGCAAATCGAACGCCGTCGCATGGCGTGCAGCGAACCCGGCATCAAAGTCCAGCATCGCTTGCGCCTCATCCTGGCGCTTATCCTGGCTGCCCGTCATGCCGGCGTTCAGGTAGTGGATCATCCAATTCTCTGACACGCCCATATGACAGAGGAACGGCGCGCGATCGATGAACGCGATCCGGTATTTCCGGAAGAAGCCATCCGGGCTGCGATAATCCTCGAATTTGGTTACATAGTAATCCTGGGCGTCGACCGTTGCCAGGTAACGCAGCACCTCGTCACGGCTATCGGCTTTCGTCAGGTTCGATCCGGCGTGGGACCCGACCGGTCGCACCAGCACGGGGTAGGCCGTCTCATGTCCCTCCAACAGCGCCTCACGCGACAGCAACGCGCAATTTGGGCTGCAGATGCCCAGCGCGTCCGCAAGGGTGCGATGCAGCTGAGCGCGGGCGAATTGGCTCACCTTCACCGGGTCGTTCAACACCGGACGAGGCCAGGCGCGATACAGCGCAGCCCGGCGCGCCAAGGCCTCCGGTGCACCGATATCACCACCGCCGATATAGGCGAGGTCGTGATCCGGGATCGCTGCGGGCAATGGGCGATCGGGCAGCAGATACAACAGGTCCAGCTGCACGTTCAGCGTGCGCGTGATGAAATCGAGCGGGGCGTTCATCATCAGGTCGCCCGGTTCCATCAGCGCCAGCAGGCGCAATGGCCGGCCAGCGGTGGCAGACGACGGGGTGGCGACCCGGTATAGCGGGCACAGGCGTAGTGCCTGCAACTGCATCATCAGCGCGTGCTGCGGCCGGAAGGCCAGTTGGTGCACGGTGGAGCAATCCAGCGCATGCGCCGCCGCTTCGTCCAGGGTCTCGGCCGGGCGATCGATGAACTGGAGCAGCTGATCGATCCCCTCGCCGGCAAAGGCGCGATGGGTCAGTTCAGCCGTGCCATAGACCATTGGCGGGGTGAGATCGGGCAGCAAGTCCGGCATCCGCTCAGTCACCGCGATATCCCCTTTTTGGTGATACCGCCAAGATCGTCGGCGAAACTTAAGAAAGCGTTGCCGCCCCGCCGCGCCATTCAACCGCGCGGTGCGACGCCTTGGGACGTATTGGGCGGCTGGACTGGCTTGCGACGCGAAAAACAGCCGAGTTCGTAGCAACCGAACAACGCAGCCGCGCCGACGCCGATGGCGACCTTGGTTCCCGTGGACAAACCCGCGCTCTGCTCCGCCGGCTTGCCGATGGCGATCGAGACGCGTTGCGCCTGCGCCGGGCCACCGCCACTGGGAATGTAGTCCGCCGTCACGTTGCTCCCAGGGGCGAGCGAGCCGACATAGGCGGCGAACACCGCCAGGCTGGGGAACACTCGGCCATCGATCGCGATGATCTGGTCGCCCGGCCGTAGCCCGGCACGCGCCCCAGCCGAGTCCGCCCGGACCTGTTTGACCCGGATGATCTCGAACACCAGCCCGCTATCACTGATCTGCTGCGCCCGTTCCACATCCAGGCCCAACGCACCGTGATTATGCGGCAGGCTCGCCGCCTCCTGCTGGGACAGGAGGCGATAGCCCATCGAATTCTCCGCCCGCGCCGGCATCGCGCCCACGGCCAGGCTGGCCGCGAGCACGAGGGCGACGTACCGGTTTGGCACGTGCCTAGACCGACATCGTCCCTTCATCGGGCAGCCGGCCATTCGGCGTCATCGCGTTCACCGCGTTCGGCAGGTGCTGGCTCAACTGCGACAAAAAATCCTGCGGCGCCATGCCGGACTGGCTGGCCATGCTCTGCACCTGGTCATCGCCGAACGCGGTCTGCAGTTGCTGCGGGGAGACGGGCTGGTTAGCGCCATTGCCGATCCAGGACTGCACGGCGCTGCCGAGCCCAGCCTGCTCCAACGTGGACACCAGTCCGCCCAGGCCGCCCGGAAGGCCGCCACCGCCGCCGCCCATCAAACCCGGCTCTTGATAGCCGCCCTGCTGTTGCTGCTGATTGCCGCCCAGCAGGTTCATCAACACGCCCTGCATCGGCGACGACGCGCCGCCGCCACCCAGAAGACTTCCGACGATACCGTCCAAAATGCCCATGGCGCTCAATTCCTCGATTGTTCGTGTGGTGATGCAGACCACAAGCCTGCCACGTCCCGTCCGGTTCCCTTACTCGTTGCGCAGATGTGGCGCCGGGCGAACCCGCAAAGCGGCCGCTGTCCCAGCGTAGCCGAAGCCGAGCATCAGAACGACGCAGCCGCCAATCGTCATCGCCAGGATCTCCGGCAGGAAATACCACGGCGCCATCAACAGGAAATGCACCACGCCCCAACTGGCCAACGTGCCCAGCGCCGCTGCAATCAACCCGGCGGTGGCGCCGATCGCGCCGAATTCCACCAGCCAGGCGGTGCGGATCTGCGCCCGGGTGGCACCCAGCGTCTTCAGCACCACCGCCTCCGCCACCCGGCGCCGCTGCCCCGCCGCAACCGCACCCGCCAGCACCAGCGTGCCCGATGCCAGCGTGACGGAGCCGGTCGCCGCCAACGCAGTCGCCAGCTTGCCCACGATGTCGGCGACGGATTGCAGAATGTCCGCCACCCGGATGCCGGTCACGTTCGGCAGCGCATCCGCCACCGCGCGTAGCAACCCGGCATCCTGCGACGCAGGCTCCCGCACCGTGGCGATATGCATGTGCGGCGCGTGCTCCAGCATCCCGGGGGAGGCGACCAGCGTGTAGTTGATGGTCAATTGCCGCCACTGGATGTTGCGCAGATTAGCAATCGTCAGGTCGATATCGCGGCCCAGCAGGTTCACCCGGATGGTGTCGCCGACCGTCAGCCCCCAGCCATCCGCCAGCCCGGCATCCATCGACACCAGCGGCGGCCCGTCATAATCCGCCGGCCACCATGTCCCGGCGACCACGATGGAGCCGCGTGGAATTTGCGCCGAGTAGGTGAGCCCGCGATCGCCCCGCAAACCCCACTCGCTGCCGGGTTTGACGTGCACCTGCTCCACCGGAACGCCCTTCAGCGCCACGATGCGGGCGCGCATGCTGGGCACCTCGTGCAGATCGGACGTGCCCGGCGTGTCGTGGACGATCTGCTCGAACTGGGCGAGTTGCTCGTTCTGGATGTCCAGAAAGAAGAAGGACGGCGCGGCCTCCGGCAGATCACCCAAAATCTGGTTGCGGATATTGCCTTGGATCAGCGCCACGGTCGCCAGCGTGGTCAGCCCCAGCCCAAGTGCCACAAGCAGCAACGGCGCCGGGCTGGCAGGGCGGTGCAGATTGGCGATGCCCAGCCGCCAGGGCAGAGAGCGCAGGCGGACCCGTTTGGCGGCCAACATCAGCCCCATCGCCCCGAAGCGGAACAGCACTAGTGTCGCAGCGGCGCTGGCGCAGAACCACAATGCGAACCAGCGATCCACCGCCGTGCCAATGATGATCCCTACTAGCAGCACGATGACGGCGCCATTGGCCAGCCACACTGGCAACGGCACGCCGTTTCCCGAGGGCAGCAACGCATCGCGGAACAGCGCCGCCCCCGGGATCTGCGCCGCCCGTGCGAGCGGCCACAGCGCGAACGCCCCCGCCGTGAGCACGCCATACAGCGCCGCCAGGGCCAGCGGCAGAGGATAAACGCCGACCGTCGCCGGCACCGGCAGCAAATCGCCGAACAGCGCCAGCCCGATGGCGGGCACCAGCGCCCCCGCCACCACGCCGATCACCACCCCGGCAGCGCAGAGCAGCCCCACCTGGACCAGGAAAATCCGCAGGATCAGCCCAGACGGCGCGCCCAGGCAGCGCAACGTCGCCACCGTCTTCGCCCGCGCCTCCATCCAGGCGCGCACCCCCGTCGCCACCCCGATGCCCCCAACCAGTAACGAGCACAGGCCGACCAAGGTGAGGAACAGGCTGGTCTGGTCCACGGCACGGCTGACGCCGGGCGCGGCCTGTGACGTATCGCGGATGCGCCAGCCGGTATTGGGGAAGGCCTCACGAAGTTGCGTGGTC
>NZ_LMUY01000063.1 GCF_009765685.1 Acidisphaera sp. L21 | reverse complement strand
AGATCGACACCATCGACCGCAGGCACGATTTGCTTGCCGCTGCGGTATTCCGTTCGCAGCCCCTGAACGTCCAACAGATTCATGCGCGGATACACGCAGCATCATGCGATGGCGCGACCGCATGCAACGGCGGCACGGCGGCATCACAATCCGCGATATGCCGGTCGCAGCGCGGCGCAAACGGGCAATCCCGCGCCCTGAAAGCGGATGCAACGCTACCCGGGATCTCCTTCAGCCGCACCGTCGTGTAATGCACCTGCCCAACCGACGCCCCCAGCAAACCGGCCGTATAGGGATGGGCAGGGGTGCCGAGCACCTGGGCAGCGTACCCTTGCTCCACGATCCCGCCCGCATACATCACCGCCACCCGGTCCGCCCAATCCGCCACCACGCCGAAATCGTGCGTGATCAGCAGCAGCCCCATGCCCAGCTGCTTCTGCAGGCGCGCCAATAACTCCAGCACCTGGGCCTGGAGGGTCACGTCCAGCGCCGTCGTCGGCTCATCGGCGATCAGCAATGTCGGGTTGCAGGCGACCGCGATGGCGATCATCACCCGCAGCCGCATACCGCCAGAAAACATATGGGGATAGGAGGCCGCACGGGTCGCCGGGTCGGGGATGCCCACCAGGTCCAGCAGTTCCAGCACGCGCGCCCGGGTCTTGGCGCGCGACATCGGGACATGGCGGCGGATCGCCTCCGCCACTTGCGAGCCCAAGGTGCGCACCGGGTTAAGCGCGGTCATCGGTTCCTGCAGGATAAGCCCCATCGTCCGGCCGCGCATGTCGCGTAACTTGGCCGGCGTTGCGCCGACCATCTCCTCCCCCAGCAGGCGCACGCTGCCGCCCTGGATCGGTGCACCTGGGGGCAGCAACTGCATCAGCGCGAAGGCGGTCATGCTCTTGCCGCA
>NZ_LMUY01000062.1 GCF_009765685.1 Acidisphaera sp. L21 | reverse complement strand
TGCGGCAAGAGCATGACCGCCTTCGCGCTGATGCAGTTGCTGCCTCCAGGGGCAGCGATCCAGGGTGGTAGCGTGCGCCTGTTGGGGGAGGAAATGGTCGGCACAGCGCCGGCCAAACTACGCGACATGCGCGGCCGGACGATGGGCCTGATCCTGCAGGAGCCGATGACCGCGCTCAACCCGGTGCGCACCGTGGGCTCCCAACTGGCAGAGGCTATCCGCCGCCATATTCCGATGTCGCGCGCCAAGACCCGGTCGCGCGTGCTGGAACTGTTGGACCTGGTAGGCATCCCCGACCCGGCGGCCCGTGCCGCGTCCTATCCGCATATGTTTTCCGGCGGCATGCGGCAGCGCGTGATGATCGCCATCGCGGTCGCCTGCAACCCGAAATTGCTGATCGCCGATGAGCCAACGACGGCGCTGGACGTGACCATCCAGGCCCAGGTCCTGGAATTGTTGGGGCGCCTGCAGAAGCAGCTTGGCATGGGACTGCTGCTGATCACGCACGACCTCGGCGTGGTGGCGGACTGGGCGGACCAGGTGGCGGTGATGTATGCGGGGCGGATCGTGGAGCAGGGGGGCGCTGCCGAAGTGCTCGGCACCCCTGCGCATCCCTACACCGCCGGGCTGCTGGGGGCGTCGGTTGGGCAGGCGCATTATACGACGGCGCGGCTGAAGGAGATCCCCGGCAGTGTTGCATCCGCCATTACCGCGCCGGGTTGCCCCTTCGCACCGCGCTGCAACCGCCATATCGCAGATTGCGATGCCACCGTGCCGCAGTTACATGCGGTGGCGCCATCGCACGATGCCGCGTGTATCCGCGCATGAGTCTCTTGGACGTTCAGGGGCTACGAACGGAATACCGCAGCGGCAAGCAAATCGTGGCTGCAGTCGACGGTGTCGATCTAACGGTGGCGGCTGGCGAGACGGTGGGCCTGGTGGGCGAAAGCGGCTGCGGCAAGTCCAGCCTCGGCAAAACTGTGCTACGGCTGATCCCGGCCGCCTCCGGCCGAGTGATGCTGGATGGAACCGATATCCTGCCACTGAACGGCCGAGCGCTAGCGCCGCACCGGCGACGGATGCAGATGGTGTTCCAAGATCCGTCCGCGTCCTTGAACCCGCGGCAAACGGTGCGCACGCTGCTGCAGACGCCGCTAAAGGTGCATGGCGTGGCAGACCGGTCCGCGCTTGTTGCCACGTTGCTGGACCGGGTGGGGCTGGAGCGCACTGCGCTGGACCGCCTGCCACACGAATTCAGCGGCGGACAGCGCCAGCGGATCGGCATTGCACGGGCCCTGGTTCTGCGGCCCGAATTGCTCGTGTGTGACGAGCCCGTCTCCGCGTTGGATCTATCGATCCAGGCGGGAATTCTAAACCTGCTGGCGGACCTGAAGCGGGACTTTGGGTTAGCCTATTTGTTCATCTCGCACGATTTGGGCGTGGTGCGCTACATGGCCGACCGGGTGCTGGTGATGTATCTTGGCCGCATTGTGGAAAGTGCCGGCCAGGCCAGCCTGTGGCAGGGTCCGCGCCATCCCTACACGCGCGCCCTTCTCGCCTCGGTCCCGGGCGCCACACATGGCGGCGCGCCGCCACTTCGCGGGGAGCTTGCCCGGCCCGGCACCGGATGCCGCTTCCGCACCCGTTGTCCACAGGCCGAGGCACGCTGCGCCGCGGAGGACCCGGCGTTGCGAACTGTCGCCGAAGGCCACAGTGCGGCCTGCCATTTCGCGTAGCAGCACGCGTTCGTCGTGAAGGGAGCATCAGCTCGCAGCGATTTGACCCTTACGAGTATCGCCGCAGGCTCGCAGCCATCGCACGGGCCGTGGGGGCGCCGCTCGGCATCGCCCGCCGATCACTCGAACCCCTGCAACACGATTTTGCCCTTGGCCCTTCCGCTTTCGAGATGGACATGCGCCCGCCGGAGATTTTCCGCATTGATCGTCCCATAACTCTCACCCAAGGTGGTGCGGAGTTTCCCGGCATCGACGAGCCGCGCCACCTCGTTCAACAGGCCGCCCTGCGCGGCGATGTCCGGAGTTCCGAACATCGACCGCGTGAACATGAATTCCCAGTGGGTTGACACGCTTTTACGTTTGAATGGCTTCACATCCAGATGGTTTGGGTCATCGATCAGCGAGAACCGTCCCTGCGGCGCGATCAGTTCAGCAATTTCCTCAAGATGCGCCTCGGTGCCGGTTGTCGAGAACACGAAGAACGGTTCCCCCACGCCTAGATTGGCGATCTCGGCCGCCAAAGGCTTGGAATGGTCGACCACGTGATGCGCACCGAGGTCGCGGCTCCATGCCGCCGTCTCTGGCCGGGAGGCCGTGGTGATCACGGTGAGGTCGGTCAGTTGGCGGGCCAGTTGCGTCGCGATCGAGCCGACGCCGCCTGCACCACCAATGATCAGGATTGAGCCTGCGCCACCAGGCCGCGGCTCGGAGACACGCAAACGCTCGAACAGCGCCTCCCACGCGGTAATCGCCGTGAGCGGCAGAGCCGCAGCTTCCGCCCAGGAGAGGGAGGTGGGTTTACGGCCAACGAGGCGTTCGTCCACCAGGTGGAACTCGGAATTGGTGCCGGGTCGGCCGAGTGCACCAGCGTAGAACACCGCATCGCCCGGCGCAAACAGCGTCACGTCGGGTCCGACCGCCTCAACCGTTCCGGCCGCATCCCAGCCGAGCACCTTCCAGTCGCCGGCTTCGGGCTTCGCGCTGCTCCGCACCTTCGTGTCGACAGGATTCACGGACACCGCATGCACGGCGACAAGGATGTCGCGACCGCTCGCCTGGGGCTGCGGCAGGCTTATGTCGACCAAAGACGCCGGGTTGTTGATCGGGCCAGGGTTCTGATATCCAACTGCACGCATGAAAATCTCCACTTCCGGATGTCACGAGACGTGGCGCTTTGGTGTCGCTAACGCAAGAAGGCCCATAAATCACCCATAGTATCACTAAGGATACCGCGATGCCCGCATCCGGCCATGTGCGGCTCGATTGTTCGCCAGGTTGCGCTGTTGAGGCGACGCTGCAGTTCATCGACGGCAAGTAGGAGGGCGTCATCTTGTTCCATCTGCTTGACCGCACATTGCAATTCAACGAAATCAGGTGACGTCTCCCGAACGTCACGCAACGGATGCTGACCACGCGATATCTGGCTGCGGAGCATTGCGAGATCATGCCGTAGGATACGATTGCCGTCGGGGACGGTGGCCCGGTCGGCATTATGCCACACTCTGTCAGGTCAGCTGCCCGCGTGGGAGCGCACCCGTTCCATCATTTGATGCTACGGTTTAGCGCTGCTCGGATAACCGAGGTCACAGCATTCGCTTGCTGCACCTCGTTCAAGCAATAGCGGTCTGCCTCTAACATCGCTATCAGGCCACGCACTCGACACCCGATTAGCCGCGGCCGCTTCGGCGAGGGACATTGCTCCTCCGGGGATCGCGATACAAACAGCTTGCCCTGCGAAACTCGTACTCCATCGCCCCGTATTACTCCCGGACGGTATTGAGAGCGCTGTCACCGTTAAGGAGTTTCTGCCATGTTCATGAGAATTGATAAACTGCAGGCCGCACTACCAGAACCAAAGAAGCCGGATCCCAATGCCGCGGCCGCGCTCCAGGAATTGCTCGGGGGCAAATACGGTGAGATGTCGACCCTCGGCAACTACATGTTCCAGAGCTTCAACTTCCGCAACAAGACGAAGCTTCGTCCGTTCTACAGCCTCGTCTCAGCGATCTTTGCCGAGGAACTTGGCCACGTGGAACTAGTCAGCACAGGTATCGCCATGCTGAACAACGGTCCCGGTGATCCAACCCCGGATGTCGACGTCTCCAAGGCGCCGTTCAACGCCATGCAGGACACGGCTCTGCCGGGTGCATTCCTTTCCAATGGTGGCGGTGCCACGCCGGTCAACAGCAATGGCCTGTCGTGGAACACCGACATGGTCACGACGACGGGCAATGTGATCATCGACCTGCTGCACAACTTTCACCTGGAATGCGGCGCACGCATTCACAAGCTGCGCGTCTACGAAACGATGAAGGAGCCGACCGGCCGCGAAGTTTGCGGCTACCTGCTGGTCCGCGGTTCCATTCACGCCCACGCTTACGCGCTGGCACTGAAGAAGCTGACCGGCGTCGAGATTGAGAAGATGCTGCCGACGCCCAATATCAATCTGGACCGCATTCCCGAGTGCCAGAAATACCTAGCCGAGGGCAGCCACCGTCGCCTGTATACCTTCAGCCCGGGCGACTACGGCGAGGCATCCGGCATATGGGGCAATGGTGAAAAGGCGCTGCCGGGCGATCCGCCGGGAGAGCTGGAAGTCGTCGATGGACATCCCGAAGGCGGAAAGATCCCGGAGTTGCTGGGGAACTATGGTGCATTTGCGCCTAACTACGCGCCAGAAGAAATGTTCGATATCGCCAGCAAGCTCTACAAAAAGTCTCGCTAACAACGCTTGGCCGGGGGCAACGATGCCGCCGGCCATTATCGTCGCGGTGCTTACCGATGCAGGATCCGGTAGTGGACTGGCGGCCCGGTAGACTACGCAAGCAGGGTGGGGTGGTCGGCGTCACTGACGTGAATTTGCATGACACCGTGAACGGCACCGGATCGCCTTGGCACGCATGCAGCCGCGCAACCGGAATACGGTCATCCAGGTCCTGTCGGCCATCTCCGACCGTGTTGGGGCCGAACGCCGGAGTGTCGATCGGCGCATTGATGGCGGTCATCATCGCCGGCAACGCGTCGGGTACCGGTGGCGGCAATGGCGGAATTCTTGCAAAAGCGGGGAAGTGACCTTTGACAGCGCTGATGCTTCACTGCAATTGGACCACATCGTGCGAACAACCAGGAGACGGCGTTGACGGGGTTCGATCTGGGGAGCGGTGGCATCGCGCGGCGCATTGCCGATGGTCAGCGGGATATGGTGCGCCGGCTAGAGATATTTCGGGCAGACACAGGCGACGCGGAGGGGTTCACCATCCATGCGCACCCATGGGGATTTAACACGTGAGCCGCAAACCGATGCCTGGCGTCGCGCCAGAAGACCGCCAAGTTCGTCTGACGGCGCTCCGGAATGCCAAGATGGCTGACTCTGCGCATGCGTATGTCCGCGGCAGCACTGTCCGCTTTTACGAGTGGCTCGATCAGACGCCCAGGGCAGCAATACCCGACGGTCCTCCCGTTTGGATCTGTGGTGACTGCCATGTGGGCAATTTGGGTCCGATCGCGGCAAAGGATGGCTCGCTGGACATTGCCATCCGAGACCTGGATCAGACGGTGATCGGCAACCCGGCGCACGACCTGATGCGCTTAAGCTTATCATTGGCGATGGCGGCCCGCGGATCCGACCTGCCCGGCGTCACGACCGTCCACATGCTTGAGCGCCTCATCGAAGGCTATGGGGCCGCGCTAGAGAACACGGAGCATGAGGTGAAGGCGGCCTATCCCGAAACCGTCAAGCTCGCTATGCGCCGGGCCGCTGGACGCTCGTGGAAGCACTTGGCCGACGAGCGGATCGAGGGTGTCGATCCAGTGATACCCCTCGGAACCCGGTTCTGGCCGCTTGCGCCGGGTGAAAAGGAGGCCTTAGGACAGGCCTTTGGCCGCGAGGATGTCCGCCGTCTGATCACGTCCCTTCGATCGAGGCAGAACGACGCGCCCGTTCGTCTGGTGGATGCAGCATACTGGCGGAAGGGGTGCAGCTCGCTTGGGCGCCTTCGCTTTGCCGCCTTGGTCGCTGTCGGCAAGGGTAAGGCTCTGCGCCATTGCCTAATAGATTTGAAAGAAGCGGTGGCGGCAGATGTCCCCAGCAGTGATGGCAGCGAAATGCCGCAGGACAACGGAGAACGTGTTGCGAAGGGTGCCAAACAGCTGTCACCAGATCTCGGCGAACGTCTGCTGCCGCTCCGACTCATGAACAAAGCACTGTTTATGAGGGAGTTGTTACCGCAGGACTTGAAGCTTGAGATCGAGGTATTGAGTAAAGACGAGGCCATGCAGGTCGCCGAATATCTAGGAGCCGTGGTCGGTCGAGCCCACGGGCGGCAGATGTCGCAGGCCGACCGTCAAGCTTGGTGTATTGAGCTCCGGCGGAACCGCTCGAAGACGTTGGATGCCCCATCCTGGTTGTGGTCGGGAACCGTCGACTTGGCAGCCGCCCACGAGGCGGCATATCTCGAGCACTGCCGCCGTCACGTCCTTGCACTCGATTCCTAGCAACCTGGAGGGCACGCGGCCAAGTATCGGCCGCATGTTAGAGACATTGTCTTGTGTGGAAGACTTCGAGCGTTCGCTAGCTTTCTGGGGCACTGGTCAAGCCGCGACCGCCGATTACCACGCGACTAAAAGTGGCACCCGCAAGGCTACCCCTTCGTCCGCCGTGCCATGATCCGCGTTTGCAAGCTCCAATCATGGAGGCCAGAGGATCGCCATTATGAGAGACGTCGATTCCCGAGCGTGGCGGCGGCGGCAGGGGGTGCCGGCCCTCTTTAGCGCGTCGGCGACATCTCTCGGCATTTAAGTCTCATCATGCTTGGCTAGCACTTCGCCCGCATGGAAGCTGCCGTCCGGCAGGCGGAAATGCGCCACCGGCTCCCCCGCTTTCGGACACCCGGCGCACCAACCCCGTCTCCGCGGCGCCGTTTGCGGCTCATCGTGCGGCCCGGGGATCGATGGCGGCCAGGCGGCGCCGGGCGAGCGACAGGCGCCGCGCCGCGCCCACTGCAAACCCGATCGGCACCAGGATCGCCAGCGCGTAGGACGCGACGATAAAGCCCAGATGCGTCATGCCACCGACTCGCTGCGCGCCATCAGCAGGCCGCGTATCCGCCGCTCCATCACCGCGGCCCGG
>NZ_LMUY01000060.1:3619-14401 GCF_009765685.1 Acidisphaera sp. L21 | reverse complement strand
ATACCCGTATGCTCCGTGGAAGGCGGCCGCAGAGCAACGCTTACCCTAGACCGACAATCATCCGGGCACTTGTGTGACAATCACCTTCCCGCACGTCGAGGTCAGGGATGACCAATAGTATGGACGTGCTGATCGTCGAAGACGAAATGCTGCTCGCGATGGACATGGAGGCCATGGTTGAAGATACCGGCCATCACGTTCTTGCAGAAGCTGCAAGTCTTGAGGAGGTCGAAGCCTTACCCGACGACATTAACCCCCAACTTGCTTTTGTCGACTTACATCTGGCCCGTGGCTCAAGTGGACTAGATGTATGTCAAGTAATCCGAAGAAGATGGCCAACTGCATTGATCGTTTTCGTGACAGCCAATGTCTCGAAGATACCGCCAGACTTTGGCGGAGCCCATGGAGTAATCGCAAAGCCATTTTCCCATGCCGGCGTGATCAACGCAATCGACTACTTGGCTAATGGCATATTTGATCCGCCGCCAAGTGTTCAGCGTCCTGCCGCTCTGGTGCCGTCTCCGCATCTTGAGCTCCGCTGGAGAAGCTAAGCCCGTGCGGTAAAACGCGGCTGGTGCCTTCCAACGGCCCGCGCGACGCTTTCAAGAAAATCTGCCCGTGGCCATACGTTAGCAGTTAGCGACAGTTTTCATACGCACGCAAATCGATTTTTGACACGAGCGGTTTCCGGCTCTTCGCCTATAGGATGCAACTACAGGATAATATGAACACATGCGCGAAGAGCTAGACGGACCACTAGCTCGCTGTGAGTTCGCTAAAAGTGGCCTAAGCGACAAGCCGTAACCTGTGGTAAATTAGAACTCACGGTTCGCCATTCGTAGAATCCGCCAAGCCGAGACGAAGACAAGCCCTGCGGCTAGTGGGAAATACACTAGCCAGTCTGCCAACTCGTCAGCCTCAGCTGGATCGTACTGGGTCAGCAGCCAATAGCTCCACGCCACTATTGCAATAAGGCACAATAGAAGAGCGACCGAACAGCGGCGCTTTGTAGCTTCCTGTGTCTGCAAACCCCGCGGGATATCGTCTCGCATTACCAAATATCCAAGGAACGCTGAAACACTAAGCCGACAATTACAGCGACGATTACTACCAGGACAAAGAGCCACTCTGGCGGAATGAAGCGTCGCATTGTCATCCTGCTCATATTAATGATTGCCTTGATCGACAGCAATCGAGAGCCGCCTCAATGCCAACTTATCGGGATTATCGATATGAGATTGTCGGGGCCGCCACCCCAGACACCTGGGCTTGGAGGGTATGCAGAGGGTCTAATCCAGATCTAGTTTCCTCTGGAGCTGTAAGCGGTTCGTATCTCAAGGCGATGCACCTGACGCAGAAGGCAATTGACCACTACTTGAGAGGGAAGGTAATTAACAACCCCCTGGGTGCCGGCCACCGAGGTGCTTCACGCCTCGCGCCGGCTCTCCGCCTTCAGCAACGGGTTATCGGAGATTCCCGGTGTCCTGGGATGTTGTGATAAACCCGGACCATCAAAAGTTAGGGGCGGCGATTGCTACGGCAATGGTATACGTCGTAACGATAAAGCGAGGGTGCCGGCCGCCGATGTTGTGTCTCGCGCCGGCTTTCCGCCTTTTGGCCGGGTTATCGGAAATTCCCGGATCGCTATGTTTTCTGGGGAGAGAACCTGGCGACTTGAGCATCCTGCTACGGCACAGGCTTGCCATGCAACAACGTTAAGAGGGAGAGGCGCCCGGCCGCTGAGGTACAGGTGTCGCCCCATTTCTCGCGCCGGGCTCTCCGCGTGTTGGTAACCCGGGCTATCAGAGATCACCGGGATGCGCCCAAGTCGTTCCTACCAGGGCATGAGCATGTTGCCCCAAGTCGGTTAACGCGAAGTTGGCGCGTTGACGGCATGTCGTAGTCCGATAACGTCAAACAGCTCGCCGTCTCTATGGCTTCGATCCCCGGGGCAGGTCCCAAGATTGCTGGGCATGAGGGCCTGCCCTTCGAATTGAACGAACCTTCCCTACTAATTGGGTGAGGCCGCTACATCATCTTGGGCGCCGACCGATTATCCCCTGTCCCGAGCCTTGTAGTTTGCGCTGATCAGGGTGAAATCGTCTAGCGAGATGCTCACCGTGCCATCCGCCTCCGTTGCTGCGGCAGCCAGTTTCTGAAGGTCGATCAGCAGGGCGACTTTTCCCGCTATCGGGCCCTGTGGTTCACCCAAGCCTGATAGTCGCCCGATAGTTGCTTCGCAGGCTTTGACGATCTGCCTGGCCGGAAGGATTGCAGATGTCATGTTTTGGCTCACTTATTACCCCATGTTAACGATACCCTGCCCTTGCAGTTCACTGGATATCGTTTGGCTTGCCTGCATGACCTCTGGCCTTCGCCTTAGGCGACCACCGAGGGTGGCCGCTGATATCCCATAGACCCACAGGGCCCGATTGATCTACTTAGCCAGGACTATGTAATAATCTCGGATATCAAAGTGCCGAGTCGTGATGCAATGCGGAATACTATCGTATCAGTCACTGAACGCCCAGAGTTCGCCAATATCGTTGCAGAATGGATGTTACGCGCATTCGGCACAGACATCATCCGATCAGAAAAAGCCTTATGCGCTGATCTAAGACGGCCTCTTTCGACCCTCGATCGTACCTTCTTACTGCTTGATGATGATACTCCCATTGCTACGGCAAGCCTCAGCCGGGAAGACGCCTTAGCTTATCCGGCCCAAACTCCCTGGCTAGCAGGCGTCTATGTAAAGGAGGACTGCCGAAACAAACGATATGCGACGGCGATTATCCGGCACGTTGAAGATTTCGCAGCTAGCAACGGTGCCAAGGAAATTTGGCTGTATACGAAAACCGCGGCCGATCTATATCGCAAGCTGGGCTGGAGCGCAGTCGGGTCTCGATCCACCTTTTACAAGAACGCCGTGCTAATGCATCGCCAGTTGTGTCCGTAAGCGATCGGCAACTCGCCTGCCGGAGGGGAGATCGCCATCCACTCCCACAAGTCATACTCAGCCGCGCTACTGCTTGGTCCCGCCTATGATTGGTTCAACACGAGTGTGTTCGTGGATGACATCTGCAACATCGAGCCAAAGTCGTTCCTGTTCCCGATCGCCCGCGGCGCGCATGTCGAGTGCCGTTTGCATAGCATGGGTCCGAGCGACAGGGCCAAGGACCTTGATAAGGCGCTGCGCGGTTCGCACCGTAGTGGATGGCATCACACTGAAATCCTGGGTCTGGAAGTAGAAGAATACAAATGCGTGTCAGTCAAAAGGGTGTCTTAACCAGTAAATCGCCATATGTGATGAAGCAAGCAGGAGTTGTGTCTTTCATCCACAGGTTGAGGGGGTAGATCTGTGGATAAGCTGTTGATGCTTTCTGCATTGAGTGTGGGCGGATTCTTCTTGGAGATTGAAATGATGTTGTGCGGCAATAACTTACAAAAGTCGCAGATCCTGTATAAACATGCTGCCAAAGAAAGCCGCCCCGTCGGCGAAGGCGAGGCGGTTGGTAGCGTCAGACGGTATTCCTCTAGGCTGTCAGGTCCCGCAGCAGGGCGTGCACCGTGCGACCACTGAAGTGGCCATTCTCCCGAAACTCGTCCGGCGCCCATAGCCGGATGCTACGAGCCCTGGCAGCCATGCCCTCCTTGGTGATGGCATGATGGCTGGCGATGATATCGACCGGCGGGATTTGGGCTTCAACTATACTCTCGCGCTCGAAATCGGCCGCGATCTCCGCCGGATCATCAAAGTCACGGCCAGCGAAGGTGGCAAGGGCTTGCCGTTCCAGGTCATCGAAGGCGGCACAGGCGGCGAGTAACTCGGCGTCCGGGTGCGCCGCCGGCGGCGCCATACTGGTGGCGTGGGCTACGAGCGGCAGCGTGGCAGCACCAGCCAGGAAGCCACGACGAGTGGAAATGGTCATGCCAATCCACCATGGCCAGCCGCAGCGTGCCCGTCTTCCGTCGCCGCCGCCTTGAAGTAGCCCAGGACGAACACTCGGACGGCGCTGGTCCTGCTTCCCGGTGCACCTTCCCCTTCGACTCGCTGAACGAGCCCAGCGAGGCCGACGCGCTCGCGCTGGCAGATCTCCCGCAGAGCCTCCCAGGTTTCAGGTTCCAGCCGCATGCTTGACCGGCCGCTGGCGGCGATGACATTGCGGCTGATCAGGCTAGATTGCGTCATTGCCGTCCCTCCTTTTTCTTTTTGCCCTTGGTCGCCTTCCGTTCGGCTGCCTCTGCGGCCCGTTCCTTTTCCTCCATTTGCTGCCAGTAGCTCGCGTGCACCCGCTCCAGCGCGAGAGCCAGGTCGGCAACAGTGCTGCCCAGAAAGGAGATCTGGTCAGTGTTGGGGTCACCCATCTTCATGCGGCCGAGGGCCATCCCATACATCAGGGTCGACATACCCCGCAGGCGCTCTGCCACCTCCCGAACTACCATCTCCCGTTTGCCCTCGGGATCGCGGTTGTTCCACGTGAAGTCTTACGCAAGAAATTTCGAGGCGTGCTTGGGCGGAACGATACTCCCACCATCTGTAACGATTGGAGATGCAGTGCCTATTCCGACCTACGACGTGTTAATGCTGCCTGTACTGCGGCTCTGCGCCGAGAAGTTGTGGGTTATGCGCGATCTTGTCGCCCGCGTTGCCGATGACTTGGGTCTTAGTCAGTCGGAACGGGAGCAAATGATACCCAGTGGCTCGATGACAATTGCCACCAGCCGCGTTCACTGGGCAAAGACCTACTTAAAACAGGCTGGGTTAGTCGAGCAGCCCACACGGGCTCACGTCCAAATCAGCGCTCGCGGTAGAGAAGTTCTTGCTCGAAATCCATCAAAGATTGACTCAGCGCTCCTTCAAGGATTTGAGGAATTCCGTGACTTTCTTAGCCGAACGAAATCCGAAGACACGCCACTCGCAATAACGGCAATACCCGCTGTCTTACCTACACCAGCAGTCGCACCTGTTGCCGAAACTACGAATACACCGGAAGAGCAGATCGCTACAGCCTCTCTAACCTTGAACGAGTCACTGAGGGATGCCCTCTTGGCGCGTGTGCTGGAAGGCAACCCAACATTTTTTGAGAAACTGATCGTCGATCTCCTGCTTGCAATGGGATACGGCGGCTCGCGCTCGGATGCGGGCGAACAGCTTGGTGGCACGGGCGATGGCGGTGTCGACGGGGTCATTCGCGAGGATCAACTCGGTCTTGATCGGGTGTACTTACAAGCCAAGCGGTATCAGCCGGGCAACACGGTAGGCAGCGAGGCTGTGCAGGCTTTCATGGGGGCGCTGGTCAGCAAAGGCGCGCAGAAGGGTGTTTTGATAACCACATCTACTTTCTCAAAAGCAGCGATCCAAGTTGCAGGCCAGTCTGGGCACTTGCGCTTGGTTTTGATCAATGGCGACGAATTGACAAAGCTTATGGTGCGGTTTGGCGTAGGGGTGCGCGTTACGCGGACAGTCGAGATCAAACGTATTGACCTCGACTATTTCGAGGATGCTGAACCAGAATGAGGAAAATGTATGTGGAAGTCATTGGTGTTTGGGTCAAACTACAAAAGGCAATGGCTCACGAGACCCAAGCGGCTTAAGGGCTTCTTTATGAGCTTGTGGCGCGACGACGACTCGAACCGGTTCTAACCCACGCCGTTTCCGCGCGAGCGCAATCGCGAGACTATCATCGATCGTGAGTGACGGTATCGCCTCGCCCAATTCGCTCACTCGGCACCCGGCCATCTTCCCTCCAATTTCCACCACAGTGCCTCACGGGGAATTCCTTGGTGCCTGATAATGACCATGATGGCTTTTTCGCTGGCGATGCCAGCAAAAGCGACATCGCGCCATTTCAAGTTGTTGGCGGCCGCACGATCTCGAACATCCCGCAAACCTTTTCTGGTCTTCCGCACCGCAGTTAACGGATCGTCGTGCAGGGGGATCACGATGAGGCTAATCTCATTCTTAGAAGCTTGAAGCCAAGCCCCAAAGCCACGCCAGTTGGCAATTACGTTTGACCTAATACAAAACAACAACCGTTCGATGACTTGCATCGCCAAGGCCAACCCGACGGTCTGTTCTGACGATCATATTGGCATCTGGCGAGCCTCATGGCGATATCTAGATTGCCTGCCGCAGCCAAGTCGTTGATGATCTTGGACTGCCGCGCCTCAAGTTCTTCAATTCGGTATTTGGTAAGACGTGGTGCGCGCTCGATCATCTCCTATTTAGTGGCGGAATCTCTTGCTCTTATAAATATGTTTGAACCTAAGAGTGCGATGATCCACAGCCACTCCGCTGAATGGGCAGACTGAACTCTTCAGAGGAAGAACCATGCGTTACAACGAGATTATCCAGACTAGTAAAAATAAGATAATACCAGAAACAGACAAGACCCGGCCTCTCACTCCGGAAGAGGCGCGAGCCCGCCGCAAAAAAGTAGATCAGGCAAATGCGAATATTGCCGATGTCGCGGCGGCGGCTGCATTAAAACTAGCTACTGCACGTCGAAAAGCGGCCGAGGTTTGAGGCGACCATGGCTAAAAGGACTAGAAAGCCAAGAGCCGCCTTACAGACAAAGAAGCAAAACAAGATTCAGATTGTTGCCGCCGCCCAGCAGCGAGAGACGAAACGTCACGGCGTAGCAGTCAGGGAAATCACGAGACTATTAGGGGTGGCACAATCAATTCCAGATGCCGCTAAGCGGGATGACCGCTTAAGGCGTCTCATCGCAAGAAGGTCGGCGGAGAATGAACGACATCAGGATAAGATGACGTCGCTCGTAGCGAGGATGCGCAAAGCCAGAGGAGTTTGAAACCGCGATGCCAAAGTGCACTTGATCTAGTCTCCTTTCGCGGCTTTAACCGCCGATTCAATACGTTCATCAAGCATTTGCTTGCTCAGCAGGATCAAGCCTTGTGATAGAGTGTTCCCCACGCAAATAAGGCAGTCGCCTCCCCAGCCTATACGGCCCCAAGGAATCTTGTGCAGGCTGCATAGACGGAAACGTTAAGACTTTCATATTATGCTACCAGCGTGGGCAGGTGCTAGCCGGACTATAATCCGCATCGGTGGGCAAAGTCTGGAAGGGAAACCGGCTTGATGAACGACGATGGCGGGCAGAGACCGGAAGAAGGCCACGACTCACGTCGTTGGACAGGCGATCCGACAATCAAGACTCAACCTAAAAAGGCCCAGAGGGTCTCTCTATCAGAGGTGCCTTGGCCTCTCAGGATTCTGCTCCTCACTGGGGTTGGCATCTTCTTAGCCGGGTGGTGTGGGCTTTTCTACTGCATGAGTGAGTTTTATGTTGCTTCGTCGGTGGTCCCAAATGGGAACTATACCGAACCAATGAATTTCAAAGGCAAGACGCGGTTTGTGAGCCGTATCGACAAAGAGATTTCTATCGCTTGTCACGTTGCCACCTTCGGAGGTGTCGCGGTCGTGTTCCTAAGCATTGTAGCGGGAAACACGATGGTATCTCGCGGTCGATCTGGAGATTGAGCTTGCCGCTGATGTCATCCATGCGGTCTCAACTCGCGTCGGTTCAAGTAGGCCACATCATTCATGGGCGTTATCGGGCCCTTTATCCTTCATACAACGGGGAAGAAGGCAGTGTGAATTGCTTCGTGTATGAGGTAACCGAAGACACGATCCGCGCGCGGTCGGTCACCACGCAATGCGACTTTGCCTTTGACCGAGACACGGGCATCCACACTCGGCAGGATGGGACAGCAGGATGTCGTCTAGACTCGATTGCACCACTACCATCTCAACATCATTCCGCGATGCTCGATATCGACCGCAAATATCGTCTTCCTTACGATCCCGAGGGCGGAAAGCTTTTGCGGCACGAGATTGAGGCTCTTTTATTCGCGACGGGCCACTATGCGGCGTACCCTCTAAACCGAGAACTCGGTGATCGGTTTTGCGTCTTCTATGCCCAACTCCGGATTGAGCATGCCTCTAAGTTACCGTGACCCAAAACATCGACAACGTAGGAAGCCGCGACTGCTGACGGTGGTGACGACGTATCCAGTCTCCGGTCCAATTGAAGGTCAAGCAACACACGACGACGGTCGTTGAAATGAAGGCGTATGTGGTGGACTTCGTCAGCCTGAAGACTTGCGTCTCTAACAGCGGAGTTAGAATGCAGATGCCAAATGCCAACGTTATGACCACGCATGCTCCCGCAATCCAGAAAGCCGGAAAGAAGAGGCCCCCGTCGAAGTCATCGACATACGCCCTGACCCCAGCCGGGACGAGGGCAAGGAAGACGCCGAGGGCTGTGCCCCGCCTATGTCCGATCAAGGAACACAAGCTCATGCCAATACATCTGCGGAGACGCGAACCAAGCCCCGTCAGGGGCATTCACCAGAGCCCGGAGGGAGGAAAAGTCAGCGATGTTGTAGCGGCGAAATACCGCAACAAGCTCACTTAAGGTTCCACGATCCATGTCATCAAGTTCGAAGTCTATCTGCACAGACTGGCCCGATCCTGTGCAAGTCTTGTAACCATTCAGGCCATAAACCCACTGGAAGAAGCTGTTTTCATCCCCAACCGAATAGAACGTGCCAACGGTCTCTACCTCAAAACCGAAAGTTGCCATTCCTAGAGTGCCTGCCCTACAGTGATTTTCAGCAGGTAGACGGCCCACTTATGCTGAGCTTGGTGTGGATGGTCAGAGATAGCAACGACATGACGAGCCCTATAACGACATGGTTTGATGGTTTGGCGGGAATGATCATAACTCGCGCCGAAGCAGTGCATGACTATGTTCAGATAGCCGGGAAGGAGGGCATAATATCAATCTACAATGACTGGAACCTTTTTCCGGTTGGCACTGGTTTGAGTGGCCTTCTCAAGGCACGGGTGATTTCAGCCTATGAGAAGTCGGACGCTCTCACTTTCTCCTTTGACACCGCAGCCGAATTGATCGTGAACATGTCGGATGCCGCATGGCGGGGGCCGGAAGCTTTGCAGGTCACCCGATCCGGCTTGCCGATTGTGGTATGGCGAAAGTAGTGGATGACGAGACAGGATGGTATCGAACTCAACTCTCTTGAGACCGTTTCAAGGATCACGGTGCAATGCTTCAAAAACACTGCCCCTCACGAGAGCGAATCTAACACCTCCAGCGTAGCATCAATGTCATCACCATAGTTTACGACCCGATACTTTCTCGCTTCTGCAAAATAGATAGACGCCAACTTGACATCCTCCCTTACGCGAGGGTCCGGGCGTCTGATGCGAATCAAGAAGGGCGGTGGTAAGCTCAGCAAATCCGGGTGATAAAAAATGGCATTGTCTCCGCCATCGACTATTTGAATATTTCTCAAGCGCCCCTCCCAAATACGGTTTAACGGATAGGCGTCAACCTATGACGCGTCCGCAAGGTGAGAAAGCCCGTGTCGCGTTGAATATCTTGATATTTGCGGCCAAACATCAGCTAATCTGAGCATGAAGTTTCAGTATGGCGAACTTACTCAAATTCAGATCGAAGCTGGGGTAGCGGCTATGCGAGGCGAGTTCACAGGATCGAAGATAATGGACGCGCTTAAAAGGGCTGGGGTCTCGCTCTGCGTGCCGGCCGCAGACGCATTGATCGCACGGGAAATCAAGGCAGGTCGAATTAACCGCGTCACAAGGGGCATCTATCGTCAGGTCTAATCTTCTGCCTCATTGGTCATGGTGCGTGATTCTTGAATTTCGCACCATGCTGAACGTCGGCTTTTAGGCACGCCCGCGCCGCTTGGCTATGACCACCATTGGTCGTAAGCGGCCATATCCCAAATAGGATCAAGGTCAGATTTTACCCGCCCGAACCCGGTGCGTAGACCCGAGGCAAGGTCAGCCCGCCTACGCTGGTAGTCGGTGTCATCGTTCGGGGTTCATCCTTCTCAACGACGGGCGAGATGCCCTGCGCCGAAGCCGCAGAAGGCGCTACAGGCTCGATCTGGGTGATCCGAGGGGCGACGCTTGGCGGCGCGGTTCGCGGCACAGCAGAGGTCACAGCGGCTTCAGCAGCCCCAGCGATGACGGCCGCTGCGACCATGGCAGTCTGGAGGAAGACAGGCATTGGTAAGGCTCCTGATGGGGGAGTTGAGGTCGTCCACAAAGCATCGATGCAATGACGACACAATCGTTCCATGTCGCAACAATCTCTCTTCACAAGCCCGTGATCAACCTCCAAAATGGCCTAATGACCAGTGACGACAAGGCGCTGATCCAGCGTATGGCAGGCTGGGCGCAGAACGACCCATGTCAGGTCAAGCGCGCCGATCTTATGCGCTTGATGATGCTTGCTGAAATGGATGACACGCCGCCCTTCGACCGGCTGACGAAGAACCCACACGACACCATCTTAATGAGCGCCGACATTGTCCGCAGCATGATCCGGCTGATCGTGGCGCGCGACCATGACGTGCCACCTGCGGCGCGACATCATTGAGGGCATCGATGTCAAGTCTTGTCTCTGAGTGATGCTGACACGGTCAGGTGGGTGGGAAGCCCACGCTTACTTGGAGTGATGCCAAGTTATAGACCGTCAATGGTGCACCGGCATAATGCTGGCATGCCTGCCACTACATAATCCTTTTGCTATCATTATTGTCACTGACTGCATGCCATGAGGCGGGAGGCAGCGTGATGGAAATAGGGCCGGATACCTACTCTGTTTCCGTTGAGGCGACGCCCCCCGGCGCAGGAGTTGATGCTGCAAGGCAGCTTGCCGTGACGAAGGCCAAAGATGCATGTGCGGCTAAAGACCGCGTAATTCATGGAGA
>NZ_LMUY01000060.1:0-3609 GCF_009765685.1 Acidisphaera sp. L21 | reverse complement strand
CACGGCCCTGCTCGTTGAGCCAGATTTCGAGTTCCCCATCGGGCGTGGTCTTCATCGTGATCCGTGGAGCCACGTGGTTTTCCTTTCAGGCAAACCGTTTCGAGAGAGATGGAACGTCCCGCTCAAGCATGGCACGTTGGCGGCAAGATTGGATCAAACCCGGAAGGTGTATTCAAGCCAATGGCAATGCATGTCTGTGAATTCGGTTCAGTCTTCTTCGGCGGTTTCTTCGGAGAGGAGAAGTGTAGAACTTCATCGTCGAGCAACCTGCGTATTCTTGCAACATACGGGAGATGTGACCCATCCGATACAGAGGCCTTGTTCGGTCTATAAAGCGGGAGAGTGCTATGGCCTGTCTGAAGGAAAGGCCATCGGGTATTTTGACAAGCCACAACGAGTGAGCAAAACGGCTACGTGGTCGATCCTCAAGTATGAGACCGTAGCATTTCAGGGTTCGAACTCGATGAGGGGTTCGGTCTTTTCGGCCGGCAACGGCGTAATGCACGGCTCGTGCCCTCTCCAGCTTCTCGGCCACCATTTCAGCCTCTGGGTAAGATTGCGGGACGCCTGAAGTCACCGTGTCCAAAAGGGGTCCATTGTTTGCCCACCGGGCTGCGGAGAAGGAGAGCGGCTCGGCGTGTTGCGCGTAGCACGATCCGGCCCTAATCGCTACGGCCGAATACTTGGCGCTGACTGGACCCTGTAACTGGCGGCCCTTCAGGAGGAGTTATATGTTGCGGAATTTGGGCATCACTGGTCCAATGCTTGGCATGGTCAAAGACAACGCCACGATGCTCTACAATGTGTTACCCGGTGGGCCTGAGGTTGTGCGGTGGTTCAATGACGTGCCGCCCACTTTCCATGACGCCGAGGTTCTTGGCCTGCATCTAAACCGCAAAGGCGAGAGCTTCTTACGACTCTACTACTGGATTATGACGCCCTCATCAGATGAGGACAGGCACCTAGTGCCTGACCGGCACGCCGTTTTCACCTTCACCTTGACCGGCATCATGGACCTGCAACTGGAGGGCTTTAGCGTCCAAAACGTCCTTTTTGGACTTACCATACGTCCCGCGCCTGATCGCCCCGAGCGAAGTCCCTATCTTTCTCTCAATCCGCTGCCGCAGGACATCGAAGTTGAGCTACAGCACTGCTTTGGGCTCTCCGGGCTGATCCGGGCACGCTCGGTCTCAATTACCTTTGCGCCGGGCGAGCCTAGCAAACACGACTGAGATAGTTCTCTTCCCAAACCACGCATGCTCGCCCCACTTTCCCGAAACGGTCACAACGACTACCCTCGCTGCATGAATGTCAGCAAGGGTCGCGTCCGGGCCTGTGCCGCGAACCCGCCAGTTCGGACGGTATTGTTCCTGCTCGGTGCTTCGACTGCGGGTAGCACCCTGATGTCCCTCCTTCCCGGTCCGCTTGGGTTTCTACTCGCGATGATATCATTGCTGGTGATCATCATCAGCATGATCGTGGTACTGGTCGGAGCCGGGTCAGCCCTAATTAGCAAACGATGGTGGTTGTCTGGCCAGCGCCTTCTTGTGCTGGCGGTCGCCGCTACCATCGTGCCCATGGGCCTTCGGTCAGGGGATTACGTTCATCTCGCCCTGTTATACCCTTATTACCACGAGAAGATCGCGCGGACATCGAAGAGACCGGTGTGGTTCCCTTGGGGTGACCAAGCAGTAACGGTGCTCGACGGCCTTCAAAGACGTACCCTGCTATTCGATGATACGGGTGCAACCACCGCTAGCACCGATACAGAACGAGACAATGAAGGGCTATGTACGTTTCGAAAGCATTTGATTGGAAGCTTCTTCATAGAGTTGTTGAGTTCATGCTGATCTGCCAGAAGGCGTTCGGCATCAGTCCCCACCTTCCTAGTGGAGCTAAAGGAGCTAACCCGAGGTTACGCTCGTCTACGGACCGGGAAGTTTTTGTTCAACGATAATCGTAGCATTAGCACGATCCATCCCTTACTCAGTGCGGCATGATCCGGAGCGAGCATGACAAAACTGATAGACAATGAGCGCTTGGAGGTCGTTTCGGTGAGAACGAGACCGGACCTATTGCCTGTAATAGCTGAGTGGCTTTGGCACCAATGGTGGAAAGAAGAGGGACGGTCCCTCGAAGAAACTCAGGCAATATATGCCGAATGTTGCAAAGAGGCCGGTGCTCCACAGACGCTAATTTTGCTGGCGAACGATATGCCCATTGCCACAGTGACACTTGCCAGAAAAGACCTCGACGAGCGGCCGACTCTGACGCCTTGGCTAGCCGGTGTTTGCGTGATCCCCGCACGGCGCGGAAAGGGTTACATCTATCATCTGCTTGAGGCATTCGATTCAGCTTGTCGTCAAGCGTCAGTAAAGACAGCATGGTTGTTTACCAATACGGCTGAACGCGTCTATCTCAGGGCGGGTTGGCGGGTCGTGGAGATCGTAGATCGAGCGGGAAAGCTGCCTGTGACGCTGATGTCTAGGGACTATGTGCAATATCAAATCCCAGAGACCCTTTCTCGTCGCGGACGTTTCCTGTTGGTCCTGAGCGGCCACAACCCGGGGGGGGCAAAGGTCAACTTTCACCCACCAGCACTCGGGATATAAACCTGTGGCAAGGTCAACTCACCTACGCTGGTAGTCGGCGTCGCTGCTCGCGGCTTAACCTTCTCCACGACAGGCGGAACGACCTGTGCAGTGGCCGCAGAAGGCGCTACAGGCTCGATCTGAGTGACACGTGGGGCAATGCTATGCGCTCGGGACCGGGGCACAGCAGGCGCTACGGAGGCTTGGGCGGAGCCAGCGATGACGGCCGCTGCGACCATGGCAGTCTGGAGGAAGACGGGCATCGGGCTGGCTCCTGAGGGTCGCGTCGTGATCGTCTACTGAGGCACTAACGCCTCATAGAGCAATTATAGCGACTGGGCGTCGCTGGGGTCCATTACCTCCTCGGAGCGCCTGAGGAAGAGGGAAGGAAGTTGCTCTGGGAGATGGTCGATGGTGTCCAAACGCCTATCTCACACGCGGAAGCGGAGGCGTGGATCGCATGGCGGAAGGCGAACCTGTTTTCGGCTTGGTTCAGAATTTACTTCTGGCCAAACTTGGGTGCCGTAGTCGCGGTGATTGATGTAATTGCGCGTCACTGGGGTAGGTGAACTAGGGCATGCAACTCGGCAAGCCGAGTCAATTCAATGACCGCCGGCACACCCGCCACCGTCGCCGTGGGCACCGCAATGGCCGGCATCACCATTGCCTCCGACTGCTGACGGATTAGAACCAGCCGGAGAGTAGATAACCCATTCCTTACCGTCTAAGTCGATGTACTGTTTGCCTCCTGATTGATCCCAAGCGTATCGAAGCCGCCAAAGGCCAATCACGAGACCAAAGAGACTCAAGACTAGGACGAGGCCGATCATACCTTATTCTACCATGCCGCCTTGTTTTGCGTTAGAACCAATTGGAATTGGCGTGAACGGCCCGTAGCATGATCCGGCTGATCGTGGCGCGCGACCATGATGTGCCACCTGCGGCGCGACATCATTGAGGGCATCGATGTCAAATCTTGTCTCTGAGTGATGCCGACACGGTCAGGTGGGTGGGAAGC
>NZ_LMUY01000059.1 GCF_009765685.1 Acidisphaera sp. L21 | reverse complement strand
GGGCATCGCGGACGAGATCGTGGTCATCGAACAGGGCCGGATGCTCGCGCAGGGGCCGCCCCGCGCCATCCAAGCGGATCCGCGCGTGATGGAGGCCTATCTGGGCCGCGCCGCATGATTCCGGTGCTGGAGGTGCGGAACTTAGCCGTCTCCTACGGCGGCGACGCGGCGGTTGCGGTGTCGTCTCTGGCGTTACAGCCGGGCACGCTATCGGGCGTGGTAGGGGCGAATGGTGCGGGCAAGAGCACGCTGGTGAATGCCATCGCCGGCTGGTCTCGCGCCGCGCCCCGCGTTTCCGGCAGCGTGCTGCTGGACGGGGAAGATGTGGGGAGCCTACCCGCGCACGAGCATGTGCGCCGGGGATTGCTGCTGGTGCCGGAGGGCCATGGCGTGTTCCTGGGGCTGAGCGTGGAGGAAAATCTGCGCGCGGTGCGAAGCCCACCCAGTAGCAGCGTGCGCCGCGCCTTCTCCGTCGATGAGGTCTACGACCTGTTCCCCCGGCTGCGCGAACGCCGGGCCAATGCCGCCGGGTCGATGAGCGGGGGGGAGCGGCAGATGCTGGCCATGGCGCGGGCGCTGCGCCTGGGCCCGCGCGTGTTGTTGTTGGATGAGCCGTCCATCGGTTTGGCACCCCGGCTGGTGATCACGCTGCTGCAGGCGGTGCGACGGCTGGTGGATGCGGGCATGACGGTGTTGCTGGTGGAGCAGAACGTGCGGGCAGCGGTGGAGGTGGTGGACACGCTGCATTTGCTGGAGCGGGGGCGCATGATCGCCAGCGGGCCGGTGGCGGCCATGAAGGACGATCCCCGAATCATCGAGGCCTATCTAGGGGCGAGCCACGGATGAACGTCGCGCAGCAACTGGTGAACGGCATCACGATAGGGCATTCCTATGCGTTGGTGGCGGTGGGGTGGACGTTGCTGCTGGGATCGGCCCGGTTGGTCAATTTCGGCCACGGGCAGATGTACATGGTCGGTGCGTTCGTGGCCTGGTGGGTGATGCGGATGACGGGGCTGCCCTATCTGCTGGCGGTTCCGGCGGCCGTTGCGATGGGGGCGGTGATCGGGGCGGTCATGCAGATGCTGATGCTGCGGCTGACGCTGGAGCAGAACCTGGTGAGCCTGATGATCGTGACGCTGGGCTTCGGCCAGATCCTGGAGGGCGGGGCCGGGTTTGCGTTTGGCGCGCAGCCGCAGCGGCTGGTGAGTCCGCTGGAGGGGATCGATTTCCGCTTCGGGCCGGTTTGGTTCACCGCGCAGGATTTGTTGCTGGTGGTGGCGACGATCGCATTGTTCCTGGTGCTGCGTTGGGTGCTGGCGCGCACGGTGCTGGGCTCGTGGGTGCGCATGGTGGCGGAAGACCCGAAGCTGACTCAATTGGGCGGGGTCAACGTCGCCCTCGTGTATATGGGCATCTTCGCGTTCGAGGGCGCGGCGGTCGCCTTTGCCGCGACGTTGGTGGCGCCGCGCACGCCGATCATGACGTCGATGGGGTTCGACCAGGTGATCATGACCTTCGTCGTGGTCGTGCTGGGTGGGATCGGCAGCGTCGGGGGCAGCTACGCCGCCGGGTTGGGGCTGGGGTTGTTCACCGCGTTCTTCGGGGCGTTGGTGTCGCCGGCCTATACGACGACGGCGGTGTTCGTGTTGCTGATCGCGGTGATGGTGCTGCGACCCGGCGACTTGGCCGCGGGACGGGGATTCGCGCGATGAAACGGGCAGGCATCGCGCTGCTGCTGGTGGTCGTCGGCTTTCTGTTGCCGCGGCTGCTGGGTGGGTCGACGCTGGTGTACGACACGCTCGTCGTGATCGCGATCTTCGGCACCATGGCCTATGGGCTGGACATCATCCTGTCCGATCTGGGGGAGATCAGCCTGGCCCACACGGCATTCTTCGCCGCGGGCGCATATGCGGCGGCGCTGCTGTCGGTGAATGCCGAGTGGGGCGCCTGGGCGACGCTAGGGGGTGCTATCGTTACCGCGCTGGTGCTGGCCGCCGTGCTGGGCGCGATCACGTTGCGCACGCGGGAATTCGCGTTTTCCCTGGTCACCTATGCCGCAGCCGTGGTGTGCGCCAATATTGCGTCGAACTGGAGCTTCCTCGGCGGGTCGGATGGCGTGGTCGGGATCCCCGCGCTGGATTTGTCGATCGGGCCGATTACGCTCGTGGCAGGGACCAACACGCAGTTCTGGCCCTACGCCTATACGCTGCTGGTGCTGACGATCTATCTGGTTCACCGCTTCCGCCGGTCGCGGCTGGGGCAGGCGGCGCTGATGGTGCATATGAACCCGCGCCTGGCGGTGATGAGCGGGCTGGACGGGCAGCGCATCCGGCTGATGGTATTTCTGGTGTCGGCGCCGATCAGCGCGGCGGCCGGATGGCTGTATGCGTATCAGCGCGCCTATGTGGGGCCGGATCTGTTCGACACGTATTTCCTGGTGCTGATGCTGACGGCGGTGATCCTGGTCGGGCGGCGCAACCTGCTCGGCCCGGTCTTGGGCACGGCGATCCTGCTGGTGCAGAAGAGCTTTCTGTCGCTTGGTGCTTATGGGGACAAGTTGGTGTTGGGCGGCGTTTTGGTCGCGGTGCTGTGCCTGTTCCCGAAGGGCCTGGCGAGTATTCGGTTTCGCCGCCCGGCCCGGACGCCGGCGATGCGATCCGTGGCGGTGGAAAAGCGGATTGTCTAGGCGGCGGTCAGGTCGCGCTTCATCAGCACGACCTCGCGCCCGCGATTTGTCTCCAGCCCCACGCGTTGCCAGCCTAGGCGGGCATAGAGCGGTTCTGCCGTCCAGGTGAATAGCCACAGGGTTTGCACACCAGCCTCCCGCGCCATTGCCTCGACCCGGCGCACCAGGGCTATGGCGTAGCCTTTGCCGCGGGAGTCCGGCTCTACGACGACGCTGGCGAGCCAGGGCGTCAGGTCGGGGCGGGATTTGAGGTCGTCATAGGAGAGGGCGGCGGTGCCAACGGGGCGCTCGCCTTCCAGCAGGACAAAGGTTTCCTCGGGGCCGCGATGCGGCGCCAGAATCTGGGCGGTGATCTCCGCAGCACTTGGGCTGTCCGCGTGACCGAAGGCTTGCAGCACGAACCCGGCGACAATGGGCGCCAGATCCGGACGGTCCGAGATGGTGACGATGGCGTATTCCATGCCGCCATTCTCGCACCGTCCGGGCCGGGCGTCACGGGTTAGCGTCGTAGGTTGGAGGCGATGCCCTGGGAGAAGCTGGTGAGAGCGTCCCCGGCGATGACGCCGCCGGCGAAGATCTCCATCTCGCTTTTCGCCGCCGGGCCGCGGATCTGGCCGTAGATGATGCGGGCGGCCACGCCCACCAGCACGGCCCAACCGGCGGCGGGGAAGACGATCAGCATGCCCGTGGCGAACAGCACGCCCATCTGCCGCTTCGGGCCGCCGACCACTTGCAGGATGGCGCCCGGGATCGCCCACATCAGCAACTGCCAGGCCGCACCCGGCGTGGCGCCGGCCTTGATGGTGGCGACGTAGACCTTCGCCACCGGCGCCACGAGGTTGGCAGCGAAATAGCCCTTGTAGGACACCAGCACGACGATGGCGGCGACGATGAAGGCGAACATCGCGGCAAGGTATTGCTGGAAGCGCCCCTCCATCTCGAACGCCGGGTTGGCGCCGTTACCGCGCAGCATGAAGCCGGCCTTCAGGTCGTAGCCCATGTCGGCGAAGGCGGGGCCGGTGGCGGCGGAGAAGCCGACCAGCAGCGCCAGCGAGACTGGGGGGAAGCCGATGAGCATGCCGATGATCAGCGTGATCAGGGCCACGGCGAAGGCGGGGAACCAGCCGGAATGCATGGCGGCCAGGCCGACGATGAGTTCGTGGATCAGGGCTGCGAAGGCTGCGTAGACGATGAAGGCGATTAGCATGCCGGTGGAGAGTTCGGAAGTGAGGCCGCCAGCCAGCGCGATCAGCACCGCGATGACCACGTAGGCCAACGTGCCGAGGCCCAGCGCGCGGCTGGAGCCGGGGGTAGCGGCGTCCGTCGGCTTCGTGCGCTTCGCCATGACGAGTGCCACCTGCACCAGCGCCACGACGCCGGCGCCGATCATCAGGCCGTGCGGAATGAAGGCTTTGCCTATGTCGCCGCCGGGGATGTAGGCGGAGAACAGTTGCGGGGAGTAGCCGCGCACCAGCAGGCCCAGGCCGAACATCATGAGGGCAAAGATGTTGCCGATGAAGGCGACACCGAAGGCGGACATGGGGATGCCGAGGAAGCCGGTGCCGGCAATGCCAGCCAGCACGCCGCCGCCCAGCAGCATGACGCGGCCGCCGCCTTGGTCGCCGGCGCGGATCGCCTCGGCTGCGGCGACGCCGGGGGGCCAGGCGCCCTCGGCCGGGAAGGCGCTGGTGCCGAACAGTTTGTAGAGCATGGTGGCATCCACCAGCATGGCCAGCGCGACGCCACCCAGCAACGGTAGCACCAGGTCGGGGCGGCCCATCAGGAACGGGATGCCGATCGGCAGCAGCAGGCTGTTGCCGGCGCCGAAGGTGGCGGCGGAGATAGCACTCTGCGCCAGGTTCTGCACGTGGATCGAGCGGTAGCGGGCGAAGGCACGCAAGGGCACGCGGGCCAGCCCCATCGCCACCAATGCACCGACGATGGAGGTGTTGGCGACCACGCCGAGCGTCACCAGCAATTGCATGCCGATGATGGCGCCGACGATGCATAGGACTGTCAGCAGGATCAGCGTCGCCGGTTCGAACAGGGTCGGGTGCCGGTTGGTGGTCGTGGTGTCGATCGGGGTAATCGTGTCCATGCGTACTTACTCCGCTGCGTCGGCGAGTTTGGCGCCGTAGGTTTCGCGCGCCGCGGTTTCGCTGATGCGCCCGTCTTGCAAATCCGCGGCCACGCGGGCGGCGGGGCGGCGGCGGGGGTCGCCATAGCCGGCGCCACCGGCGAATACGATTTCGGCGACCTCATCGGTGCGGGTCAGCGTCACCAATTCGCCGGTCCCGCAATCGTGGATGAGGGCGCCATTCGGGCCGCGCACGCCGGCAAAGGCTTTCGCGCCATGCTGGCCGCCGGCCAGGCCGGAGAGCGCGCGCTTCACGCCCTCGGGGAACAGGGCGGCCAGGGTGGGAAGGCCGTCATCGTGCAGCTTGCGGAAGCGAACGCGTTGGCCAAGGCCACCCCGGGTTTGCCCGGCGCCGCCGCTGTCGGTGAGGAAGGTCTTTTCCTCCACCAGAACGGGGACTCGCGCCTCGAACACCTCGATGGCGGTGTTGGCGGCGGAGGTGGGGTAGAGCAGGCCGGATTTCCCGTCGCCCTGGGTGCTGGCGCCCTGGCCGCCGCCCATGAACAGGTGGTCGGCGTAGAAGGCGCCGGCGCCATCCTTGCCGGACATGTTCACCGCAACGGGCAGCCCGGTGGGTGACTGCACTGCCTTCGGGGCGGCCGCTGCCAGCGCCTGGAACACGGCAGGGGCCAGGTACCAGCCGGTGCGGATGCGGGAGGACACGGCGGCCGGGCGGGTGCAATTGAGGATCGAGCCCTCCGGCGCCTTTACCGTGAACGGGCGGTAGCACCCGGCATTGCCGCGCACCGTCGGGGTCAGCATGCATTTCAGCGGGTAGGTGGCGTGGGCGGCGGTGTAGTTCATGGTGGAGTTCACGCCGCCGATGGCGAGTTGGGCGGGGGCGCCTTCGAAATCCAACTCAATGGTGTCGCCGCTGACGGTGAGCTTCAGCGGCAGGGTCAGCTCGGCATCCACCGGGCTGAACGGGACGCTGCTGGTGTAGGTGCCATCCGGCAGAGCTTGGATGGCGGCGCGCATGGCCTGCTCCGCCCGGTCCTGCACGATGGCGGCCAGCGCGGAGAGGTCGGCCAGGCCATACTCGTCCATGAAGGCCAGCAGGCGTTGGGCGCCGATGCGGTTGGCGGACATGAAGGCCTGGATGTCGCCAATCACCTGCGCGGGGTTGCGGACGTTCTCGCCGATGATGGCGAACAGGTCCTCGTTATCCACGCCGCCGCGGGCGAGTTTCATCGGCGGGATTTGCAGGCCCTCGTCGAAGATTTCGCGCGCTTTCAGGCTGTCGCGCGTGCCGCCGATGTCGGCGACGTGGCCGACGATGCCGACCAGGGCGACCACCCGGCCATCGCGGAAGACGGGGGAGACGACGGCGATGTCGTAGAGATGCCCGGCGCAGAGCCAGGGATCGTTGGTGACGAGCATATCACCGGGTCGCAGCGTGTCGGCGGGGAAACGCTTCAGCAGGGCTTTTACCGCGCGTGGTAGAGTGAGGTTGAAGACGGGCATGGCGCGGGGGGAGTGCGCGAGGGTTTCGCCCTGCGGGTCCAGCAATTCGCAGGCGAAATCCTGTGACTCCGCGATGATGAGGGAGAAGGCGGTGCGGATGATGGTGATCCACATTTCGTCGACGACCGTGGTCAGGCGGCTCCACATGATCTCCAGCGCGATCGGATCGGCCTCGATGGCGGCGCGGGCGGCGGCGTGGGACATGCCGGGTTGCACCAGGCTCATGGCGCTGGCGGCGCCGATGGCGATGCGCAGGTTGCCTGCGGCGTCGACGCGTAACGTGTCGCCGGGTGCGATGATGGTGGTGGCCTCGCGTTCTTCCACGATGGCGGGGCCGGCAATCTCCATATCCGACGTCAGCGCGTAGCGGTCGTAGACGGCGGCGGTGAAGAAGGCCTCGCCGAACCAGGCCTGGCGGTCGCCCTTGCGCGCGGTCGCGGCGGCACCGGCCTGGGCGCCGATGGTGACGCTGGGTGTGGGGCCGGTGACGGTGACGCGGAAATTCACCGCCTCGGCCTGGGCACCGGGCTGCAGGGCGGCGTAGCGGGCGGTATAGGCGGATCCGAAGGCGGCGATCAGCGCGGGGAGGCTGTGTTCGCCCAACGCAGTGGCGGGCATTGGCACACCGATCTCGTGCATCTGGCCGACCAGACGCATGTCGGCGGCGCGTTCGACCACCAGGCCGTCGGCCAATCCGCCGGATGCGAGTTCGGCCCGGGCCTCGGCCTCCAAGTCCTGGAGGATCTGCTCGATTTCGGCCAGGTCGGCGTCGGGACCCAGCCGCACCGGGCGGGGGCGGACGCGGCTGGCGGAGAGCGGGGCGGCCAGGAAGCCGAGTGCGGAAGCGGCGCCGGAGGCGGGTGGCACGACGAGTTCGGCCATGCCCAGGGCGCGGGCGACCTCCGCTGCGTGGGCCGGCCCGGCGCCGCCGAAGCCGACCATGGCGTAGCGCCGCGGGTCCTTGCCGCGCTCCACCAGATACACGCGGGCGGCGTCGGCCATGCTTTCGACCACGACCTTGTGGATGCCCCAGGCGGCTTGTTCCACGCTCAGCCCCAGCGGGCCGGCGACGCGGGCGATGGCGGCGCGGGCGGCGGCGACGTCCAGCGCCATGGCGCCGCCGAGGAAGAAGCCGGGGTCGTAATAGCCCAACACCAGATTGGCATCGGTGACGGTGGGCTTCTCGCCGCCGCGACCGTAGCAGGCAGGGCCGGGTGCGGCGCCGGCGGAATGCGGGCCGACGCGCAGCAGCCCCACCTCATCGATGGAGGCGATGGAGCCGCCGCCGGCACCGATCTCGATCATGTCCACCGTCGCTGCCTTGATCGGCAGGCCGGAGCCGCGCTTGAAGCGATGCTCGCGCCCGGCCTCCAGCATCGGGGCGATCTGGGCACGGCCGTCCTCGATGAGGCAGGCCTTGGCGGTGGTGCCGCCCATGTCAAAGGCCAGCAGATCGGTGTGCCCGGCGCGGGCGCCGAGCAGGGCTGCCGCCAACGCGCCACCGGCGGGGCCGGATTCCAGCAGGCGGATAGGGAATTCCCGTGCCGCGGCGACGGAGACCAGGCCGCCCGCCGAGTGCATCAGCCGCAAATGCCCGGTGAACCCGGCGCCGCGCAATTCCTGCTCCAGCCGGCGCAGATAGGTCGCCATCAGCGGCTGGACGTAGGCGTTGGCGCAGGTGGTGACGCAGCGTGCATACTCGCCCATTTCCGCCACCACGTCGGAGGAGACGGAGACGGGGGTGCCGGGCAGCATCTCGGCAACGATGGCAGCGGCCTCACGCTCGTGCTTCGGTTCGCGATAGGCGTGGAGGAAGCAGATGGCGATTGCCTCCACCCCGGCGGCCTTGAGCGCACGGGCGGCGGTGCGCACGCTGTCGGCGTCCAGGGGCGTAATGATATTGCCATCGCGATCGATCCGCTCGGTCACCTCCAGGCGCCGATGGCGGGGGACCAGCGGGTCGGGGTAGGTGAGGAACAGGTCGTAGATATCGTAGCGCTGCTCGGTCCCGGCCTCCAGCACGTCGCGAAAGCCGGCGGTGGTGATTAGGCCCAGTCTGGCGCCCTTGTGCTCGATGACCGCGTTGGTGACGAGGGTGGTGCCGTGCACGATCTCCGTTACGTCGGCGAGCTGGGCGCCGTGGTCGGACACGATCTGCCGCAGCCCTTCCAGCGCGCCGATCGCCGGGTCCTGCGGCGTGGTCAGCAGCTTGTGCAGGCGTAGGGCGCCGGTGGCTGGGTCGACCAACACGAAATCGGTGAAGGTGCCGCCGATGTCGAAGCCGAGGCGGAGGGATTGGGTCATTACGGGGTGCCTCAGGTCAGGAGGAGGTCGATGGCGTGGGCAACGATGCGGCGCGACAGCATCACAGGGCGGCCGGCGGCGCGGGCGACTTCCTGCCGCATCGCCTCGGTGTAGCCGATGCAGTGCATCACGATCATGTCGGTTTCGGCCAGGCTGGCGCCGGCCAGCCGAAGCGCCGGCATCGGGTCGGCGACGTAGGGGGAGCCATGGCCGGGCTTTGTGACGAAGCCGGGAATGCCCTCGAAATCATCGGCCTGCCCGGGCTCCGGCAGCATCACGCCCAGGATCTCCTTGCCGTAGGCCAGGCCTTGCACGACATGGTCGACCGCGTGTTGCGGCTCCAGGAACGGGGTCCTGGTATCGAAGCGGCCGAACACGCCGGTACAGAGCAGGACGATGAGGTCGAAGCCCTGGGTGTCGAGTTCGGCGAAAATCTCGCGTAGGCGGCGTTCCACGGCGGGCTTGCCCATCACCACGCCGCGGCCGTCCGCCAGGCGGGAGGCGAGGATCGCCTCGCCGGGTTGCGGCGCCAGGGCGGCGATGGCGGTGTCGTCCAGCCCGTCCAGCACGCCGCGCTCGGTCGCGGTGAACACGGTGCGGCACTCGGCCACGATGTCCGGCATCACGTCGGTGCGGGGGGACTGGCCAATGGTGACGAAGGCGATCCGTTTCGACACGGTAGACTCCAGGCGGTAAACCACCGGAGGCTAGGACGACCGAACGAGGGCGAACCATAAGGGGCGCCACGTATAGAGGGGGAAATCTGTGGGGCATTTGCCGCATCGATGGGCAAGGCGCCCCAATCCTAGGCAGCTAGCCTCCGGCGATGAGCACCCGGCGGATCAGGTCGGTAGTCGAGGTGGCATTCAGCTTGGCCAGCGCGCGGGCGCGGTGAATCTCGACCGTGCGGTGGCTGATGCCCAATTGGCGGCCGATCGCCTTATTGCCCTCGCCGTCCAGCACCGCGGCCAGCACGTCCCGCTCGCGCCGGGTCAGGCGGTCCGCGCCCTCGGGCAGGCGGTCGATCATCGCGGACGGGGCGGACACGGACTGGCGCTCCGTCACATCGGCCAGATGCAGGCGGATGGCGCCGGCCAGGATGCGCCGGGCCGTGACGACGGGGCGGTGGGTTTGCGCCGCCACCTGCCGGGCCATCGCCTCGGTATAGCCAACGGAGTGCATCAGGATCAGTTCGGCCTTGGCCAGCTTGGCGGCGGCGTCCGCGAGCACCGCCGCCTCGCCGGTGGAAGCGACGGCTTCCGCATTCTGGATCAGCGTGCCGTGGGCGAAGTCGCGGTGCTGCTGCGCCAGCGGGTAGATGAGGCCGAGGGCGCAGTCCCCCATCACCAGGGCGGCGATCCAGGCATCCACCACCAATTGGCCGTGCACGAAGGGGGTGCGCAAACGGACCGGCTCGAACACGCCGGTGCTGATGAGCACGATCAGGTCGAACCCGGCCTCATCCAGCCGGAGCAAGAGGGGCTTGAGGCGCCGGGCGACGAAGCCGGCGCCGATGACGACGTGATCGCCGGAGGCGAGGCGGGTGTAGAGCTTGCCTTCCCGCGTGCCAGGTGGATGCGCGGCGATTTCCGCATCGGGCACGCCGTCCAGGGCGCCGAATTGCGCCGCCTGCACATCCGGGTGGCCGAGCAGAGCCAGCAATTCCGTCACCACGTCATCCCGCGGCGCCTGGCCGATGGTGACGAAGGCAAGTCGGGGGCGGGGTGGGGGCTCCGGCATGGCGGTGCCATGAGACAGGCCATTTGCGCTAGTGTCACCTGCGACGCGAAGGAGATCCCAATTTGGTCCATGACGAAGCCGCCGTTCTCGCCGCCCTCAACAGCCGGCGCAGCATCCGCGGGTTCCGCAGCGATGCAGTGCCGCGCGAGACCGTGGAGACGATCCTGACTGCGGCGGCCCGGGCACCCAGCGCTACCAACACGCAGCCCTGGCGCGTGACCGTGCTGACGGGGGCGGCCAAGACCCGGCTGAGCGACGCCATCATGGCCGACCGCACCACCGGGGCGGCGGAACCGAGGCCGGAATACCCCTATTATTCCGACATGATGCCCGAGCCCTACATAACCCGGCGGCGCACGATCGGCTGGCAGTTGTACGGGCTTCTGGGGATCGTGAAGGGGGATCGGGAAGGCGCACGGGGCTGGCACGACCAGAACTTCCGGTTCTTCGGCGCCCCGGTCGGGATGATCTTCACACTCGATCGCCGGTTGGGACTGGGCGCGTACCTGGATATCGGCATGTTCATGCAGAACATCATGACCGCCGCCCGCGGCTTCGGCCTGGATACCTGCCCGCAAGCTGCCTTCGCCGGATACCATGCCATCATACGCGACCAACTTGCCCTGCCGGATGAGGAGCTGGTGCTATGCGGCCTGGCGCTGGGCTGGGCGGATCACGAGGCGGTGGCGAACCAAGTCATCGCGGAACGGGCGCCCCTGGCGGAGTTCGCCAGCTTCCGCGACACATGACCCGGCGGCCCGGCGCGAAGCGTGCATGGGCCGGGTTTGCGTAACCGGATTGGAGAACCTCGTGCCCGACAAGCGCCGGATGAAGCTCGTCGCCTATTTGAAGACGGGCCCAACCGCCAGCCATGCCGGCGGCTGGCGTCACCCGGCGGCGGCGCTGCACGACATCTTCGACCCGCGGCGTTACGAGCAATTGGCCCGCACGCTGGAGGAGGCGAAGTTCGACGCCGGGTTCTTCGCCGACACGTTCGGGCTGCCGGATGTGTATGGCGGGACGTTCCGCACGTATATCCAGCGCGGCGGGCAAATCAGCTATCTGGACCCGATGCTGGTGCTGCCGCTGATGGCGCGGGTGACCACGCATCTCGGGCTGGGGGCGACGCTGTCCACCACGTTCCACCCGCCGTATCTGCTGGCGCGGATGCTGGCCTCGCTGGACATCCTGACGCAGGGGCGGGCGGCCTGGAACGTGGTGACGTCCGCCACGGACATGGAGGCACGCAATTTCGGCATGGACAGCTTGCCGGCCAAGGGGTTGCGCTACGACCAGGCGGACGAGGTGTTGGAGGCGTGCAACGCGCTGTGGGAATGCTGGGACGACGACGCGCTGGTGCTGGACCGTGAGTCCGGGGTGTTCGCCGACCCGGAGAAGATCCGTTACGCCGATTACGAGGGCAAATACGTGCGCACCCGCGGGCCGTTGGCGATGCCGCGCAGCCCGCAGACCCGGCCGGTGTTCCTCCAGGCCGGGTCGTCCGACCGGGGGCGGACCTTCGCGGCGCGATGGGCGGAGATGATCTTCGCCAGCGGTGGCGGGGGGATCGAGGAGAACGTCGCGTTCACCCAGGACATCAAGAGCCGGATGGCCGCGTTCAATCGGCCACCGGAACATTGTGCGGTGTGCAAATCGCTCGGCGTCGTCATCGGCGAGACGGAGGCGATCGCGCAGGAGAAGGCCGATGCGCTGGACGCGCTGGCGGATGCCGACCTGGTGCTGGCGCACAACTCCACCATGCTGGGCGCGGACCTAGCCAAGCACCAGACGCCGGACGAGGTGGCCGCGGTGCAGGGTGGCGCGGGGATTACCGGGATCGAGGACACGATGAAGCAGCGTGCGGCCAAGGAGGGGATCAGCTACGCCCAGGCGGTGCGGCGGCCGCGCAAGGTGATGGTCGGCACCGCGCAATCCGTGGCCGACCAGATGCAGGCGGTGTTCGAGGCCGGGGGCTGCGATGGGTTTGCCGTGTGGCCCACCGTATCGCCCACGATGTTCGAGGAGTTCGGGCGGTTGGTGGTGCCGGAGTTGCAGCGCCGGGGGCTGGTGCAGAAGGAATATGGGCCCGGTGCGACCCTGCGGGACCGGCTGCGTGCCTGAATTGGCGGCGCCGGGTGATCTGGGGCATTGTCCCCGCCGAATTCTGTAGACGGAGACCTGCTGCGATGTCCCTTCGGTGCGACCTGATTATCCGTGACGCCACGATCATCGACGGTAGCGGTGCGCCGCGTACCATCGGGGATGTGGGCGTCGCAGGGGACCGTATCGTCGGCGTGGGCGATTTAGGCGGGTCTAGTGCGGACCGCGAGGTGATCGGCACGGGCAAGGTGATCGCACCCGGCTTCATCGACGCGCACACGCATGACGATCGCGCCGTGCTGTGCGGGCCGTCCTGCATGACGTGCAAGATCAGCCAGGGTGTCACCAGCGTGGTGGTGGGCAATTGCGGGGTGAGTTTGTCACCGGCGCGCATGACGACGCGGCCGCCGCCGCCGCTGGATCTGCTGGGTGACGAGAGCTGGTGGACCTTCGACAGTTTTGGCGACTATGCGAACGAGTTGCGCAAGCGTGGGTGCGAGGTGAATACCTACGCCCTGGTCGGCCACCAGACGCTGCGCGTGCAGGCGATGGATGGCGACGTGTACCGCCCAGCCAAGGACTCCGAGATCGAGACGATGCGGCTGCGCGTGAAGCAGTCGATGGCGGAGGGTGCGTCCGGCTTTTCCACCGGGTTGTATTACGGGCTGAATTCGCATGCGCCGACGGCCGAGGTGATTGCAGTGGCGGAGGGGATGAAGGCGCGGGACGGGATCTACGTGACCCACATGCGCAACGAGGCCGACCAGGTTTGCGCCTCCATCGAGGAGACGGTGAAGATCGGCAACCGGCTGGGCCTGCCGGTGGTGATCAGCCACCACAAATGCTCGCTGCCGGAGAATTACGGGCGGTCGGTGCAGACGCTGGCGTTGATCGAGGCGGCGGCCAGCATGCAAGACGTGGCGTTCGACATGTATCCGTATCCCGCCGGGTCGACGGTGCTGCGGCCGGAGACGCTGCGGCCGGATTTGCGCACGGTGATCACCTGGTCGGTGCCGTTCCCGGAAATGGCCGGCAAGGATTTGAGCGAGGTCGCGCGCCGCTGGAACACCGACCAGCACACTGCCGCCACCAAGCTGCTCCCCGCCGGGGCGATGACGTTCCAGATGGACGAGGAGGACGTGCGCCGCATCATGCGCCATCCGTTGTCGATGATTGGGTCGGACGGGTTGCCGCACGACACGGTGCCGCATCCGCGCCTATGGGGCACCTTCCCGCGCGTGCTGGGGCTGTACACGCGCCAGCTTGGGCTGCTGGATCTGGAAACCGCTGTGCACAAGATGACGGGGCGCACGGCCGCCGTGTACGGCATGCTCGACCGCGGCGCGATCCGCCCGGGTGCGTTCGCCGATCTGGTGTTGTTCGACCCGGCGACCGTCATCGACAAGGCGACGTTCGAGGAATCGACGCTGATGTCCGAAGGAATCGAGGAGGTTTGGGCCAACGGCGTGTCCACCTTCGCCGCGGGGAAGGTGACAGGGGAGAAGCCGGGGCGGTTGATTACCCGCAACCGGTAAGGCGCGCCCTATCGTAGGGCGCGCAATATCTTTCCCGCCATTAACGGGATTTCCAGTTTGGCGGCGCAGCATAGACCGGGTCTTCGCCATCATCCTACCACAGAGGCGGCCAACTCTGATGTCGCTACGGGCAGGGGAATAGGCATGACGCAATCGACATGGACAGTGGCGGCGATCATCGGCGGCATGCTGTGCAGCCAGGTGGCGATGGCGCAAACGGCGCCCGCGCCGATGCTGCTGCACCTCTCCGCCACCGGCACGGTGCAGGTGACGCCGGACCAGTTGGTGGCGGACATGCTGGCGCTGAACACCGCACGCTCCCCAGCCGCGGCGCAGCGCCTCGTCAACAGCATGATCGCGACCGGCATGAGCACGTCCACCGCCGTCGCCGGGGTCGAGGCCCGCGCCGTCGGCTACTCCGTCGGCCCGCTGGACGACAAGCGCACCGGCTGGACGGCACAGCAGACGCTGGAACTCCGCAGCAGCGAGGGCCCGGCGCTGTTGGACCTGGTGGGCAAGCTGCAGCAACAGGGGCTGGCTGCCGGGTCGCTGGACTGGGAGGTGTCGCCGGCATTGCGGCGCAAGGCGCACGAGCAGGCGACCACGGAGGCGCTTAAGTCGCTGCAAGCCCGCGCCGCATCGGCCGCGGAAGCGCTGGGGCTGCATCTAGACCATATCCAAGACGTGCGGCTGGACAGCACCTCCGTCCCGCCACGGGCCTTTCCCGCCATGGCGATGGCCCGCATGGCCGCACCCGCTCCGCAGGCCACCGCGTCACAGGAGGATGTGACCGCCTCGGTCTCGGCGGACTACGTGCTGAAGCCGTAGGCGGCTATTTCAATACCAATCGACCCGTCCCGCCGCACGACTTGCAGGCCGTGCGGCGGGACGGGTCGATGCGTGATAAACACCCTTCCCGCGTTACGGGCTGAGCTAAACCGGTGGCCGTTTCTCGTGCCAGCCGGCCGCCTGCTCATACGCGTAAGCGATCCGCATCAGGCCGGCCTCGCCGAATTGGCGGCCCATCAGTTGCAGCGATAGTGGCAGCCCGTTGGCCGACATGCCGCAAGGCTGGCACAGCGCGGGATGGCCGGTCACGTTTTGAAGCACCGTCAGGGGCTGGTCGCGGCGCAACGGCGTATGCTCGACCGCGGTCAGCTTTGGCGCGGCGCCCGTGAACGGGGCGACGATCAGCGCGTCATAGTCCTGCAACAGCCGGTCCACCTCCAGCGCGATCACCCGGCGCAGCCGTTGCGCCTGGACGTATTCCTGGCCGGTGACGAAGGCGCCCAGCAAAATCCGCTCCCGCGTGGTGCGGGCGTAATCGTGCGGGCGGGTGCGCAAGTCGCGCGCGTGGACGGCAAATGATTCGGATTGGATGACTGTCCAGCCAGCCGCGTTGAACCGGGCGCGGGATGGCAGAACCACCTCCTCCACCTCCGCGCCCAGGCCGCGCAGAACCTCCGCCGCTGCGTCCAATGCGGCGGATTCCTCCGCATCCACGCCAGCTTCGGCATTGAACGCGCGGGCATAGCCGATGCGCAGGCCCTTTACGCCGGCCTTCAACTCCGCCAGGTAGTCCGGGACGGGAATATCGGCCGATCCGGGGTCGCGAGGGTCGTACCCTGCCAGTGCCTGCATGGCGAGCGCACAATCCTCCACCGTGCGGGTCAGCGGCCCGGCGTGATCCATGCTGAACGCCAGTGGCACCACGCCGAACCGGCTCAACCGGCCGTAGGTCGGCTTCAGCCCGACAATGCCGGTGTAGGCGGCCGGCAAGCGGATCGAGCCGCCGGTATCCGTGCCCATCGCCAGCGGCAACATGCCGGACGCCACGGCGGCGCCGGAGCCGGAGGATGAGCCGCCGGCAAAATGCTCGACATTCCAGGGGTTGCAGGCGCAGGGAAATGGCAGGTCCGGGTTTGGTGCGCCGATGGCGAATTCATGCGTGGACAGCTTGCCCATCAGCATCATGCCGGCGCCATCCAGCTTGGTCGTGGCGTCCGAGTCCGTCATCGCCATGTTCTGCAGCAGCACCCGCGAATGGCAGGTCGTGCGCAGCCCGGCGGCGTCGTAGAGATCCTTCAAACCGTAGGGAATGCCATGCAGCGGGCCGCGCGCCACGCCGTCATGGATCTCCTGCTCCGCCTTGCGGGCCGCCGTGCGGGCGCGGTCGCCGGTGATTTCGATGAAGGCGTGCAGCGCCGGATCCAGCGCTTGGATGCGCGCGAGGGTGGCGTCCAGCAAATCGCCCGGGGAGAGGTGCCCGGCAGCGATCTCCCGCGACGCTTCGGCCAGGCCTGGGACGGGTGGCGGGGTCATGCCTTCACCAGCGTGGGTTGCAGGTGCAGGGCAATGGCCGGCTCGTCGGTGTAGGAAAGCGGTTCATCCAGGACCCGTACAAACTCCAGATAGCGCAGGTAGGATTCGCGCATGCCGGGCAAGCGATCCGCATCCAGTGTCACGCCGCTCCGCCGCATGGCAGAGGCGAAGTCGGCATCGATGTCTGCCTCGGTATGATCGGGCATATCAGCGCGCTGGCGTCAGGCGCAGCACGGCGGCCGGTTCTTCCACCGGCTGCAGCGGTTGGGCCGCGATGGCGGAAGCCGATTCCATATCGGCGATGAGAACCGCGAAAGCGGGCCGTTCGGACGGCGCCAGCCGCAGCCCCAGCGCGTCGAGCCGGGCAGTGATCGCAGCCTCGTCCATCATGCAACTCCTTCGGTCTGTAGGGTCATCGCCGGGCGGCGATCCCGCCATTGCGTCGCCTGTTCGTAGGCGTGGCCGACGCGGAACACCATCGCCTCGTCGAACGGCTTGCCCGCGACCTGCATCGACAGCGGCAGCCCACCCGCGCCATAGCCGGTGCAGACCGACATCGCGGGGATGCCGGTGACGTTGAACGGGATCGTGAAGTTGGGCATCTCGAACATGCCCCATTTCGGCACTTGCGTGATGAGCGGCGCCTCACCGGGTGCGGAAGCGGTGATGACCACGTCCAGATCGGCCATCGCCACCGCCATCTCCCGGCAAAGCTCGCGCCGGCGGCGTAGCGCCTGCACGTAGTCCTGCGCGCTGATCAGGCTGCCCAGCGCCACGCGGTCGCGGAACATTTCGCCGTATTCGTAGAAGCGGGTGGTGAGCCAGGGTTCGTGCAGCGTGTAGGCCTCGGCGATCATGATGAGGAAGCCGCAGGCGTGGTATTCCATCAGCGGCGAGAGCGTCACGTCGGTGATGATGGCGCCGAGCCCTTGCAGCACGTCCACCGCGTCATCGATGGCGGCAATCGTGGCCGGGCTGGCGCGGAGGTCGGTTTCGTAGAAGTGCCGGATGACGCCGATGCGCAGGCCCTTCACGCCCTTGTTCAACGTCGCCGTGTAGTCCGGGATCGGCTGGTTGGCGCCCGCCGGGTCGGCGGCATCCGGGCCGGCCATGGCCTGCAGCATGATGGCGCAATCCTCCACCGTCCACGCCATCGGGCCGGCGTGGTCCAGCGTGTAGGCCAGCGGCAGGATTCCGGCGCGGCTGATGAGGCCGTAGGTCGGCTTGATGCCGGCAATCCCGCATAGCGCCGCCGGGCCGCGGATGGAGCCGCCGGTGTCGGACCCGGTGCCACCCATGATCAAACCGGCCGCGACGGCGGCGCCGGTGCCGCTGCTGCTGCCGGCGGTGAAATGCTCGGTATTCCAAGGGTTGCGCACGGCGGGCCAGGGCAGGTCATGCGACGGGCCGCCGAAGGCGAATTCGTGGGTGGCGAGCTTACCCATCATCACCGTGCCGGCCTCAGCCAACAGCTTGACGCTGGTGGCATCGGCCTCCGGCACGTTGGTTTCCAACAGGCGGGAATGCGCGGTCGTGCGAATGCCCGCGGTCTTGTAGATATCCTTGTGCCCGATCGGGATGCCGTCGAGCTTGCCGAGGCTGGCGCCCTTCATCACCCGCGCTTCCGCGGCGCGGGCGTCGGCCATGGCGCGGTCTTCGGTTACCAGCAGGAAGCTGTGCAACGCCGGGTCGAGCGCGCGCACGCGGGCCAGGCAATCCTGCGTCAGTTCCACGGGGGACAGGGTCTTGGCTGCAATCGCCTTGGCGGCGGCGGCGATGCTCAGCGGCGCGTTCATACCGGGCTGCCCGGCACGAAGATCAGCGCGGGTTCGTCCTCACGTGGGCGGGGCTTGGTGACCAGGGCGATCATCGCCTCCAGCTTGTCGACGGCGCCGAAGATTTCGTCCTTGGACTCGGCGGTCAGCGGCAATTTCTTGCGCGCTATGGCAGCGTCGAATTCCGCACGGGTCAATCGGATTCTCCTAAGATCATACGGGTAGGTGCAAGGGTTTGTCCTGGATGCACCGGACCATGGCGCCGGGATGCGGCACCAGCACTGGCGGCTGCGATTGCACGCAGACGGGCGCCACATGGCTGCAGCGCGGCGCAAACGCGCACCCTGGCGGCAGATGCGCCAGGCTGGGCGGGCTGCCGGGGATCGTCTCCAGCACCTTGCCGCGCATCACACCCTGCACGGTGGAGGACAGCAGCCCGGCGGTGTAGGGATGCCGGGCACTGCGCAGGACATCGCGGGCGCTGCCGGTTTCCACGAATCGCCCGGCATACATCACCGCCACCCGGTCGGAGATTTCGGCGGCGACCCCCACGTCGTGGGTCACGAACACCACGGCCATGCCCATTTCCTCCTGCAACTGGCGCAGGAGAAGCAGGATCTGGATTTGCACCGTGACGTCGAGCGCGGTGGTCGGCTCGTCCGCCAGCAGCACGCTGGGGGAACACGCTAGCGCCAGCGCGATCATCGCACGCTGGCGCATGCCGCCGGACATCTCGTGCGGGTAGTTTTTCAACCGACGTGCGGCGGAGGGGATGCGCACGTGCTCCATCATCTCCAGCGCTCGCTTCATCGCCGCGCGGTGGCTGACGCCCTCGTGCTGGACCACCGTCTCGGCGATCTGTTCGCCGATGGTGTAGACCGGGTCCAGGGCCGCCATTGGCTCCTGGAATATCATCGACACGGCGCCGCCGCGCAGCTTGGCCAATTGAGAGGGCGGCAGGCTGAGGATTTCCGTGCCCTTCAGCAGCACCTTGCCGGTGATCGTCGCCTGGCGCGGAAGCAATCCCATTAGCGCCTTCAGGCTGACGCTTTTGCCGGAGCCGGATTCGCCCAGGATCGTGAGCGTCTCGCCAGGCGCCAGTGCGAAGGAAATGCCGTTCACTGCCGCCACGTCCGCCTCGTCGGTGCGGAAGCGGACGGTCAGGTCGCGCACCTCCATGGCGGCAACGGTGTTTGCCGCGTCAAGCATGGGTGAGCACCCGGCCTTCCTGCGCCTCCGGCACGACGCAGGCCACCAGATGTTCGGCCGGCCCGTCATCCACCATCGGTGGCGCCAAGGGTGGAATGGCGGCAGCGCAGATATCCCGGGCGTAACTGCACCGCGTGCGGAAACGACAGCCGGAGGGTGGATCGATCGGGTTTGGCGGGTCGCCCGTCAGCGGCATCGCCGTGGTGCGCTTGTCCGGATCCATCGACGGCTTGGACGCCAGCAGCGCGCGTGTGTAGGGATGGCGGGGCTGGCGGTAGATCGCCTCCACCGGGCCGCTTTCCACCACCTGCCCCAGATACATCACCATCACCCGGTCCGACACATACTCCACCACGTTCAGGTCGTGGCTGATGAAGATGTAGGTCAGGTCGAAGCGCGCCTTCAGCTCCCGCAGCAGGTTCAGCACCTGCGCCTCGACGGATTTGTCTAGGGCGGACACCGCTTCGTCCAGGATCACCAGGCGCGGTTCCAGCGCGAGTGCCCGGGCGATGTTCACGCGCTGGCGCTGGCCGCCGGACATTTCGTGCGGGTAGCGTCTGGCGTGTTGCTGCGGGTTCAATCCCACCTGGGCCAGAAGGCTCTCGGCCTCCTCGTACGCGCGGCGCTTCGGCACGCCGTGCATGTGCGGTGCGTAGGCGATGCTGTCGACCATGGTCATGCGTGGGTTCAGCGACGAATAGCTGTCCTGGAACACCATCTGCATCTGCCGTCGCATCGCCGCGACGGAGATGCCGCCGGTCGCGCCGACTTCGTCGCCGTCGAAAATCAACGTGCCCTCGTCTGGGGCGATCAACTGCATCAGCAGCCGGGCGGTGGTGGACTTGCCGCAGCCGCTTTCCCCGACGATGCCCAGCGTCTCGCCCTTGCGGACGGAGAAGCTGACGTCGTCCACCGCGTGCACGGTCGCCTTCACACGGTTCAGCACGCCACCCCGCACCGGGAAATGCTTGCGCAGGTTCTGCACCGTCAGCAGCGGTTGCGCCTTGCCACCGCGGTCGCGCGGGTCGAGTGCTCCAGTCTTGGCCATTCGCATTCCCCCGCCCCTACCGGTTCAGCCGCACGTCCATGGCACCCCGCAACCCGTCGCTCATCAGGTTGAAGCACATGGATGTCACGAAAATCAGCAGACCCGGCAGCGCGGCGACATAAGGCTGCACATAAATCGCCTGGCGCAGAGAGTTCAGCATCAGGCCCCATTCCGCCTGCGGCGGCGTGACCCCCAGCCCAAGGAAGCTCAACCCGGCGGACAGGATGATGGACAGGCTGATCAGGCTGGTCGCGTAGACCAGGATCGTGCCCAGCACGTTGCTGAGGATGTGGTGGCGGATGATCTGCATGGTGGAGGTGCCGCCTGCCCTCGCCGCCTCCACGAAGTCCAGTTGGCGGGTTTGCGCCGTGACGGTTTCGGCGATGCGCACCATCGGCGGGATGAACACCACGGCCAGCGCGATGATGGAGTTGGTGAGCCCGTTGCCCAACAAGCCGCAAATCGCCACCGCCAGCAGGATGGAGGGGAAGGCGTAGAACACGTCCATCGTGCGCATGATGAGCGTGCCGATGCGGCCGCCGACGAACCCGGCGACGATGCCCAGGAAGCTGCCGACCACCAATGAGACCGCGACGGGCACGACGCCTGCCAGCAACGACAACCGGCCGCCATAGCAAAGCCGGGTCCAGATATCGCGCCCGGTTTCATCCGTGCCAAGCCAGTGGCCCGGCGTGCCGATCGGCTTCAGCCGCAGCATGATGCTGCCCTGGTATGGGTCGTAGCTGGTGACCCATGGCGCGGCCAGCGAGATGAACACGATGGCGACCAGCATCGCGGTCACGAACAGCGTCGTCTTGTCCCGCAGCAGGCGCCGGCGCACCAGTTTCCAATAGCCGGCCGGGGCGATGAACGCGGCGGCGGGTGCGGCCAGCGTGCCGGGCTGGGCCATCGTGGTGTCCGAGGCCATTAGCGGCGGATCCGCGGATCGATGGCGGCCTGGATCACGTCGACGGCGAGGTTCAGCAGCACGAAGAATGTCGCCAACACCAGGATCGTCGCCTGCAGCACCGGAATATCCCGGCGGAAGATTGCCAGGTTCAGCAAATTACCGGAGCCGGGCCAGTTGAACACCGTTTCGATCAAGATCGAACCGCCGAGCAGGTAGCCGAATTGCAGCCCCATCAGCGCCAGAACCGGCGGGGCCGCGTTCTTGATGATGTGGCGTAGCACCGGCCAGCGGGTCAGCCCCTTCGCGCTGAGCGCACCAACGAAATCCTGGCTGATGATGTCCAGCACGCGGGCCCGCACCAGACGGCCGATCACGCCCATCGGGATCAGCATCAGGGTCACAACCGGCAGGATCATGTATTGCAACCGCTCGTAGAACGGCAGCGAATCATCACCCATGCCCTGCGCCGGTAACCAGTCGTGCAGCACGGCGCACAACATCACCAGAACGATCGCGCACCAATAATGCGGCAGGCTGACGCCGGCGGTGGTGATGGCGGAAAACAGCTTGTCCGGCCATTTGCCGTAATACGCGGCGGAGAGCAGCCCGAGCACGATTCCGAACCCGAACCCGAAGAATGCCGCGAGCAATGCGAGCTGAACCGTATTGCCCAGCGCAACCACCAACTGGTCCCACACCGGGGTCGCGTTGAAGACCGACAGACCAAATTGCCCGACCGCGGCGTGGCCTAGCCAAAGGAAATATTGAATATACAGTGGCTTATCGAAGCCATACGCGATCTTCATCTGCGCGATGGCTTCCGGTGACGCCTCGGGCGGCATCAACATGTCGATCGGGTTGCCGGGGGCGATGTGCACCAGGCCGAACACGACCAGCGACACGCCCAGCAATGTGGGGATGGCGAGCATCAGTCGGCGAAGGCTGAACAGGAGCACGCGAGGCGCCTCCACGGAAATTGCATACCGAACCGCTGCAGTGCAGCATGTGAAATCTGCCTCATAAACGCCCAGCCTGTCCAGCGAGGATTGTCCGAACAATTAGCACTTGCTGATTCGTTCATCGAATGGTCAGACTGCGGCAACATCCATGGTGAAAACCTGGGCATTCCAAATCAACGAGGTTCTGCGACATGATCTCCCGGCGCGATCTGATGACGACGACCATCGCGGGCGCTGCCGCCGCGGCAGCCCCATTCGGGCCGGCTGCCAGCGCGGCGCCGATACAGAATTTGCGCATCGCGATGACAGCGTCCGATCTGCCCACCGTCACCGGCATCCCGAACAATGGTGGCGAGGGCTACCGTTTCCTTGGCTACCCGCCCTATGACGCGCTGGTGAACTGGGACTTCGTCCATACCGACCAGACGGCGGAAGACACGCCCGGGCTGTTCTCGTCCTGGAAGATCGACGAGAAGGACAATAAGCGCTGGCTGTTCACCGTGCGCAGCGGCGTCAAGTTCCATGATGGAACGGATTTGACGGCGGATGCGATCAGCTGGAATCTCGCCCGGATTTGGGACAGCAAGTCCCCGCAGTTCGATGCGCCGGCCGCCCCGATCGTCAGCGCCGTCGTGTCGATGTTCGACAAGTGGGAGAAGGTCGATGATTCGACCATCGCCATCACCACCAAATATCCGTTCAGCTTCTTCCCGTATTTGCTGACCCGCGTGCTGATCGTGAGCCCGACGCAGTGGGAAAAAGTCGGCAAGAGCTGGCCGAATTTCGCCAAGGCGCCGGTTGGCACCGGGCCGTTCAAGATTACCCGCGTGGTGGCTGGGCAATATTGCGAGATGACCCGGAACGAGGATTATTGGGACAAGAAGCGCATCCCCAAGGTGGACAAGATGACGGTCTACCCGATGCCGGAAGCCACGACCCGCCTCGCCGCCCTGCGTTCGGGCCAGGTGGATTGGATCGAGGTGCCGCCGCCCGACGCCATTCCGTCGCTGAAGGCCGCTGGATTCAACGTCAGCCTGTGGCCGTATCCGCACACTTACCCGTATATTCTGAACACGACGGAAAAATCGGCCTTCCACGACGTGCGCGTGCGCCAGGCGGCGAACTACGCGATCGATCGGGAGGGGCTGTGCGCCCTGCTGAACGGGACTGCCAAGCCGGCGGTCGGGCTGTATCCGCCGGGCCATCCGGTGTTTGGGACGCCGAAGAACAACTACAAGCACGACCCGGACAAGGCGCGCGCGCTGCTGAAGGAAGCGGGCTACGGTCCGGACAAGCGCCCCAAGGTGAAGATCATGATCTCCACATCCGGCTCTGGCCAGATGGTGCCGATTCCGATGAACGAGTTCATGCAGCAGAACTTCCAGGCCGTCGGCATGGACGTCGATTTCGACGTGGTGGAATGGGGCACTATGCTGGTGGCCGTCCGCAGCGACCCTGGCTCGACGCAGTCACACGGGGTGGATGGGGTGAATTGCAGCCTCAGCTACACCGACCCGTCCTCGATGTTCCGCTACTATTCGACGGATAGCTGGTCTCCGGTCAACTGGAACTGGGGCCATTGGAGCAGCCCCGAGGCGGACAAGCTGCTGAAGACCGCCCAGGCGACGTTCGACCCGGCGGAGCAGACCAAGCTGCTGGCGCAGGCACATGCGATCATCGTGGACGAGGCGCCGTGGCTGTTCATCGTGCACGACCTGAACCCGCGCGGGCTCAGCAAAAAGGTGCAAAACTTCCATCCGGCACAGTCCTGGTATCAGGACTTCACCCAGGTGACAGTCGCCTAGTTCGTCGGGGGGAGCGCGGCTTCCCCCGACGCCTTGCGTTCAGGCGGCCGCGAGTGTCGGCCGCCGGGTGCGCGTGCCCAACGTCCGCTCCACCGCGTCGCCCGCGCGAAGTACCAGGTCATCCTCGAACGGGCGGCCGCCGATCTGGAAGCCGAACGGCATGCCGGTTTCGGAATAGCCATTGCAGACCGAAACCGCCGGGCTGCCTGTGAGGTTGAACGGGCGGTTGTAAAAAGGCGCCGCCTTCGCCGCCATGCCATTCGTGCCCAAGGTATCGGCGGTGCGGCGGGCGGAGGGGAAGACCAGCAGATCCACATCCTGCATCGTCACCGCCAGATCGGCGATCGCCTTGGCACGATGCCGTTGCGCGTTCACATAATCGGTGCCGCTGAAGAACGCCCCCGCCATCAGCCGCTGCCGGCCGTACGCGCCGTATTTTTCCGGGCTGGCGGTGAGCGTGTCTTTGTGGATGGAGAATGCCTCCGACCGGGAGATGATGGTGGCAATGCCGTCATAGAACGAGAACGGCGAGAGCGTGACGTCGCTGACCACCGCGCCGAGATCGCGGAAGGCGGCGAGCGTCTGTTCGGTGGCGGCCAATATTTCGGGCTCGGCAGGTGCGTCCGTTTCGAAGAAGTGCCGCACCACGCCGATGCGCACGCCGGCCAAGCCGCCGCCGAACCCGGTGGTGAAATCCGGCACCGTCACATTGGCGCTGGCCGGGTCCTGCGGGTCGTGCTGGGCCAGCACCGACATCATCAGCGCGCAATCCTCGGCCGTCCAACACATCGGGCCGGCGTGATCCAGCGAGTAGGATAGCGGCAGCACGCCGCGCCGGCTCACCAGGCCGTAGGTCGGCTTGTGCCCGGCGATGCCGCACCATGCAGCCGGGCCGCGGATGGAGCCGCCGGTGTCCGACCCCATCGCGCCCATGCACAGCCCAGCCGCCACAGCAGCGCCGGATCCGCTGGAGGAGCCGGAGGGGTCGCGCTCCAGATCCCAGGGGTTGCGCGCGGGTGGCCAGGGTAGGTCGAAGGAGGAGCCGCCGATGGCGAATTCCCACGTTGCGGCCTTGCCCAGCACGATGGCGCCGGCCTGGCGTAGCAGGCGCACCGTGGTGGCGTCGGTTTGCGGCACGTAGTTGGCATACAGTGCGGAGTGCGCGGTGGTGGTGATGCCGGCGGTGCAATAGATGTCCTTCAGCGCGATCGGGATGCCGTGTAGTGGGCCGATGTAGCGACCGGCCATGATCTCCGCCTCCGCCTGCCGCGCCTCGGCCAGGGCGGTTTCGCCCAGGACCAGGATGTAGCTGTGCAACGCCGGGTCGATGGCGGCGATGCGGGTGAGAAAGGCCTGGGTCAGTTCCACCGGCGAGAGTTTGCGCGATTGGATCAGCCGGGATGCTTCGGCGATGGTCAGGAAATGCAGTGCGTCGGACATTCGGGTTGCCTTTCTGGCTGGGTCAGGCGGCAAGGCTGGGGCGCATGTCGCGCCAGGGGGCGATCTGCTCGTACGCCGCGGCGACTTGCAGCAGGCGAGCGTCGGCATAGGCGGGGCCTACGAACTGCACGGATAGCGGCAGGCCCGATTGGGACAGGCCCGACATCATGGCGAGCGCTGGGTGGCCGGTGACGTTGAACGGCATGCGCGCCTGCCGGCTGAACGTGTGGCCGATGGCGTCCTGATCGTCGATGACGCAGGCCGGGTCCATGGCGCTGGCGCACAGCAATACGTCGACGTCCTGGAAGACGGTGTTGACGGCGGTGATCAGCGCCAGGCGGTGGCGTTGCGCCTGCACGTAGTCGGCGCCGCCGATGAAGGCGCCGGTCATCAGGCGCTGACGGGTGGCGGTGGCGTAATCGCCCGGGCGCTCGCGCAGCCATTTGCCGTGGATGGCGAAGGCCTCGCAATATTGGATGGTGCGGTTGACGGCGATGAATTCGCGCAGATGCGGCAAGGTCACGGTGCGGATGTCCGCCCCCTGCCCGGCCAGCGCGGCGGCCACGCCATCGAGACCGGCGGCCACTTCCGGATCGGCGATCATGTCCGATTCATGGAAACTCCGCACGTATCCGACGCGCAAGCCCTTCACGCCGCGATCGAGCCCGGTGACCGGCTGAACTGGCCCGGCGACGCTGCCGGGATCCGCCGGGTCGTAGCCGGCGATGATCGCCAGCATCGCCGCCGCATCCGCGGCCGTGCGCGCCATCGGCCCCACGTGGTCCATCGTGAACGATAGTGGGAACACGCCGCGGCGGGATACCAGACCGTAGGTTGGCTTCAGCCCCACGATGCCGCATGCGCTGGCGGGATTGCGGACCGAGCCGCCCGTGTCGGTGCCCAGGGCCAGCGGGAACATCCCCGCGGCCAGCCCGGCGCCGGAGCCGGAGGACGAGCCGCCGGGATGGTGGGCGGGGTTCCAGGGATTGCGCGCGGGTGGGGACGGCAGATCGAATGACGGGCCGCCGATGGCGAACTCCCATGTCGAGAGCTTACCCATCACGATGGCGCCGGCGCGGCGTAGCAACGCCACCACATGGGCGTCCGCAGCGGCGATGTTGCCCGCCAGGATCTTGGAATGGCACGTGGTCGGCAGCCCAGCGACATCGATGATGTCCTTCACGCCCACCGGTATGCCGTGCAGCGGGCCTCGGCTGCGACCGGCCATGATCTCCGCCTCGGCCTGCCGGGCGGCAGCCAAAGCGGCTTCCCGATCGGGCAGGATGAACGCGTTGATCTGCGGGTCCAGGCGATCGATGCGGGCAAACAGGGCCTGCACCAATTCGACCGGCGACAAGGTTTTATCGGCGTAGGCTTTGCCAATCTCGGCAACGCCCATCCATGCGGGATCGCTCACCTGACGGGCACCGGGCGCATGGGTGGCCACGGTTCGGCCCGGAGGTCGGGCGGTGGCACGATATCGGCCATCGCTGCAACGGCATTGCCGAACGCGACGGCAACATCGCCGGGAAACTGCTCCAGCGCCAGATGCAGCCCGGCGCGACGCGCCATGCCCACCCAATCCTCGTCATCGCTAGCCATCCAGCAGCCTCCATCATGATGCGCTGCAACACAGTTCCGCAAAATGATTGTCCGGACAAGAGCGGACGTGCTGCACTGCGACAAATGGCATGACGCTTGCTGGCCTATTGCGCAGACAGACCGAGGGTGACATGGACGACGATTACGCCCGGCGTGGTTATGGGGAATTAGGGATCGGCTTCGGCAAGCGCGTCGGGATCGCGGTGGTGGATTTCCAGCTCGCCTTCACCGATGCCCGTTTCGCTCTCGGTGGCTCGGCGCTGACCGATCGTGCGGTGCAGAATACCGCGATCCTGCTGAAGGCGGCGCGGGCGGCCAAGCTGCCCGTGGTCAGTTGCTACACGGCCTATCACGGCGTGGCGGACGCGCCGCATTGGAAGATCCCGCCCGTGCTGGAGACGCTGCGCCATGGGTCGGACGCCGCGAAGCTGGACCCGCGCATCTATGATCCCGAGTACGACGTCGTGCTATGCAAGGCCGGCCCGTCGATCTTCTTTCACACGCCGGCCGCGCCGATTTTCGTCAAGCAGGAGGTCGACACGGTGATCGTCACCGGCTGCACCACCTCGGGCTGCGTGCGGGCCAGCGTGATCGACGCGTTCAGTTACGGCTTCCGCGTCATCGTGCCGGAGGATTGCGTCGGCGACGTGGAGGAAGGGCCGCACATCGCCAATCTCCGCGACGTGGGCCGCCGCTATGCCGACGTGGTCGATCTGCAAATCTGCCTGGACCACATCGCCGCCCTGCCCCGGCCCAATACGTGATTTAGATCAGGACACCGCGTAGCCCAGCGACTGGCGGAACCGGTTCTTCAGGTACACGCCGTCGCGCGCTGGCAGAGCGCGTGGGGTTTCGCCGGGCGCGATCCGCACGCGCACCAGGCGTGGGCCAGTCGTGGTGTCGTGCAGCATCGTCCGCGTCGCCGCCAATTCGTGCCGTTCGGTGACCGTGCTCACGGCGCCGAACCCGGCGCTGGTGGCGATTGCAGCCAGGTCCACGCCATGGCCGCTATGGCTCATCTGCATGCCGGTTTCGCCAAAATGCCCATTATCCAGCACGACGATGGATAGATTGGGTGGCCGCTTCACGGCGATGGTCAAAAGGCCGCCGACGCCCATCAGCGCCTCACCATCGCCGGTGACGACCGCGACCGGGCGGTTCGGTTGCGCCAGCGCCAGGCCCAGCCCGATCAGCGCCGCGCCGCCCATGGCGCCCCACAGGTAGAAATTGGCGTCATGATCGCCGGCCGCGAAGACGTCGTAGGTCGGCGAGCCAAGGCCGCACACGACCAACAACTCGCCCCGATCCGCCAGCAAGACCGCTACCGTTTCCCGCCGGTCCAGCGTTCCGAATTGCGACATCACTTGGCCCCCAACCACTGCTTGCGCCCGATGACCTTCTGCGAGATCAAGACCGCCACTTGCTGATCGCCGTCGTAGGCCAGGGACGCCGCGGCGCTCACGGTTTCGCTCGCTTCCTCCGCCGCGTCGATCCGCATCACGGTGACGCCCATGTGCTGCAACACGCCGGGTGTGCCGCGGCCCATCGGCACCTGCCACGGGTTGAACTCCGCCCACTCACCCCGCATCGTCACCAGCGTCAGCAGGGGGAACCGGCACACCGTCATCAGCGACAGCATGTTGATGCAATTGCCGACGCCGCTGGACTGCATCAGCAGCACGGCGCGGTCGCCGCCCAGCCACGCCCCGGCGGATAGGGCGATGCCCTCCTCCTCCGTGGTCAGCACGGTTGCGATCATCGCCGGGTCCGCATGGGCACGCTTGATCAGACGCGAATGCCCGGCGTCCGGCACGTAGCAGACCTGCTTGACCTCGAACGCCTTGAGGCAGGCGAAGATGTCGTCCGGCCAGGTTGGTGCCGTCGATCGATCTCTTGGCAATTGATCGCTGGGCGATTGGTCGCTTGTAGGCAAGTCCATCTGTGGCTGCTCCGATTGCGTGGCGGGGTCGGCTACGAGGCCTTGGCGAGGATGGGCTTGAACGAGTCCATCGCACGCGTCAGTTCGGTCTTCGGATCGCCGCCGCCGATGATGTTGCTCAACCCGATGCCGAGCGTGTCGCGGAACTCCGTCACCGGCACGATTTCCGGCAGGCCGGAGCGGGAGATCTTGAGGCTGGTGAGCGTGGCGTCGAACCAATCATCCGGGAAACCGCCGGTGCGGCTGATCGGGTTGGTGTAGGCGCTGGCGCGGGGTGGCGTGCCGCTGCCGGTGCGCAGCATTTCCGGCATCACCGTCTTGCCGGTGGCCCACTGGGTGTAGAGCCAGGCCGCCTTCTTGTTGCGCGTCGCCTCCGGAATGCCGATCGCGTCGGTGAAGGCGGCGGCATAGCGGCCCTTCGGCCCGGCGGGTGTGGCGGCGAACCCGACCTTGTCCGACACGCGGCTCTTGGTCTTGTCCAGCAAGGGGGCGGCATAGCCAACCCCATCGATCCACATCGCGGCGCGGCCCTGGCTGAACGTGGTCTGGCATTCGTTCCAGTTGAAGCCGATCGAACCTGGAGGGGCGTAGCGCGTCATCAACGTCTGGTACAGCTTGGCAGCCTCCAGCGCGGCTGGCGTGTCCAGCAGCAGGGTGTGGCCGTCCGGGGTGATCGTCTCCTGGTCCCAGCCCAGCAGCATGTGGTCGTATAGCACCACGTTGGCATTGCGCAGGCCCCGACCGACCCAGCCGTAATTGCCGGCCGCCTTGTCCGTCGTCTTCTCCGCGTAGGCCAGCAGCTGGTCATACGTCGCCGGGGGCGCCGACAGCCCGGCGCGGGCGAACAGCTCCTTGTTCCAATACAGGATGAACAGATCCTGGTTCAGGGGCAGCGCGTTGATCTTGCCGTCCGCGCCGGTGGAGGCATGCATGGTGGGGGCGCTGAAATCGGCCATGTCCAGGTCGGGCGATGTCATGGTGGCGTCGGCGATCAGCGGGCGCAGATCCATCATCCACGCGCCCTTCTCGACCAGGCGCTTCTGCACGTGCATCGCGATGTTGACCACGTCGAAATCCGGCCGGCCGGAGGTGAGCGACAGCGCGACTTTCGGGCGCTGCTGCTGTTCCGGGATCGCCTCCGACGAGACGCGGATGCCGGTCATCTCCTCGAACTTCTTCTGGTTTGCCTGCAGGACGTCGGCGCGCGGGCTCTTGGTCAGGTTGACGTCCAGCGAGGTGCCTTTCGCCTGCTTCCAGTCGAAGGCCGCCTGGGCGCCGACCGATTCGACAATGGCCGGGGCTGCCAGCAAGGCAGCAGTGCCGGTCAACAGCGTGCGGCGATTCAGCATCGTTCGTTTCCCATCGTTATTGTGTCTTTGCGTGGGAGCCTAAGCGGACGCGGAGCCGGCGGCAATGATCGAGGATCATGGTGGCGATTTGCCGCAACCGCGAAGACGGCTCTATTCACCCCTGTCACGTGAGCCGGGAATTGAGGGTGCGCATGAGTGAGGTGGTGGACACACAAGCCAGCCCGGTTCCGGTGCCGGAGGCCTCGGCGGCGCTGCTCACCATCCTGGCCGTTGGCGTGGGCGTGCTGGTGGCCAATTTGTATTATGCCCAGCCGCTCATCGCCTCGATCGGGCAGGAGTTGGGGGTGTCCTCCGGGTTCGCCGGGTCGATCGTGAGCGTGGCGCAGATCGGCTATGGGACGGGGTTGTTTCTGTTGGTGCCGGCGTCCGATCTGTTCGAGAACAAGCGGCTGGTGCTGACGCTGATGGGGCTGACGGTGCTGTGCCTGGTCGCCCTGGCGACTTCGGGCAGTGCCGTGGCGTTTTTCGTCGCCTCGTTCCTCATCGGAGTTTGCGCCACCGGGGCGCAGGTGCTGCTGCCCTTCGCCGCCCACCTTATTCCGGAGGCGCGGCGCGGGCGCGTGGTGGGCAACATCATGGCGGCGGTGCTGACGGCGATCATGCTGGCGCGGCCGGTTTCGCTGTTCATCTCCGCCTCGTTCGGCTGGCGTGCGGTGTTCTGGACGTCCGCCTGCATGGTGTCGGCGGTGGCGTTGCTGTTGGCGCGCAAGATGCCGCGCTATCGTCCTGCGGGGGGGATGCATTACGGCCAGATCATTAGCTCGATGGTCATGCTTCCGCCGCGGATGCCGGCGTTGTGCTGGCGGTCGGCGTATGCGGCGCTGATGTTCGCCGCGTTCAACATGTTCTGGACTGCGGCCCCGCTGATGCTGGCGGACCGGTTTGGCCTGAGCCAGTACCAGATCGGAATGTTTGCGCTGGCGGGCGCCGGCGGGGCGTTCGTGGCGCCGCTGGCTGGGCGGCTGGCCGATCGCGGGTGGGAATTGGGGGCGACGGCGGGTGCGATGATCGTGGTGGCGCTGGCCTTCGGCGGCCTGGGCTGGGCGGCCAATGCGGCCATGATGGTGTGGCTGGTGGTGATGGCGGTATGCCTGGATGCGGCGGTGCAGACCAATTCGGTGGTCAGCCGGCGCACGGTGTTCGGCACCTCCCCCGCGATCCGCGGCCGGGTGAACGCCCTGTACATGACGGCCAACTTCATCGGCGGCGCCATTGGGTCGTTGCTGGGCAGCGTCACGTATCATCAGGGTGGCTGGACCGCCACGACGTCGACCGGGGTGGTGCTGGGGCTGATGTTGCTGGGTCTGTTGGGGCTGGAATTACGCGGCCGCAGGACGGCGCCTGCAGCGCCCTAGGCGATCGTAGCAGATGGACCCGTTACAGCTCTGCGCGGTTGCCACGTTCGTCGCCATGGGAGCGGCAACCCAGCGTGTCACCGGACTTGGGTTTGCCCTGGTCAGCGCCCCGCTGCTGGTGCTGGCCATCGGGCCGGTCCAGGGTGTGCTGCTGGTCAACGTCCTGAACCTGACAACCAACCTGCTGGTGATGGCGCAGACCTGGCGCAAGATCCAGGTCAAGCGGGTCCTGTTGCTGGCGATTCCAGCGCTGTGCCTGGTGCCGATCGGACGGCAGGTGGCGCTGTACACGCCGGCAGCGCCGCTGATGATCGGTATTGGCCTGGTGGTGATGGCCGCCTTGCTCGCGGTCCCCTGGCTGCGCCGCACCCGCGTCTTCACCGGGTGGGCCGGCGCCATCGCGGCTGGCGGGCTGAGCGGGTTCATGAACGTGACTGCGGGCGTCGGCGGCCCGGCCATTACGCTCTATGCCGTTGGCATCGCGTGGGAGCACACGGCCTTCGTGGCGTCGATGCAGCTGTATTTCGGCATCGTCAACAGCGGGTCGATCGTTGCGAAGGGGTTGCCGAGCCTGGCAACGATGGACGCCGTGATCATCTTGGCCGCCCTGGCCGTCGGGTTGTGCGCCGGGCATTTCGGCGCGCGCCGCATCCCGGTCCACCGTGCCCGGCAGGCTGTGTTCGCGCTTGCCCTGGGGGGTGCGATCGCGACTGTCATGAAGGGCGTGCTGTTGCTGTGGTGAAGGCATTCAGGATGGTTACCGGTGCATCGGTGGATCAATCGCATCTGGAGGGCTATTCTGTCTGGCCCTATCCATCGAAAGCTTCCCCTATGTCCGAAACCCCACCCGATCGCCTGTCCACCAACCCGGCGAGCTCGCATTACGATGCTACATTGCTGGAGCGCGGCATCGGCATCCGGTTCAACGGTGCCGAGAAGACGACGGTCGAAGAGTATTGCGTCAGCGAAGGCTGGGTTCGCGTTGCCGTTGGCAAGACGCTGGATCGCAAGGGCAACCCGCTGACCATGAAACTCAGTGGCACGGTTGAGCCGTATTTTCGTGATGTGGCTGCTGCCTGAGAGCCCGGGGCTCGTTAGAACGTTAGACTCTAGAGTCTGTTAGAGAGTTAGGGGCTGGGATTACCCAATGGCTTGATGGGCTTACGTGGAGTCGCCGTTCGCCTTTCCCCGATTCTTCGTTCCCGATTCCCCGCGCCCTGGCGTTCCCGATCCCCCGTCATGGTGTTCTCGAAACCCCGTGGCGGGGCCGGGCAGTGGTGAACACGC
>NZ_LMUY01000058.1 GCF_009765685.1 Acidisphaera sp. L21 | reverse complement strand
TCGATCTCGATAGCCTCGCGGCGATCACGCCGCCGCGTGGATACGGGCGAGACTAGTCGCTATGAAATGGTGCGTGCCCGGAAACAGTCCCAAGCGCGGGTGCGGCCTTCGAGCCTCGTCGCTTGACCAATCATGCGCCATCTGAGATGACCAAATCGGCCCACGAGACGATGCCAGGTGGCCGCCATCAAGTTTGGAATGGTGGCCGGGATCAGATTGGAAAAGGTGGCCGCCTTC
>NZ_LMUY01000005.1 GCF_009765685.1 Acidisphaera sp. L21 | reverse complement strand
CGCGCACCGGCCGCCCGACCGCGCGGGACAATAGCGCCGCGTCCCCCGTTACGTCGTCGGCGCAGTTGCGGCCGTAGCAGCCGGCCGCCTCCAGCCGGATCACCTCCACCTCGTGCACCGGCATGTCCAGCAACCGAGCCAGGTCGCCACGCAATAGATGCGGGTTCTGCGTCCCCGACCACACCACCAGGCGACCCGGTGCGTGATCCGCCACCGCGCAGGATGGGCCGATCGAGCCATGCATCTGATACGGCCAGCTATAGGTTCGCGTCAGCCGGGTCGCTGCCCCTGCCAGCGCCGCATCCACGTCGCCAGTATTCAGCAACATGCGCCGTGTCGCAGGCTGGCGCCGCAACGCGCCATCGACATCGCCCAAATCCAGGCCCGGCGTCAGCGCCTTCCATTCCACCCGCAGCGCGCGCATGGCGGCGTCGGCCTGTTCCTCCCGATCGGCCACGATGCCGACGAAATCGCCGCGGCTGACGACGGCGACGATGCCCGGCAGATGGGCGACCGAACCCTCATCCACCGAGACCAGGCTGCGCCCGATGAACGGTCCGCTGTCGTGGCCCAGATACGGCGGCCGCACCACCCGGCCATGCAGCATCCCCGGCACGCGAATGTCGTGGACGAACGAGAAACGCCCCACCGCCTTGTCCGGAATATCGACCCGGCGCACCGACGTGCCGACCAACCGATAGCTGCCCGGATCCTTCAGCACCACTATATCGTCCAGGTCCACATGCAGTGCTCGGTCCTGCAGCAACGCCCCATAGCTGACCGACGCGTCGGCCCCAACCACCACCCCATCATGGATGTGCAACTGGTCCGCCGGCGTGTTCAGCGCATCCGCGGCCAGGGCCAGCAGCATATGCCGGGCCTGCGCGGCCGCCCGGCGCAGCGGCTCGGCCGTGATCTGGATCGTTTCGCTGGCAATGGTCGGCCCCTGGTCCGGCGCACGCTCCGTATCGCCCAACACCATCGTCACCCGCTCGGGCGCCACGTCCAGTTCCTCGGCCACGATCTGCGTGAGGGCCGTCCTAATCCCGGTGCCCAGATCCACATGCCCGTTGAAGCCGAACACGCCACCCTCCGCCGTGATGGCGATGAAGATGTCCACGTCGTCCGGGCGATTGACCGTGACCGCCACGGGAACCAATCCCTGCGCTTGGACCGGCGGCCGCGTGATCAGCAGCACCCCACTGCGAGCCAACAGATCGGCACGGGTCGGGATGTCCATCACGCCCGTTCCGCCACGGCACGGCGAATGGCGGCCAGAATTTCGACATGGGTGCCGCAGCGGCACAGGTTATGCGCGAGTTCGTCCCGGATCTGCCGCTCGGTCGGTTGCGGCACCCGGCGCAGCAGTCCCTCCGTCGCGATGATCATGCCGTTCAGGCAATAGCCGCATTGCGCCGCCTGCTCCGTGATGAAGGCGCGTTGCACCGGACCGGGGGCGCCGTCGATCGCCAGCCCCTCCAGCGTCACGACCTCTCGCCCCACGACGGCGGACGCAGGCACGCAGCACGACCGGACGCTGCGCCCGTCCACCAGCACCATGCACGCCCCGCACTCACCCAGGCCACAACCGTATTTCGGCCCGTTCAGCGCCAGGTCGTTGCGCAGGATGAACAACAGCTTGGTGCTGCCGGGCAGCGCCAGATGATGCTCCGTGCCATTGACGCGCAAGCGTATTCCTCGCCCGAGGGGCGGACCATCAGACATACGACGTGTGCGGCCTGCCCTGCCCTGGCGCCGTGGCGGCTTCGGTCGCCCTGCTCTGCATCCCAACCCCATACGATCGCTCGGCCGGAAGCGTACACATGGGGGCCGAAAAAGGGAAATTGGGTCCGCTAGCCCAGACTCTTCCCCAAAACGACGAAGTGCAGGTCGTCCCGCTTGGGTCTGCCGAACCGGTCGCTGTCGTAGGGAAACGGCTCCGTCGCGCCGGTCGGCAGGTAGCCACGGCGGCCATACCAGGCGAGCAGCGTGTCGCGAAGGTTGACCACCGTCATCCGGATCGCCCGGCCACCGCGCTGGCGCACCCAATCCTCCGCCGCCGCCAGCAGCGTCCGGCCCAACCGGGCATTCTGCACCCGCGGATCGACGGTCAGCGACCCGACATACCAGACATCCGCCGCCTCCGGCTCCAGCCAGACGCAGCCCAGCAAGGCATCATCCGACGCCCGCCAGATCAGAAGACTGGCAGCCGGATTGGCGGCGATGTCCTGCCGCAGCATGACGTCACTGGTCCGGTCACCATCCATGTAGGCGGCTTCGGTGTTCCACCCGGCATCGACATTGTCGCCGCGATAGGCATGGTTCATCAGCGCAACGATCGCTGGCACGTCCGCACCCGTCGCCACCTGCAGGGCAGCTTGGCTTGTTCCTCTGCTTGTATCGTCCGGCACGAAACGTCCCCGTTCAGCAGTCCTACGTCTTGCCGGCATCGCCCGGCCGGGTCAACGCGCGGCGATCGCCCCGGCCCCCCGCCCAGCCCGCCTCAAAACTCGCCGCTGCGATACGCCTCGTCCAACCGCGCCGCATCGGCCTCGGACGGTTCCTCCCACGCCGGGCCACGGCGGCGCAGCGCACCGTCGAAATTCGGTGGCCGCTTGGCGTTGAACGCCGCCCGTCCCTCCTCCCCATCCGTGGTCGCCTGGATCAGCAGCGAGTTCATCAGCGTCTGCACCTGCCAGGCCTGGTCGACCGGCACATCGGCGTAGCGGATCACGAACTCCTTCATCATGCGCACCGCCACCGGCGGCAGCGTGGTGATGTGCCGGGCCAGCCGCTCCGCCCGTTCCATCAATTGGCCATGCGGCACGACCTCGTTGATCAGGCCGATCCGCAGCGCCTCGTCCGCGCCGAACGGCTCGTCGGTCAGCAGAATCTTCATCGCGTCTGCATGGCGGATCTGCCGGGTCAGCAGCGTGGCGCCGGGGCCGTGGCCCAGCCAACCCTGGGTCAGCAGCGCGAACTTGAACCGTGCGTGTTCCGCGCTGGCGATGCGGATGTCGGTGGACGCCAGCAGCATGTAGAACCCGGCGCCCGCCGCCCAGCCATTCACCGCCGCGATCACCGGCTTCCACACCCGGGGATAATGGTCGCCCATGCGTCCATCCACCCCCGTGCGCTGCCCGTTCACCGTGCCCGACAGCGGCCAGAAGACCCGCTTCGTGCGCAGGTACTCCCGATCCTCATCCGTCAGATGCGGTTTCGGCGCCAGGTTGTGGCCACCGCAGAAATGCTTGTCCCCGGCGCCCGTCACGATGGCGCAGCGTATGTCCGGATCCTCCCAAAGATCGGTCCAGCACGCCGAAATCTCGTCCGACATCTGCTTGTCGAGGATGTTGGCCTTGGCCGGGTTGTTGAGGGAGATGTAGGCGACCCCATTGCGCTTGACGTAATCGACTGGCATCGCCGTTCCCCTGCTATTGATCCACCATCGAGCCGTCGCGATGCGGCCGCATGGCGATGCGGCGCGGCTTTGGCGGAAAGCGGCGCACCAAATCCGGCGCCATCTCCATCCCGATCCCCGGCGCGTCGGGGATCCGGATGAATCCGTCCACCGGTAGATCCAGCCCGGTCATCATGTTTTCCCCCGCCAGCCCTTCCCGCCCGTCCAGCCCCGGCGAGCCGACCGGGTATTCCTGGATGGCGAAGTTGGGCACGCAGGCATCCACCTGCAAACAAGCAGCCAGGCTCAGTGGCGAGAGCGGATTATGCGGCACCACCAGCGTGTCATGCGCCTCCGCCATGGCGGCGATCTTCTTCGTCGCGGTGATGCCGCCGACGATGCAGACGCAGGGCCGCAAATACTGCACCGCCTGCCGGGTCAACAGCGCCTGGAATTGGTAGATGCTGGTGAAACGCTCCCCCGTGGCGATCGGGATGGGAATGTGGTCCTGCACCCAGGCCATCGCGTCGCCGCTATTGGGCCGCAGCGGGTCTTCGTAGAACATCGGCTTGTACTGCTCGATCCCGCGCGCCAGCACGACCGCCTCGGGCGGGGTCAGCCGGCGATGGATTTCGATGCAGAGGTCGACATGCGGCCCCACCGCCTCGCGCAGGCGACGCACATTGTCGATCGCCTCCTCCATCTTATAGGCGTGCGACCGGTAGTAAGGCTGGTCCTCTTCCTCATCCAGCAGCGGGTTCAGGTGGCCGAGCGCGGTGTAGCCCATCTCCTTCAGCCGCACCGCTTCCCGCACCAAATCCTCGATCGTGCGGCCCTTCACGTGGCCGTAGACCCGGGCGGTATCGCGCATCTTGCCGCCGAGCAATTGGTAGACGGGGACGCCGAAATGCTTGCCCTTGATGTCCCACAGCGCGATGTCGATGGCCGAGACCGCCCCCGTGATCGCCGCACCGGTGAAATGATGCGCCCGCAGCATCACGTTCCAATGGTGCTCGATCAGTTGCGGGTCCTTACCCACCAAGTAGTCGCCGAACTTGGTGATCGCCGTGGCGCTCGCCTCCAAATGGCCCCAGGCGCCAGACTCGCCGAAACCTTCCAGCCCGGTGTCCGTCTGGATCCGGACCAGCAGAAAACGGTCCACCAGCAATGGTTCGACATGCGTGATCTTCATGCGACGTATCTCCGTGGAAGGGCTCAGATCGCGGCTTCGGCGACCTCTGGGACCAGGGTGATGTTGGCGGGGTCGACCCGCAGGTGGATCGAGGCGCCTTGCTGCATACGGCTATGCGCCGGCAAATCCGCCCGAAGCCGCAGCCCGCCGGCGGAGATCTCGCAGCTCAGCGAATTGCCGAGGTAGCCGACGCGTTCCACCTGGGCGGCAAAGACATTCTCCCCGCCCGCCTCCCCGGCAATCTGCACGTTTTCCGGCCGGATGCAGACCAGCAGATCCGCGTCCCCGCTCGCGGGGGTCGCCGCGTTGAGGCGGAGGTCTCCAACCCGGATCCTGCCCGGCCCGTCCAGCACGCCCGGCAGCAGATTGGCGTTGCCGACGAATTCCGCAGCGAAGCGGCAGTTCGGGGTTTCATACAGGTCGCGCGGCGTCCCCTGCTGCACGATGCGGCCGTTCCGCATCAGGATCACGCGGTCGCTCATCGCCATCGCTTCCGCCTGGTCGTGCGTGACGTAGACGGAGGTGCGGCCCAGACGCCGCTGCAACTCGGTCAACTCCACCCGCATGCGCTCGCGCAGCCCGGCATCCAGATTGCTCAGCGGCTCATCGAACAACAGCAACCGGGGCGAGGTGACCACGGCACGCGCCACCGCCAGCCGCTGCTGCTGGCCGCCGCTGAGCTCCGTGCCGTAGCGTTTCTCGAACGCACCCAGCCCGACCATCTCCAGCGTGTCCCGCACCCGGCGCGTCAATTCCGCCGTGGGCACGCGTTGGCTCCGCAGACCATAGGCGACGTTTTCGAACACCGTCATGTGCGGCCACACGGCGTAGGACTGGAACACCATGTTCACGCCGCGCTTGTTCGGTGGCACCTCCCACGACCCGTCGGCCACCCTCTGCCCGCCAATTGCGATGCGGCCCGACGACGCCGTCTCCAGCCCGGCGATGCAGCGCAACGTGGTCGTCTTCCCGCAGCCGGATGGGCCGAGCAGTGAAACGAACTCCCCCTCCCGCACATCGAACGATACGTCATCCACGGCCAGATATTGGCCATAGCGAATGCTCAGCCGATCGACCTGTAATTGCGCCATCGTCACACCGCCTGGGTTAGTCGGACACGGAACACGAATTGCCCCATCAACACGCCGCCGATCAGGATGACGGTCTGGATCAACCCCAATACCGCCGCCTTCTGCTGGTCGCCGTAATCCAGGTAGTTCCACGACACGGTGGACAGCACCTCGTTACTGGGCGAGGCGAGCAGGATGGCGGCACTGATCTCCCGGACGGAAAAGATGAACACCATCACCCAGGCCGACAGCAGCGCCGGGCGGATCAGCGGCACCGTCACCCGCCACAGGGTCCGGCCATGCGCCGCCCCGCAGAGCGACGACGCTTCCTCCCACGATTTGTCGATCTGCAGCAGGGCCGTGTCGCTGATGCGGTAAGCGAACGGCAGGTAGGAGGCGAGGAAGGCCAGCACCAGAATCCAGATCGTCCCGTAGACCGGCGTGGTGACGTAGGTCCAGAAGATGCCGGTGCCGAGCACGATGCCGGGAATGGCGATCGGGAACATCGCCAGGTAGTCCAGGGTGCGGGCGAACGGAACGCGTAGCCGTCGTATGGCAAAGGCCAGCAGCACCGCAAACCCCACGCAGATCGTGGGCGTGACGACGCCGACCAGCAGCGTGTTGACGATGGAATCCGTCACCTCCGGCGCATCACGCGCCCACATGACATTGTCCAGCGTCCAGGGCGCATGCAGCACGGAGGCGGTGATGTAGCGGGTGAGCGCCGTATAGATCAGCGCCAGATAGGGCAGACCTATCGCCAGCAGGACGTAGACCGCGATCACCGCCATGGCCGGTCCACGCCAGCCGCGCAGCCGCACCTGGCGTATCCGAAAGCCGCGGGCCGTGACCGTGACGAAGCGCCGTGCGGATTGGGAAGCGAAGCGATACAGCATCACCCCCATGACCGACACCCAGAACAGCACCGTGCCCACGGCGGCAGACTTGCCGTAATCGATCGGATAGCTGGCGCTGGTCTGGAACACGATCACCGCCAGAAACGGCACCCGGCTGGCGCCGCCCAACACGGCAGGGATCGAGAAAGTGCCCGCCGCCAGCACGAAAATGAAGAAATAGGCCGAAATCAGGGCCGGCCGCAGCACAGGCAAGGTAATCCGCAACGCCGTGGAGACGATGCCGGCGCCATTGAGGTACGATGCCTCCTCCATCGCCGGGTCCATATTGCGCAACGAGGACGACACGGTGAGGTAGGCGTACGGCACGAAATACAGCGCCATCACGCAGACGATGCCGGTCGTCGTCACCACGTTGATCAGCGGCGTGCGCAGCCCGAGGAAGTCGCGCGCCATCACGTTGATCAGCCCGGATTTCGGCGACCCCAGGATCAGCCACGCCAAACCGCCGACGAACGGCGACAGGAACAGCGGCGCGATCAGGCAGAGTTCCAGGAAGCCCTTGCGTGGAATGTCGGTCCGCGCCACCAGCCAGGCTGTCGCCACGCCCACCACCGTCGCCAACGCCGCAACGCCGCCGGACATCATCAGCGTGAAGCCCAGCGCGTGCAGGTAGGGCCAGGTCGTGTAGACCAGGCGCAATTTCTGCAGGGTGAAATGCGCGTTGGGATCGGCCATGCCGCCGCTCATCAACGCGCCGACGAACATGAACACGGCAGGCAGCACCACCAGCACCAGAAGTATCGCGATCAGCACCACCGAAAGGCCGTAGCGACGCCGCAGCCGGGTCAGCAGCGCCGGCTGCATCACGCCCCCGGCGGCAGGCGGTGCCGACAGCCCAGGCGCCAGGCTGTTCGCCTGTGCCGTCATTGGGCGCTATCGGTCTGGTAGCCGAAGAGTTTGTTCCAGACCGGGATTATCGGTTTCGCCGGGTCGGCGAAGGCCGGCTCCTTCAGATAGCTGAGGTAGACGTCCTTTGGCTCGGCATACCAAGACTCACCGAACCAATCCTTGTGCGCCGCCTTTCTGGGATCGATGACGCCGGGCAAGGAGGGATACACGCTGGTGTAGTTCAGCCACTCCGCCTGCCCGTCGGGGCCTAGTGCCCATTCCTGGAACAGCCGCGCCCCGTTCGGCTTCGGCGCTTTGGCCGACACGATCTGCACCAACGGATTGCCCGGCGTCGGGTCGGGGAAGAACCAGCGAACCGGCGCACCCTTGGCGTACAGCTCCGTCATGTTGCTCTGCACAGCCATGTCGGATACCGCGAATTCGCCAGCCGCCAGCCG
>NZ_LMUY01000056.1 GCF_009765685.1 Acidisphaera sp. L21 | reverse complement strand
GAGCGGCTGCCGGATACTCGACCGCCACGCCGCTGAGCCGCAGCGCCGGGCAATCTCCCGAACACTCAGCCCCTGCCGCTTCAATATCCGTATTCCATCACGCCCTCCGCCAGAACCACAGGTCCCTCCGGCAAAGAGCACCACTCTAACCAGGTGGCTCAGTTTTCAACCGGCGGACCGGCTCAGTTTTCCAGCGGTGGCGACA
>NZ_LMUY01000055.1 GCF_009765685.1 Acidisphaera sp. L21 | reverse complement strand
GATATCTCGGGCCCGTTGGGTGTATTCCACCGGTTCGTCTTCACGACCGAGTTGCCCGGCATGCTCGATGAATTTGCGATCGGGATTTTGATCGCACGGTTCATACGGAGCCCCATGGGGGGACAGTTCACCCGTTACAATCAACATCGCTTCTGGGCAGCCCCGCTTGCTTCGCTGATACTGTTAACGCTCACGCTGCAACTCTACTGGGCGAACGCAGCGTTCTGGGATTCATTCTGGATGGTTGTCGCCTTTCGGAGCTTGATGGCGGCGACCTGTGGCGCTGTTGTGCTGACCGCTTGCTGCTTCAACGTCCGTGTCCTCGTGCGCGCGACTGCACCCCTGCGCTACCTCGGTACAATCTCCTACGGCATCTATCTTTGGCACTTGCCGATCATCCTCTCATTCCACCGCCTCGACTGGCTGACCGGACCACGGGCGCTGCCGTATATCCTCGCCCTCACAGTCCTGACCGCCACCGCGTCTTGGCACCTATTCGAAAAGCCCTTGCTGCAACGCCTAGCTAGAAAATCGGAAGCATCCAGCATTGTGGCGTGATACGTTAGGGCAAAAACGCAGCGGGCCCGGCGGTGAAGGGATTTGGGTAGTGCTCACGCAAATCTGCACGATCGCGATACAGCCGGCGATGCGCGTGTGGGATCGGGGTACCATCCGCGTAGGTTCCGTAGGCCCACCATGATTTCGGTAATCCGTGGGTCGCATGGACCATGAGCCGTCTGCGATACCAATGCATCAATTCAAACACCTCCACCCGCCCGCCCGAATAACGCTCTATCATCGCCTCTCCCACCCAGTTCACCTTCGTGAAATGGAAGAAGCGCAGAGGGCGCCCGGCGGCCTTGATGTCACCATTTTCGTCGATCGTAATGGGGCGGCGGCTCAAATTCCAACTGGCAACGTTGTACCCCGGGTCCCGTAAGACGTGGACGCCATCGAAAAAGGCCGGCACCAGGTCGCACCAGCGCTGATCGGTAAACAGGCCCGAGGGAACGTCGTCGTAGCAGTGATCTAGAAGCCGGTCGCGCCACCACCTGGCGAACCGACGCCCCTCCAACGTCCCTGCCACGGCCAGGAAGCCGAGGTTGTACACACCCCATTTCAGCGAGCCGATTTCATTGTCTCGGATGGCGGAGGGTAGCTCGTCGGGCTCGACCTGATGTGGCGTCAGGACGACGTCGTATTGCGTAAGCAGGCATTCGATGTGCGCCAAGGTATCGAAGACGGCGATGTCCGGATCTAGGTAGACGACCCTGTCAGCGCCTCGTGCCAGCATCTGGTCCAACATGGCGCCCTTCACCAGCGTGCAGAGTTCAACGATATCATGCGTGAATATCTGCGTTCGCAGGTTTGGAATACCGAGCTCGCTAATCCGGACCACGCCTGCCAAACCGTCCTGTTCCGGATGGAAAGCGAAGCCTGGAGGCTCTTGATCAACCAGGCACAGCCATAATTTCCAGTTCGGGTTATGCTTGGCAAGGGTTTCGGCAAGTACGCGAACGCGGTCGAGATAGGCGAAGGATGCACTCGTGAAGCAATGGAGTTCAGCCACGGCCAGGTGCCTCCAACGCAAACTTGTCCTGGCTGAAGTCGGGCGCCCTGAGTTGACTATCGCCATGCTTGCTGCGGACAAGCCAGTCTGCCGTTCCCCCCTGTGGCAGCAATAGACCACGCCGCCGGGTCGCTCGGTCCAGTACGGCGCGAAGCCCTTGATCCTCGAATAAATCAAGCAGGGCCTGTTCGTTGTCCAGCACCAAACCTTGTTCCGGCACATAGTCGGCGATGATGCGGGGGACATGACCGGCTGCACGACATGTCAGCAGAAAGGCGCCGCCTGCAATCGCTTCGTGCGCAGCGTAGCAGAAGGTCTCCGGCCAGGGAGCCCAATTCACCACCACGTCAATCGCCAGCTCGGCCACCTTCTCCAGCATAGCGTCGGGCGCATCGCGCGTTACACGAACGGGTATGTGGCGGATTTTCCCGGTAAAGCGCGTCCGCTGCCCAAGGTGGAAGAAGTCATACCGTGGATCGCTACCGAATCTCGCGGCCAATCGCTCGAACACGGGCCACCCTTTTGGAAAGCTCTGATGTCCAAGATGAGCAATGCGCAAACTTCGGCCTGGTTGCCCGTATCCATGTGTCGTGGCTGGACCGAGTATCAACCGGGCCAAAGGCTGAACCGCAGCACCAGAATGCGACAACTCAGCGTGCGCAAGCCAAAACGCCAAGGTGACGTCCGACGGCGCAATAATTCGCGGACGGATCTGGGAGAAGAACAACTGCACACGCGGTCGTTCGGCGAGCCGGTCGGCCCCGTAGACACAGATACCGCAAGCTCCCGAATTTGTCGGCGGAGCGCCGCAGAACCTCACGTCATTGCTCAACAAGTTGAAGTTCGAGCAGATCGTAAAATAGTCATGCGCCCATGCGACCACCGGTATCGTACTCAGCTTTGCGATGTCAGCCACGATCTCCGGCGCGTTACCGAGCAACTGGTGTACAATGACGAACAGCCCCACCCCGCTATCCCGCAGATCCCTGAGGATAGCGGTAAGGTCCAGCGATTCGGCCAGTCCCAGTCGTTCGCGCCCCGCCCTCACGACATAGTGGAATGGATGTTTTGTAGGTTTGGGCGCTAACGTGGGCAGTGGGAGTGCGGGCGATAGGTGAAGGTAGACGTAACCCAGCCGTTCGAACGCAAGCCGCTCCTCACCGACAACATTCTGCAGGCCGCCTACGTTAGCCTCGACATCGTCATGGCTGATACTCACCACCAGACCAGCGCGGCCATCCAGCGCATCGGCGAGCCGTTGGCGCAGAGTGGAGGCATCACACGCTGGCCCGCGGTCGCCCCCGGCGGCCCAGTCGCGACCGCGATCGGACGGTGCGCGTGCAGATTCGATCAAGCGTCGTTCCGCATCCATGCCCCGCCGCGTCGCCAGACCTTCGGCACGGCCAGCCATGGCATAGTGTAGCAATGGATTCACGCCAGCGGCCGCGATGTCTTCCCGCATACGAAGATAATAGACCAGGCTGAACTCGGCGCTCGGGTCTCTCCCCTCCCGCCAACCGCGACTCATAAAATGAGCGAGCGGGTCAACGCCTGAAGCCAATACGGCCTGATTGGATTGAGCGTAGTACTCTGCATCGAAAAATGGCGCGACCAGTTCGCATTCTGCCTTTGATGTCACCGGCGCAACCCTTGGCTGCTTTGGCAAAGGCTCACTTTCGTCGACCGATGGCTGTTCCGACGACCGCCCGCATACGCCGCAGGAGACCGTGCAAGCGCGGCTTGCCACTCACAAAGCGCTGGCCGCGGTTAACCACGCGCCATCCAAGACTGGCGCGCATCAAGGCAAGCTGGTTAGCTAGATCCTGTAGCGCGGCGTGAAGCGTCTCCGCTTGATGTTCGGCCGTAGTAGCACGGGTCTTCGATGTGGCCAGATGCGTTCCTAGTCGCTCGACATCCGCAGCGGCCGCTTTGATTGCGGCCTCTCGTGCCAAGCCCAACTCCTCCAGACGCAAAAGTGCTGCGGACATTGCGGCGGCGGCGCGCGTCTCTGCCTCGTGCCGAAGATTTCGTTCGTGCAGGAACTCGCTCGCTCGGGCTTTGACCACCGCCTCGGCCTCGTCGCGAAGGGCGCGCTCCTGCGCGAGTTCGCCGGCGCTGGCAGCGGCGACCGCCTCAGCATCGGTCCGAAGCTGGCGTTCGCCATTCATTTCGGCGAGCCTGGAAATGGCGAGTTGTTCCACCTCGTGGCGAATATGTCGCTCGGTCTCCAGTTCGCCTGTCAGCGATGTCAACAGCGCTTGCGCTTGCGCAAGTCCGTCCTGCGTGCGCTCCAGCCGCTCCCATATCGACAAGCCGTCCAATTGCACGTTCGCGCGCATGAAAACGTCTCGGGCTTGACCGCTCAATGCGCGGCTGGCAACCGCCGCGAGCGTAGTTGGGTTCGCATCGGCAAGTTCCTGGGGGAGCCAACGGGGCGTGAACCACATTGCCTCTTCAAGCTCCTCGCGCGATCGAATCGGCCGCAATATGCAGCGATGCGCGGTAAGCTGCTCGCTGAGACGAGGTTTGATCTTGGGAGCCGCGAGCAGCCCGGCCTCGTAGGCCCAGGGCAGAAGTTGGTCGTTCGAGCCTCGAAAATTATCGGGATTGTGCGACGGGAACGCGAAGTAGAAGAGATCAAGATCCCAGCTCAAAAGCAGGCTCCCCAGATCAAGAGACCGACTATGCTCATTGCACTCAACCCAGAGAGACGTGGTTCCCCGGGCGAGATACTCGGCGTCCCCCAGTAGGACGTCTCGTTCCATGCCTTCGATGTCGAGCTTAATCAGGTCGAACGGGCCAAAGCGTTCGCGTAACGCTGCCAGCGTCATGCTGGCAGCAGGATGGGGTAACGCTATGCCTTCGGCCGCGCTGTCGCCATAGGACGCGGAGCCCAAATTGGCCGGATCGGCATGCCCCGGCTGCGGTTGTGTGTTTGGGCCGGCCAGCAAGGCGCCGATGATTTCCATCGGCATGCATGCGTTTCTACGGAGATTCGATTGTAACAAAGCCAGTGCGGTCGCGTTCGCTTCGACCGCGCACAGAAAGCCGAGCGGCTTTATCAACCCCAGCCCCAATCCGAAAGTCCCAAGGAACGCCCCGCCATCCATCACACGAGGCGCATCGGGCAAGCAGGCTGCCACGAAACTCGTCTCGTCAAACGCCCACTCACCCGAGCTTGCTAGGAATCGCCCCACCAAATCGTGGTCGTCTTGCGGGATATCCATCATACCATAGCGTGTGTCCGCCCGATGGGCGGGTTCTGCACGCGCAGGGGCCTGTCGGCTCGTAACGTTCGACACCATCGATGCGCTTCTATGGTTGCGAGGAGCATGAACCACGCACGGGCCCAGCGTTGCTTATCGTCTACTACCGGTTGGCACGCATCGGCAAACGGAATGGAGCCTAAAGAGCAATTAGGCCACCGGATCGGGATGGCACAAGCGATGTTCTAGGACTTTCCTGTACCTTAGCCAATATATTCAGAATGCTGGCTTGCAGGCTGTCCGACAACGCTGCGAGAGGCCCCACATCGGACCCGGCTGGAAACAGAATATTCTGGATGAAAGCCCCGAGGTTTTGGCGGAGGAGCGGGGTTTCGAAAGGATGGCAGAGTGGGGACTCTACCGGGCATACCAGCGGGGACTCCACCGGGGTGAGGCTGGGAACTCTACCGGAAGCGAAGGAGGGAGATCTTGGGTGCAACGGGGGCTTCGACGGTTGCAAGATCAGTCCCCGCTCGGTTACTTCAACCAAAGCCGCCGGGTAGACAGCCAGAGCCAGTGCCAGATTGTCCTTGAATGTGGGACGGAAATGATCGATCCGGCTAAACCCGGTGCCGAACTGGCTTTTCAGAGCCTTCCAGGACACGGTGCGGGCGCCGGGCAGCACGTGCAGGCGATAGGCTAACCAGCAATACAGATCAAGCGCCATGCTGTGGCCGTTGATGGCACGGATGGCTGCTTCTTCGAGTGGCACTGGGTGTTTCTTTAATTGATCGAAGAACGATTCGGACAACTTAGCCTTTTCTAAGAATAACGAGCCTTGATCGGGCTCTTCCGCGTCGAAAAACAACGCGCTATCGACGATGTTCTGGTTAACAAGTCCCGTCCGGCCGTCCTGCTGGATCTGAAAGCTGAGCCGGCATCGCGAAATACGCTCCGCCTGCTCTTTGACGTCACGGATTGACTTGCCGCCCTGTGGAATCCCCATCTTCTCGAGCCAGGACCGCAGGCTTTTACCGAGTTCGACTTCCCGGCAATTGGTCTCAAGTGCCTTACCCATGAGATAAAGCATGATAAGACGTGCTTTGGAACCGTAGGGGACACCGACTGCTACGGGAACGCCATCGCGCACGGCCCGTCGCCCGGGTTCCACGAGCAGCATCACGCGCTCGGTCTGGATTTGCCAAACAGCGTCGTCCGCGAGCTTTTTATGGGGGAGGGCAGCCTGCGCAAAGCCGGAGTAGATGAAACCGACTCCACCTTCTTCGTCGCTCATGTAGTCATGGGCGGCTTCCAGCACACGGCGATCCACATCGAACTGCAGCGCAGCTTGCTTGCCGTGAACTTCAAGCAGTTGGTGGATGGTTCCCAAAATCGCTCTCCTGTCGGCAACTTTGCCTTCAAGCGGTCGGATTGTCGCCGGGAACTCTGCCGGGGTCGGGTACTAGCCAGGGTACTTGAAGGGTTTGTACTAGTAAGGCCCGGCGAAGTCCTCGGGGTGAACTCGATAAAGCTTGGATTTTATGGTACTTTAGGATTTTGGCGGTTCCGGTAGAGTCCCCGCCAGTCCCGGTAAAGTTCCCAGCCGTCCATCGCGTAGCCTGGCCTCGAAAAAGCCGAGAGATACGGCGACTCGCGTTCCCGGTAGAGTTCCCAGCAGGAGCCATGGTGCCGGTTGGATCAGGCGGCTTCACGCACGACCTCGACGAACCGCTCGATTTCGCATCGCAACGCGCCGGTAGCAGTCGCGATTCCATCGGCGAGTGTCGGCAAGTCGGATGCCATAC
>NZ_LMUY01000054.1:15731-36987 GCF_009765685.1 Acidisphaera sp. L21 | reverse complement strand
ATTAAGCCCTAACCTCAAGAAAGTACATAACACCCTCTAGTTCGAAGAAATCCGGTGCGGGAAAGCCGCGACCGCGCGCTCGTTGTATGTGAGGGTGGAAAAACAGAGCCACAGTATCTCACTGATCTAGTATCCTCGCTAGGGCTGGGCAGTGCTGACGTAAGGATTTGTGGCGAGGAGTGCGGGTCGGACCCAAAGAGCATATATAACTTCGCTATCGATATGTTCTCGAAAGACGGTGATTATGACGTCGTGTTTTGTGTCTTCGACAGGGATAAGCACTCGACCTTTGATTGGGCAAGAACTCAAATATTGAAAACAGAACTACCGAATCAAAAAAAAATCTATTGTATATATTCGATACCTTGTTTTGAATATTGGATTATGCTGCATTTTGTTCACACTGACTCGCCGATAACTGAAGCGGGGGGCAAAAGCGCAGGGCAGATAGCAGTGTCTAATGCAAAGCGGTATATTCCAAAGTATAGAAAGGCTGCAGTAGGAGTCTTCCAGGCCACGAAGGACAGGTTGCCTCAGGCGATTAAAAGTTCAAAAATAATACTGCAGGCATCAATCCAGTCTGGTTCAGAAAACCCGACGACGCGGATGCATGAACTGGTAGAGTTTCTAATTTCCATGGCGAAAGTTCAAGTTTGATTGAAGCCTGAGGTATCTTTGATACCTCACCTACAGCGTGCAGCACTCCAAATTAATTCATGTTCCGACACACCATGGCCACCCCCGGTGTGAATTTCTATGCGCCGCTGGAAGCAATCATACTGCCCGCCGCATGGAATGGTGCAGCGGCGACCAAATTCTGCACGGTTATGACATTAATAGAAGCCTATGAGCACGCCCTCGTCGGTGGACCATATGGCCACCCCGCTATGCCACCTCCGCCAACAAAAACTCCACCAACCGCTCCACCATCGGATGCTGCCGCCCCGGTGCCCTTCGCAGCACGAAACACCACGACGCCGCCCGGGACATCCCCGGGAACAGCCGCACGAGCCGCCCACTCGTCAGTTCCGGCTCGATCAGCGGCAATCGCCCCAGCGCCAACCCGGCGCCCCCCACCGCGGCGCCGACCACCTGGGTGAAGCTGCTGTAGGTCACGATTTTGGAGGGGAAATCGGCGGGGAGGCCGAATTCGGTGGCCCAGTTGCGCCAGTCGATCTCGGGGCTGTTGTCGTGGTGCTCCTGCAACAGGCGGCAGAGGCAGACGCGGGTGGAGGCGAACTCGTAGAGCGCCGGGCTGCAGACGGGGAAGACTTCCTCGCGCAGCAGCATCACGTCGCCGGGGCGGCGGGCGTCCAGCTTCACGTGGACGATGGCCAGGTCGATGGCGTGGTGTTGGAAGTCGGGCTGGTCGTGGGTGATGGCGTTGATCGGGACGTCCGGGTGCCGGGCGGAGAACTCGGCCAGGCGGCGGGCGAGCCACATGGCGGAGAAGGGGGCGTTGGCGCAGACGGTCAGCGGCGCGGGTTGGCCGCGGATGTCGGCGCAGGCGGCTTGCAGGGCGGCCAACGCCGGCACCGTGGCGTCCAGCAGGCGTTGGCCGGCGGCGGTGAGGGTGACGCCGCCCGCGCCGGTGCTGCGGTCCAGCAGGCGGGCGCCCAGGCTCGCCTCCAGGCCGCGGATCTGGTGGCTGATTGCGCTGGTGGACACGTTCAGCGCCGCGGCGGCGCGGGCGAAGCCGCCCAGGCGGGAGGCGGCTTCGAAGGCGCGCAGGGCGGGGAGGGGCGGGAGGTCGGCCATCTCGGTATCCTAGTTTGCTCAACACCCGATGAGAAAGCATCTTTTGCGCCACCCGGCGGCGTGGGCGAAACTTCGGGCTAGAGATCGAGGGTGGGCAGGGATGTATTTTGACCGGCGGCTGTGGGCGTTGATGGCGGGGTTGCGGGGCCGGGTGGTGGGGGCGGCCGGCTTGGGGCTGCTGGCGATGGGGTTCGGCATCCTGCGCTTCATCTTCCTGGCCCGGTTGCTGGCGCTGGCGTTTGCCGGTGCGCCGGCGGCCTCCATCCTGTTGGCGGGGGTGGCGACCGGGGCCTGCGTGGTGGCGCGCGCCTGGTTGGATCATCGGCGCACCGCGTTGGCGCAGGGCAATGCCGGGCGGGTGCAGCGCGTGCTGCGGGCGCGGTTGTTCGACCGCATCGCCGAGCTCGGCCCGGCGTGGTTCGGGACCGAGCGGACGGGCGGCGTCATGCTGGCGGTGATCGACGGGGTCGAGCAGATGCAGACCTTCTTCGGCGCGTATCTGCCGCAATTGATCATCGCCGCCTGCGCGCCGTTGGTGATTTTTGCCATCTTCGCCTGGTGGGACGTGCCGACCGCTGCCGTGCTGCTGGTGGCGGCGCTGGCAACGCTGGCGCTGCCGATGGCGATCCACCGGGCGGACCGGAAGGCCGCGATCGCTCGCTCCGCCGCGTTCAAGGCGTTCGGGGAGGAGTTCCTGGACGCGCTGCAGGGCCTGCCGACGCTGAAGGCGTTCGGGCAGAGTGCGGCGTTTGCCGAGCGGCTGGCGCAGCGGGCGCGTCGCCTGTCCGGCGATACGTTCTGGGTGCTGGCGCTGGGGCTGCTGACGCGGTTCTTCACCGACCTCGGCACCGGGTTGGGCGCGGCGGCGGCGATCGCACTGGGTGCCTGGCGGGTGCAGCACGGCGAGATGTCGATGGAGGCGCTGCTGATCATCCTGATGGCGGGGACGGAGATTTTTCGTCCGCTGCGGGATCTGCGGTCGGTGCTGCACCAGGGCATGGTCGGCCAATCCGCCGCGAACGGCATCTTCGCCCTGCTGGACGCGCGCAGCGATGCGCCAGCCGCGGGTGGCCCGGCGGTGGCGGATCTGCAGCCGGAGATCGTGTTCGAGGATGTCGGCTTCGGCTACCCGGGGCGGCGCGGCGATGCGCATGCCGGGCTGAGCTTCACGGTGGCGGCGGGGGAGACGGTGGGCGTGGTCGGGCCCAGCGGGGCGGGCAAGTCCACCATCCTGCGCCTGCTGCTGCGCCAGCACGACGTGCAGGCCGGGGCGGTGCGGATTGGCGGGCGGGATGTGCGCACGCTGGATCCGGAGCAGTTGCGCGGCATGATCGCCATCGTGGCGCAGGACACCACGCTGTTCGATGGCACGGTGGCGGATAATCTGCGCCTGGGGCGGCCGGATGCGGATGATGCGGCGATGATGGAGGCGGCCCGCGCCGCCAATGCGCATGGCTTCATCACGGCGCTGCCGAATGGCTACGACACGCGGATAGGCGAGCGGGGCGCCAGCCTGTCCGGCGGCCAGCGGCAGCGGATCGCGATTGCCCGGGCGCTGTTGCGGGACGCCCCGATCCTGGTGCTGGACGAGGCGCTGTCCTCCGTGGATGCCGAGAACGAGGCCGTCATCCAGCAGGCGTTGGACCGGCTGACCAAGGGGCGCACGACGATCATCCTGGCGCACCGCCTGTCGAGCGTGATCGGTGCCGACCGCATTCTGGTGCTGGATGGCGGGCGCGTAGCGGAGTCCGGCACGCATTCCGAACTGATCGCCCGACCCGGCGCGTATCGCCGGTTGATGGGGCCGCAACTCGGCGGCACGGGGCAGCGCCCGGCGGTGATGCAGCGGGTTCAGGCAGCGGCGAGTGCGGCCGGCCCGGACATCCGCCCGCTGACGGAGGATGCGGCGCAGATCGGCTGGGGCGACACGCTGCGCAGCCTGTTGCGGTTCATTCGCCCGTGGCGTGGCAAGCTGGCGCTGACGGTGCTGTGCGGCATCGGCCGGGTCAGCGGGTTCATCGCCGTGAGCGCGCTGGGGGCGTTGGTGATCGCCGGGGTGTCGGCGGGGCGGTCGGTGTTCTGGCTGGTGGTGGCGCTGCTGCTGGTAGCGCCGTTGGCGGCGGCGTTGCATTGGCTGGAATCGTGGCTGGCGCACGACATGGCGTATCGCCTGCTGGCGGAGATGCGGGTCGAGTTGTTTGCCAAGTTGGACCGGTTGGCGCCCGCATATCTGCTGCGTCGGCGTTCGGGCGACCTGGTGGCGCTGGCGACGCAGGATGTGGAGACGGTGGAGTATTTCTACGCCCACACCGTCGCGCCCGCTTTCGTCGCGGTGCTGATCCCGCTGGCGGTGCTGGTGCTGCTGGCGGGGATCGCCTGGCCGCTGGCGGTGGTGCTGCTGCCGTTCTTGGCCTGGGCCGGGCTGGCGCCGATCTTCGCGCGGACGAAGATCGATATCTTGGCCGGGAAGGCTCGGGGTGCGCTGGGGCAGATCGGCGCGCATTTGACGGAGACGATCCAGGGGCTGGCCGAACTCGCGGCGTTCCAGGCGGTCGGGCGGCGACGGGCGGTGTTCCTGGACGACATCGCGGCGTATCAGCAGAACCGGGCGGCGCTGTTGCACGATCTGTCGTGGCAGACGGCGAGTTTCGAGATCGCCACCGGGCTGGGCGGGTTGTTGGTGGCGTTGCTGGGGGCGCTGCTGTCCGCCCATGGCTGGTTCGCGCATGAGTGGCTGCCGCTGGCGGTGTTGATCTCGGTCGCGGCGTTCATGCCGGTGTCGGAGATCGGGCAGGCCGGGCGGCAATTGGCCGACACCATCGCCTCGACCCGGCGGCTGCACGTGGTGGAGGCCGAGCCGGAGCCGATCCTGGATGGCGACCAGCCCATGCCGGCGGCGCCGGAGGTGCGGTTCGAGGGCGTGCGGTTCGCGTATCCCGGGCGGAGCGTCGCGGCGCTGGATTCGGTGTCGTTCCACATTCGGCCGGGCAGCACCGTCGCCCTGGTCGGGGCGTCCGGGGCGGGAAAGTCGACCGTCGCCAATCTGCTGCTGCGGTTCTGGGATCCGTCGTCGGGCACCATCACGCTGGGCGGTGTGGATCTGCGGCGCTTGCGGTTGGACGATCTGCGCCGACATATCGCGCTGGTGGCGCAGGACACGTATCTCTTCAATGACACGCTGGAGGCGAATATTCGATTGGCCGGGCGCGACGTGACGGATGCGGACGTGCATCGCGCGCTGGACCAGGCCGCGTTGGGGGATTTCGTGTCCCGCCTGCCGGAGGGATTGGCGACGCGGGTGGGGGAGCGTGGCGTGCAATTGTCGGGCGGGCAGCGGCAACGTGTGGCGATCGCCCGGGCGTTCCTGAAGGACGCGCCGATCCTGATCCTGGACGAGGCGACGTCGCATCTGGACACCGTCAGCGAGCAGCAGATCCGCACTGCGCTGGACACGCTGATGGCGGATCGCACGTCGTTCATCATCGCGCACCGGCTGTCCACAATCCAGAACGCGGATGCGATCCTGGTGATGGAGGCAGGCCGGGTGATCGAGGCCGGTACGCATGCGGAGTTGCTGGCAGCGCGCGGCGCATACGCCCAGTTCGTCGCCCACCAGACCAGCGCCGCCGCGGCCTGATGCGGAGCATACCGCCGGGTGGCTGCGCCGTCGTGATCGGTGCGTCCGGCGGGATCGGGGCCGCGCTGGTGGCGGGTTTGCTGGAGGATGAGGGGTTCGGAACGGTGGTGGCGCTGGCCCGCCGGTTCACCGCTAGTGCGGACGGGCGGCTGCATCGTGGGCCGATCGACGTGACCGACGAGGCGAGCATCGCCCAGGCGGCGGAGGCGCTGCCACGTCCGGTGCGGTTGGTCATCGTCGCCACTGGGGCGCTGCATGGCGGTGGGCTGCAGCCAGAGAAGACCTATCGCGCCCTGGATGCGGCGGCACTGATGGAAAGTTACCGCGTCAATACGGTTGGCCCGGCGCTGGTGGCAAAGCACTTGCTGCCCCGGCTGGCGCCAGCTGGGCGTTGCGTGTTCGCGGCGCTGTCCGCCCGGGTCGGCAGCATCGGCGACAATCGCGCTGGCGGGTGGCACAGCTATCGCGCGTCGAAGGCTGGACTGAACATGATCCTGCGCAACCTGGCGATCGAGGTCGTGCGCCGCACGCCCGACACGCTTTGCGTTGGGCTGCATCCCGGAACGGTCGATACCGGGCTGAGTCAGCCGTTCCAGCGCAATGTGGCGCCGGGCAAGCTGTTCAGCCCGGCGCATTCGGCCGCTCGTCTATTGCAGGTGTTGGACGGGTTGGTCCCAGGCGACAATGGGAATGTGCTCGCCTGGGACGGAGCTACGATTCCGCCGTAACCGCTATTCCGCGGCCACGCGGGATGAGGCGGTGGCGGCATCGATCTCGAACCCGCGATAGCCCTCGGCCGCGATCGCATCGCAGGTTTCGCGGTACACGCCGACGCCGCCGATATAGGGCATGAAGACGCGGGGTTTGCCGGGCACGTTGGCGCCCATGTACCAGGAATTGGCCTGTGGGTACAATGTGCGGTGCGCCACCTCGTAGCCATGCGCGACCCATTCCTCCTGCGCCGCCTCGCTCGGTTCTATCGTGGTGGCGCCGCGCTGGCCCATCCATGCCAGGCAGTTGCTGATCCAGTCCACATGTTGCTCGATCGAGACGATCATGTTGCTGAGAACGGAGGGGCTGCCCGGCCCGGTGATGGTGAACATGTTGGGAAAGCCTGCGACCATCAGCCCGAGGTAGCTGCGCGGGCCGTCCTGCCAGGCCGTATCCAGCGCCACGCCGTGGCTGCCGCGCGGGTTGATGGCCAGCAGCGCGCCCGTCATCGCATCGAACCCGGTGGCGAACACGATGGCGTCGACCGCGTAATCCTGCGAGGCCGTGCGGATGCCGGTAGGGGTGATCGCCTCGATCGGGGCAGTGCGCAAATTCACCAGGTGGACGGTGGGCCGGTTGAACGCCTCGTAATAGCCGGTGTCCATACAGATGCGCTTGGTGCCGATCGGGTGATCGTCTGGCAGGAGTTGCTGTGCCACCGCCGGGTCGCGCACGGTGGCGCGGATCTGCTCGCGCACGAAGTCGGCGGCAGTGTCGTTGGCCTGTTCGTTGAAGATGAGGTCGGTATAGGCGGCCATGATGCCGATGCCGCCGGTCGTCCAGCGCCCTTCGTAGACGCCGCGCCGGTCGTCCGCCGTTACCTCCAGCGCGCCGGTGGTGCCGAATTGGTAGATGATGCCGGAGCGGAGGGTGCGCGCGTATTGGCGGCGGGCGCCGTAGTCGGCTTTCCAGGACGACTCGTATTCCGGCGTCATGTCGGTGTTACGCGCCGGCACGCTGAAGTTTGGCGTGCGCTGGAACACGTAGAGGTCGGCCGCCTGCTCCGCGATGACCGGGATGGACTGGATTGCGGACGACCCGGTGCCGATGACCGCAACCCGTTTGCCGGTGAAATCCACGCCTTCGTGCGGCCATTGCCCGGTGTGGTAGATCGGGCCGGCGAACTGCTCCACGCCAGCGATGTCCGGCATCTTGCCGGCGGACAGGCATCCCGTCGCCATGATGCAGAACCGGGCCGACACGGCGTCGCCTTTGTCGGTGCGCACGTGCCACAGCACCGCCGCCTCGTCGTATTCGGCGCTGGTGACGCGGGTGTCGAACCGGATGTCGCGCCGCAGGTCGAACCGGTCGGCGACATGCCCGGCATAGCGCAGGATTTCGGGCTGGGCGGCGTACCGCTCGCTCCAATGCCAATCCTGCTGCAAGGTGTCGGAGAAGGAATACGAGTATTGCATGCTTTCGACGTCGCAGCGCGCGCCGGGGTAGCGGTTCCAATACCAGGTGCCGCCGACGTCGGACGCGGCCTCGACCACCAGGGCCGATAGGCCAAGCCCGTGCAGGCGGTGCAGCATGTACAACCCGGCAAACCCGGCGCCTACCACAACGACGTCATAGTCCGGCTTGGCTGTTTGGCGCGTCATCGGCCCGCTTCCCTTTTTCGTTGCGGCAAGCTTGCCTGCAACTGCGCCTATCGTGTCAAGCCGCGCCTGGTCACGAGGCCGGGCGCCAGGCATCCCGCAGGCAGAACGCGGCCCATTGCAGGGCACCATCCCCGGCCGCGATCACGCCGTTCATCGTCAGCATTCCGTGCACCTGGTCGCTGAGGTGCATCGATGCCACGCGAACACCGTCCGCTACCAAGCGCTTTGCATAGGCCTGGCCTTCGTCGCAGAGCGGGTCCATCCCGACCGTCAGCACGATCGCGGGGGGCGTTCCAGCTAGGGTTGCGGCGCGTGCGGGGGCGGCGCGCCAATCGCCCCGTGAATGCATGGCCGGCACGTATTGGTCGATGAACCAGCGCATCGAGGCCGACGTCAGCGGAACGTCCTGGGTGAAGCGCTTATACGACTCCGTTTCCATCGCCAGATCGGTCACGGGGTACAGCAGCAATTGGGCCGCCAGGGCAGGGGCGGTGCCATCGCGCGCCATCAGGGCCGTTACGGCGGCGAGATTGCCGCCAGCGCTATCGCCGCCCACTGCCAGCCTCGCCGGGTCGACGCCCAAATCCGCGGCATTGGCGACGACATATCGAAGCGCTGCGGCGGCATCGTCGATCGCGGCTGGAAACGGATGCTCGGGCGCCAGGCGGTATTGCACCGAGACCACCCGACAGCCGCCATAGTTCGCCAGGCGGCGGCAAATGCCCTCGTGACTGTCCAGATCGCCGAACACCCAGCCACCGCCGTGGAAATACACCAGCGCGGGCAGCCGATCGCCATCCGTTCCTGCGCCGCGGTAGAGCCGCACCGGGATCGGACCGCCGGGGCCGGGAATGGATAACTTGCGACACTCCGCCACGTCTTGCCAGGGCAATTGCAGCAGCGCCCGGCCGGCGGCGTAGGCCTGCCGTGCCGCCTCTGGTGTCATCTCGCTATACGGCGGGCGGTTGGCGGCGCGGATCATCTCCATCAGTCGCATCGCGTCCGGATGCATGGCCAGCCCATCGGTCATCGTCATTCGTCCTCCCGCATTCGCCACCATTGAGAGCCTGCTCGCGCGGGGCTTGCAAGCTATGGCTTGTGCGCCAGTGCCGACACACGGTGGCGCTGGGCCGATCGTAAGTGGACGCGCATGGCTTCCTCCGCGCCCGCGGTATCGCGCCGCAAAATCGCCGCCAGTACATCGCGGTGTTCGGCATAGGATTGCGCGGCCCGTGCCGGGTCGCCCAGCATGGTGGGCAGGAGCGTCATGGTGTCCGACAGGGCGGACAGGCTGCGCAGGAGGAACCGGTTATGGGCGGACACGTGGATCAGCCGGTGCAGGCTGTGGTTTACCGCGGATCGCGCGGCTGCATCCTGGCAGTCCAACTCGGCCGCCACCAATTCGCCCATGGCCTCGATCTCGGCATCGCCGGCATGGTGGGCGGCCAGTCCGGCGGCTTTGCCCTCCAGCGTTTCGCGCATCACGTATAGCTCGACGATGGTTTGGTGGTCCGGCCGGGTCACCGTCAGGCCACGGCGCGGCTCGTGGCCCACGAGGCCGTCCGTCTCCAGCCTGTGCAGTGCCTCGCGCGTGGGGGTGCGGGACATGCCCAGCCAGACGGACAGCTCAGCCTCCGTCAACCGGGTGCCACTGGGGAAGGTGGCGTCGCGGATAGCCGCTTTCAGCCGGTCGTAGGCCTCCAGCCCGAGATCGCGCGGCGGGGCGGAGGGTGCTCTAGACTTCCGTGCCATGATGTATACCGTGGTACCCCAAGAAGCCGGGGAGGAATAGGCGGCGTGACCATTTGCGACTCACACATCCACGTCGTGGGCGACCCTGGAACTCGCCCGCAGGTGGCCGACCGCACCTACACCGCCGGTGAAGCCAAGCTGGAGACGCTGCTGCGCGTGGCTAATCCGCAGGGCGTCGGGCGGTTCGTGGTGGTGCAGCCGAGCTTCTATGGCACCGATAATTCCGTCACGTTGGAGGCGATTGCGGCGCTGGGCGCCAATGGCCGCGGCGTGGCCGTCATCGACCCGGCGCGCGTCACGCCAGCCGAACTGGCGGCGCTGGCGGCAGGTGGCATCACTGGGCTGCGCATCAACCTGTACAGCACGCTGGCCGAACAACGCGGTGGCTCGATGCAGGAGAGTTTTGGCGCCATGGCTGCGGTGGCGCAGCGCTATGGCTGGCATGTCGAGGTGATCGCCACCGCGGCGAAGCTGCAGGAGGCCGCCGGGCTGTTCGCGCAATCGCCGGTGCCGGTCGTGATCGACCATTACGGCGTGCATGGCGGCGTAACGCCGGCTAGCGATACTGGGCAGGCGTTGCTGAGCCTACTGCGGCTGCCGCATATCTGGATGAAGCTGTCTGCCCCGTATCGCTGCAGCGATGACCCGCTGGCCACGAAGCCCGATCCGGATTGGGTGGCGGCGATCCTGGACGCTGGCTCCGCGCGCTGCGTCTGGGGCAGCGACTGGCCGCATACTGCGCCGCATGGCCGCCAAACCGGCGCCGGCGTGCCACTGCCATACCGCTCGCTCGACTATGCGACCGTGTTGGACGATGCGCGATCCGCGCTGCCGGCGTCCCTGGCGGACGGCATTCTGCGCCACAACCCGGCGCGGCTCTACGGCTTCGCCACCCCATAACGCCCGCGAACCTACAAGCGAGCGATCCACCGAGGAAACACCACTCCATGGACAGCGTGCAACAGAGCGCACTGCGCAAGACGGCCTGGCGACTCGTTCCGCTGCTGACGATCGCCTACATCTTCAACTACCTGGACCGCACCTGCATCGGCTTCGCGGCGCTGACCATGAACCGCGACATCGGCCTGTCGAATGCTCAGTTCGGCATCGGCGCCGGTGTGTTTTTCATCGGCTACTGCGTGTTCGAAATCCCCAGCAATCTGGCCATGTATCGCTTCGGTGCACGGCGCTGGCTGGCGCGGATCATGATCAGCTGGGGCCTGGTTTCCGCGTTGACCGCGTTCGTGGTGGGGCCAAACAGTTTTTACGGCGTGCGAATGCTGCTGGGCGTAGCGGAAGCCGGGTTCTTTCCGGGCGTCACCTACTTCCTGGCGGCGTGGTTCCCCGCGCAATATCGCACCCGCATGCTCGCCTGGTTTCTGCTGGGCATCCCTGCCTCCTCGCTCATCGGCAGCCCGGTTTGTGGCCTGCTGCTGCAAATGGACGGCATATTCGGCTTGCAGGGCTGGAAGTGGTTGTTCCTGGTGGTGAGCCTGCCCTGCGTCGTGTTGGGTATCGTGATCCTGTTCATGCTCGCCGATCGGCCGCAGGCAGCCTCGTGGCTGACCCAGCCGGAGCGGGATGCGATGGACGAGATGCTGCGCAGCGAAGTGCGGGAGCGGCCAAAATCCTCCCTGCTGGCAGCGATTGCCGACCCGCGCGTGCTGATTCTGGCGGCGGTCCAATTCGGCTTCACCCTCGGTTCCTACGGCATCGGCATCTGGCTGCCGCTGATCGTGAAGGAGCACCAGCTTTCCAACCTGACGATCGGGTTCGTCACTGCCGTGCCATATTTGTTCGCCTCGCTGGGCATGATGGCCTGGGCGTACCATGTCGATCGCACGGGCAAGAAGATCTTCCACCTCACCATCACCTGCCTGCTTGGCGCCGTCGGGCTCGGCGCTTCCGTGATGTCGGGCGAGTTGCTGCCGGCGCTGATCGGGCTCACGCTGGCGCTGATCGGGGTGACGGCGGCGCGGGCGGTGTTCTGGACCATTCCGACGCGCTTCCTCACGGGGGTTGCTGCGGCTGGTGGGTTGGCGTTCATCAACATGATCGGCACGTTCGGCGGCTTCGTCGGGCCGGCGATGATGGGGGAGTTGCGGGACCTCACCGGCTCGTTCGAGAGCGGGCTGCTGGGCATGGGCGCCATCATGGTGGCCGCGACGCTTCTGTCCGCCTCGCTCAAACTGCTTGTGGCACAGGAGTAGACGTAGATGCTGACCCGCCGCACGCTTGTCGCCGCCGGCGTGGCCGTGGCCACGACCCGGTTGCACGCCGCGCCGTTGCCCGACATGCCACCGGGCGCCTGCGACTGCCACGTTCATATCATTGGCCCGCAGGACCGCTACCCGATGGTGGCGGACCGCGCGTATACGCCGGGGCAAAGCACGGTGGGCGAGTTGCTGGCGCTTCGCAAGCGGCTTGGCCTGTCACGTACGGTGCTGGTCCAGCCGTCCTTCTACGGCACCGATAACGGCTCGCTGCTGGATGCGCTGGGGCAACTGGGCGATACAGCGCGCGGGATTGCCGTTCTGGAACCCAACGTCACCGACGACGTGCTGAAGCGGCTGGACAAGGCCGGCATCCGGGGCGTGCGGCTGAACATCGAAACTGGGGGCGGTCGCGACCCGCGGGATATTACGCGGCCGCTGGGCGCCTTCGCCAAGCAGATCGCGCCGCTGGGCTGGCACATCCAGATCTACGCCGCGCTTTCCGTCATTGCGCGCGTGGCGCCAGACGTGGCGAACCTGGCGGTGCCCGTGGTGTTCGACCATTTCGGCATGCCCGATGCGGCGTTGGGGCCAGACCAGCCGGGCTTCCCGGTGTTGCTGGACCTGGTGCGTAGCGGCAAGGCCTATGTGAAGCTGTCGGCGCCGTATCGTATTTCGAAGCAGCCCGGGTATGCCGACGTGACGCCGATCGCGCGGGCCCTGATCGCGGCCGGGCCGGAGCGGATGGTGTGGGCCAGCGACTGGCCGCATACCGACCACGCGCCGGGCAAGGGGCCGGCCGAGATCTCGCCGTTCCGCGCCGTGGATGATTCTGGCGTACTGGATTTGTTGGCGACCTGGTGCCCCGACCCGGCGGCGCGCCGCACCATCCTGGCGACCACGCCGCAGCGTTTGTATCGCTTCTCCTGAGTAAGGAAATACCTATGGATCTTCTCGTTCTTCCTGGCGATGGCATTGGCCCGGACATCAGCGCGGCGACGGTGGAGGTCGTGACGGCGGCCATGGCGCGCGCCGGGTGTGGCACGGTGAATTTCAGCTATGCCGATATCGGCTTCGTGTCGTTGAAGGCGCATGGCACGACCTTTACCGACGAGGTGTTCGCTGCTTCGCGCGATGCGGATGGCGTGATCTTGGGCCCGGTTTCGCACAACGACTATCCGCCGTCGGACAAGGGCGGCCTGAACCCGTCCGGCCAGTTGCGCCGGCGGCTGGATTTGTATGCCAACATCCGCCCCGCCCGCATTCGCCCCGGCTTCACGCCACGTTGCGGCATTCCGTTCGACCTGGTGGTGGTGCGCGAGAATACCGAGGGCTTCTACGCCGACCGCACCATGTTCGTCGGCACGGGGGAGGTGATGCCGACGCCGGACCTGGCCATGGCGTTTCGCAAGGTTACGCGGCAGGGATCGCTGCGCATCGCCGAAAGCGCGTTCAAGCTCGCTTTGCAGCGCCGCCGCAAGGTTACTGCCGTGCACAAGGCGAACGTGCTGCGTGTGTCCGACGGGTTGTTCCTGGAATGCGTGCGCCAGGTTTCAGCGCAGTATCCGACCGTGGAGTACGAGGAGAAGCTAATCGACGCGATGGCTGCCCTGCTGATCCGCGATGCCAGCGTGTTCGACGTGATCGTCACGACCAACATGTTCGGCGACATCCTGTCGGACGAGGCATCCGAACTGTCCGGCAGCCTCGGCCTGGCCGCGTCGCTGAATGCCGGGGCGGAGCATGGCGTGGCGCAGGCGCAGCACGGGTCTGCCCCGGATATCGCGGGCAAGGATCTGGCCAACCCCGCCTCCCTCATCGGGTCGGCCGCGATGCTGCTGGCATGGCTCGGTGAACGCCGCAGCGACCCTACGCTGGAACGTGCTGCCGCGTTGATCGAGGCCGCGCTGGACCGGGTGATCGCCGTGCCGGAGCATCGCACGCGCGATTTGGGCGGCAAGCTGGGCACCAAGGCGTTCACCGCCAAGGTGATCGAGGCGCTAGCGGCCTAGCCGCCGGGTGGCCCGGCCAGGTCGAACTCGGTCCGGTCGGTCAAAGTCTCGCCCATGATGGCGATGATGGCGGCATCCGCCCGGCCGAGCCGGGTCGGAACGCCATCTTGCAACACCATCGGTTGGTCGTGGCCCGGCACCAGGAGGGAGCCGGGGCGGCGGCGCCAGAAGCCCCAAATACGCTCGATACTGGCGGCGGTGATGGCCGCGTCGAACGTCATATCGGCGGCGCGGAGCAGCAACTCGGCGCGGTATTTGGCGGCGTCCTGCACCAGCAGCAGATCGCCATGGGTTTCGTCGTCGCGGCCCGGCACCAGGAACATCAGATGACCCGGCGTGTGGCCCGGCACCAGATATGCGGTGATGCCCGGCAGCACCTCGGCACCATCGCCGACGGTCGATAGTTTGGGGTGCAGGGCAAGTTCGCGAACGTAGAATTCCGGCACGATCGGGTCGCCCATGGGCAGGCCGAGCGCCCAGCCCAGTTCGGTTTGCCCGACGGTGATGCGGGCGTTGGGGAATAGCGTCCAGTTGATCATGTGGTCGTAGTGCAGATGGGTCAGCAGCAGGTCGGTGACGTCACCGGGCTGCACGTCCAGGTGCTGCAACGCCTCCACGATGATGCGGCGCATGCTGAAGCCGCCGGTGTCGACGATAGCGACGCGGCCGTGGCCACGCAGGAGGGCCACGGTGCTCCAGCCCAGGCCGCCATGCCGGCGGGTCTTGCCGGGATAGCCTTGCACCAGAATATCCAGTCGATAGCCGCCGAAGTGCATGCGTGAGTTTCCTTCCAAATCGCTGCCGCGGGTCATGGTTAGGACGTCCCTTTAGGTCCCGATCAGCCGAGTATCCATTTTCGGAACGCCACGGTCTCCGGCCGTTCGTCGACGGTTCGGCTGACCAGGTGATACGATTCGTCGGTCCGCACGACAAGCGGGTGCATCGCCACCAGCCGGCCCGATTGCAGATCGTCCTCGACCATCACGGTGTGCCCCATCGCGATCCCCAACCCATCCATTGCCGCCTGGTAGGCCAGGGACGAATTGCCGAAGGTGAGGCTTTCCCGCATATGCATCGACGGCACCCCGGCGGCGGCCAGCCAATCGTGCCAGTCGTTCGGCCGTTTCAAGGAATGCAGCAGGCTGCCGTCCAGCATGGCCGCCGGGTCGGTGATGGGCGTTTGCCCAGGGCCGGCGACGGGGATCAGCTCGATCGGGAACAGCGCTTCGTAGCGCAGGCCGGGCTTGTTTTCGGCGGGGATTTGGATGGTGAAATCTACATCCTCGGTCGCCATGTCGACGAGTTTGAACGTCGTCGTCACCTGGACGTCGATGTCGGGCCGGGTCAGGTGAAACCGGGCCAGCCGTCCCATCAGCCACTTCACCGCCACGGTCGGGAACAGGCGGATGCGCACCGGATGCCGTGTCCGGTGTTCCAGGCGCTGCCGGGTCGCGGCCTCGATCGTGTCGAACGCGCCGTGGATCGCCCGGGCGTAATCCTGCCCCGCCTCGGTCAACATCGGCTCCCGCCCATCACGGCGGAACAGCGCCTGGCCTAGGAACGCTTCCAACTGCCCGATGTGACGGCTGATGGCGCCCTGCGAGACGTGCAGCGCGCGCGCCGCCTCGGTGAAGGTTCGGGTGCGGGTGGCGACTTCGAATGCCCGGAGTGAGTTTAATGGCGGCAGGTGGCGGTCCACGCAGCGTCTCCCATCGGATTATTGTTGCCGCCATCCTATCAGGAAAACTCATGGGATGGATGAGGAGATTGGCATTACGGCCGATGCCAGCCGGGTCTATCGTGCCTTCGAGCCATGGCGCCGAACGATCATGACCCAGGAGAGACAATGTTCAGACCGGTGAACGCCGCGGCAAGGCTCGATCGGCTCCCCATGAGTGCCTTTCATTGGCGCATCCTGACGCTTGTCGGCGCGGGGATGTTCTTTGACGGGTTCGACAACCAGATGGCGTCGAGCGTGCTCGGCAAGCTGGTGCAGGAGGGTTGGTCGGATATGCAGACCAACGCGCACTTCATCTCCGTCACGTTCGCGGGGCTGGCGGTGGGTGCGCTGAGCACGGGGATCATCGGCGACAAGTATGGGCGCCGGTTCGCCTATCAGTTCAACCTGGCCATTTTCGGCACCATGTGCCTGGCCTCCATGCTGGCGCCATCGATGACGGTGCTGACGATCCTCCGCTTCTTCATGGGGATCGGCATCGGTGCGGAATATGTCGTCGGCTACGGCATGGTGTGTGAGTTCGTGCCGCCGCAGAAGCGTGGTTGGGCCTTGGGACTGATCAGCGTCGTGTCGATGTCCAGCACCTTCGGGGTCAATCTCGTCGCCCTACTGGTAATCCCCGCCTTTGGCTGGCGACCGATGTACCTGGTCGGCGGCATCGGTGCGCTGTGGGTTTGGTTTCTGCGCCGTAAGATGCCGGAATCGCCACGTTGGCTCGAATCTCGCGGCCGGTATGAAGAGGCCGAAGCCATCATGACCGAGATCGAGGCGGAAGTGGCGTCCGTGCAGCCGCTACCGCCGGTGCCGCCCGGTGCGGGCACGGGCGTTACACAAACGGTGCCGATCTCGGTCCTGTTCACCCGCCCGGTGATTGGCCGCACGCTGCTGGCGATGGCGGTGTGCATCACCTGCCTCATGGGGTCGTACAGCTTTTCCTACTGGGTGCCGACGTTCTTCATCAAATCAGGGATGAGCGTCACGAAGTCGCTGTCGTACGCCACGTTCCAGGCGTTTGGCAGTTCGCTCGGCCCGGTCGTCGGCATGTTGCTGTCGGACCGGATCGGGCGGCGGCGCGGCATTCTATGGACCACTTTGGCGTGTGGCGTGTTCGGGTTGCTGTATTCGCAATTCCCGACCGCAAATGGCGCGCTGGTGTTCGGCTTTCTGTTGCAGGGCGGCATGAGCCTGATGATCGGCTTCGGCCTGGCCGCCTACACACCGGAATTGTTCCCGACGGAATATCGCTTCCGTGGCGCCGGCGTCGCTCAGATGGTCGGCCGGCTTTCCGTCATCGTCTCGCCGTATATCGTCGTGTCGTTGTTCGACAATTACGGGTTGCCGGCGGTGCTGTATGCGATCTCCGGCCTGTACCTCGCCATGGCCGTCGGCATCATGGTGTTCGGTATCGAGACCAACCAACGCTCCCTAGAGGCGCTGGCGCCCGATGGCGAGACGACTGCCACCCCCGAAACCCTTCCCGCGTAACGCAGCAAGCGAGGCATCATGAACCAGACCCTCCTCATCCTGGGCGACACCAACATCCAGAACCGGGCTGATCCGGACAGTGCGTTCACGCATGTGCAGGACACGCTGTCGGCGGCAGACCTGGTGTTCGGCCATCTGGAAGGCCCGTTGGCGGAGCCGTCGACCGACGAAGCCCGGCCCGACATTCCGCACAAGGCCGGCTGGCGCCATTCCGGCGCCCGGATCGCGCCGGCGCTGAAGAAGGCGGGCTACCTCGGGGTCAGTTGTGCCAGCAACGTGTCGCATCCCGCACGGGCGGCGGTGGCCAGCGTGAAGGCGCTGGATACGGTCGGCATCAAGCATTGCGGCGTCGGTGACACGTTGGCAGAGGCGCGCCGTCCGGTCATCCTGGAGCGGAACGGGCTGCGCATCGGCTTCCTCAGCTATACCTCGGTGTTCTGGCCCAGCGACCATGCGGCCGGCCCGATGTCGCCGGGTTGCGCCACGATCAAGGCCAACGCGGCCTACCAAGCCAATCACCGTGCGCTGGAAATGCCCGGCGCCGAGCCGATTACCCGCACCTCTTGCGACCAAAAGGAATTGGAGGCGATGCGGGACGATGTGCGCAAGCTGCGCCCGCAGGTGGATCTGATCATCCTATCGTGCCACTGGGGCGTGTCGGCCAAGGATGAGCCGGTCGAATACCAGAAGGAAATTGCCCACGCCGCGATCGATGCCGGCGCCGACATGGTGTTCGGTCACCATCCGCACGTGGTCCAGGGTGCGGAGATCTACCGCGGCAAGCCGGTGTTCTACAGCCTGGGCAATTTCGTGTTCGATTGGGTGGTGATGAAGAATCGCCATTTGGATGGCATCGCCTTGCGCTGCACGATTGCCGGCAAAGCGATCAGCACGATCGAATTGCTGCCAGCACGGCGCGGTGCGGATAACGACATCCGCTTCGAGGCTGTGGATGGCGTCGCCGGACAGGAGATCATGCAGCGTTTCCTGACACTCAGTGCGAAATTGGGGGATAGCCTTCATTTGACCGATGGCGCAACATTGGTGCTAACGAATGCGGCGCCAAGTGTTCGTGCCGCCTAGGCACGACGAGACGACGCCAGACGGACGTATGGAAGCGGTGCAATGACAGACTTGCTGGCTCTCATTGCCCGCGCCGGGCGGTCCACGATCCCCTATGTCGACCCCGCTTTCCCGGACCGGCCGCTCCTGCTGCACGCAGCGCGGCCGGAGGGTTGGACCCCGGCGATGCCGATCGTGTTCTCGCACCATGGGCGCAGCCGAAATGGCGCGGATTATCGGGATTACTTCCTGCCGTTGGTGGATGCGCTGGGCCTGCTGGTGATCGCGCCGACTTTCTCGGACGAGTCGTTTCCAGGCCAGGCGCTGTATAACGCGGGCAATCTGCAGGATGCCGATGGGCGGCCCAATCCGGCGGAGGCCTGCACCTACGCAATCATGCCCCGCCTATTCGCCGCGTTGCAGCAGCAGGGTGTTACGACTGCGCCGCGATACGGCCTGTTCGGCCATTCCGCCGGAGCGCAGTTCGTGCATCGGCAAGTCACCTTCGGCTATGCGCAAGACGTAGCGATCGCGGTCAGCGCCAATGCCGGCACCTACACCATGCCGGACCGGGAGATCGCGTTTCCGTATGGTCTGAGCGGCACCGATGCGGCGCTGGAACCGTTATTGTCGTTTCCCCTGGTGATCATGGCGGGAACGGCCGACAGCAATCCCGACGAGCAATTCGTGCCCCGTGATCCCGGATCGCTGCGGCAGGGTGCACATCGCTACGAACGGGCGCACCGGTACATGGTGGAGGGCCGCCATGCGGCGGAGCGGCTGGGCATGGCGTGCGCCTGGTCGATCATCGATGTGCCCGGCGTGGCCCATGACGGCAAGCGCATGGCCGAGGCTGCCGCACCGGTATTGGGCCAGGCCCTGCACCGATGACCGCGACGACCAACGGCAAGGCCGTGGCCCGCGCTGGCGAGGCCCGGCGCTTCACGGTGACAACGCCGGATGGGCTGCAACTCTCCGCCCAATCCTGGGGCAATCCTGCCGGGCCAGCCATCCTGTTCATCCACGGGTTTGGCCAATGCCATCTGAGCTGGCTGCCGCAAATGCGAAGCCGTTTGGCGCAGGATTTTCACCTCATCACCTACGATCTGCGCGGCCATGGCGAGTCCGACAAGCCGCTCGCCGCGGAGCGTTATAGCGCCAATCGGGTTTGGGCGGACGACGTGGTCGCGGTGCTGGATGCCGCGGGTGCCGAGCGCGCCGTGCTGGTGGGCTGGTCGTTCGGCGGACGCGCCGCCATGGATGCGTTGCAGGCCTATGGTGAAGGCCGTTTCGCCGGGCTCAACCTCGTCGGCTCGAAGGTTCTGGCGGTGACGGACCCGCAGGCGGCAGCCAGCCTGCCGCTGCGCCCCCTGATGGGCTCGGACGATCTGTCGGTCAGCATTCCTGCGGTGCGGCAATTTTTGCGCCTGTGCTTTGCCACGATGCCGGATGACGACACGCTGCAGGAAATCCTGGCGTTCAACATGCTGGTGCCGCCTGCGGTGCGGCGCGTGCTGCATGGGCGCCCGTTCCAGCCCGGGGCGTTCTTGCGTGGGCTGCGGCTGCCGACACTGGTCACGATCGGCGATCGTGATGCGCTGACGCCGATGGATCATGCGCGGGAGGTCGTCTCGCTTATCCCCGGCGCGCAATTGTCGGTCTATGACGGGGTGGGTCACTCACCGTTCTACGAGGCCGCGGATCGCTTCAACGGCGAACTGCACGATTTCACCACACGGGCCTTTGCGGAGCATCGAGCATGAAGCGGCGCGTCTTCCTAGGGGCGGCGGGCGCGATCCTGGCCGCGCCGCATATCAGCGCCGCGCAGAAGCAGAAGATCGTCCGCTTCGTTCCCAACGCCGATCTGGCGATCACCGATCCGATCGTCACCACGTCCTTGACCACACGGTTACACGCCTATCTGGTGTTCGACACGTTGTTCGGGCTCGACAACCAGTATCACGCGCAGCCGCAGATGCTGGATGGGTATCTGGCCGAAGACGGCGGCCGCCGCTGGACGCTGAAACTGCGGGCGGGGTTGCGCTTCCACGACGACACGCCCGTGCTGGCGCGTGACGCGGTGGCCAGCCTGCGCCGCTGGGCCCGGCGTGACTCGTATGGGCTGACGCTATGGGACGCCGTGGACGATGTGTCGGCGCCTGACGATCGCACCATCCTGTTCCGGATGAAGCGCCCGTTCGCCGCCCTGGCGGAGGCGTTGGGCAAGACCGGCCCCAATATGGCGGCGATCATGCCGGAGCGTTTGGCCAACGCCGATCCGTTCATCCCGCTGAAGGAAGTGGTCGGCAGCGGCCCATTCCGCTTTGTGCCGGGCGAGCGCGTGCCGGGCTCGCTGGTGGTGTACGAGCGGTTCGCCGGCTACGTGCCACGATCGTCGGGGGAGATCGGCTTTTCGTCTGGGCCGAAGGTGCCGAAGCTCGACCGGGTGGAGTGGCGGATCATCCCGGATGCGACCACGGCGGCGAATGCGCTGGACCGGGGCGAGGTCGATTGGGTGGAGACGCCGACGCCGGATCTGATGCAGGTTTTGGCGCGCAACCACGACATCGTCATCCAGGTCGCGGACCAGGTTGGCATCATCCCGCTGCTGCGCTTCAACTGCCTGCAACCGCCATTCGACCGGGCGGAAGTGCGGCGGGTGGTGCTGCACGCCGTTTGCCAGGCCGACGTGCTGGCCGCCTATACCAGTGACCCCAGCCTGATCCGCGGCGATGTCGGCATCTTCCCGCAGGGCACGCCGATGGCGAACCGGGCTGGCATGGACGGGCTGTTCGGCCCCACGGACCTGGCCAAGGTGAAGGCCGAGTTGAAGGCGTCGGGTTACGCCGGGCAACCGGTGGCGCTGATGGGGGCGTCCGATAACCCGGTGACTGCATCGTCCAGCCTGGTCATCGGGGATCTGCTGCAGCGCATCGGCTTCAACGTCGATTTCCAGACCGTCGACAACGCGACCCTGGTGCAACGGCGTTCCAGCAAACAGCCTGTAGACAAGGGCGGCTGGAGCCTGTTCATCGTCGGATACGCCGCAGCGGACATGAGCCCGGCGGAGTCCTTCCCCATCCGTGGCAACGGCGCCGGCGCCTGGTTCGGCTGGCCAACCAGCCCGGGGCTGGAGGCGCTGCGGACCGACTGGATCGACGCGCCGGACGATGCGGCCAAACGCGCGACCGAGCAGCGGATTCAGCTGCAAGCCTGGCAGGATGTGC
>NZ_LMUY01000054.1:13246-15683 GCF_009765685.1 Acidisphaera sp. L21 | reverse complement strand
CTTCGCACGCTGCACAGGACGCCAGCGCGCGGATCGACTATTCTCGGGGCGACATTCACCCGTTGGGATAGGACATTCATGTCGGTTCGCTGGCTCGCTGCTGCCTGGCTCCTGTCGATTGCTGCGGTTAGCCATTCGGCTTATGCGGCGGATGTCAGCGTGCTGACGGCAGGGGCATTCAGGCCGGTCTTGCTGGCGCTGCAACCGGGCTTCGAGCGCCAGACGGGCGACCATTTGCACATCGGCTTCGGCACGGCCGGTGAGTTGACCCGGCAGATCGCGGGCGGCGCGCATTTCGACGTGCTTATCGCCCCGCGGGAGGCGCTTCGGGCGGTTGCCGGGGAGATCCAGGCGGCATCGGTGCTGGACGTCGCGCGGGTCGGCATTGGGGTCGTGGTGCGGCAGGGCGCGCCGGTGCCGGACGTCAGCACGCCGGAGGCGTTGCGGCAGACGCTGCTGGCAGCGCCAAGCATCGCGATGATCGACCCAGCGAGCGGGGGATCCAGCGGCCCGGCCGTGCTGGCCATGTTCGCGACATTGGGCATCGCCGATGCGGTCAAGGGGCGGCTGGTGCTGAAACAGGGCGGCGCGGTCGCCGATCTGGTGGCCGATGGGCACGCCGCCATTGGGGTGCATCAGATTAGCGAGATATTGCCCGTGCCCGGCGTGGTGCTGGCCGGCGCACTTCCGGAGGCGTTGCAGACCTACACCACCTACACAGTCGCGTTGGGTGCCCACCCGGCGGACGCGCCCGCTGCCGACGCCCTGGTCGCCGCGCTGCATGGCCCGGCGGTCGCTGCCATCCTGAAGGGCCGGGGGATGCAGTCGGCGGCCGACTTTTCGCACGGGCGCTGATCGCGTAAGCTCGGGCAAAATCCGGGAGCGCAGCATGCCTGAGACGTCGGAGAACGATTTCCAAACGCTGCACGAGATTGTCCGGGCGGCGCATGGCGTTCTCGATCGCAATCTTTGGGATTACGTGACCGGGGCGACCGAAACCGAGACGACCCAGCGGCGGAATCGGCTGGCTCTGGACCGGCTGGGTTTCCGGCCGCGCGTTCTGCGCGATGTGTCGCGGATCGATCCGTCGGCGGATTTCCTGGGCTACCGAATACCGTCACCGGTTCTGCTGGCGCCTGTCGGCGGCCTGGAATCGCTGCGGATGTCTGGCGGCGTAGCAGTCGCAGAAGGCGCCGGGCAGGCGGGATTTCCGTTCTTCCTGAGTTCGGTCACGCAATCCGGCCTGGAAGCGGTTGCGGCGGCTGCGACCGGGCCGAAGGTGTTTCAGCTTTACGTGCGTGGCGATGAGTCGTGGGTGGACGACCATGCCAGGCGGGCGATCGAGAGCGGCTATGACGCGTTCTGCCTGACGGTCGATAGCGCGATCTACAGCCGGAGGGAGCGGGACATCGCCAACCGGTTTTCCAAGCCGTGGCGTGGCAATACGCCCGGCATGGAATATCAGGCGGCGCTGAATTGGGATCAGGTGCATCGTTTCCGCAGCAAGCATGCCATTCCGCTGATCCTGAAAGGCATCGCGACGGCGGAAGATGCCGATCTGGCCTGCCAGGCGGGGGTCGACATGGTTTACGTGTCCAACCACGGCGGCCGGCAGCTTGACCATGGCGTCGGGTCGTTGGATGTCCTGCCCGAAATCGTGCAGGCAGTCGCCGGGCGTGCTCGTATCGTCGTGGATGGCGGCATCAGCCGAGGCAGCGACGTCGTGAAGGCCATCATCGCGGGTGCCGATTACGTCGGGATCGGGCGGCTATATTGTTATGGCTTGGCTGCCGCGGGCGCCGCCGGCGTGGTGAGGGTGCTGGAGCTGCTGCAGGAGGAGATCGTGGAGTGCCTCGGCCTGCTGGGCGTGACCAGCATGGCGGAGCTGGACGCCTCGTTTCTGCGCCCGGCCGAGCCGGTGGTTGTGCCACATGCGCTGAGCGCCTTTCCGTTGCTTGATCTGCCGCCACAGCGCTACGAGCGATAATCCCAGCCGGCGGGCAGCATCTCGGCGACAACTGCGGTCGGTTCGGTGCGTTGCGTGACACCGGGTTTGCAAGCGATGGCTCATGCGCCCGGCGAAAGGAACACCAATGCTCTCGCCCGGCGCGCAGTCCGACAGCCGTCCTGTATTGATATGCCTGCACTTCCTGGGCGGTAGTGCCAGGACTTGGGATGACGTCGCACGGGGGCTGGGCTCCAGCGCCGACTGCATCTGCCTTGATCTACCAGGCTTCGGCGATGCCGCGGCAACGCCGGGCTACACGGTCGCCGCCATGGCGGATGACGTGGCCGCAAAGATACGGGCGCTCAGGCCGGCGCAATGGTGGATCGCCGGGCACAGCATGGGCGCGAAGATTGCCCTGGTGCTGGCACGGCGTGCCCAAGACGGGGAATTGGGGCTTGCCGGGCTGATGGGCCTGGTCTTGATCGCTGG
>NZ_LMUY01000054.1:0-13141 GCF_009765685.1 Acidisphaera sp. L21 | reverse complement strand
ACGAACACGCTGCCGGACGGTCTCTATGCCTCGGCCGTGGCCGACGTCGTGCGTGCCAACCCTGATGCTTGGCGGGCCTGGTTGCGGGCTGGCAGTGTCGAGGATTGGTCGGGCGCGGTTGGGATGCTGCGAGTGCCGACGCTGATCGTGGCTGGGGAGGATGATCCCGATCTTGGCCCGGACGCGCAGCGCGTCACCTGGCAGAGTCATTTGGAGGATGCGCGGCTGGTGACGTTGCCGGGCGCCGGACATTTGCTGCCGTTGGAATGCCCCGATGCGGTGGCTGGGCTCATCGCCGGGCATGTTCGCGCAACCCGGTCTGCGTATCGCGTCCTGATTGCGTCGGACCGGGTCAGCCGTAACACGCGGGCGCTGTTGCTCTGTCGGCTGGTGCCGGATGATCCGGCCTATCAGGCTCGGGCAGTGTCCGAGGGGCAGTTGCCGAGCCTGCGTGCACTGCTGGATCGTGTGCTGCCGCAGGTGGCGCCGGGGATCGACCTGGCGGCACGGCTGGATACCGAGTTGGCCGATGGGGCGGGTGACGGATGGCGGTTTGCGGGCCTGCCGCCAGATGCCGAAGCCTATCGTGCAGGGCTGCGGACGCTGGATGCTGCCGCCGGGCAGGGTTTCGCGGATCTGACACCCGGCCAGCAGGACACGCTGTTGCGCCATACCGCGGACGGCGCCTTGGCAGTGCAAGGTGCTGGGCTGTTGAACCCGGCGCAGATGAAACAATGGTTCGAGGACGTCCGCGGTGACGCGGTGCGCCTTTACGTGTCGCACCCGGCCACGCTGGCGGAGATGGGCTATAGCGGCATCGGGTATGGCGGCGATAGCGAGTTCAAAGCCGGGTTCCACGACATCGGTCCGGGTGAGCGCGAAGCCTGGGAGCCTGTGCCTGATCTGACGGACGCGATTGCAGCGAGGGCTGGCCGTTGAAACTGGATCACATGCGGCGGCACAATCCCCGCGATATCGTCGATGCCGTGGTGATCGGCACCGGTGCGGGCGGCGCTCCGCTATTGGCCCGTTTGGCCAGCGCTGGCCTCAGCGTCGTGGCGTTGGAGGCGGGGCGGAACTGGGATCCGGAGGATTTCCCGGCCGACGAGATTGGGACCGGTATCTACTGGATGGGCGAGCGCCTGAGCGCGGGTGACACCCCCGAGGCGTTCGGGCCCAATACGAGCGGCATCGGCGTTGGTGGGTCCACCTTGCATTGGGGCGCCTTCGTGCCGCGTGCCGACCCACGGGATCTGCGGTTGCGGAGTGAGTTGGGCGTCGGCGAAGACTGGCCTGTCGAGGCGGCGGAGCTAGGCCGCTATTACGATGAGGTCGAGCCGTTCATCGGCGTGTCCGGCCCGCAATCGTATCCGTGGGCTCCGTCCCGGGGCTACGGCATGCCGCCGGTTGCCCGCAATGCGCCGGCACAGGCGATGGCGCATGGTTGCGCGGCGCTTGGTATTCGATACACCGACGCGCCGGCCGCCGTGTCATCCCGGCCGATGACGCAGCCCGGCGGAGACATACGGCAGGCTTGTGTGAATTGCGGCTATTGCCACCAGGGCTGTCGGGTGGGCGCCAAGTCGACCATGGATGTCACCTACCTGCCGCAAGCCGTGCTCGCTGGTGCGGAAATCCGGCCGGATTGCTTCGTCCATGACATCGAACGGGATAGCGCGGGCAACATCACGGCCGTGGTGTACCGTCGCGATGGCCGCGACGAGCGACAGGCTTGTCGGGCCGTGTTCCTATGTGCCGGTGCGATAGAAACGCCACGGTTGTTGCTGCATTGGAATTTGGCGAATGGCAGCGGGCAAGTCGGGCGCAACTACATGGCGCATGTCGCAACCCAGGTCTGGGGCACATTCGACGCAGAGATGCGCTGTCATAAGGGCTATCCTTCGTCCCTTATCACCGAGGATTTCGTGCGGGCTGCGGGGGTGGATTTTGCAGCCGGATATCTCGTCCAGAGTCTCGGCGTCGTTCCCGTCACATGGGCGACTGGCGTGGCACGGGGTCGTGGGCGGTGGGGGCAGGGGCTGGTCGACGCCATCCGGGGCTACAACCACGGGGCAGGAATCGGGATCAATGGCGAGTGCCTGCCGCAGCCCGGCAATTACCTGGAACTAGCGGACGAAATCGACGAGTTCGGAATTCCCAAAGCACGCATCCACTTCACCTACGGACCAAACGAATTGGCCATCGAGGCGCATGCGACGCAGCAGATGACGTCCATCTGGGAGGCGGCGGGTGCGCGTGACATATGGTCGCTGCGGCGGTCGGCTCATACGATCGGGACGTGCCGCATGGGCACCGACCCGGCGAATTCAGTCGTGAACGGGGTTGGGCGAAGCCACGACGTGCCGAATTTGTGGATCTGCGATAACTCGGTGTTTCCGAGTTCGCTGGCGGCTAATCCAGCGCTCACGATTATGGCGTTGAGCCTTCGTACGGCGGCGGCGTTTCTGGCCGGTTGACGCTTAAGTCCCCATTGGTGTCGGTGATGAGCCGGGCGCCGCGGCCCCAGGTGAGCCAGGACCAGATCCAGGTGACGTAGACGACGGCACGGTTGCGCATACCCATCAGCAGCAGCAGATGCACGCCGCCCCAGGTGAGCCACGCCAAGACGCCGGTCAACCGGAGCCAACCGAAATCGGCTACCGCGGCAGAGCGCCCGACGATGGCGAGTGAGCCGAGGTCGCGATAGCGGAACGGGCCCGGCGCCGGTTGCGTTGCGGCGCGTTTGGCAATGAGGTCGCCGACATAGCGACCCTGCTGCTTGGCCACCGTCGCCAGACCCGGCAGCGGCTTACCGTCGGGCCCAGGCCGCGTCATGACGTCGCCGATGGCGAAGATGTCGGGGTGGCCCGCCACGGACAGATTTTCCTCGACGGCGAGCGTGCCGTGCTTGGCTGGCGTGATCCCCAGCCACCCAGCCGCCGGGTTGGCGGCGACGCCAGCAGCCCAGAGTATGGTGGCCGAACGGATGCGCTGGCCGGCGGCGACGATGCCGTCCGCATCCACCAGCTCCACAGCCGCATTCAATTTTAGCTCGACGCCAAGCCGCTTCAGGCGGGCCGCGGCGTAGGCGGATAGGCGGTTGGGAAATGACGATAGCACCCGGTCGCCGGCATCGCAGAGTACGACACGGGCCTTGGCGGGGGAGATGTGGCGATAGTCGCGGGCGAGCGTGGAGCGTGCCAATTCGGCGATCGAGCCCGCAAGTTCGACGCCCGTGGGCCCGGCGCCGACGACGACGAAGGTGAGTAGGCGGGCGATTTCGTCGGGATCGGTTCGGCTTTCCGCCCATTCGAACGCGCCCAGCAGACGGCTGCGGATTGCCTCGGCGTCGCCCAGGCTTTTGAGACCGAGGCTGGCACCCGCCCAATCCGCATGTCCGAACCACGACGTCGCAGCACCGGTTGCCAGCACCAGCATGTCGTAGGGAAAGTCCCCGGTGTCCCGCACGGTGACGGTTCGGGCGGCCGGGTCGACGGCGGTTGCCTCCCCCATGACCACGCGGATGTTGGGGTATTTCGAGAAGACGGAGCGGATGGGTGTTGCGATGTCGGCTGGCGACAGGGCAGCGGTCGCAACCTGATACAGCAGGGGCTGGAACAGATGGTGATTGGATCGGTCGATGAGCGTGACATCGATTCCGGCGGCGTTTGCCAGGCGTTTCGCCGCATACAGGCCTCCGAACCCGGCGCCGATGATGACGACGCGAAGGTGGTTCGGCGGAGGCTCTGTTTGCATGGCGCTAGAACGCCAGTCGCGGGTGCAATGTTCCCAATGCAGGCCGCAGATGGCGTTTCAGCGTCTTGCCATGTATCGGCGCTAGAGCGCGGCGACCTCGGCCAATGTCTCGTGGGCGGCGCGGACAACAGCTTCCGCGTTGATGTCGAACTTCTTGTAGACGTCGGCGATTTTACCGGACGCGCCGAAGCCGTGCATGCCGACGAAACGGCCCTCGAGGCCAATATAGCGTTCCCAGCCCAACTCGACCGCGGCTTCCACGGCGACGCGCGCGCGGGTCTTGCCGAGCACGGTCTTCTTGTAGGCGGGGTCCTGATCCTCGAACAGCATGCGGCATGGCATGGAGACGACCGCGGTCGGAATACCCTCCTTCTGCAGCATCTCCCGCGCCTCGACCGCGAGGTGCAGTTCGGACCCGGTGCTGAGGATGGTGAGCTTGCGCTCACCGCCCTCGGCTTCCAGCAGAACGTAGCCGCCCTTGGCGGATTTATTCTCGCTGCCGGGTTCGCGGCGAAGCAGCGGCATGGGCTGGCGGGACAGGGCGATGAGGGCGGCCTGGCGCGGCGTATCCAGGATTAACTCCCAACACTCGGCGGTCTCCACCGGATCGCCGGGGCGATAGACGGCGAGGTGCGGGATGGCCCGGAGGGCGGCGAGTTGTTCGACCGGTTGATGGGTTGGGCCGTCCTCGCCGAGGCCGATCGAATCATGCGTCATAACGAAGATCGTGCGGATCTGCATCAGCGCTGCGAGCCGGATGGATGGACGGCAGTAATCCGAGAAGCACATGAAGGTGCCGCCGTAGGGGATCAGCCCGCCATGCAACGCGATGCCGTTCATGGCCGCTGCCATGCCGTGCTCGCGCACGCCGTAATGCATGTAGCTGCCGCTGTAGTCGCCGGGCTTGATCTCGACCATGCCCTTGGCCTTGGTGTTGTTCGAGGGCGTCAGGTCGGCGGAGCCGCCGAGCAGCTCCGGCAGGACGGCGGCGAGGTGATCGAGCACGGCGCCGCTGGCCTGCCGGGTCGCCAGTTCCTTGCCGCTGGCGATGAACTCGGCACGGGCGGCGGCGATTGCCTGCTTCCAATTAGGCGGCAGCTCACCGTCATTGCGACGCTCGAACTCGGACCGTAGCTCGGATGGTGCGGCCTTGACGCGGTCGGCCCAGGCCGTGCGGGCCTCGCGGCCTTTGGCGCCGATGGCGCGCCACTCGGCCAGCAAGTGCTCCGGGATGACGAAGGGCGGTGAGTCCCAGCCGAGGATCTTGCGGGCGCCGGCGATCTCGTCTTCGCCGGGGGCGTCGCTATGGGCCTTCTGGGTGCCGGCCTTGGTGGGGAAGCCGAAGCCGATGACAGTCTTGCAGGCGATCATGGATGGCCGGTCGGTCACGGCGCGGGCGGCGGTGATGGCGTCGCGGATCGCGTCGGTGTCGTGGCCGTCGATCTCCTGAACGTGCCAGCCGGAGGCGCGAAACCGCTCGACCTCGTTGTCGGACACGGACAGGCTGGTCGCACCGTCGATCGAGATCGAGTTGTTGTCCCAGAAGGCGATGAGGTGGCCGAGCTTGTAGTGCCCCGCCATAGAGATCGCTTCCTGGCTGATACCCTCCATCAGGCAGCCATCGCCCATGAAGACATAGGTCCAGTGCTTGCACAGGTCGTCGCCGAACTTGGCGTTCAGGATGCGTTCGGCGAGGGCGAAGCCGACGGAGTTGGCGATGCCCTGGCCGAGTGGGCCGGTCGTCGTCTCGATGCCGTCGGCGTGCTTGTATTCGGGGTGGCCGGCCGTCTTGCTGTCGATCTGGCGGAAGCGCTTCAGTTCATCCAGCGTCATATCTTTGACGCCCGTCAGGTAGAGCAGGCTGTACAGCAGCATCGAGCCATGGCCGTTCGACAGCAGGAACCGGTCGCGGTCGAACCAATGCGGGTCGGCGGCGTCGAACTGCATGAAATCCTTGAACAGCACGGTCGCGATATCGGCCATGCCCATGGGGGCGCCGGGATGCCCGCTCTTGGCCTGCTGCACGGCGTCCATCGACAGGAAGCGGATGCAGTCCGCCATATCCCGAAGGTGCTGGTCGCGGGGCTTGGGAACGGTCTTGATGACCGCGGGAGGCGTAGCGTCAGCCATGATTCGAGGTTCCTGCTTGCGCGAAAAATCGGGCTAGAGCGGTATGCCATGGCTCCCGGAATACCGAAACCGGGGGCCAGCCCTATTCGGGGACCTCACGTGGTCGTGCTTAGCGTCGGCCATCGGCGGCGGGCTGGTAGCGATGGGGCGCGCTTGCGGGGGTTGCTGGCGGCGCTAGGACGGGTCTACGCCGTTGTCTGGTCCAAGCATTTCATTCGAACAAAGGAACATGCCATGTCGCCACCCGATCGCCTTCGCGCCCTGCTGGCCGAGCCTGGTTTCATTGCGATGCCCGCAGTGTGGGATGGGCTGAGCGCCAAGCTCGCCGCCCAGGCTGGCTTCAAGACGGCGTTCCTGTCCGGATCCTGCGTCGCGGCTGCCCGGCTCGGCGGGCCGGATCTGGACCTGATTTCGGCGGCGGAAATGCTGAATTCGCTGGAAATGGTCCGCGGCGCGGCGCCGGACGCATTGGTGCTGGCGGATGGCGACCATGGCTACGGCAACGCGATGAACGTGCAGCGCACCGTGCGCGGCTACGGTCGCGCCGGGGCGGCTGCGGTTCTGATCGAGGACAAGGTGACACCCCGGGCGCTGACGGCGGATGGCAAGCCCTGCCTGACGCGGGAAGAGGCCCAGATGAAGATCCGCGCTGCCGTGCAGGCGGCCAAGGATTCCGGCATCCTGGTCATGGCCCGCACCGATTGCCGCCCGACCTTGGGCATCGAGGAGGCGGTGGCCCGGATCGAGATGTATGTGGCCGAAGGTGCCGACATCCTGTTCCTCGATTCGCCGGCGGACGAAGCCGAAGTGCGCCGGGCCGTGGCGGCGGCGCAAGGCCGCCCGTCCTTCGCCGTGTTATCGCCCGGCGGCAAGCGGGAAACACCGACCCAGGCGCGGGCCGCGGAACTGGGGCTCAAGATCGGCACCTTCCCGACCGGCATGCTGTCGCCGGTGGCGGCCGCGATAAAGTCGGCGTTGGCTGCGCTGGCGGCGGGTAAATCGGAGGCGGAGGGCGCGCTGAGCCAGGCGGATTTCCGCACCACGCTCGGCTATGCCGATTATGAGGCGGCAGCGAAGCCGTTCACCCTGTAGCCGCGCCGCCCAGCGAGAGGAACGCGTCATGCAATTGTTCAGTCTGGCCGGTCGGCGTGCGCTGCTGACTGGGTCGGGCCAAGGAATCGGCTTCGCACTGGCGCGGGCGTTGGGCCGGGCCGGGGCCATCGTGGTGCTGAATGGACGCGATGCCGGCAAGCTGGCGCACGCTGCGGCGACGCTGGCACGGGAAGGCATTCAGGCCGAAACCGCCGCCTTCGACGTAACCGACCAGCACGCCGTGCTTCACGCCGTGACGCGGATCGAGCGCGATCATGGGCCAATCGACATTTTGGTGAACAATGCCGGCATTCAGCGCCGGGCGCCGCTGGAGGATTTCGCGGCCGAGACGTGGCAGGAGGTGATGCGCAGCAACCTCGACAGCGTATTCTACGTCGGCCAGGCGGTGGCGCGGTGCATGATCCCACGGGGGCGCGGCAAGATCATCAACGTCTGTTCGGTGCAGAGTGAACTGGGGCGCCCGTCCATCGCGCCCTACGCCGCCAGCAAGGGCGCGGTGAAGATGCTGACCAAGGGCATGTGTGCGGATTGGGCGAAGCACGGGTTGCAGATCAACGGCCTGGGCCCGGGCTATTTTGCGACGGAGTTGACCAAGGCCCTGGTGGACAATGCCGAATTTTCGGATTGGTTGTGCAAGCGCACGCCCGCTGGGCGCTGGGGCAAGGTCGAGGAACTGGCGGGGGCGGCTATCTTCCTGGCGTCCGACGCGTCCACCTTCGTCAACGGCCAGATCCTATACGTGGATGGCGGCATGACCAGCGTCGTCTAACCAAAGCCAGCCTCGGCGTGTGCGCGGTTCGCGGGAAGCAATCTTATCACGTGGTGACCGCAGCCCAGCGTGGGCTCGGGGCGGCGGTTTCAGACCGCCGCCCCGAGTTGCTTACGTCAGTTCGTGCAGGTCCAGACGATCGGCCTCCATGACCTTGGTCCACGCTTTGGCGAAGTCCTTTACGAACTTCTCCTTCGCGTCGGCGGTGGCGTAGACCTCCGCCAGGGCCCGCAATTCCGAGTGTGAGCCGAAAATCAGATCGACGCGGGTGGCCGTCCAAGTCGGCTGCTTGGTCTTGCGGTCGTGGCCCTGGAACAGATTGTCCCCCTCGGCAGCATGCCACTCGGTATTCATGTCGAGCAGGTTGACGAAGAAGTCGTTGGTCAACGTCCCGAGCTGTTTGGTGAAGACGCCGTTGGTGGAACCCTTGGCATTGGCGCCTAGCACCCGTAACCCGCCCACCAGCACCGCCATTTCCGGCCCGCTCAACCGCATTAGCTGGGCCCGGTCCACCAACGCCTCCTCTGGCGCCATGAATTGCAGGCCCTCGCGGTAGTTGCGGAAACCGTCGGACATCGGCTCCAGCGCGTCGAAGGACTCTGCGTCGGTCTGCTCCGGCGAGGCATCCATGCGACCCGGCGTGAAGCCGACCTTCACCTCGGTGCCGGCATCCTTGGCTGCCTTCTCCACGGCGGCGGTGCCGGCGAGCACGATCAAATCGGCCAGCGACACTTTCTTGCCGCCGGGCGCCGAGGCGTTGAACGCCGTCTGGATGGCTTCGAGCTTGCCCAGCACCGTCGCCAGTTCCGGCGGGTTGTTCACCGCCCAATCCTTCTGCGGGGCCAGGCGGATGCGCGCCCCGTTGGCACCGCCGCGCTTGTCCGACCCGCGATACGTCGCGGCGGAGGCCCAGGCGGTGGAGACCAGTTGCGCCACGGTGAGGCCGGAGCCGAGCACCTTGGCCGTCAGCGACGCGATATCGGCCGCGTCGATCAGCGGATGATCCACGGCCGGGATCGGGTCCTGCCAGATCAGCGTCTCCTTCGGCACCAGCGGCCCGAGGTAACGGCCGGTCGGACCCATGTCGCGATGCGTCAGCTTGAACCAGGCCCGGGCGAAGGCGTCGGCGAATTGGTCCGGACGTTCGAAGAACCGCCGCGAAACCTTGTCGTATTCCGGGTCCATCCGCAGCGCCAGATCCGAGGTGAGCATCGTCGGGCGACGCTTCTTGCTGGGGTCGAACGGGTCGGGAATGTCCTCCGGCGCGTCCTTGGCCACCCATTGTTGCGCCCCCGCCGGGCTACGGGTCAGCTCCCACTCGAATTTGTACAGGTTTTCGAAATAGCGGTTGCTCCACTTCGTGGGCGTCTGGCTCCAGATGACTTCCGGGCCGCCGGTGATGGCGTCCGCACCGAAGCCGGTGCCGTGCTTGCTGCGCCAGCCCATGCCCATGTCCTCGATCGCCCCACCCTCCGGCTCGGGTCCGACGAAGGAGGGGTCGCCCGCGCCGTGGGTCTTGCCGAAGGTGTGGCCGCCGGCGATCAGCGCCACGGTCTCCTCGTCATTCATCGCCATGCGGGCGAAGGTGGACCGGATGTCGCGGGCGGAGCCGAGCGGGTCGGGGTTGCCATTCGGGCCTTCGGGGTTGACGTAGATCAGCCCCATCTGGACCGCGCCAAGCGCCGGGTGAAGCTGGCGTTCGCCGCTGTAGCGCTCATCGCCCAGCCAGGAGCCCTCGGGCCCCCAATACAGTTCCTCCGGCTCCCAGGTATCGGGGCGGCCGCCGGCGAAGCCGAACGTCTGGAAGCCCATGGATTCCAGGGCGACGTTGCCGACGAGGACGTAGAGGTCGGCCCAGGAGATCTTGCGGCCATATTTCTGTTTGATCGGCCAGAGCAGCCGGCGCGCCTTGTCCAGATTGGCGTTGTCGGGCCAGCTATTCAGCGGGGCGAAGCGCTGCTGGCCGCCGCCTGCGCCGCCGCGACCATCGGAAGTCCGGTAGGTGCCGGCGCTGTGCCAGGCCAGGCGGATGAACAGGCCACCGTAATGCCCGAAATCGGCCGGCCACCAATCCTGCGAGTCCGTCATCAGGGCGTGGAGGTCGGCGATGACCGCGTTCAGGTCGAGGGTCTTGAACTCCTCGGCATAGTTGAACGCCGTTCCCATGGGGTTGGAGCGGGGGGAGTGCTGGTTCAGGCCATCGAGCCGGAGGCTCTGGGGCCACCAATCCCGGTTGCCACGACGGCTCGGGCCCTTCGATGCGCCCGCGCCATGCGCCACGGGGCACTGGCCGAGGCCGGTATCGTCCACCTTTGCGTCCATATTCGTTTTCCTTCCTCCTGGTCCCTGCGAGGAACCTGAGGTGGAATTTGCGTCCGCTGGGCAGCCAGTCAAGCGTCAAACGCGAGAAACCGGCGCTTTTGCCGGACGGCGGCGCCGCGACGGACCGCCTAGGATGCCAAATCTAGCAGCACGTTCAGGACCATGGCGCAAAACGCATACGCTGCTGCCTGGTCCCAGCGATTTAAGCTGGCGGCCCAAACCGGCTCCCGCCGCAGGGAGGCGCGCACGCAGTCGATGATGCTGTAGAAACTGAACACGCGGACGGCTGCCTGGCCCAACTCCGGCAAGGTCTGTGCCTCGAAGGCGAACAGCGCCAGCATTAGCGCCGACCCGATGGCGGTTTGGATGAGAAACTCCCGGACGATGGAGCGTGATTGTGCGTCCGGGAGCAGGGTGGACAGCGATGCCACTCAGCTTGCCAGTCTGTAGCGCATGCGGGCCGCCAATGCCCCTTCGGTGACAAGCGCCTCCTCCGTGGCCAGGATCGCCGATAGCGGTTCGACCAATCGTTCGATCGTGTCGCGGCTGGGTGCGGTGAGTGGGAGGCGCAATTCGGCCTCGATCAGGCCCATGATGGACAGCGCGGCCTTCAGCGGGATTGGGTTGCTTTCGACGAACAACAGGTCGCTGAGTGCCGCGAGTTGATCGCGGGCGTCGGCGAACGCGGCCAGGTTGCCATCGTCCCACGACCGATGCAGTAGGCTGCAGACCGCGGGTGCGACGTTGGCGGTGACGGAGATGCATCCATGGCCGCCGGCGGCGCGGTAGGCGGCGGCGGTGCCATCGTCGCCCGACATCTGCAGGAAGCGTCCCCCGCACAATGCCCGCAGGCGCGGCGGGCGGGCCAAATCGGCCGTGGCGTCCTTGAGCCCGAAGATAGTCCCGTGCTCGTACAGGCGGCCCAGCGTGTCGTTCGCGATGGTAACGCCGGTCCGGCCGGGCACGTCGTAGATCATCACCGGCAGTTGGGCGACGCCTTGGATCGTCCTCATATGAGCAATAATACCCTCCTGAGTCGGCTTGACGTAGGGCACTGGCGCGCAGAGCAGGGCGGTCGCTCCGCTGTGGACCGCCGCAATCGCGAGTTCGGCTGCCGTGTCGGTGGATAGCGCGCCGCACCCGGCCATCACCGGCACGCGCCCCGCCGCGGCTTCGACCACGACGCGGATCGCCAGCCGGTGCTCCTCCGGCCGCAGGGACGCCGCCTCGCCGGTGCTGCCGCATACGACCAGTGCGGCCGTGCCGCGGTCGATCTGCCGCTCGCAAAGGCGGGCAAGGCTGTCCTGGTCGATATTGCCGGCATGGAACGGCGTGGGCAGCGCCGTGAACGAGCCGCCGGACAGCAGGCTGCCGCGAGCCTGTGCCGGGCAGCCGTTCATGCTTGCCTCCGCAGGAGAACCGGCATGGCATTCGACAGCCCATGCATCGGCAGGTCGGCGCGCAGCATCAGGCCGTCCTTCACCGTCCTGGTCTGGACGGCGACGAAGCCGCCCATGCGCACCGAACGCACCAGCAGTCCCGCGACATCCTGGTCCGGTTCGGCTGGCCCGGTGGGCACGAAGGCAAGGAAGCGGCCGGTCGGCACCAGCGCGCGCTTGGCCTGGTAGATGAGCCGGCCGATCTGTGCCGACGAGGCGATCCTTGGGGCGAGCACCAGATCATACGTCTCGTGGTCCGATCGCTCCGACGGCCGCAATGCCGTGACCGCAACGCAACCCTGCCGCAGCAGGCTGCACATGAGATCTAGCCCGTTGGGGGCGATGACCAAGGCGTGCGACCCGGCGACCGGTCCGGCGAAGCGTAAGAGTGGGTCGCCTGACATAGCCTCGGCAGTGCTGGCGGAGACTGGCGGATTGAGACACTGCGAGGTGGAAACAGATTGAAGCATGGACAAAGTCCTGCACCTTCCTGAATGCGACGATCCCGGTTGATACCGAAATGTTCGACGCTGCCAACATGGCATCGCTGGCCGTAGGTTTTCCATGGTCCTCGGACGCTCGCGAGATAGTATTCCCATGGCGTTTCGCGAGGTCGGTCATATAAATCACATATAAACATCGGTCTGTCCGTAAGACATGACCTAATTAGGTCGGAGCTACGTCGTATTGGATACGGTCGCAACCGGCGCTGTGCTTGATTTCTAGGCCGCTGGAATCGCCGGGTTTATATGGGATTTATATACCCCGCCCTTCCAAGGGCCATCGCATTTATATGCGCTTCCAACCCAGTGTCATCCCAGCTTGCCGCGCAATGGAGTTTGCCATGCTGGATATCGTCTACCTGGTTGGAGGCTGCGTGTTTTTCGCCGTCACCGTCGTCTACTCGATCGCGTGCGACCGTCTGTAAGGGGCTGATCATGGTCTTCGATTACATACTCGGCGGGGCGGTCACTCTCGGGCTGCTCGTCTATCTCGCTTACGCGCTGATCCGCCCCGAGCGGTTCTGAGGAGCGGCCACCATGACATTCAATGGATGGGTGCAGATCGCACTCTTCTGCGTGCTGCTCGCCCTGCTGGTCAAACCGCTGGGCGGCTACATGACACGCGTTTTCAACGGGGAACGCACGCTGTTGCGCCCCGTGCTGCGGCCGATCGAGGTCGGGCTCTACAAGCTATGCGGCGTTCGCGAGGACGAGGAGCAGCATTGGGTGACCTATGCCGTCGCCATGCTGTTCTTCAGCATCGCCGGGTTCGTCTTGCTCTACGCGCTGCAGCGTCTGCAGGGCGTGCTGCCGTTCAACCCTCAGGGGCAAACGGCCGTGAGTCCCGACCTGGCGTTCAACACGTCGACGAGCTTCGTCACCAATACAAACTGGCAGTCCTACGTGCCCGAAAGCACGATGAGCTACCTGGTGCAGATGTGCGGGCTGACGGTGCATAACTTCGTTTCCGCCGCCACGGGCATTGCGCTGGCCGTCGCGCTGATCCGTGGTTTCGCCCGGCGTTCGGCCTCGACCATCGGCAATTTCTGGGTCGATATGACGCGCTGCACGCTTTACGTGTTGCTGCCGGTATCCATCGTGATCGGCCT
>NZ_LMUY01000053.1 GCF_009765685.1 Acidisphaera sp. L21 | reverse complement strand
CTTGTTCGGCGGCATGGAGCGTCTTTTTTTATGCGTCAAGCCAAGTTTGCGCAGCGTGCCGTGCATGAGAGCGCTGCTGGCCGTGACATGATGCGTCTGTTCAAGCCAGCGGCACAACTCAGCCAGAGTGGCGTCAGGCCGTGCTTTCACCTCGGCCCCGATCACCTCATAAAGCCCGGCTAGCTTCGGAGGTACATGGCAACGCTGAGGACGAGCTGATAGCTCACCTGTCTGATTGCGGCGGCTCAAGACCTTGGAGACATACGCGATGCTGACGCACAAGGCATCAGCGATCTCCCCGACGGTTTCGCCGGCCCCTGACCGGGCAAAAACACGGTCACGAAGATCTTGGGAGTAAGCCATTCCGGGCCGCCAAGGCATCACGATCCTCCAGTCAATTCCAACCAGAGCCCTTCGAATCAAATCTCCTGCCCGATTCGCAAGCAATTTCTTGATTCCGGTCAAGCCGAGCACGCTCTA
>NZ_LMUY01000052.1:70061-76715 GCF_009765685.1 Acidisphaera sp. L21 | reverse complement strand
CCACGTCGCCCGCCACCAAATTGTGGTCGATCATGCCCCAGCCGCGCGTCGCCTCGTACAGCGCCGGCACCGTGTGGGCTCGCGCCATGCGGGGCAGGCAGTCGAACGAGTGATCCGTCTCCGCGAATTGGACCGAGCGCAGGGTGAGGACAGCGCCCGATTTCGGGTCCCCGGCGATTACCGGGCCATGCCGGGTCTCAACGATGTCGAACGACCGGGTCTCGCCGCCGCGGATGGTGATGCTGTCGCGGCGGATGCTCGCCGGCTCCCACGCCTCGCGGAAGCGGGCGGCGGTGCCGGTGTCGTCGAACCGCTCCAGGAACAAGTCGTAGATGTCCATGAAGGCGTGCGTCACGCAGTAGGCGACGTGTTCGTTGTGGGCGAAATGCGGGAAGCTCGGCACGCCGGGCACCGTCAGCCCGATCGTGTCGAAATCGTCGCAGGCAAGGTGCGCCTGAGCATACATGCCCGGCAGTTCGAACACGCGATGCGGATCCCCGGCCAGGATGGGTCGGCCCGTGGCGGTGCCGGCCGGGCCGACCGCCCAGTTGTTGCTGCCGCCGCCGGTTTCGTCGCCACCGGTCTCGGCGCCCATGGCCTTCAGCAGATGCTCCACCGCCGGGCCCAACGCCGCCAGATCGGCCGCCCAGCGCGTCGCCGTCGTGCCCGGCGGGATGCACAGCAGGTCGCGCCCGCCATCGTCGTAGCGCAGCTTCATCGCGTTGGCCGCACCCACCACGGGCAACGCCAGCGTCCGCCACAGCTTGAACCAGATGGACCCCATCAGCAGCCCAAGGCGGCGCATCACGGCAATGCTGTGCCACGGCTCCCATTCGTCCGGCACGGCATCCAGCAGGCCATATTCGACCGGCAGAGGCGCACCGGATTGCAGGAACGCGTTCACCCCGGCGGCATAGGCGGTCAGCATCGCCTTGGCGTCCGCCGTCAATGCCGCGTAGTCGCGCTTGCACGCGGCTTCCATGCCCAGGCGCCGCACCAGGATGTCGCTATCCGCTGCCTCCGCCCCCAGCCATTCGGCGGAGCGGCCGAGCGCCTTGCGCCGGGTCAGGTCCATCTGGAACAGACGGTCCTGCGCGGCGACGAAACCCTGCGCGAAATAGGCGTCGGCAGTGGTGGTGGCGCGGATGTGCGGAATGCCCCAATTGTCGCGATACACCATCACCTCGCCCGTCAGCCCCGACAGGCGCAACTCGCCGGACAGCGGCGGCAGGGCGGCGTGTAGCCCGGCAGTATCGAGGGTGATTGGCATGGAAACGGCCCTTCTCGCGACGGCGGTTGAAAACGGTACAGTGATTTTAACGGCGATGCCGATATATCAGCTGGTCAGGTAGTGAGAGAATCGATGACCGAGATTGCGGAGATCGTTGACTTCGTCGCCCCCGTTGGGCGGGAGAACCTGGCCGGCCGCGTTTACGACACCCTGCGGGAAGCCCTTTTTGAAGGGCGCCTGCATCCCGGCCAGCGCCTTCGCATCCGTGACCTGGCGGCGGCGATGCAGGTGTCGGAAACCCCGGTGCGCGAGGCGGTCGTCCAACTGGCGCGCGAGCGGGCGCTGCGGCTGGACGCGGCCCGGTCCATCACCGTCGCCGGATTGACCCTGGCGCAATATCTGGAACTCCGCACCATCCGCATGGAGTTGGAGGGCCTGGCAGCCGAAGCGGCGGCGCTGCGCATCATCCCGGAAACCGTGGACGCGATGGAATTGGCCCATAATGCGCTGATCGTCGCGGAGGAGACGGCGCAGCCGCTGGTCGCCAACCGGTCCAATTGGGCATTCCACCACACCCTGTACGCCGCAGCGGCGATGCCGGAACTGCTGGCCCTGATCGAGGGGATCTGGCTGCGCAACGGCCCGATGCTGGCCCGGCTGTACCCCGATGCGCGACCGACCTATCCCGGGCGCCACCGCCATCTGGACGTGCTGGACGGGTTGCGCGCCCGCTCCCCCAGCCAAACCCGCAAGGCATTGGCGGCGGACCTGGTGGAGGGCGGGGCAAACCTGGTGGCCCGGCTGGAGAAGCTGGACCGCGAATCCGCCTGGTCGCCCCCCGATTAGACCACGCGACGGTAGACTCACGCTGCCGGCGCCTATGCCGACAGCGTGACGTCCCAGAACATCGGGAAGCTGGACTGGATGAGCCCCTGCATGCGGGTGCGATAGCCTGCCGGGCGGCTAAACTGCCCCCACATGATCGAGGGCGTGGTCTTGTAGGCGTCTTCCTGAATCTGGGCTGCCACCGCCTTGCGGGACGCATCGTCCGGCGCCTTGGCGAAGTCGCTCAGCAGCTTCGTCGTCGTGGCGCTGCAGCTCCAACCCGGGTAATCCGCGCAGTTGCTGGAGACGTAGAAGTGAGTGAGGGGTGAGGCCATGTCGATGCCGTTGGAGTAGACGGGAAACATGCTCCACCCCGTCTTGTTGGCGCGGCGGGCGAGCACCGTGCCCCAATCCATCACTTGTTCGTCGACGGTGAAGCCGACCTCCTTCATATGCTGCGCCAGGACGCTGCCGGCGGCCTGAGAGATCGATTGCGAAACCTGCAGGATGACGACCGGCTCGCCCTTATAGCTGGTCTTGGCGAGCGCGGCCTTGGCGCCTGGGATGTCCAGCTTGGCGATGCCCGACCCGGCATCGGTCGAAAGCGGGGCGCCGCACATCCAGAATGATTTGCATTCGTCGACGGCGAACTGGTCGGGGATGCCGGCGGCAGTCAGCATTTCCTTCTGGTCGACCAGCTTCCACAGGATTTCGCGCACCGCCGGGTCGGCAAAGGGGCCGCTGGCGGCATTCAGGCGGAAATTGCCCTGGAACATATCCAAGCCCTTCAGCGTCATGACCTTGATGTTCGGGGCCTTCTGCAATTGCCCGATCAGGTCGAACGGCAGGTACTGCATGTAGTCGACCTCGCCCTGCATGAGCGCGTTGGCGCTGGTGGTGTCGTCCGACATCGCCCGCCAGGTCATCGTGTCGATATGCACGACTTTGCCGCCGGCAACGAAATCGGCTGGCTCCTTGCGGGGGACGTATTTGGTGAACTTGTCCAGGGTCATGCTGTCGCCCGGCCGCCATGCGCTGGCGCGGAACGAGAACGGGCCGGAGCCGACGATCTCCTTGATCCGCTGGTCCCCGGCGGCGGTGACGATGCGGGCCGGCATGATGAACGGCACGGGCGCATTCGGCTTGCCCAGCACCGTCAGCATCAGCGGGAACGGCTGCTTCAGCGTGATGGTGAACGTCTTGCTGTCGGTCGCAGCCATGCTGGCCCCGGCGCTCAGCAGCATGCGGCCCAAACTGTCCTTCGGTGCCCAACGTTGCAGCGACGCGACGCAGTCCGCCGCGGTCACCGGCGCGCCGTCATGGAAGGCCAGCCCGTCCCGCAGCATGAAATGCCAGGTGAGTTGGTCGGGCGACGTGTCGAACGCATCGACCATCTGCGGATGGATTGCCCCGTCCGTATCCATCGAGAACAGCGTGTCGAAGATGTGGTAGCCGAAGGTGCGAGTGATCGCCGCCGTGGTCATGTGCGGGTCGAGGATCACGGCCTCCGACTCCAACACCACGCTCAGCGGCTTGTCGGCAGCGCGGCCGGCGCGCGGGGCCAGGGCGGCCAGCGCGCCAGCCCCCGTTCCCAGCAACAATCCGCGTTTGGTGACACCAAGGTTGGACATGCTGTTTCCTCATTTGACGGGGGCTATGTGTTCGGAATGATATATCCAATATCGAATGGCGCAACATGATTTCGGTGGCGCCGGGGAAAGGATACCAGATCGTGCCCGACACAGACCTGCTTTTCATGACCGCCGCCCGCGCCGCCGCCTTGATCCGTTCGGGCAAGCTTTCCCCCGTCACCTACATGCAGGAGGTGCTGGCCGCCGCCCATGCCGCGCAGCCGGGTCTGAACCCCTTCGTCGCCATCATGGACGAGCCCGCCCTGGCCGGCGCCCGCGCCGCCGAAAAGGCGGTGAAGGATGGGGCCAAGCTTGGCCCGCTGCACGGTATTCCCGTCAGCATCAAGGACCAGGTGGACGTCGACGGGGTGGTGACGACCCATGGCTCGGCCATCTTCGCCGACAACATGCCGCCCGAAGATGACGTGACCGTCGCCCGGTTGCGCGCCGCCGGGGCTGTCGTGTTCGCCAAGACCCGTTTGCCGGAGTTCGGGCACAAGGGCCTGACCGACGGCCCCGGCTTCGGCACCACCCGTAACCCCTGGGACCCATCGCGGACCACCGGCGGCTCCAGCGGCGGGGCTGGTGCGGCGGTCGCGATGGGCATCGGCCCGATCGGGCTGGGGACGGATGGCGCCGGGTCGATCCGTATTCCGGCGGCGTGTTGCGGGCTGGTGGGGCTGAAGCCAACATTGGGGTCGATCCCCTGGCAGCAGGCGACCGACGCGTTCGGCAACTACACCTATGCCGGCCCGATGACCCGCAGCGTGACGGATGCCGCGCTGATGCGGGCCGCCATGGTCGGGGCCAGTGACAAGGACCCCTGGACCCTGGGCGGCGGCGGCGAGCGTGGGCTGACCCCGGGGCTGATCGGGCGCGACCTATCGGGCCTGCGCATCGGCGTCATCGCCCGCATGGCCAACCCCCGCGTGCAGGCGGAAATGGCGGAGCACACCATCGCCTCCGTCGATGCGCTGGTCGCGATGGGCGCCGATGCGGATGCTGCGGGCGAGGGGATCGACTGGATCGAGATGCCGGGCCGGGTGATGTATCAGGGTAACTACGCCGTCTCGATGGCGCGGCATCTGGGGCAGTGGTCGAACCAGATGGACCCGAGCCTGCTCGCCTTCGTCGAGCGTGGCAGCAAGTTCTCCATGGCCGATTTCCGCCAGGGCCAATATGCCCGCACCCGCCTATTCCGGGACATCCAGGCACTGTTCACCCGGTTCGACGTGCTGGTGTCGCCAACCCTGTCCCGCACCGCGCTGCCGGCCGATTTCGACGCCGCGCATGACGAGATCGAGATCGATGGCGAGAAGTGCGGCATCACCCGCCAGGGCTGGAGCAGCTACGTCTACCCCTTCAACCTCACCGGGCACCCGGCGTTGACCATCCCATCCGGTTTCGCGGCGGACGGGTTGCCGACGGCGGTGCAGTTGATCGGGCCGTGGGGCAGCGATCTGGACCTGCTGCGGCTGGGTGCGCTGCTGGAGGATGCGCGCCCGTGGGCCGATAAACGGCCGGTTTGATCCGCGTTTTCGTTAGTTGAGCCGCGGCCGGAACCCTCATACTCTCGTTGCAGTGGAAGACACGTCGGACCTTTACGACCTCGCCATCATAGGCGGAGGCATCAATGGCTGCGGCATCGCGCGGGACGCGATCGGCCGCGGCTATTCGGTGTTCCTGTGTGAGGCAGGCGATCTCGGCTCCGCCACCTCCTCGGCTTCCACCAAACTGGTGCATGGCGGGCTGCGCTACCTGGAGCATCATGAATTCCGCCTGGTGCGGGAGGCGCTGATGGAGCGGGAGGTGCTGTGGGGGATCGCGCCGCACATCATCTGGCCGCTGCGCTTCGTGCTGCCGCATCACCGTGGGTTGAGGCCTGCCTGGCTGCTGCGGCTGGGGCTGTTTCTGTACGACCATCTAGGCGGCCGCAAACGCCTGCCGAAAACCCGCACCCGCCGCCTGCGCCACGACCCCGCCGGTGAGCCGTTGAAGCCCGAATACACGCTGGGCTTCGAATACTCCGATTGCTGGGTGGAGGACGCCCGCATGGTGGTGCTGAACGCGCGCGACGCGGCGGAGCGGGGGGCGACGGTTGCCACCTGCACCCGCTGCACCGGCGCCGACCGCGAGAGCGACCACTGGGTGCTACACCTATCGGACGAGCGCACTGGCAAGGACCGGACGATCCGCGCCCGCACCCTGGTGAACGCCGCCGGGCCGTGGGTCGGGGACGTGTTGCAATCCGTGGTGCGGGCCAACACCGTCAGCCGGGTGCGTATGGTCAAGGGCAGCCACATCGTCGTCCGCCGGTTGTACCCGGGCGAGCAATGCTACATCTTTCAGAACAGCGACGGCCGCATCTTCTTCGTTATTCCCTACGAACGGGATTTCTCGCTGATCGGCACGACGGACATGGATTACGACGGCGACCCGCGCGACGCCGCGGCGTCCACCGAGGAAATTGCCTATCTGTGCAACGGCGCCTCCGAATACCTACGACGCAAGGTGACGCCGCGCGATGTGGTTTGGACCTATTCCGGCGTCCGGCCGCTCTATGACGACGGCGCATCCAAGGCGCAGGCCGCGACCCGGGAATACGTGCTGGAACTGGACGCCGGGGACAATTGCCCGGCGCTGCTGTCGGTGTTCGGCGGCAAGATCACCACCTACCGTCGGCTGGCGGAGGCCGCTTTGCTGAAGCTGAAACCGGTGCTGCCGGCCCCCACCGGGCTGCCGCCGGGCTGGACCGGCACTGCGCCGCTACCCGGCGGTGATTTTGCGGATTTCACCGGCGAACTGGCGCGGATGCAGGCGGTGTATCCGATGGTGCCGTCGACGACGATGCACCGCCTGGTCCGCGCTTACGGCACCTGCGTCGCCGACCTGCTCGGGCCGGTGGGCGAGCCGAACCCGCTGGGCCGCATCTTCGGCGCGGATCTGTCCGCCGCAGAAATCCGCTAC
>NZ_LMUY01000052.1:0-69905 GCF_009765685.1 Acidisphaera sp. L21 | reverse complement strand
GCTGACGGCGCAGCAGATCGCCCAGGTCGACGCCTATCTGGCCGACCTGCATGCCGAGCGTGAGCCGGTGGCATGACCGCGCCGGTCCTGGTCATCGACCAGGGCACCACCTCCACTCGCTCCATCGTGTTCGGCCCGGATTTGGCCCCCATCGCCCAAGCGCAGCGGGAGTTTCCCCAGCACTACCCGCAGCCCGGCTGGGTGGAGCACGACCCGGAGGATATCTGGTTCACCGCCCTGGCCACGGCACGGGATGCGTTGCGCCAGGCCGGGTTGCAGGCGAGCGATCTGGCCGCCATCGGCATCGCCAACCAGCGCGAAACCACCCTGGTGTGGGATCGCCAGACCGGCGCACCAATCCACAACGCCATCGTCTGGCAGGATCGCCGCACCGCCGATGCCTGCGACGCGTTCGAACGTGCCGGCCATGCCGAACTGGTCGCCGCCCGCACCGGGCTGCGTTTGGACCCGTATTTCGCCGCCACCAAGATCGGCTGGCTGCTGGACCATGTGCCCGGCGCCCGTGCGTTGGCCGAGCAGGGGCGGCTCGCCTTCGGCACCGTCGATACCTTCCTGCTGTGGCGGCTGACGGGTGGGAAGGTGCACGCGACCGACGCAACCAACGCGTCCCGCACCCTGCTATGCAACATCGCGACGGCTGAGTGGGACGACGACATGCTGCACCTGTTCGGCGTGCCCCGGGCGATGCTGCCGGAGATCCGCGACAGCGCCGGACTGTTCGGCATCACCGAGGCAGCGTTGCTGGGCAGCCCCGTCGCCATCCGCGGCATCGCCGGCGACCAGCAGGCGGCTTTGGTGGGCCAGGCGTGCTTCAGCCCCGGGATGGTGAAGGCGACATACGGCACCGGCGCGTTCGTGCTGCTGCATGTCGGGGCGGAGCCGGTGCGCTCGACCCACGGCATGCTCACCACCATCGCCCTGCAACACCGGGGCATACGCAGCTACGCGCTCGAGGGCTCGATCTTTTCTGCCGGCACCGCGGTGCAATGGCTACGGGACGGTGTTGGCCTGGTGGGCGATGCGGCCGAGACCGGTGCGCTCGCCGCCTTGGCCGACCCGGCGCAGCGCATCTACCTGGTGCCCGCCTTCACCGGGCTAGGCGCCCCACACTGGAACAGCCGCGCCCGCGCCAGCATCACCGGCATCACCCGCGGCACCACCCGCAAGGAACTCGCCCGCGCGGTGCTGGAGGCCGTGGGCTACCAAACCCGCGACCTGCTGGGGGCGATGCTGGACGATGCCGGCATGTCCAGCGACATCGTGCTCCGCGTTGACGGCGGCATGACGGCCAGCACCTGGACGATGCAATTCCTGGCCGACATGGTAGGCGTGACGGTGGAGCGCCCCGCCTGCCTGGAAACGACGGCATTAGGCGCCGCCTACCTCGCTGGGCTAGACGCCGGCGTGTATCCGGAACCGGAGGCGTTTGCCCGGCAATGGGCGCGGGAGGCGAGTTTCGTGCCCAACATGCCGGAGGCGGAACGGGCAGATCGATATGCTGGATGGCAGGTGGCGGTAGCGCAGGCGTTGCACCAGCCGTAGCGGAAAGCGAAGTTGGCCACGCGTAATTGGATGATGGAGTTTGGACGGTTTGGCGCTGCCGCTGGCTAGCCAGCCACGCCCATCTTTTGACGAACGACAGCCAGATCATGGGCAGATTGCAGGTTCGTCCATAGCTCCGCACTGGTGCCGAACCGCCGGCCGAACAGAATGGCAGTTTCAGCGGTGATCCTACGAGTACCGTCGATGATCGAAGAAATCTGGTTGCCCTGCACGTGAAGTTCCCTTGCCAGGCCATCTGCGGTTATCCCGAGCGGGATCATAAACTCGTCCAACAATACCTCGCCCGGCGTAAGCGGCAGGAGCGGCGCGGCCAGGCAACCGCACTGTCCAGTTCTGGATCGGGCAACGCGTCGCGAGCAATCACGATATTTTCACCTCCATTTAAAAATGCGCAAACTTCCACCCCGGACAACCCGACCGATCAGCGTCGCGTGCGGGTCGCGTTCAACGTGACCGCCGCCAGGATCAGCCCCCTCAAGGCCGCTTCATCGATCGTATCACCCTCGTGTAAATCGATCGCCCGTCGCGTGTTCCCCTCCAGGCTGGCATTGAACAAGCCCGCCGGATCGTCCAGCGCGGCACCCTTGGCGAAGGTCATCTTGACGACGCTCTTGTAGGTCTCGCCGGTGCAGATGATCCCGCCATGGGGCCAAACCGGCACCCCACGCCACTTCCACTCCTCCACAACGTCCGGATCGGCTTGCCGGATCAACGTGCGAAGCCGGCCCAGCATCTCCCCGCGCCAGTCACCCAACTGGCTGATCCGCTCATCGATCAACTGAGACGGTGATTTGCCGTCCTGCGGTTCGCTCGTGCTCATGAGCCGTCTTCCCCTTCGCTCTGTGTTGGATTGCGCAGCCAGTTCTCCCGCCGCAACCGATACAGCACCTGGCGCCGGAGGGGATCGCCCTCTGGCACCCGAGGATGGTCGAAATCATCCGCCGGGTCGCGGGACATGCCGAGCTTGGCCATCACCCGCTGCGACTTGTCGTTGTCGAACCCGGCGTTGGCCACGATCTCCGGGCACGCCGCCGTCTCGAACCCGAACCGCAGCGCCGCCCGGGCCGCCTCGGGCGCGTAGCCCAGCCCCCAAAATGCCCGCGCGATGCGCCAGCCGATTTCGACCGCCGGGGTGAAATGGGCGGTGTAGCCGATCCGCCCCAAGCCGACGGTGCCGACAAAGCCCCCATCCGCCTCCACCGCCCAAAAGCAGAAGCCGTGTGCCGCCAAATGTGCCATCTGCCGGTCGATCCAGGCATCCGACGCATCGCGCGTGGCCAGCGGAAGCAGGTATTGCATCACCGCCGGGTCGGCCGACATCTCGGCGAACGGCGCCCGGTCCGCATCCTGCCAGGGCCGCAACATCAGCCGGTCCGAAACGATTCGCATCCCACACCCCTGCCTGCTGCCCCCCGCGCGAGCTACCGGCGCCGGCACCCACTGTCCATTGTGCAGGTGAGCATCCCTGCCGCAAATGCTCGCAATCGCACTGCACAACGCGTAAACGGTGCCCGCACCTTATTCGAACGGCACCCTACGCCATGCTGCAGATCGACGACCTTGTCTTCAACGCCTGGGGACGGCGCTTCTTCGACCGCGCCAGTGTCCTCCTGCCGCTCAACGCCAAGGTGGGGCTGGTCGGGCGCAACGGCGTGGGCAAATCCACCCTGTTCAAGCTGATCCTGGGCGAATTGGGCCCGGATGGCGGCGACGTCATCATCCCCAAGGGCGCCCGCGTGGCCGCCGTCGCGCAGGAGCACGCGGCCACCTCCGTCAGCCTGCTGGACACCATCCTGGCCGCCGACGAGGAGCGGGACGGGTTGTATGCGGAGTTGGAGACGGCCGAGCCCGAACGCATCGCCGACATCTATGCCCGGCTGGAGGAGATTGGCGCCGATCGTGCCCCCGCCCGCGCCGGGGAGATCCTCGCCGGCCTCGGCTTCTCCGTGGCCGACCTGGCCCGGCCGATGTCCGAATTCTCCGGCGGCTGGCGCATGCGCGTGGCCCTGGCGGCCGCCCTCTTTGCCGCCCCGGACCTTCTGCTGCTGGATGAGCCGACCAACTACCTCGACCTCGAGGGCGCCATGTGGCTGGAGGCACGGCTGCGGCGCTACCCGAAGGCCGCGCTGATCATCAGCCATGACCGGGAACTGCTGAACAACTCCGTCGACCACATCCTGCACATCAAGGATGGCAAGCTGGACCTCTACACGGGCGGCTACGACGATTTCGAGAAGCGCCGGGCGGAGAAGGCGCGGCTGCAATCCGCCTCCCGCGTGAAGCAGGAGGCTGAGCGCGCCCATCTGCAAAGCTTCGTCGACCGGTTCCGCGCCAAGGCCAGCAAGGCGGCGCAAGCCCAGTCCCGGATGAAGCGCCTGGCCAAGCTCGAGCCGATCTCCGCCATCGTGGAGGAGCGGGTCGCCCCGTTCATCCTGCCATCCCCGCCCCGCCCGCTGGCGCCGCCGCTGATGCGGTTGGAGGGGGCCGATATCGGCTACGGCACCGACGAGCCAGTGCTGCGCGCGCTGAACCTGCGGCTGGACGTGGACGACCGCATCGGTCTGCTGGGCGTGAACGGCGCTGGCAAGTCCACCTTCGCCAAGATGGCGGCGGGCGCACTTGGCCTGCAGAAGGGCCACATGCAGCGCGAACGCCGCATCCAGGTCGGCTGGTTCCACCAGCACCAGATCGAGGCGATGGACCCGAACGAGACCCCGCTGGACATCATGCGCAACGCCAGGCCAGAGGATAGCGAGACGTCCTATCGCTCCCGCCTGGCCTCCTTCGGCATCAGCTTCGAAAAGCAGTCCACCACGGTGGAGAACCTGTCGGGGGGCGAGCGGGCTCGGCTGCTGCTGAACATGGTGGCGATGGCCGCCCCCCATTTGCTGATCCTGGACGAGCCGACGAACCATCTGGACATCGACAGCCGCCGCGCCTTGCTGGACGCGCTGAACGATTACGGCGGCGCCGTCATCCTCATCACCCATGACCGCTCCCTGATGGAGCTGGTAGCGGACCGTTTGTGGTTGGCGGCGGATGGCACGATCGTGCCGTTCGATGGCGATATGGACGACTACGCCCGCTTCGTGCTGGAGCGTGCGAAGGGCGGGGCCGCGCCCAGCCAGACCCGGGCCAACAAACAGAAAAACAAGAAGAAGGCGGCATGACCCAAGACGAACTGACCACCTGGGCGCTGAAGAATGGCTGGACCATGATCGGCGGCCATCCGAGCCTGACCAAACCCTCCAACCCGAAGGAGGCGATCGTTCGCATGGTGCTGAAGGCCACCGTGGTGAACGTGGAGGCGAAGAAGCCGGCCGGGAAGTGGGAGAAGATCAGCGGCGAGGCCTACGCCAAGGTGGTGGCCGACGAGGAATCCGGTATCCCGAGCGGGCTGAGCCTGGAAACGATCCCGGGCTTCCGCATGCTGATGCAGGAGAACAAGGACCGCCAGGTCTTCGCCAGCTTCGGCCGGTAGCCCGGCCCGTTGGTTAGGCTTGCGACGCGGACAGGGTCTGCAACTTTGCCGCCAGATCTTCCCGAAGGTAGGGCTTGCGCAGCAGCGGCACGTCCTGCGGCAGTTCGCGGGCCCCGCCCGTTGCGGTCACGGTGTAGCCGGACGTCAGCAGCACCTTCAGCCCAGGGCGTAGCTTGCGCGCCTCGTTGGCCAATTGGGCGCCGTTCATCCCGCCCGGCATGACCACGTCGGAGAACAGGATGTCGACCCGCGCCGTGTCCCGCAGCAGATCCAGTGCGATCCGGGCGTCCGATGCGGTCTGCACGCCGTAGCCCAGCGCCTCCAGGCTCTCGGCCGCCATCTCGCGGACGGTTTCGTCGTCCTCCACCACCAGCACGACCTCGCCGCCCGTCGCCCGGCGCAGCGGCACCACGTTGTCGTTGGGCGCGGTGCGGGATACCTCGGTCGAGCGTGGCAGATACATAGCCACCGTGCAGCCCAGCCCGGGCGAGGTGTCGATCTGGCACTGGCCCCCGGCCTGCTGGACGAAGCCATACACCTGGCTCAGCCCCAGGCCCGTGCCCTTGCCGATCTCTTTGGTGGTAAAAAACGGCTCGAACGCGCGGGCGGCGGTGTTGGCGTCCATCCCGGTGCCGTCATCCGTGATCGATATACGGAGGTAGGGGCCGGGGGAGAGGCCACGCGCCGATTCGCGGTCATCCGAGGTGATGGTGACATTGCGGGTGGCAATGGTGAGCGTGCCGCCGCCCGGCATCGCGTCCCGTGCATTCCCGGCCAAATTCAGCAGCGCCGCCTGAAGCTGGTTTGGGTCGATCCGCGCCGGGTCGAGCTGCGGGTCCAGGTCGAGCTGGATCTGGATCGTCTCCCCCACGCCGCGCTGCATCAGCGGCAGGAATTCGCCCACCAGGCGGTTGGGGTTCAGCGTCTCGGTCTGCAACACCTGCCGACGAGAAAAGGAGAGCAGTTTTTCCGTCAGCTCCGTGCCCCGGCGCCCGGCGATGAAGGCGCTGCGGGCCAGCCGCTCCACCCGCGCCGCGTCGTCTGGCCGCCGAACGATCAGGTCCAGGCTGCCCAGAATGACCGTCAGCAAATTATTGAAGTCGTGCGCAATGCCGCCGCTCAGTTGCCCGATCGCCTCCATCCGCTCGACCAATCGCAGTCGCTCCTCCGTTTCGCGACGCTTGGTGGTGTCCATCAGACACCCCGCGAACGAGACGGGCCGGCCCTCCGCGTCGTATGATGTGCGGCCCCACAGCGCGACCCAGCGGATCGCGTCATCTGCCCGGCGGATGCGGCATTCCAGCTCCAGCCGGCCATCGCGAAATGCCGCCTCGATCGCGTCGCCGGCGGCGTTGCGGTCGGCTGGATGCACGTGCGACATGAAGTGCGCGATGCCCCAAATCGGCTGCAAGTCCGCGTAGCCGAAGATGCGATCGTGCCGCAGCGTGCGCCGTGATGTGTCGGAGGCAATGTCCAGCTCCCAATCGCCCATCTCGCTCGCGTCCAGGGCAATCTCCAGGTTCTCCCGCGCCGATTGCGCTTCGGCCCGGGCTTGTTCGCGCTCCAGCGCGGTCTCCTCGGCCTGGTGGTGTAGGAAGTCGATTTCCCGCAAATACACGCCCAGCATCACCAGGGCGGCGACCAGCGCCTCCATCCGGCCGGCGAACCAGCCGACCGTGGCGCGCATCGCGGCCGCGTCGGTGATGACGTTGTCGAGCACCAGCAGGAACAGCGACACGGCGAGCCACAGCTGCAACATACTGCGCAGCCGCGTGGTCCAGCACAGCACCACCAGCGCCGCTACGTTCAAGAACAGCAGAGCCGGGCCAACGCCGGAGGTGGTGAGCGCGCGGTAGCCGCCATCGGCCTCCACGCAATTCGGCAGGTATTCGACGTATTCGGTCACCAACACTGCGATGGCGGCACTGCAGATCGTCACGATTGCCACCGTTGCCCAGAGCGAGCGACTGACCCATTTGGGCGCGGTGTATCGAACGCGGCCATCCCCCTCCATGATCGCATACGGTAGGGCGAACAGCGGCGGCCCCAGGTGCCAGAAGGTCCACAGCCAGGTCAGCGTCGCCGGCCCCCGGCCCACCAGCAGCCCGTTGGTCAGCAAGTTTGGGGTGCAAACCAACTGCACTGCCACCATCAAGGTGGTGAACAGTCCACCGGCCCCCAGCACCAGCAGCGGTACGGAGCGAATACGTCGGTATTGCGCCAGAAACAGCCATGCGGTCAGCCCGTAGATAAGCACCAGCGCGCTTTGGTTCAGCGACATAAATCCAGGGACGGGCGGGATGGGGTTGCCGACGACCGGCAGCATGGCAAGCGACGGCACCAGAAACAGCACGCACATGACCAACGCGATGCGCCGCGACCTGCAACCGGCTTCCTTCGTCGCGAATGTCTCCAGCAATGGGCGTGCTGCGCCGGGCAACGGCACCTGCATCGGCGAGGCGGACGACTGGCCCATGACGCGCTCCCACAACATGCCGTCGAAACCCTATCGTGCTGATCAAGCCAGCAAAGGCCGACACCGTAAACAAGCGGCGCGACTGCGTCGACGGTACGGTCCCTTTGCCATCATACCATGCGCTTCATAGTCTACGGTTAAGGCACCGATCGGAAATTCCTATCGGAGTTTTTTGGTCAATTGGGCTGGCATATTGTGCAGTGCAGCGCTTATGATGCAGCGCACAATGCACCCTGTCCGATTCCAGGAGATGAGTATGCTGACAGTTGGCGATACCTTCCCGTCCTTTAACCTGAAGGCAGTCAAGGGTGGGCCCGAGGGCCTGAACCTGAAGACCTGCTTTACCGACATCACGGACCAGACCGACGAAGGCAAGTGGAAGATCGTCTTCTTCTGGCCGAAGGACTTCACCTTCATTTGCCCGACCGAGATCGTTGCATTCGGCAAGATGGCCGGTGATTTCGCTGACCGCGACACCGTCGTCTACGGCGTGTCCATCGACAACGAGTTCACCCACGTAAACTGGCGCCTGCACCACGAGGACCTCAACAAGCTCGAGATCCCGATGCTGTCCGACCTGAAGCGTGAGCTGTCGATCGCTTGCGGCATTCTGGACAAGGCCGATGGCGTTGCGATGCGCGCGACCTTCGTCGTCGATCCGCAGGGCATCATCCGCTTCGTGTCCGTGAACCACGATAGCGTGGGCCGTAACCCAGCCGAAGTGCTGCGCGTGGTCGACGCACTGCAGAGCGACGAGCTGTGCCCGTGCAACTGGAACAAGGGTGACGACTTCCTGCAAGTCGCCGCCTGAGCCGAGCCGGGGCGGTCCCTCACGGACCGCCCCAACCGCCTGAGGAACAAGTGCAATGTCCGTCGAATCCCTGAAGGCCCGCATTCCCGACTACGCCAAGGATCTGAAGCTGAACCTCGGCTCGCTGGCGACGGAGCCGAGCCTGTCGCAGCAGCAGCGCGCCGGAACCTTCGTGGCCGCCGCGCTCGCCTCCCGCAATGCCGAGGTGTCCGCCGCCATCGTTGGTGAGTTCGGCGCCCAGTTGACGCCAGAGGCCCTGGCCGCCGCCAAGGCCGCCGCCGCGATCATGGGCATGAACAACGTCTATTACCGCTTCACCCATCAGGTCGGCGGCGACTACGCCAACATGCCCGCCCGTCTGCGCATGAACATCATGGCCCGGCCCGGCGTGGAGAAGGCCGATTTCGAGCTGTGGTCGCTCGCAGTCTCAGCCGTGAACGGCTGCGCCATGTGCATGGAAAGCCACGAGAAAGTGGTTCGCCAGGCCGGGATGACGCAGGAGCAGGTGCAAGCCGCCGTACGCATCGCCGCCGTGGTCCACGCCGTCGCCGCCGTGCTGGATGGCGAAGACGCACTGGCCGTCGCAGCCTAACGCCGATCGGAGTTGCCGGGCTGGTGAGGCAGCCCACCACACCGGCAACTTACCTCTTTCGCTTCGTGTAGAGCACGCCCTCGTCGATCAAGCCGGCGATTTCCGGCTCGGAATAACCGAGTTCACCCAGCACAGCCGGGCCATGCTCCCCGAATTTGGGCGGGATCGACCGTGTGCCGCCGGGTGTCCGGCTCAGCTTGATCGGGGTGCCTAGCGCTCGATACCCATCCAGCTCCGTCACCATCTGCCGTGCGGCGGTATGCGGGGCCGCCAAAGCCTCATCTACATGCAGCACTGGCCCGGCGGGCAGGCCCAGTTTGGCCAGTCTGTCGCTCAGCGCGTGCCCGTCCTCGGTGGCGAACGCCTCAATCAGCACCGCAGTCAGCGGCTCCCGATTGGCACCGCGCAGGGCGTTGCTGGCGAAACGCGGGTCGTCTGCCAGGTCCGGCTTGCCGATCGCGGCGGCCAGCTTGCGGAACTGCCCGTCATTGCCGATCGCCAGGAAGATCTGGCAGGTCGCCGTTGGATACGCGTCGTATGGCGTGACGTTGCTGTGCGGGTTCCCGGTCGCCTTCGGTCGCTTGCCGTTCATCAGGAAGTTCGCTGCCGCCGGATGCAGCAAGGCCATGCCGCAATCATGCAGCGTCATGTCGACGAACTGCCCCTGTCCAGAGCGAGTACGCTCCTGCAGCGCCATCAAGATGCCGATGGTGGAATACAGCCCGGTGGTCATGTCCACCACGGCGGTCCCCATGCGCAGCGGCGTTTCCGGCCCGTTGATGCTCATCAACCCGACCATGGCCTGCACGATGGCGTCGTAGCCGGGCAGCCCGCCCAATGGCCCCTCCGCCCCGAAGCCCGACACGCGGCAGTGGATCAGCTTGGGAAACAGCGGCTCCAGCGAGCCGTAGCCGATGCCCCATTTTTCCATGCTGCCGGGCTTGAAGTTCTCGATCAGCACGTCGGCATCCCGCAGCAGGCGCATCAGCACCTCCCGCCCGGCTGGCTTGCTAATGTCCAACGCGAGGCCGCGCTTGTTGCGATTCACGCCCAGGAAGTAGCTGGCGTTGTGCTCCTCGTCGAACGGCGGGCCCCAGTCCCGGGTCTCGTCGCCCTGGGGTGGTTCCACCTTGATCACGTCGGCGCCGTGGTCCGACAGGATCATCGTGCAGTACGGACCACCCAGCACCCGGGTCAGGTCCACCACCTTCACCCCAGCCAGCGCCCCCTTGCTCAGCGGCATCGCTGCTAGCCCAGGGCCACCGCCAGGGCTTCGGCGCTGCGGCCGTTGGCGATGGTGGCGGCCAGGCCGTTCCAATGCTTGCCAGCGACCCGGGCGAACCCGTGGTCGGCGCCGTCATAGTTGAAGGCCTGGATGTGCGACAAACCCTTCGCCGCGGCGATCACTTTCGCGCGGCCCGCGGCGGGGAAGAACCCGTCTTCGCCAGCGATATGCATCACCAGCGGGCTGCGCAGATGCTCGAACTCGGCGACCTGGTCATCGATCCCGACGCCGTAATACGACACGTTCACGTCCGCATCGGACGACACCGCCATCATCACCGCCAACCGGCCGCCCAGGCAGTAGCCCATCGTCCCGACATGGCCGTTGCAGCCCGGCATGGCGCGGGCTACCGCAACCGTCGCCTTCAAATCGTCGATGCCCTTCGCCTGGTCGAACTGGCCCATATACTCCAGCGCCTGCTTGAACTCGGCATCGGTCTTATCTGTCAGCACGATGCCGGGCTGGATACGCCAAAACAGGTCGGGGCAGATGGCGATGAACCCCAGATCGGCGACCTCGGCAGCGATCGCCTGCATCGCGTCGTTCACACCGAAGATCTCCTGAATCAGCACCACGGCGCCGGCCGGCTTGGTCGTCGGTTCGACCACCAGGGCAGAGAAACTGCCCGAGCCGTCCGTCGCCTGCACCGTAATCGTCGCCATCTTTGGTCTCCTTCAGAATGGGGCTGAGCATAACCTGTGCCCGGCGAGACGCCAGACATCGATTGCCGATTTACTCCCACGCCACGCTTGCACTAGCGTTGCGGCAATGCCGGGCCAAACCGGCGGCTTACCAGGGGATATGTGTCCAAATGTCCGTAATGAGACTGCTACCGGCCCTTGCCGTGCTCGCCTTGCCCGTAGCCGCCGCCGCGGCCGACCCGATCAAGATCGGCATTATCGCGGAAAACTCCGCTATTTCCGGCATCGCCATCCCCAATGGCGCGCAAATCGCCGCCGATGAGATCAATGCCAAGGGCGGGATCGACGGCCGCAAGATCGAGTTGGTGGCCTATGACGACCACAACTCCGCCGCCGACGCGGTGCGCGCCATCCAGCGCTTGGCCACCCAGGACAAAGTGAACGCGGTCATCGCCAGCTACACCAGCGAAGTGGCCCTGGCATTGGAGCCGTGGGCCGGCCGGCTGAAGATGCCGACGATCACGCCGGGTGCGGCCAGCGACGACATCAGCAAGCGCATCCATGCCGATTACGACCACCTGAAGTATTTCTTCCACGGCTACCTGGCCTCCAGCTTCCTGGCGAGTGCCACCTGTGACGCAGCGAAGGACCTGTTGGTCGACAGCAAATACCACATGAAATCCGCCGTCATCATGAGCGAGGACGCGGCCTGGACCACGCCGCTGGATGCCGGGTTCATCGAATGCCTGCCGAAAGTCGGGTTGAAGGTGCTGGACCACATCCGTATGTCGCCCGATACGACGGACTTCACCCCGATCTATAACGGGATCGAAGGCAAGAAGCCGGACGTCATCATCACCGGCATCAGCCATGTGGGCGTGCAGCCGACGGTACAGTGGGCCAACCAGCAGGTCCCCATTCCGCAATTCGGAATTTCATCACAGGCGACGTCCTCCACCTTCTGGAAGGACACGAACGGCGCGACCGAGGGTATCGTGCTGCAACTCGTGGCCGTGGACAGCGTGCCCAGCACGCCGAAGACGGTGCCGTTCGCCCAGGCCTACATCAAAAAATACGGCATCACCCCGGCCTATTCCGGCTATGGCGCCTATGACGAGGTGTATTACATCGCCGACGCCATCCATCGCGCCGGCAGCACGGACCCGGACAAGATGGTCGATGCGCTGGAGAAGACGGACTGGCAGGGCACGGTCGGCCAGATCCGGTTCTTCGGCAAGGACAACCCGTCCACCCACGCCATGGAATACGGCAAGGACGCCGTGAGCGGCCTGTTCGTGCAGTGGCAGGACGGCAAGCAGGTCCCGATCTGGCCCGCCTCCGTCGCCGGCAGCAACACCCTGAAGTTCCCCGGCTTCGTCAAGCTGACGAACTGAGCCTGGCCATTAGCGCCCTCTCCCACACCCGGGGGAGGGCAAAGGGGTTGCCGATGCCAATCATGGTCATGCGGAGGACCGGAGCATGCTAGCGCTTCAGGTCCTCATCGACGGTTTTGCGATCAGTGCGCTATACGGTTTGGGCGCGGTCGGGTTCACGCTGATGTTCGGCGTGTCCGGTGTGCTAAACCTGGCGCATGGCGGCACCATGCTGGTGGCGGCCGTCGTGGCCTGGCTGGCCGCCGATACGGTGGGCGCGCTGGGTGGTGCTGCGGCCGGCTTGGCGGCTGGCATGGCCACCGCGTTCGCCACCTATTTCCTGGTGGTGCGGCCGATCCAACGCTCCCGCTCCATCCCGCGGGAGGAGACCGAGATTTTCGTGCTCACCGGCACACTGCTGTGGGGCATCATGATCCAGGAGGCGGTCGCCTATTTCACCACCACCAGCCCGCATACCGTGCGCCCGCTGATCGCCGGCGTGACGGAGATCGCCGGCGTGCGCACCCCCACGAACGAGATCCTGACCGCGGTGCTGTGCTGGGCCACGATCGGCGCGCTATGGCTGCTGGTGAATAAGACCAAGGCTGGGAAGGCGCTGCTGGCAGCCTCGATCAATCCCCGTGGGCTGACGTTGCTGGGCTACGAATTGTCCAACATCCACCTGCTGGTCTGGGCGATCTACGGCGTGCTGGCTGGCGTAGCCGGTGTGCTGCTGGGCGCCTTCCTGGGCGTGTCGTCCGACAATGCCGGCACGCTGACGGCATCGGCCTTCTCGATCGTGGTGCTTGGCGGGCTGGGCAGCGTGTCCGGCTCGCTCGTGGCCGCCTATTGCGTCGGGTATCTGGAAACGATCACCTCGTATCTCATCTCCCCGGCATACCGGAACATCCCATCGCTGATCCTGCTGGTCGCCGTGGTCTATTTACGGCCGCAGGGCCTGTTGGGGAGGCGCTGATGCGCGGCATATTGGGCTCCCGTCTGTTCTGGGGCGTGCTGGGCCTTCTGCTCATCGCCATCCTGCTGCCGCTGGGTGTGTCCGGCTATATCCTTGGCGTGCTGATCCCGGCCTATTATTTCGCAGTCTTCGCGATGTCGTGGGACCTGCTGTTCGGCTTTGCGGGGGAGGTGAACTTCGGACCGACCTTTCTCGTCGGGCTGGGCGCCTATGGTGCGGGCATCCTGGATGCGGAAACCGGGTGGCCAATTGCCGTGTGCGTGGTGTTCGGCACTGCGATGGCGATCATCGGCGGCGTGCTGCTGGCGCTGCCGGCGCTGCGGTTGTCCGGCCCCTATTTCGGGCTGATCACGCTGGTGGCCGTGTTGCTGTTGCAGCAGATGGTGACGGTGTTCGCCCACTGGACCGGCGGCGAAATCGGGCTGACCGTCCCGGACGTGCTGTCGATCGACGACAACACAAATTATTATTTTGCGCTCGGGTTCATGGCCATCAGCGGGCTTATTCTATTCGGCCTGTCCCGCTCGTCTGCGGGGCTCATCCTGCAGGCCTGTGGGCAGGACCCGGTGGAGGCGCAGGCGCTGGGCTTCAACGTAGCCAAGCACAAGCTGGCGGCGTTCTGCGTGTCGGCGTTCTTCAGCGGGCTCGCCGGGGCATTGCTGGTCTTCTACTACGGCACCGCGTCACCGGGCACGGTGATCGACCTTGCCGTGGGTGTGCAGGTGATCATCGCCGCCGTGCTGGGCGGTCGCCGCACCATCCTGGGCGCCATACTGGGCGCCGTGTTCCTGGTCTGCGCCGGCGAGGTGCTGCGGCCACTCGGCCAGCTCAGCACCTTCGTCGTGTCGGCCTTCGCGCTGGTGGTGATCCTGTTCGTCCCCGCCGGGTTCCTCGGCACGCTGCTGCATCGTCGGAGTGAAGCATGAACGTGGATGTCCGTCCGCGTCCGGACCGCTCAACAGTATCCACCGGGCTGCTGCAGGTCTCGGGCCTGACCAAGCGCTTCGGCGGCCTGGTGGCGGTGAAGGACATGAGTTTCTCGATCAAACCCGGTGAGATCCTGGGGCTGATCGGGCCGAACGGGTCCGGCAAATCCACCGTGATGAAGCTGATCATGGGCATCGAACGGCCGAACGCCGGCCGCGTCGTCATCGACGGGGTGGACGTCGCCGGCTGGCCGTCCCACCGCATCGCGCGACAGGGCGTGGGGCTGGTGTTCCAGCACTCCCGCCCGCTGCACCGGCAAACAGTTGGTGAGAACATCAAGCTCGCCCTGCTGCCGGACGCCCTGCTGAAGCTGTTTGCCGACCCGGCGGTCGAGGGCAAGGCCCGCGCCATCGCCGAACGCGTCGGGTTGGGTGCCGTGTTCGATCGCCGCCCGGCAACGCTCCCCTTCGCCGACCTTCGCCGGTTAGAATTGGCCAAGGCCATCGCGCGCAACCCGAAAGTAGTGCTGGTAGATGAGCCCTTTGCCGGATTGACCGCCGGGGAGGTCGCCGCCTTCTCCAAATTGATCGCCGGTTTCCGCGAGGAAGGCCGTGCCGTGCTGCTGGTCGACCACAACGTCAAAAGCGTCGCCGCCTTGGTGGACCGCGTGCTGGCCATGTACCTGGGTGAATTCGTCGCCGAAGGCAGTGCCGAGCACGTGATGGCAAACCCGACCGTGCGCCAGGTCTATCTCGGCGCCGGCAGCATCGAGACCTCGGCCCGTCCGGAGCTGGATCAGAAACCCGGCCCGCCTCTGCTGGAGGTGAAGGATGTCGGCGTCCTGTATGGCAAGGCACAGGCGCTGCAGAGCGTGTCCATCCATGTGCGGGAGGGGGAGTTCGTCTCCGTCGTCGGGCTGAACGGCGCGGGGAAAACCACGCTGTTCAATGCGATTTCCGGCTTGGTGCCCTATAGCGGCAGCATCGTCTGGGGCGGCGATACACTCGCCGGGCGCACCGCCGGCAGCATCGCGCGCGGTGGCATCGTGCAGTGCCCGGAAAGCCGTGAGCTATTCGGCACGATGAGCGTGCGGGAGAATTTGGACCTCGGCGGCGCCCGCCTCTCCAACGGCGATCGGACGGCCAAGCTCGACTGGCTGTTCGAGCTATTCCCGATCCTGAAATCCCGCGCGACCCAGGCCGCCGGCAAGATGAGCGGTGGCGAGCAGCAAATGCTGGCCATTGCCCGCGCCCTGATGATGCAGCCAAAATTGCTGATCCTGGACGAACCTACGCTCGGCCTGGCGCCCGTCATCCTGGAACAACTCAGCCACGCGCTGGAGCGTTTGCGCAACACCACGCCGATCACCGTGCTGCTGGGGGAGCAGAACGTGACGTTCGCCCTGCCGCACGCCGACCGCGTCTACGTGCTGGAACACGCCCGCATCATCTGGGAGGGCGATCCGGCGCGCTTCGCTAGCGAGGCAGGCAAAGCCTATTTGTAGCAACTGCCCCGGCAAACTCCACCATATCGATTGCGTTCGTAACCGTAACCCCAGCGAATGGGGCCAATGGAGTGGGTTTATGAACAACAAGTATATCGGTATCGCCCTGGTCGCATGCGTCGGCCTCGGCGGCTGCGCAAGCACGGGGCCGGGAACCGCCAATGCCAACGGGCCAAACCAGGCGCCAAGCGGCGTCACTTCGTCGAATGGCGGCGGTCAGCGCCAGCTTGGCAGCATCCCAAGCGTCGGGATTGGCAACGGTATGACGACGACCGGCCCGGTCCCGAACAGCAAGGGCGCATCCTACTAGCAGCGTCCCCGGCGCTCCCTTCCGCCAGGTTGGGGGCGCCTAGCGGACCGAATACCCCTCTTCCTCGATCGCCGCGCGGACCGCGCTCGGGTTAGGTTCACCCTGGATCTGCACCTTCGCCGTGGCGAGGTCGACCGCGACCCCCAACACACCAGGCACGGCTGATACAGCGTCCGACACTGCGAGCACGCAATGGGTGCAGGTCATCCCGACAACGTCGATTTCCAGCATATTTAGCTCCGCGGCGCCGGCTTGGCGCTATTTGGCGTCTGCTGTTCGGCAGGGGGTTGCACTTTCACCCGGCCACCGTCTGCAACCGTCAGCGGTGGGCTGAGAACGACCGAATCGCCACCCGCCAGGCCCTTGTTCACTTCTACGCTGGTCCCGAAATCGCGGTAGATGGCGATATCGTGCATATGGACCACGCCCCCGTCGCCGACAACCATACTGCGCAGCCCATCGCCGTTGAATAGCACCGCTTCGGACGGAATGACCACGCCGGGTGATGTCCGCGGGATCGCGATTTCGACCGTCACATACAGTCCAGGGCGCAGCGTGCCATCGGCATTGGGAACGTCGACCTCGGCCTGCATGGTGCGGGACGATTGCGCCAGCGCAACCGCGCTGCGGGCCACCTTGCCAGTGAACACCCGGTTTGGGAGTTCCGGCACGTAGATCTTCGCATCCAATCCATCATGGATGCCGATCGCCCCGCTTTGCGGCACGTTGATCTGCACGCGAACCACGTTGTCATGCGCAATGGTCAGCAGCGTGTTGCCGGCGCCGTTGCTATCCGCACTCACCAGATCGCCAGCGTCGACGTTGCGGCTAGTCACCACACCGTCGAACGGGGCGGTGACGTTCTCGTAATCCTTCAGCTGCTGCAGCCGCTGCATGGTGGCGTATTGCGCCGCCAGATTTGCCTGCGCCACCTTCACCGCCGCCTGCGCCGCCTCCTGGCTTGCCTGCGAACCGGCCAGTCCCAGCCGGGTATTATCGGCGTTCTGGCGGGTCTCCCAGCCCAGATTGGCCAAGGTGGAGGTGCGGCCGTTCGTCACATTCGCCAGACGGGTGCTGGACTTCGCCTGGTCGACCTGCGCGTTGGACTGCGCCAGCGCCGCCTGCGTCTGAACCAGTTGGGCATTTGCCTGCGCCAATTGCTGGTCCAGATCGGGCGCGGAAATTCGGAACAAGAGATCGCCCTTCTTCACCCGGCTGCCGATGTCGACCCTACGCTCCGCGATGTAACCGGTGGCGCGGGCGTAGATCGTCGCCTGGTCGAACGCGCTGACGGTGCCGGGTAGGGTGAACGTCACCGGCCCATCTTCCAGCTTGGCCTTGGCAACCTGGACCGTCGGCACGAAATCATCGGTATTCTGCTGTGTTTGCGACGCCAGCGCAGCACGATCGTACTGCCCCCATGCGCCCCAGCCCAGCAGCGCGACCACGACTACCCCGGCGACCAGTAACGGCCGCCGGGGAATACGACGCGGCTCGTCGGTCATATGTAATCCTCCAACGGCTTGATCTCCTTGCTACGCAGCACGGAGTAGAGAAACGGCACGAACAGCAGGGTCGAGCAGGTGCCAACCGCGACCCCGCCCAGCACCGCACGCGCCAGGGCCGCGTTCTGTTCGCTGCCTTCGCCCAGGCCCAGCGCCATCGGGATCAGCCCCACGAACATCGCCCCCGCCGTCATCAGCACCGGGCGCAACCGGGTCGTCCCAGCCTCGATCGCCGCCTCCGCCGCGCTGCAGCCGGTTTGCTCCCGATGCTCCTTGGCGAACGTCACCAGCAGGATGGAGTTCGCCGACGCAACCCCCACGCTCATGATCGCCCCCATCAGCGACGGGATGGACAGCGTGGTCTGGGTGATGAACAGGCTGGCGCAAATGCCGCAGAACGCCATTGGCAATGCCAGCAACACGACCAGCGGATCGCCCCAAGTTTGATAGTTCAGCGCCATCAATAGGTAGACCGCGATCATCGCCACACCCAGGCCGAGCGCGATATCGGTGAACGCGTCGTCCTTCGACAGGATCTGGCCGCGCACTTCGATCTTGTTGCCCGGCCCCAGCCGCTTCTGCAGATCCTGCACGATGGGCTTGATATCCGACTCGATGCTGCCCAGCGGCCTATCCTGCACATTGGCCATCACGTCGAACGCCGGGGCCGTATTTTCATGGTTCGCCACCGTCTGCTGCGATTGGCGCGTCAACGTTGCCAGGTTGGACAGCAGATTTGGCGCGCTCGCCCCATTATTGGACACCAGCAGCGGCGTGTTTTCGACGTCCGACAGGGAGTCGGTGCGGTATTCCGGCGTCTGCACGGCGAACTGGTAGGGAATGCCGGTCTTCGGATCGGTCCAGAAATTCGGCGTCACCTGGTAGGATGACGCCAGCGAGGTGTTCAGGTTCTGCGCCACCTGTTCCTCCGTAAGGCCCAATTGCAGGGCGCGAATGCGATCGACGTCCACGAAGAACGCCGGTGCATCGACGATCTGCTGCAAATGCACGTCCACAGCGCCCTTCAGACCGCGCACCCGGCGTACGAGTTCCTGTGCGACTTGCAGGTTCTTGACGCTGTCCCGGCCGGTCACCTGGATGTCGATCGGCGCCGGCAGGCCGAAATTCAGCACCTGGGTGATGATATCGGCGGGCTGGAAGTAGAAGATCGCGTTCGGAAATTTGTCGCGGAGTGCCACGCGCAGTCTCCGCATGATCCCGGCCGGCGATGGATGGTCCGGCTTCAGCGAAATCAGGATCTGCCCATCATTCAGCGCCACGGTCGAGCCGTCGGTGAAGGCCAGGTTATAGTTGTTCGCCGGCAGTCCGATGTTGTCCAGGACCAGGTCGGTCGACGGCACTTCCTGGCGAATGGTGTCTTCCACCTGTTGGAATAGCCGCTCCGTTTCCTCGATCCGCAAGCCGGAGCGACCGCGCACATGCAGCGTCAACTGGCCAGCCTGGATTTGCGGGAAGTAATCCTCCCCCACGAATAGGAACAGCGTGCCGCCCACGACAAGCGTGGCCCCGGCGACGGTAAGCGTCATCCACCGGCGATGCACTGCCACCTGCAACAGGGCACTATAGCCCTCGCGAAAATGCTCGAACCCGCGCTCGAACCCGGCGTGGATGCGGCGGAACAGACCGGGCTTGCGATCCTGCCGCTCGTCCGTCTGCTCCTTCTCCGCCTTGCGGCTGTCGTATTCCTTGCGCACCAGCACGTCGATCATGATCGGGACCAGCGTGCGCGATAGCCCGTAGGAGGCGAGCATCGCGAACACCACCGCCAGCGCCTGCGGCGTAAACAGAAATTTTGCTGCCCCGTTCAGGAACAGCACCGACACGAACGCGCAGCAGATCGACAGGGTGGAGATCAACGCCGGCTTGGCGATGCCGCTGGCGCCCTCCACCACGGCCTCCTTGAACTCCGATCCTTCTTCCATCAGTCGGTAGGTATTCTCGATCGCCACCGTCGCGTCGTCGACCAGGATGCCGACCGCCAGCGCCAGCCCGCCCAGCGTCATGATGTTCAGCGTGTTGCCCAGAACCGCCAATACCGCCAGCGAGGTCAGGATCGACAACGGGATCGACACCATCACGATCAGCGTCGACCGCCACGAACCCAGGAACAGCAGGATCATCATGCCCGTCAGCCCGGCAGCGATCCCGCCTTCACGCAATACGTCGTTGATGGCGCCCGATACGAACACCGACTGGTCGAATAGCGGCGTGATCTTCATATCCTTTGGCGCCGCCGCACGAATGCCGGGCAGCAGCCCCTTCACCGCATTCACCACCGACAGGGTGGACGCATTGCCGTTTTTCAGGATCGTCAGCAGCACGCTGCGCCGCCCGTTCTCGCGCACGATATTCTGCTGTACCTGGTTGCCGTCCCGGACGTAGGCAACGTCCTGCACCAGCACCGGCGCGCCATTCACCACCTTGATCGGGATGCGGTTCAACGCCGCGATCGAGTCTGGGATGGCGTTCAACTGCATCGGGTATTGCGTGGCGCCGATCTTGGCCATGCCGCTCGGCTCGGTCAGGTTCTGGCTGCTGATCGCGTTCACAACGTCGGTCGGCGCCAGACCCAATCCCTGCAGGGCGTGCAGATCCAGATCCACCATGACCTGCCGCTGCTTGCCGCCGAACGGCGAGGGGATCGTCGTGCCCGGCGTCGACGTGATCGCCTGACGCACCCGGTATTGGCCGTAATCATATAGCGCCTGCTCGCTCTCCTTGTCCGAGGACAGCGCCAGTTGGATCACCGGCACGGCGGACGCGCTGTAGCGCACGACGATCGGCGGCTGGATCCCGGTCGGCATCACCGCACGGATCGAGTTGGTGGCGGACACGATCTGGGTGATCGCCAGATCGATCGACACATCGGATTGGAAGTAGATCTTTTCGATCGTGACGCCCTGCAGCGTCTGGCTCTCGATATTCTTGATACCATTCACGTTGTTGGACAGGGAGAATTCGGAGTAGGTGGTAACCCGTTGCTCCATCTCCTTCGTGTCCAGCCCGGTATAGGTCCAGATGACGGAGACGACGGGGATATCGACGTTGGGCAGGACGTCCTTCGGCATGGTCACGATCGCGCCGACACCGCAAAGCAGGATCAGCAGCGAGAGCACGTAGATCGTGACGCGGAATTTCAGCGCAAACTTCACAAGCCCCATGGCCGTATCCCGCAGTGCAGCACCGCAGACGTGGGGCCGCTGGGGAAGTTGCCCAGACCGCGTTCACGAAGGGTTGCGGCGGCTTAGGCGCGCCGGGCCAGCACCACGGCCTGGATGGTTGCCATCACCACCAATTGGCCGGCGGCGAACAGGAACGGCACCCAGTATCCACCCGACGCCGTGACGAGAATGGAGAAGATGGACGGCCCGGACACGTAGCCCAGGAACGTCACCAGCACGCTGCTGGTGGTCGCCTCGGTAATCCGCTCGGCGGCGGACAGGCGCGCGACCTCGGCCATGTAGATGCCGTTCCAACTGGCGCCGAAGCACCCCGTGGCGGCAGCCAGCCCCGCGGCAACCCAAAAGGGCGGCAGGTCCGGCAGGCTAGCGAAGCACACGACCAGGCCAGCGGCGATGAAGGCCTGCACGGTTAGGTTATGCGCGGGTCGCCCGGTGCGATCGGCCAGCCAGCCGAGGCCGATGCGGGCAAACACCCCGGCGAACTGCATGCAAGCATAGACCATCCCGGCCGTCGCCAGCGGCAAATGCCGCGATGTCACCAGATAGGTGACCGAAAACGAGAATAGCGACCCCTGCACGATGGCGAACGAGAAGGCGAGCGCGGTCACCGATAGCAGCACCGGGTTCGCCTTCAGCAGCAGGAACGGCGCGGCGACGTTGCGCGGGTTGAACAGCACGCGCAGCCCGATTGGCCGGTCCGGCTCGCGCTCCGTGTCCAGCCGTTCGCGCGCCGGGTTGATGATGGCGGCTGCCGCCAGCCCGATCGCCATCGCCACCAGCAGCGCGGTCGGCCAACCCCAGGCCGCTGCCGCCGGCGCCAGGATCAGCCCGGCAAACGCCCCGCCGGCTGGTGCCCCCGCCTGTTTGATGGAGAAGATCAGCGTGCGATGCTGCGGCGGCGCGGTGGCGGCCAGGATGCGATTGCCCGCGGGTGGGGAGGGGCCGTAGCCGACCCCCATCAGCGTCGCTGCCACCACCAGCACCGGCCACCAGCTGCTGGACGCGATCAGCAGGCCTGTCACGGCCATGATCGCCCCGGTTTGCAGCATCCGCACCGGGCCCAGCCGCGCCAGCACCGGGCCGCCGAACATCAGGAACAGCACGGTCCCGAGGGAGTTCAGCGACGACAGATTGCCCACCCGCTCCGGCGCCAACCCAGCCCCGGCGGTCAGTAGCGGGGCGATGATGGGCAGGCTCTGGTCCAAAAACGACGCGACCGTCTGCATGCCTAGCGTGGTGGCTAGCGCCAGCACCCAGAGCGGCATGGCGCGTGGCGTGGTGGATTTGGCGGGAAGGGTCGACATATCGGCACCGTAGCCGCAGGCTAGGTGCCGGGTGAACCCGGGAAACCGCGGCCACCGATGCAGGAGCCCACATGAGTTCGACCTCGGATTTCCGTTCGCTCTACCGGCACGGCTTCGCGCGGGTGGCGTCCTGCACCACGCGCGTCGCCCTGGGCGACCCGGCGGCCAACGCCGCGACGATCCTGCGCATGGCGCAACGATGCCACGACGATGGCGTGGCGCTGGCGGTGTTTCCGGAATTGGGCATCTCCGGCTACTCCATCGGCGACCTACTCCAGCAGGACATTCTGCTGGACGCGGTGGAGCAGGCAGTGGTGGAAATCGTCCGCGCCTCCACCACGCTGCTGCCGATGCTGCTGGTCGGCGCCCCGGTGCGGCACCAGGCGCGGTTGTATAACGTGGCGCTGGCCATTCATCGCGGTCGCCTGCTGGGCGTCGTGCCCAAGACCTACCTGCCGAACTACCGGGAATTCTACGAGCGGCGGCATTTCGTTTCCGGCGCGGGCGTCGCGGGTCAAACCATCCGCATCGGCGCAATCGACGCACCCTTCGGCACGGATCTGCTGTTCGCCGCCGAAGACCTGCCGGACCTGGTCGTGCATGCCGAGATCTGTGAGGATTTCTGGGTCCCCGTACCCCCCAGTTCCGCCGCCGCACTGGCCGGTGCGCTGGTGCTGGCGAATTTGTCGGCCAGTAACATCACCATCGGCAAAGCCGACACGCGCCGCATGCTGTGCCAATCGCAGTCCGCCCGCTGCCTGTCCGCGTATCTGTATGCCGCCGCCGGCGCCGGGGAATCCACCACCGACGTCGCCTGGGACGGCCAGGCTGGCGTGTTCGAGAACGGTGCCACCCTGGCGGAAACGGAGCGTTTCCCCGAAGACGACCAATGCGCCATCGCCGATATCGACCTGGACATGCTGCGCCAGGAACGCATGCGCATGGGCACGTTCGACGACACCAGCCGGCTGGACGCGCCGCGCAACTGGCGCCGGGTGATGTTCCGGCTGGACGCGCCCACGGGCGATATCGGCCTGCGCCGCCGGTTGGAGCGGTTTCCCTTCGTCCCCGCCGACGCGCAGCGGCTGCAGCAAGATTGCTACGAAGCGTATAACATCCAGGTCTCGGGCCTGACGCAGCGCATCCGTGCCGCGAACATCAAGCGCGTGGTGATCGGCGTGTCCGGCGGGTTGGACTCCACGCAGGCTTTGATCGTCGCCGCGCGTGCGTTCGACCTGCTAAAGCGCCCCCGGACCGACATTCTCGCCTACACGATGCCGGGTTTCGCTACCAGCGACGTCACCAAAAGCAACGCCTGGGCGCTGATGCGGACCTTGGGCGTGGCACACGCCGAACTGGATATCCGTCCGGCCGCCCGGCAGATGCTAAAGGATATGGACCATCCATATTCCCGCGGCGAACCGGTGCACGACGTGACGTTCGAGAACGTGCAGGCCGGCTTGCGCACCGACTACCTCTTCCGCCTGGCCAACCAGCATGACGGCATTGTCATCGGCACCGGCGATCTGTCGGAACTGGCGCTGGGTTGGTGCACCTATGGCGTTGGCGACCAGATGTCGCACTACAACGTCAATGCCGGCATGCCGAAAACCATGATCCAGCATCTGATCCGCTGGATCGTCAGTTCGGAGCAATTCGCGCCCGAGGTGTCCGAAACGCTGCTGGCCATTCTAGGCACCGAAATCTCACCCGAACTGGTCCCTGCCGAGGCGGGCAAGCCGATTCAGAGCACGGAGGCGCTGATCGGCCCGTACGCACTACAGGATTTCAACCTGTTCCACGTCCTGCGCTATGGCATGCGCCCGTCCAAGATTGCGTTCCTGTCGCTGCACGCCTGGGCCGACACCGCGTCCGGCCAATGGCCGCCAGGGTTTCCCGAGGCGCAACGCATGGCGTATGACCTGCCGGAAATCCGCAAATGGCTCCGCGTGTTCCTGCAGCGCTTCTACGGATTCAGCCAGTTCAAGCGTTCCGCCATGCCGAACGGCCCGAAGATCTCCGCCGGCGGTGCGCTATCCCCCCGCGGTGACTGGCGCGCGCCATCCGATGGTAACGCCCGCATCTGGCTGGACGAATTGGACCGTAACGTCCCCGAAGCCTGACGATTAGGAAAATCCCAAGACATGGCCACCATGCGCATCGAGATCATCTGCACCGGCGACGAAGTGCTGACCGGCAAGATCACCAACACGAACTTCAGCTATATGAGCCAGAAGCTGGAAGATTTCGGCCTCTCCGTCCGCTGGGAGACCACCGTCGGCGATGACCGGGAGGACCTGCTCGCCGCCTTCCGTCAAGCCTCCACCCGCGCCGACGCCGTCATCGTCAACGGCGGCCTTGGCCCAACGGTGGATGATCTGTCGCAGGAAATCGCTGCCCAGGCCGCGGGGGTCGAACTGGTGCTGAACGAGGCATGGCTCGTCACCATGGAAAGCTTCTTCACCCGCCGCAGCCGCATCATGCCGCCGAACAACCGCAAACAGGCGATGCTTCCCGCCACGGCGGAGGTGCTGGACAACCCGATCGGCACAGCCTGCGGTTTTGCGCTGGACATTGGCCAGGCGCGCTTCTTCTTCACGCCCGGCGTGCCACGCGAATTGCGCCGCATGGTCGAGGAACAGATCATCCCCCGCCTACTGGCCCGCAGTGGTGAGCCGACGGCTATCTACCTGAAGCGCTTCCACTCCTACGGCTTAGGCGAATCCCACGTCGATGCACTGTTGGCCGGGGTGGAAAACCTGGTGCCGGATGGCAGCGTCAAGCTGGGCTTCCGCGCCCATTACCCGCAACTGGAAACCAAGCTCACCGTGCGCGGCGCCGACCGGACGGAGATCGATCGCAAGTTGGCCCCCGTGCAGGCGGAGGTGCGCAAGCGCCTGGGCAATTTCATCCTGGGCGAGGACGACCAAACTCTGGAAGGCGTGCTGGTCGCCGACCTGCTGCAACGCACCGGCACACTCGCGGTGGTGGAGACCTTCACCGGCGGGCAGGTCGCGGCGCGCATCGCCCCGTTGCCCGGCGGCGAAACCGTCTTTCGCAGCGGCATCGTTGCCCGCGACCTGGCCCAGATCGGCGCCACGCTCGGCCTCCCCACTCTGGCCTCGCCCGTCAGCACCGACATGGCGGAGGCGGTGGCGCAATCCGCCCGCGCGCAATCCGGCGCCACGCACGCCCTGGCCGTGCTGATCGACCTGGACGAGGGCGCCGACCGCATGGATCTCGGTGGCACCATCTGCCTCGGCATCGCCGATGCGGCGGGTGTCGTGTCCCGCCAATCCCGCATTCTCGGCGGCCGGGAATGGGTGCGGCTGGGCGCCGTGGAACTGGCCCTGGATTGCCTACGCCGGCACTTGCAGGGCCTGCCCGTCACCGAGAAGACCGACTTCGAAAAGAGCTGACCCGGCCGGCCCTCATTGCTTTGCCTTCACAAGCATCGGCGGCTGCAATAATCTGGCACCGTGTCGACCGATCATCAGCACACAAGGTGGTCTGATCCGGGATCGCACCGGGCGCAGTTGGGCAAACTGGCGGCTGCGCCGGCCGCCTCGGCGCGACGCACACGGAGGACTGCGCACATGAAGTTCCTAGCCACCCTGTTGATGGTTGTGCTGCCGGATGTGGCGCTTGCCCAGCAGGTGCCCACCGTGCCTGCGCCGCCACTACCGACCCTCCCCGGGCCGCCGCCGACACAGGCTCATCCGTTCGAACCGACAGTGTATTGCCTGTATAACGGCATTCCGTATTCGCGTGGCTCCCGCCTGTACCAGGGCGGATTCGCGATGTCCTGCGACTCAGTTCCCGCAGCGACAAACAGCCTGGTGTGGCAATTGGTGCGGTAAGCAAAGCGGCAAGCGCAGCCTCGACACTGCGGCACCGGGTGCTGCCAGCTAGGTGAATCCTACGTCGCGGCGGGGGCGCGGGGTTTGCGCAACAGCCGCGACGCGCTCATTAACGCAGCAATGACGGCGGCCATCGCGGCAAGCCCCAGGCAGGTCCGGGTGGCGCCGCTGCCGATAAAGCCGAAGATCAATGCGACCGACATCGCGCCCACCGTCTGCCCCAGCAGCCGCGTCATCGAGATCATGCCGCTGGCCCCGCCTGCGCGGGTACGGGGTGCGGCCAGCAGCATGGCGCGGTTGTTCGGCGGCTGCAGAAACCCGAACCCGGCGCCCGCCAGAACGATGCGCCAGATGATGTCGAGATTGCTCGGGTCTGGCGGCAGCAGCGTCAGCAGCAGGAACCCGATCGCATTCACCAGCATTCCCATGCTGGATAGCACGCCCGCGGAATAGCGATCCGACAACCGGCCTACCAGCGGCGCCACCAGCACGATCGCCAATGGCCATGGCGTGATCAGCAACCCCGTCGCGACGGCGGTGCGGTGAAACCCCTCCTGCAGCATGAATGGCATGGAGATGATGAACAGGTTCGAGCCGATGAAGCTCAAAAACCCCACCAGTACTGCGACCCGGAACTCTGGCAGGGCCAGCAAATCGATCGGAAACAAGGGGTCCGTCGTACCCAATTGCCGGCGCACCAGCAGCGCCAGGCTGATAACCCCGACCAGGAAGATCACCACCGTCGCGATGGCGTCGCTACCATGCGCCACGCGGTCGCCGCCAACGATGAGGGCGCCAAAGGCCAGTGCGTTCAGCCCGGCGCTTTGCGCGTCGAACGGTTTGTTGGTGCGTGGGGTCACCGGCAGCGACGTGCTGGCGAACGCCAATGCCGCCCCACCCAGCGGCAGGTTGATCAGGAACAGCCAGGGCCAATTCGCGACCGACAGCACCGCCGATGCCACCGTTGGCCCCAGTGCGGTGCCGAGCGCGATAATCATGGCGTTCAGCGCGATGCCTTTGCCCAACATGCGCGACGGATAGATGAACCGCAGCAGCGCCGCATTCACGCTCATGATGCAGGAACCGCCCAGCCCCTGGAACGCCCGCGCCGCCGCCAGCACCGGCAGATTGGTCGCCAGCGCGCAGGCCAACGAGGCGACGACGAACACCACCAGACCGATGCGGCACATGCGCGCGTAGCCAATCCGCTCCCCCAGCGAGGCCAGCGGCAGCAACGCGATGACGTTGGCAAGCTGGTAGGCGTTGATGACCCAGATGGAGTTGGAGGTGGTGGTGTGGATATCCGCCGCGATGCTGGGCAGCGCCACGTTGGCCACCGCGTAATCCAGCACCGACAGCAGGATCGACAGCCCCACCGCGAACATCGCGCGGGTCCGGGCGGGGCCCTGAAGACCATCGTGAACGGGTGGCGGAGTGGAATTGGTCACTGGAAACTGTTCACTGGCATGGAAGTCTTCCGAGGCGGCGCGCAGACCCGGTGATATATTAGAACCCGTTGCGGCACTAGGCGAAGCGGGTGATCCCGTAGGGCGCCATGTCGATCGGCGCCGGGCGATCCTGCACCAGGTCTGCCACCAGGCGCCCGGTCGTCGCCGCCTGCGTCAGGCCCAGATGGCCGTGGCCGAACGCGTAGACCACCCGGCGATGGGCCGCCGAGGCGCCGATCACTGGCAGGCTGTCCGGCGTGGTCGGGCGGTGCCCCGCCCAGTCCGTGCCGCCCTCGTTCCGCAGGCCGGGCAGATACAGCGTCGCCAGCGTCACCAGTGCGGCAGAGCGTTTGTAGTTGGCGACCGCATTCAACCCGCCGAACTCCGCCGCGCCGCCGATCCGCAGGCCGCAGCTCAATGGGGAGGCGACGAAGCTGCGCTCGGCAAAGATCAACTGCCGCCCGAGCGTGATGCCGGGCTGCGGGATGGTGCGGTTGTAGCCGCGCTCGCTCTCCAGCAGCACCTTGTCGCCAAGCTGCCGGGCGAGCGTGGCGGACCACGCCCCGGTGGCCACCACCAGCGCCTCCGCCACGAATATGCGGCCATCGGCGCAGCGTACCGACGGCTGGTCGCCGCCCACGACCGTCTGCACCGCACCCGTGACGATGGTGGCGCCTTGTGCCAGCAGCCACCCACGCAGCCCGTCCACGATGCGCTTCGGGTCGGTGACGTTGGACCATTGCGGGGCAAACACGCCGATCTGCGCGATTGGTCCCAGCGCCGGCTCCATCTCCAGCATCTCGGCGCGGGTCAGGGTTTGGGTGGCGACGCCATATGCCCGCTTGGCGGCCCATTCCCCGGCAGCCTGACGGAACCCGGCCTCGCTCTCGTAGATGCTGAGCGCGCCGCGCTGATGGATTTCGCCGGCCAGCCCGGTGGCCGCCAGCATCGGGTGAAGATCCTCGTACACCCGGCCATTCAGCGCCGCCAACGCCTGGGTGATCCGCGCCAGTTCAGACCCGCTGGCAGAGCGGATGAACCGCATGCCCCACCCCACCAGGCGTGGCGCATGCGCCGGCCGGATGGCAAGCGGCCCCAGCGGATCCAGCAGCCAGCGCGGGATCTTCCAACCCACACCGGGTGCGGCGGCGGGCACCACGTCGGTGACGGCGATCCCCCCGGCATTGCCGAATGACGCCTTGTCGCCCGCCGGGTCGCGGTCGACGATGGTGACCTGGGCGCCCTCGCGCAGCAGGTGATAGGCGATTGCCAGGCCGATCACCCCGGCCCCCACGACCAATACGGACTTCGCGGCCAAGGCGACCCTCCTTCGATGGATCGCGTATGGCGGGGTGGATGCCCGGCGTCAAACCGGTCTGCTAGACTGGCGTCAAACACAGGGAACGCCGCACGTGACCGCACCCTTCGACCCGGCGGAGCACCGCCGTTACGACACGCGCTGGTTCGAGGATTTCGCCCTTGGCGAGCGCTTCGTCATCCCCAGCCGCACCATGACGGAGGCGCTGTTCCTCGCCTTCCAGGCCGCCAGTGGCGACAACCACCCGGTGCATTACGACGTGGAATACTGCCGCCGCCACGGCATGCCGCACATGCTGGCCCACGGCTTCCAGGTGCTGATCCAGACCGCCGCCGGCGCCGGCACCTTCCCCTTCATGGTGGAGGGCAGCCTGGTCGCCTTCCTGGAGCAATCGTCGCAGTTCCGTGCCCCCGTCTTCGTCGGCGATACGCTGTATCCCACGCTGACGCTGGATGAACGAACCCCCAACCGCACCACCGGCGTCGTCGGCCTCGCCAGCACGGTGCACAACCAGAAGGGCGTGCTGGTGCTGGAGGGTCGGCAGCGCTACCTCGTTCGGCAGCGTCCGGCGGACTAGCCGATCATCATCAGGTTGGCATTGCCGCCCGCGGCCGTCGTGTTGGTGCTGACGCTGCGTTCCTGCACCAGCCATTCCAGCGGATAAGCGCCGTCTGGCCCTGCTACATGGATCTGCGCGATCGGGCCGGGGCGGCCTGCGACATCCCGCGCCAGGGCCAGCAACGTCGCCGCGTCCCCCTGGAAGAGAACCGCCTGGAAGTTCGCTGCCTGCCACTCTGCTTGCTCGACGACCCCCGCAACCGGCGAGCTCAGCAGACCCGGCGATACGACGGCGCGGTTGCCGGTGGCGCGCACGGCGTCGATTTGGCGCAACAACGCCTCCTGCGTGTCGGCGAGGCAAAGCACCGTGCCGCGTGGCTGCGTCCGATACAAATTGGCCTCGCCAACCGGGCCCGGCAGCATGTTTGCCACCTCAGACGGCACCCACCCGCCGGGCCGACCTGCCAGTAGCCGCCGGAGGTAGAGCGGGCCGCCCGCCTTCGGCCCGGTGCCGGACAGACCATGGCCGCCAAAAGGCTGCACCCCCACGACGGCGCCGATCAGGTTGCGGTTGACGTAGATATTGCCCGCAGTGGCCCGCGCCACCACACGCGCAATGGTCTCATCGATGCGGGTGTGGATGCCGAAGGTGAGGCCGTAGCCAGTGGCGTTGATGGCGTCGATCATCCCATCCAACCCATCGCGCCGGAATCGCAGCACATGCAGCACCGGGCCGAACACTTCTCGTTGCAACGTCGCCAGGCTGTCGAGTTCGATGATGGTCGGCGCGACGAACGTGCCGTACTCGCAACCCAGCGGCAGCGGCGCCTGGTGCACCGGCCGCCCGGCCGCCCGCATCGTGGCGATATGCGCCAGAATGCCGTTCCGCGCCTCTGCATCGATCACCGGGCCGATATCGGTGGACAGGCGGTCCGGATTGCCAACCGACAACTCCGCCAGCGCCCCTTTCAGCATCGCCAGCGTGCGATCGGCGATGTCGTCCTGCAGGCACAACACGCGCAGCGCGCTGCATCGCTGCCCGGCGCTGTCGAACGCGGACACCAACACGTCCGCCACCACCTGTTCCGCCAGAGCGGAGCTGTCGACGATCAACCCGTTCTGCCCGCCGGTTTCGGCGACCAGCGGCACCGGCGCGCCATTCGGGTTCAGCCGCAGCGCTAGCTGTTGCTGGATGTGCCGCGCCACGTCGGTAGACCCGGTGAACAGCACGCCGCGCACGCGGGCATCCGCCACCAGCGCCGCGCCGAGTTCGCCCTGGCCCGGCAGCAACTGCAACACATCGTTCGGCACCCCCGCCCCGTGCAACAGCGCGACCGCCTGGGCCGCGACCAGCGGCGTCTGCTCCGCCGGTTTGGCCAGGACGGTGTTGCCCGCCGCCAACGCCGCCGCCACCTGGCCGGTGAAGATCGCCAGCGGGAAATTCCACGGGCTGATGCAGACCACCGGCCCCAGCGCGCGATGGGTTGCATTGTCGAACCCGTCGCGAACTTGCGCGGCATAGTAGCGCAGGAAATCCACCGCCTCCCGCACCTCGGAAATGCCATTGGACAGGGACTTGCCGGCCTCCCGCGCCAACAGGCCGAGCAAGGAGGGCATTGCCGCCTGCATCGCGTCGGCAGCCCGCATCAGGATGGCGGCGCGCCGGTCCGGTGGCATGGTCTGCCACGCAGCCGCCGCGGCGGCGGCTCGCCCGATCGCGACCCATGCTTGCTGCGGCGTCACCTCCGCGACATAGCCGACCAGGTCGCGATGGTCTGCTGGGTTGCGGATTTCCGTCGAGGCATTGGGCCCGGCGGTCCACGGATGGCTGGCGGACTCCGACAGCGGTGCCACCAGCCGGCGCAGTTGATCCTCGTCCGTCAGATCCATCCCGGCTGAATTTGGCCGCTCCGGCATGAACAGATCGCGCGGCAGGCGAATTCGCGGATGCGGCGCCCCGACTGGGTGTGACGACGCCGCCAACGCCACGGGGTCGGCAGACAGTTCAGCCACTGAAAAGGACTGGTCCTGGATGCGGTTGACGAAGGAGGAGTTGGCGCCGTTTTCCAACAGTCGCCGTACCAAGTACGCCAGCAGCGTTTCATGCGTGCCAACAGGCGCATAGATGCGCGCCGGACGGTTCAGCCGATTATGCCCGACAACCTCGTCGTATAGCGGCTCACCCATGCCGTGCAGGCATTGGAATTCATAGTCACCCGGCGTGAATGCCTCGCCCGCCATGCTGTGGATCGCCGCGACGGTGTAGGCATTATGGGTTGCGAATTGCGGGAACACCGCATCGGGCGCCGCGAGTAATTTCTTGGCACAGGCCAAGTAAGATACATCCGTATGCAACTTGCGCGTGAAGACCGGAAAATCCGCCAGTCCGTCCAACTGCGCGCGCTTGATCTCGCTATCCCAATACGCGCCCTTCACCAGCCGGATCATCAGCCGATGCCCGCTGCGGCGCGCCAGGTCGATCACCCAGTCCAAGACGAAAGGCGCGCGCTTCTGATACGCCTGCACGACGAAGCCGATGCCGTTCCAGCCGGACAATTCCGGGTCCAGACACAATGCCTCCAGCAGATCCAGCGATGGTTCCAGCCGGTCCGCTTCCTCCGCATCGATGTTGAGGCCGATGTCGTTGCGCCGCGCCAGTAGGGTGAGCGCCTGCAGACGGGGCAGCAATTCCGTCATCACGCGATCGCGTTGTAACCGAGTGTACCGCGGGTGCAAGGCCGACAGCTTCACCGAAATCCCCGGTCCGTCATACACGCCGCGCCCGGCGGCTTCCTTGCCGATGGCGTGGATCGCGGCTTCGTAGTCGTGGTAGTATCGCGCCGCGTCCGCTGCGGTCGTCGCCGCCTCGCCCAACATGTCGTAGGAATACTGGTAGCCCTTCGCCTCCAACCGGCGGCTGTTTACCAGCGCCTCGTCGATGGTTTGGCCGGTAACGAATTGCTCCCCCATCATCCGCATCGCCATGTCCACGCCACGGCGGATCACCGGTTCGCCGCCGCGTGCGATCAGCCGGTTCAGCGCTGCGGCCAGCCCGGTTTCGTCGACCGAACCGACCAGCCGCCCCGTCACCACCAGCCCCCATGTCGCGGCGTTGACGAACAGGGAAGGGGATCGGCCGACATGCGCACGCCAGTCGCCATCGGCGATCTTATCCCGGATCAGCGCATCGCGGGTTGCCATGTCTGGGATGCGCAGCAATGCCTCGGCCAGGCACATCAGCGCGATGCCTTCCTGGCTGGAAAGATCGTATTCGCGCACCAGGCCTTGCACGGCGCCCTTGGTTCCCTTGCCGCGCAAGGCCTCGATCAATCGACGCGCGGTCGCCTGGGATTGTTGCACGACATTCGCAGGTTGTGTTGCGGCCGCAACAAGTGCGGCGACACATTCAGGTTCCGGCGCGCGAGTATGCGCAGTGATCGCGGCCCGTAATGGTGTCGGCGACACAATTTCGCCGGCAGATTGATCAAATAGACCTCGTTTTGCGCTTGCGGCTAGGGTCATGTCACCAATCTACCTTGTCGTAGCGGTTAAAACGAACGGTTTGCGTCTGGGTGGCAATCGTGAATGATTTCCGGTATCGGCTTAAGCATTAAGACTGGGATCGCCGTCATGTTGGAAACCTGTCCTTTCGAGCCACGCGCCACAAACGCGAAATTAGCCCGATCCCGTCCTTGGTGCGAGCGCACCGATCTGATTTCCCAGACAGCCCGCCCCACCGGGTTGAGCGGGGCGATCTGACGGGCATGGTTCTCCCTTTTCGTGACTCGGAAGAGCGTGATGATCTTCGCTGGAAGATCGCCAATGTGAACAGTGTGGGTCGCCTGCTGGATGCAGTTCACCGCGACCCAGCCCTAGCGGAATATCGCGGGCCGGTTGTCGGCGTCGCCCCCCCGAAGCTTCCCTCGGTTGCCGAGATCGAGCAGGCGCGTAACGTGCTGGAGCGCGCGGCAGCATGTCTGGTGCACCATTACGGCCAGCGGCGACGTCCGGATGATCCAGACCTGCTGGGGCGTACGGCCGGCGATATGCGCCGTGACGACTTTTTCTAATGCCCCGGGGACGATGATGGACGCAGCCTTGAACTTACCCGAAATCGTCGCCGAAGTGTCCAAGCTGTTCGAACGGTACGAGCAGGCCCTCATCGACCGTGACGTCGACGTGTTGGACGCCACGTTTTGGAACAGCCCCTGCACGATCCGCTACGCCCTGCAGGAAAACGGCTACGGGTTCGACGCCATTCACGCACATCGCGTCGCCGTGCGCCCCGGCGGCAAGGGTACGAAGGAACGGCGTATTCGGCTGGAAATCCTGACGATTGGGCGGGACCTCGCTACCGTAAACCTGGAGTTCAAGGTGCGTGACCGTGACCAGGTCGGGCGGCAAAGCCAAACCTGGGTGCGGTTTGATGACGTAGGCTGGAAGGTGGTGTCGGCCCATGTCTCGGTCATGCCGCCTGGCGCTGGGGCTTGATCCCGCGCTACAGGCGGCGCGCCAACGTGTGCATTGCCCCGATCCATCGCGCCTTGAATACGGCGGCCTCGTTCTTGTCGCCGAAATGCAGGTCGAAACATGGGCCGCCGGGTTGTTCAGGCGCGCCCTTCTTCTTTGGCCTTGGCTGCCACGCATAGGTGCTGGCATTCTCGTCCAACCACCCTAAAACGTCGGCAAGGTTGGAGAGGTCCTCCCGCTCGGGCGCATGACGCTCCAGCGCGGTGTAAGGCGTTTGGGCGATCTTCGACATACCTGGCAGTATCGGTGATTTGGCCGCAATGCCAGACATTTCACGCCAGGGGAGGACGACATCAAGTTTGCAGCCATCGCGGCTCTGCTGGCCATGCTCGCAGTGTGCCCGGCGACGACCAACGCGAACATTGACGAACCCGGCAAGACATACGGCTTCGTCAATCTCGGCAAGCGCAACATTAGCCTTCCGGGCGCCCACATCCGCAGCAAAGCCGATCCGGCCTGCTGGGTGAACGACGCCACACCCGCCCGGTTTTGCGCGCGCTACGGCGCGTGAGGCTGCCGGTTACTTAGGGGAGTCCAAACTCCGGCCGCATTCTCGTCCCGGCCGTCGCGAGCACAACGTTTCCCTATGTAAGGTCCGGCCACGAGCAATCTGAACGCAGGTGAGAAGGCTTCCCCTAATACCTGCAGCCAGGCCGGTTGATCCTGCTGGCAGAACCCGCCTAGACGCGCTCGGTCACATGGTGGCCGCCGAACCTCTATCGTCATGGTCCATCTGCAGCGCCTCGTACACGCTGAGCCAATATTGCTCCGCCTCGGTATCGCCTACGGCGCGGGTATCAAGCGCGTTCTGCATCGCTGTTGCTTCTGCAGCAGCGCCGAGCGTGAAGATCAACCGCTGGGCCATTCGTGCCGGGAGATCTTTGGGGACCATGATAGCAACAACCACATCTTTTTTAGACATAGAACTGAAAATTATCTCATGCCTTTAACTCTCGCACATACGTTGCCATATTGTCACGGTCGGTGTTAATTCTCTGGCAATTAGTTGTAAATTGTTACGTTTGGCGGTATTCAATCTGCAGTAGCTTACCCGGAACGATTATGAGCAGTTATCGCATCCGTCCGACCGAATTAGACTTGGCATTGGAGAGTGATCCCCGGGCTAGGGCTGCGCATCAGGCTTTGTTGAACGCCGCGTGCGCCGACGAAGTGGGCACGGGCGTGGATGCGCAGGCCGAGCCGCCGGGTGATGGCCACGCGGTGAACGCAGAGGCTTAATTCCCGGCGAGCGACGCCAACAGGGCGTCGCAGCGTGATGCGAGTGCAGCACCTGCGCAGCGAACCCGCTAGACTGGGCGGCATGGAAAACGCTGTTTCGATCGACACCACGTTGGACGCGCTGCGGCAGGGCACGCTGGCCGGCGTGCGAACGCTGACCCTGAGGGCGGGGCTAACCGAATTTCCACCTGAGATATTCGGCTTGGCCGATACGTTGGAAATGCTGGATCTGAGCGGCAACGCATTGACCAGCCTACCCGCCGATTTGGGCCGTCTTCGCCGTCTTCGCGTGCTCTTCTGCTCCGGCAATCGCTTCGATCGCCTGCCACCGAGCCTCGGGGACTGTCTGGCGCTTACGCAGATCGGATTTCGTGGCGTGGGCCTGCGAGAGGTGCCAACCGAAGCGCTCCCGCCGGCGCTGCGTTGGCTGACCCTGACGGATAATTGGATCGAGCATCTGCCAGACGCCCTGGGCCGGCGGCCGGCGCTGCAAAAGCTGATGTTGGCCGGTAACCGGCTTCGAAATTTGCCGGAAAGCCTTGGCGGGGCGGCGAGCCTCGAATTGCTGCGGCTGTCGGCCAACGCGTTCGACGCACTACCGGGCTGGTTGCCCGATCTCCCGAATTTGGCTTGGCTGGCCTGGGCCGGCAATCCATTCGACCGCGCTGCCGCCCGCGCCCCCACGACCATCGCCTGGGATGCACTGGAGCTAGGCGCCATGCTGGGCGAGGGCGCGTCCGGCCAGGTGCACCAGGCATATTGGCCAGCGGCTGGGCATGATGTGGCGCTCAAGCTGTTCAAGGGCACGATGACCAGCGACGGCTTGCCGGAGCGTGAAATGGCGGCTCTGTTGGCCGCCGATGCGCATCCGAATCTGAGCAGTGCCCTGGGCCAGGTGACGGATCATCCGCAGCAACTGAGTGGCCTGGTGATGAAGAAGCTACCGCCGCATTGGCGCCCGCTGGCTGGCCCACCCAGCCTCGAATCCTGCACCCGCGACGTCTACGATGAGGCCACACCGCTCGATCCAGACGCCGCTCTGCGGATCATCCGTGGGGTCGGTTCGGCAACGGCGCATCTGCACGCCCGCGGCGTCTCGCACGGTGACCTGTATGCCCATAACATTCTATGGGACGGCACGGCCGGCGACAGCGTACTGACCGATTTCGGTGCCGCGTCATTCATGCCACCGGGCCAAGCCGCTTCCCTACAGCGCATTGAGATGCGCGCATGGGGATTGCTGCTCGGCGAGTTGCTCGATCGGTGTGAGGCGACTGGGGGGATGGCCCGTGGGCTGCGCGCCGTGCAGCACGCTTGCCTGCAACCCAACCCATCCGCCAGGCCGGCCATGGCCGACGCGCTCTCCAGCCTGCAATAACCATCGCTGTGGACAGCATGCATCGGGTTGTGCCGAAAACAACTTCAGTAATGCTGTAACCGCAGGCCTAGTACGGAATGCTCATCTGGCGGAGGGGGTGGGATTCGAACCCACGGTACGCTTACACGCACAACAGTTTTCGAGACTGCCCCGATCGGCCACTCCGGCACCCCTCCTGCGGGCGAACCTCTAGCGCCAGTGCTACAATTTTGCAAAGGCGGGAATGAACCACCCGCTACCCGGCGGCCAACCCAGGGATCGGCACCCCGAAAAACTGCAGCACCAGCAGCAGGTTCAGCGCCACCACCAGCACGGTTGACACCGCCGCGGCCGTGCGCACCGCCGGGCCGCTGGTGAAATGGCCCATGATGTCGGGGCGGCGGACCAGCAGCAGAAGCGCCACCATCGGCAAAGGCAGAAGCAGGCTCAACACCACCTGGCTCAGCACCAGGGCCTCCGTCGCGTTCACGCCCCAGGCGACCACGGCGAAAGCGGGCAGCATCGTCACCAGGCGACGCACCCAGATCGGGATTCGGAAGCCGACGAAGCCCTGCATGATCACCTGGCCGGCCATTGTGCCCACGGCCGAACTCGACATGCCGGAGGCGATCAGCGACAGCATGAACACGGCAGCCGCCCCCACGCCGAATAGCGGCACCAGGGTGTGGTACGCCGTCTCAATCTCCGCTACGTCGGCGTGCCCTTGGTGGAAGGCGGTGGCGGCCATCATCACCATCGCCACGTTCACCAACCCGGCGATCGTCAGCGCAACGACCACCTCGATATTGGAATAGCGCACCAGTAGGCGCCGTTCGCCGTCGTCCCTTGCTGGGGCGCGGTCCTGCGTGAGGCTGGAATGCAGGTAGATGGCGTGGGGCATGACAGTGGCGCCGATGATGCCGATCGACAGCATCAGCGCATCGCCGTCCTGCAGCCGGGGCACCACGCTACCGACCAGCGCGGCGTGCCAGTCCGGCGGCGCCAGGAACAGTTCCACCAGGTAGCTGAGGCTGATCACGCCGACCAATGCGCCGATAATTAGCTCGATCGGGCGAAAGCCGCCGCGTTGAAAGGCGAGAATGCCGAAGGTGATGACTGCGGTAATCGCCATGCCCCAGATCAGCGGCAGGCCGAACAGCAGCGCCAGGCCGATCGCACCGCCCAGGAATTCCGCCAGATCGGTCGCCATCGCGGCGACTTCGCTGCCGATCCACATGCCCATCACCACCGGACGCGGGAAATGCAGGCGGCACAGTTCCGCCAGGTTTCGGTTGGTGACGATGCCCAGCTTGGCCGACAGGCTTTGGAACAGCATCGCGACGATGTTTGCCAGCACCACCACCCATAGCAGCGAGTAGTTGTAGCGCGCCCCGGCCTGGATGTTCGTCGCGAAATTGCCCGGATCCATATACGCGACCGAGCAGATGAACGCCGGACCGGCCAGCGGTAACATCGCTAGCGGCCCGCGGCGGCGACCGGCCAAGGCGTCGCGAATGGCGACCGTTGCACGGTCGCTCATCGAGTGGGTTGCCCGCGCCTCGCTCAATCCTACCCCCGTCGTTCGGTATGGCTGTTGGTCATGGCTTAGAAGTGTAGCCATAGCTACGAGGTCTTGCCTTGGCTCACAAGTGGCAAGTTGACCAGGCTTTGCGACCAAGGCATCACAGCACGGTGCATCACGCGCTGCCTGCCTGTGGTTTGCCCCGGGCGTCCGGTCGGCTGAGGCGCGCGCCGGGACACCGGGTGCGGGCGAAGGTGGCGGTATGCCCGTGACGATGAAGCGTGACATGCCGCAGGAGCCGGCGCAGGCGCACCGGTTCGACCGCGCCCGCCAGGCCCGGTCGGCAATCCTGCTGGAGGATTATGCCGAGTTGATCGCCGACCTGCTGGCCTCGGGCGGGGAGGCCCGAACGGTGGATATTGCTCGGCGCATGGGTGTCGCGCATGCCACCGCCATCAAGACCATCGCCCGGCTGAAGCGTGAGGGCCTGGCCACCGCGTTGCCATATCGGGGCGTGTTCCTAACGGAGGCCGGGCAGGCCTTGGCCGATCGCGTGCGGGCCCGGCATCGCGTGGTGGTGCGGTTGTTGGTGGCGCTTGGCGTGTCGATGGAGGACGCCGAGGCCGATGCCGAGGGGATCGAGCATCACGTCTCCGACGGCACGCTTGCCGCGTTCGACCGGTTCCTGCGATCGAAAGACGCATAGGCTGCGAGAAGGTTAAAACTTTAGTGGGTGGCCGCGCATCTGCTTCGGTTGTCGGCCCGTAAGATCACCACAGGCTCCGCAAGGGCGCGGGATCTCCAAGGGAAACACCAAGATGCAACTGATTCGCTCGACGGCGCTGCTGCTGGCGGCGCTTGCCGTATCGACCGCGTTGACGCCGGTGATGGCGGCGACGGCAACCTCCTCGTCGAAGACGCCCATCATGGCGCCTGGCCCGGTGACCGTTGGTGGCGCACCAATGTATCCGACCAAGAACATCATCGAGAACGCCGTCAACTCGAAGGACCACACGACACTGGTCGCGGCGGTGAAGGCGGCCGGGCTGGTGGATACGCTGTCCGGCCCCGGCCCGTTCACCGTGTTCGCGCCAACCAATGCGGCGTTCGACAAGCTGCCGCCGGGCACGGTGGATACGCTGCTGAAGCCGGAAAACAAGGCGATGTTGGTGGCGGTGTTGACCTACCACGTCGTTCCGGGCCGGTTGACCGCGATGGACCTGATGAAGATGATCAAGGCCGGGCATGGCAAGGCGATGCTGAAGACCGTGCAGGGTGAGCCGCTGACCGTCAGCATGGAAGGCTCGAAGATCTACATCTCAGGCGCCAAGAGCGGCGTGGCGGAAGTCACCATTCCGAACGTGATGCAGTCCAACGGCGTGATCCACGTCGTCAGCTCGGTGCTCGTGCCGAACTAAGCTACAAGCGGCCCTGGCGGGGAGAACCTCGCCAGGGCCATTTGGATCTCCCTAAGCGAAACTAGCGATCGCGTCGGCGAAGCGGGCGACGTCCTCGTCGTCGTTATACGCATGCGCGCCGATACGGATGTTGCCGCCCCGTTCGGCCACGTGCACGCCGCGTGCTGCCAAGGCTGGCACGACTACCGATGCTTCCAGCCCTGGCGGGGTTCGCAGCCCCAGTATATGAGGCGCCCGCAACGGGCGGGGAATTGCGCGAAACCCGCGTATCTCCGCGTGCTCTGCCATCCCGTCGGTGGTGGCGCGCAGCCGTTCGCCAAGTGGCCCGGTGCCCCATTGATGCAGCAACTCCATCCCGGCCAATCCCATTGGCAGGCTGACGGGATTGTTGCGCTGGCCCATGTCGAACCGGCGGGCAGTGGGGATGGACGCGCCTAAGTGCCCAGCAAACGGGTCGCCACCGTCGATACGGTTCGTGCCGTATTGCTCCAGCGGCGTTCCATTTTGCCGCGCCGGTGCCACGTACATGAAGGCGAGCGTGTAAGGCCCGAGCAGCCACTTATACGTCGGGAACACCAAATAATCTGCCCCCAATCGCGTTACGTCCAACGACAGCACGCCGGCGGCCTGGGTCGCATCGATGATGATCGCGGCACCCTGCTGTCGCAGCGCCGGCGCCAATCGCTCGATGTCGATCAGCGTGCCGTCGGTCCAGACCAGCGGCGTCAACGCCGCGATACCCACCGGTGGTAGGCCGGGTTGCTCGATGCGTTGCAGCAGCGCCGCCGTCCAATCGCCATCGTCCGGCCGCGGCACCAGGTCGATCATGGCCCCCGTCAGTTCCGCCCGGCGCGCCCATTCCAAGGACTGGGAGGGGAACTCACCCTCGATCAGCAAAATTCGGGTGTCGGCGGTGATGTCCAAATTGGCCGCCGCAGTGGCGACGCCGTACGCGGCGGAGTGGATGATCGCCATGTCGTCTGGTGACGCACCAATGAACCCGGCGGCCGCGGTGCGCACCGCCTCCACCCGTTGGGCAATGGCGTCATGGTCCATCAGCCACGGCATGCTTTTTACCGCCACGCCTGCCTCGCCGGCCTCCCGCACGCTGCGGGGCAGGGGCGTGTAGGACCCGTTGTTAAAATAGGCGACGTCCCGCGGGATGTCGAACAGATGGCGCTGCGATGGGAGCATGGTAGATCCTAATTGCCGAGAAGTGTCCGTAAGGTCTGTCGGAATCGATTGGTAATGGCGGTGCGGTCGATATGGCGGCCATCCGCCACCACCTGCTGCCCGTGCATCCAGACGGAACGAACTGCTGGCCGGTTGGCGGCAAAGATCCAGCCATTCAACAGCGCGTCGCCATGCCGTTCCATCAACGCCGGATGGTCTGCATCCAGCGCAACAATGTCAGCCGGCGCACCCACTCGCAGGATGGGCTGCTCGCAGCCCATAGCCCGGGCGCCCCCGCTCAAAGCCGCGTCAAACAAAGCACGGCCCGTGGACACGCCCTCCACCCCCGCCAACACGTTACGGGCGCGCCCGGTCAACCGCTGCGCATATTCCATCTCCCGCAGTTCGTCCGCGGCGCCGATCAGCACGTTGCTGTCGGTCCCGACGCCAATGCGGCCCCCGGCTTGCTGCCACGACACGCCGGGGAACACGCCATCGCCCAAATTGGCCTCCGTCACCGGGCACAATCCTGCCACGGCCCCCGTAGTGGCCAGGCGCGTGACCTCGATCTCCGTCATGTGGGTGGCGTGGATCAAGCACCAGCGCCCGTCGACCGCCGTGTGGTCTAGCAGCCACTCCACCGGGCGTTGGCCGCTCCACGCCAGGCAGTCCTCCACCTCCCTCGTCTGCTCGGCGACGTGGATGTGCAGCGGCGTGCCCGGTGCGATGGCCGCAAGTTCGGCCAGTTCGCCCGGCGTGGCGGCGCGCAGCGAGTGCGGGGCGATCCCCACCACCGCACCCGGCAACGCCGCGACCGCGCTTTGGCTGCCCGCCAGCAGGCGGGCGAACCCGTCCAGATCGTTCAGGAACCGGCGCTGCCCCGGCGACGGATCGGCCCCGCCAAATCCGCCATGGGCGTAGAACACCGGCAGCAACGTCAGCCCGATGCAGGTTTGCGCAGCCGCGGCGGCGATGCGGACGGCCATTTCGGCCGGCTCGGCATAGGTGCTGCCGTCCGGTTGGTGGTGCAAGTAATGAAACTCGCCCACGTGAGTGAACCCGCCCTCCAACATCTCGGCATAGGCCTGCGCGGCCACCGCCTGCACGTCGTCGGGCGTCATGCGGCCCAGAAAGCGGTACATCACCTCCCGCCATGTCCAGAAGCTATCGGCCGCCGGCCCGCGCGTCTCCGTCAGCCCGGCCATGGCGCGTTGGAACGCGTGGCTGTGCAGATTGGGCAGGCCGGGCAGCCCAATCTGGTGGCGCGGCTCGCCAGCGCCCGGCGTCGCATCCGGTTCCACCGCAGTGATCCGTCCCGCGGCCAGATGCAGCCGCACCTGCCGCGCCCACCCGCCGGGCAACAGCGCTTCGTCGAACAGCAATGTGGTTGGCGACGCTATCATGGCTGGACAGTATCGCCCCGGGCTTCTTACGTGCAGGTCTATTCGTCTCGATGAGGAGCACTACCATGCCGGAGTTTGATCTGATCGTTCGCGGCGGCACCGTTGTGACCGCATCCGACCAATTCCTCGCCGATATCGGCATCCGGGCCGGCCGTATCGCCGCGATCGCCGACCGCCTGGAGGGCGGCCCAGAAATCGACGCGACCGGCCTGTTCGTCATGCCCGGCGGTGTCGACAGCCACTGCCATATCGAACAGTTGCAGGACGGCGGCGGCGCGGACGAGGAGACGTTCCTCACCGGCAGCACCGCGGCCTTGGCGGGCGGGACCACCAGCGTCGTCACCTTCTCCACCCAGTTCAAGGGCGGCGGCGTGCTGGCCCCATTGGCGGAATATCGCCGCCGGGCGGCGGCGGGGGCGATGGTGGATTACGCGTTCCACCAGATCATCACCGACGCGACCGAGGCGGTGATCCGCACCGAACTGCCCGAACTGGTGGCCAGCGGCGTGCGCAGCCTCAAGGTGTTCCTCACCTACGATCCGCTGCGCCTGGACGATCGCGAGTATCTGGAGGTGCTGTCCGCCGCCCGCCGGCTCGGCTGCCTGGTGACGGTGCACTGCGAGAATTACGACGCCATCGCATGGCGCTCGAAAGCGCTGCTGGCCGATGGCCGCACCGCGGCGAAATACCACGCCTGGTCCCGCCCCGAAGTGGTCGAGCGGGAGGCGACGCACCGCGCCATCGCCCTGGCCGAGTTGGTGGACACGCCGATCGAGGTATTCCACGTTTCCGGCAGCCAGGCGGCGGAGGAGATCGCCCGGGCGCAGCGCCGTGGCGTAAAGGTGTGGGGCGAGACCTGCCCGCAATATCTGGTGCTGACGGCCGAAGACATGGACCGGCCAGGGTTCGAGGGCGCCAAGTTCATGTGCAGCCCCGCCCCACGCGACGCCGCCGGCACTGCGGCGCTGTGGGAGGCAATCCGCCTGCGCACGCTGGAGGTCATCAGTTCCGACCATAGCGGCTGGTGCTACGACGGCGCGCGCGGCAAGCGGGCCGGGGGAGACGATGCGCCGTTCACCAAGATCCCGAACGGCGTCCCCGGCCTGGCCGCGCGCCTGCCGTTGTTGTGGAGCGAGGGCGTGGCCGGCGGCCACATCACGCCCAGCGACTTCGTTCGGCTGACGGCGACGCAGCCCGCCTGGCTGTTCGGCCTGCAGGCGAAGGGCCGGATCGCGCCGGGTGCCGACGCCGATCTGGTGCTGTGGGACCCGGCGAAGAAAGTCACCATCACCAACGCGCTGATGCAGCAGGCGATCGACTACACCCCGTACGAGGGCAAGGAGGTGACCGGCTGGCCCGTCGCCACCATCCTGCGCGGCCAGGTGGTGATGAAGGACGGCGTCGTGCAGGCGAAGCCCGGCAGCGGTCGCTACATTCCCGTGCCCGCCTATGACGCGATCCGCCCACGCGGCGTGCTGCCGGACGGGTTCGACGCGGCGGCGTTTTAGCCGCCCGCTGGTTGCGGCGTCGTGGCGCGCGTCTTGCTTCGCGCACGGCAACGTCGCCAGGGAGCCGCATCTTGATGAAACGCCGCCTTTTCACCGCCGGGTTGCTGTGTGCCCCGGCGATCGTTCCGCATGCCTCCCTTGGCCAGTCGATGCAGAAGGTGAAGCTCGGATCCGCCTTCACCACCACCACCAACGCGATGTTCCTGATGCCGGATCTGCTGAAGCCTCAGGGGATCGACGCCGAAATCGTCAGCTTCCCCAGCCTGGTGCAGCGCATGCAGGCGGTGGCGACCGGCAGCGTGGATGTGGGCAACGGCGGGCTGTCGGCCACGATGCAGGTCGCGACCAAAGGCTTGCCGATGACGGTGTTGGCCAATGGCTGCGACGGCGGCTGGATGATGATCGCCAAACCCGGCATCACCAGCTTCGCCCAACTGAAAGGCAAAAAGATCGCCGTGCAAAACGGCTCCATCGGATTGGTGAGCCTGAATTGGAAGCTGCGGCAGGAAGGGCTGACGGATAAGGTCGAACTGGTGTTCCTGGACAACCAGGACCAACCCACCCCGCTGGCCCGCGGCGACGTGGACGCGATTTGCTGTTTCGAGCCGTATTCCACCTTCGCCGAGATGAACAAGTTCGGCACACGGCTGTGGGTCCCGTACGATACGCCCATGGGCAAGACCAACCTCGGCTTTGTCGCCAGCACCAGTTATGTGAAGAAGAACCCGGAACTGGTGGGCAAGCTGGTGAAGGCGCACGTGGCGGCGACGGAGAAGATGCGCACCGACCCGTCCATCGCAGTGGAAACCACCATCAAGCAGTTCAACATGGATCGCGATATTGCGGTGGCCAGCACGAAGAACCTGTTCTTCAATGCCGATAGCGGCGCGGCCTTCCAAAGCGGTTTGAAATCACTGGCCCAGATGATGATCGACGACAAGTTGCTGGACAAGGAACCGGACTGGAACGAGTTCATCAACACCAGCTTCATTTAACCCGCCTTCATGCCGCGTTTGTCCCGGCTTGCCGGGCTGCTGCCGATCGTCGCGTTGGTGGCGGCCTGGCAATTGGCCGTGTCCCTGCAGCTTTATCCGCCCGTGTTGCTGCCCGCCCCGGCCAAGGTGGCCGACTCGTTCGTGCGCTGGGGGCCGACCATCCTGGCCAATGCTGGCGCAAGCGTGTTGCGGGTGGTCATCGGCGTAGGGCTGGCCTTCGCCGTGGCAGTGCCGGCCGGGCTGCTGATCGGGCGCTACCCGGCGCTGGACCGGCTGACCGACTGGTCGATCCAGGCCTTCCGATCCGTGCCGCCGATCTCGCTGATCCCCCTGGCGATGCTGTTTTTCGGCATCGGCGACACCCCGGCGATCGTGCTGATCTTTCTGTCGGCGCTATGGCCGCTGTTGCTGAACACGATATTCGGCGTGCGCGGGATCGAGCGGACGCTGCTGAAGGTGGCCCGCGCCGCCCGCGCGAGCGAGGCGCTGGTGCTGCGCGACATCATACTCCCCGCAGCGCTGCCGGCGATCTTCACCGGCCTGCGCCTGGCGATCGGCGGCGGCTGGCTGACGGTGGTAACGGCGGAGATGATCGCCGTGAAATCCGGCCTGGGCTACATGATTCTCAACGCGCAGATGACGTTCCGCACCGAACTGATCTTCGCCGGTATCATCGTCATCGGCGCGATCGGCCTGGTGGCGGACCAATCCGTCAGCCGCCTGCGCGCCCGGGTATGCCGCTGGCAGGAGGGGCTGTTGGCCGAACGGGAATGAGCGGCGGTTTTATCACCTGCGCCGGCGTTGGCAAAACCTACACCGGCAAAGGACGCCCGGTGGAGGCGCTACAGGGCATCAGCCTGGCCTGTGCGGAAGGCGAGTTCGTGTGCCTACTTGGCCTATCCGGCTGCGGCAAGAGCACGTTGCTGCAAATGATCGCCGGGCTGGAACAGCCGACCACCGGACGGATCACGGTGGCGGGTCAGGTGTTGGATGGCCCGTCCAGCGAAACCAGCATCGTGTTCCAGGACCACGGCCTGTTCCCCTGGATGACGGTGCGGGCGAATGTCGAGTTCAACATGAAGGCGCGTCGCGTCCCCCCGGCCGCCCGGCGCGCGCGGGCCGATGACATGTTGGCGCTGACGGGGCTGACCGCCTTTGTCGGCAGCTATCCGCATGAACTGTCGGGCGGCATGCGCCAGCGCGTCGGCATCGCCCGGGCGCTGACCACGCATCCCCGTGCCTTGTTGATGGACGAGCCATTCGGTGCGCTGGACGCGCAGACCCGCGGCCATTTGCAGGCCGAATTGCTGTCCATCTGGGCATCGCAACGAACCACGGTGCTGTTCGTCACCCACAGTATCGAGGAAGCGGTGTTCTTGGCCGACCGCATCCTGGTCTTCACACCACGGCCCGGACGATTGGCGGCGGAGGTCATGGTGGACATGCCGCGCCCACGCCTGCCCACCTCGCCGGAGTTCGCGGCCGTGGCGAAGGGCCTGCGGGCGATGTTGGGCTCGGAGGGCGGAAGCGAGTGAACGCCCTGCTGGTCAACCCAACACGACGGGCGCGGTCATCAGTTGCCGCGCATCTCGGCTTGAGTGCAGCTATTTTTCAGAGCGACATAGCCCGACCGTGTTGCACCTGAATTAAGCACAGCCTGACGAAACACGCGGCAGCCGGGTCCGGATGCAGACATCCAACTCACGTTTTCGCGATGGCACGATCATTGCTCATTCAACCCGACGCTCGGACACCAACGGGGAGATAAGAATGCAGCCCACAGTCACTAGACGGAATTTTGGGGCGATGGCGGTTGCCGCCGCCGCTGCCATGGGAATCGGCCGCGTCGCCAATGCGCAGACCGCCGCCAGCACGATCAAGATCGGCATCCTGCACTCACTGTCCGGCACGATGGCCATCAGCGAGACGACGTTGAAGGACGTCATGCTCATGCTGATCGACGCGCAGAACGCCAAGGGCGGCGTGCTCGGCAAGAAGCTGGAGGCAGTCGTCGTCGACCCGGCGTCCAACTGGCCGCTGTTTGCCGAGAAGGCCCGCCAACTGATCACCGTCGACAAGGTGAGCGCCGTGTTCGGCTGCTGGACCAGCGTGTCGCGCAAGTCGGTCCTGCCAGTGTTCGAGGAACTGGGCAACATCCTGTTCTACCCCGTCCAGTATGAGGGTGAGGAGAGCAGCAAGAACGTGTTCTACACCGGCGCCGCGCCGAATCAGCAGGCGATCCCGGCTGTCGACTACCTGATGTCGGAAAACAAGATCACCCGTTGGGTGCTGGCCGGCACGGACTACGTCTATCCGCGCACCACCAACAAGATCCTGGAAGCCTATCTGAAGTCCAAGGGCGTGAAGTCCGAAGACATCATGATCAACTACACGCCGTTCGGTCATTCCGATTGGCAGACCATCGTGGCCGACATCAAGAAGTTCGGATCCGCCGGCAAGAAGACCGCCGTGGTCTCCACCATCAACGGCGACGCCAACGTGCCGTTCTACAAGGAACTGTCGAACCAGGGCATCAAGGCGACCGACATCCCCGTCGTCGCCTTCTCCGTCGGTGAGGAAGAACTGGCCGGCATCGACACCAAGCCGCTTGTGGGCCACCTGGCCGCCTGGAACTACTTCGAAAGCGTGGATGTCCCGACGAACAAGGCGTTCATCGACCAGTGGCACGCCTACACGAAGAACCCGAAGCGCGTCACCAACGACCCGATGGAAGCCGCCTATATCGGCTTCAACATGTGGGTGAAGGGCGTCGAGAAGGCCGAGAGCTACGACCCGGCGAAGGTCATCCCCGCGATGATCGGCGTGTCCGTGCCGAACCTGACGGGCGGCCTGTCCACCATGATGCCGAACCATCACATCACCAAGCCGGTGCTGATCGGCGAAATCCAGGCGGACGGCCAGTTCAACGTCGTCAGCCAAACGCCGGGCACCATCGTCGCCGAAGCCTGGTCGCCGTACCTTGAAGGCTCGAAGGACCTGATCAGCGATTGGCTGCCGCCGATGTCCTGCGGCAATTACAACGTCAAGCTCGGCAAGTGCGGCGGCGCCGGGAAGACCTGAGCATGGGGGCAAGGCCGGGGGCGCAGCCCCTGGATCCTCGGAGGGGGCGGTTGCCCCCTTCTTCCCTGCTCAAGGGGGTGGGGGTCCTCGTCGCACTGTTCATGATGTGCGTGTCGGCTCGGGCAGAGCCGGATCTATCGCAATTCGCGTCCACGAGTTTTAGCCAGATCCAGCAGGGTGTGGGATCGCTGGCGGCGTCGGGTGATCCGCGTGCCGGGGATATTTTAGCGGCGTTGCAGGCTGGCCGGCTGCTGGTCGGCACCGACAAGCAAATCTACATCAAGACGGATACGGGCACAGTGTCCGCAGCCACCGGGCAGCCAACGGAGGCGCCGGGCGCCCGTCCGCTGCGGGTGAATAATAACGTGCGCGTGGCGGTGGATACCGCGCTCGGCATCGTGCGCCTACTGTCCACCGACCCGGCACAACGCGCCGCCGCGGCGGAGGCCGTGTTCCATTCACGCGACACCTCGGCAATTGCGGTGCTCGACAAGGCCATCGCGCAGGAAACGGTGCCGGGCATCAAGCGCACCATGCAGGAGGCGCGTGCTGCCTCCCTCCTGGGCACGGATGGCAGCAGCGACGCGGACCGGCTCGCCTCCATCGCCATCCTGTCGAACCGCGGGGACATGGAATCCCGCTCGTTCATGAGCAGCATTCCCAACCCGTCACCACCGGTGGCCGCTGCCGCAGGCAAAGCGATCGACAGCATCGACCTTTGGCAGAAGGTCTGGACTGTGGTGCAGGGCGCGTTCTACGGCGTCTCACTCGGTTCCGTGCTGCTGCTGGCCGCGGCTGGGCTGGCCATCACCTTCGGCGTGATGGGCGTCATCAACATGGCGCATGGTGAAATGGTGATGCTGGGCGCCTACACGACGTTCGTGGTGCAGGAGGCAATCCGCAACTACGCGCCGGGCCTGTTCGGCGCCAGCCTGTTCATCGCCGTGCCGATGGCGTTCCTGGTATCGGGCGTGGTGGGTGTCGCGATCGAGCGGTGTTTGATCCGCTTCCTTTATGGCCGTCCACTGGAAACGCTGCTGGCCACTTGGGGCTTGTCGCTGGTGCTGCAGCAGGCCGTGCGCTCGATCTTCGGCGCCGACAACCGCAACGTCGGCAGCCCGGCCTGGATGAGCGGGGCGGAGCAGGTGGGCGGCGTGCTGATCACCAACAACCGGCTGGCGATCATCATCTTCGCCGTGCTGGTGCTGGCCGCTTTGATGGCGGTGCTGCGCTACACCTCGCTGGGTCTGCGAATGCGGGCCGTCACGCAGAACCGCCGTATGGCCGCGGCCATGGGCATTCGCACGCCCTGGGTGGATGCGATGACGTTCGGCCTCGGCTCCGGCATTGCCGGCATGGCGGGTGTGGCGCTGAGCCAGATCGATAACGTCAGCCCGAATCTGGGGCAGGGCTACATCATCGACAGCTTCATGGTGGTGGTGTTCGGCGGCGTCGGCAATTTGTGGGGCACGGCGCTGGGGGCGCTGGTGCTGGGCGTGGTCAACAAATTTCTGGAACCGATTGCCGGCGCCGTGTTGGGCAAGATCGTCGTGTTGGTATTGCTGATCGCGTTCATTCAAAGGCGGCCACGTGGGATGTTCCCGCTTAAAGGCCGGGCGGTGGAGGCATGAAGGCCTCTGCGCTCACCGTCTTCCTCGTCATGGGGATATCGGTGCTGATGGTGGTGCTGAACCTCGGCACCGCGGCCAGTTCACCGGTGCATGTGTCGACGTTCATGGTGTCGCTGGCAGGCAAGTATCTGTCCTACGCGATCCTGGCGCTGTCGGTGGATCTGGTTTGGGGCTTCGTCGGGATACTCACGCTGGGCCACGCCGCGTTCTTCGCGCTGGGTGGCTACGCGATGGGGATGTACCTCATGCGCCAGATCGGCGCACGCGGCGTGTATGCCAACCCCATCCTGCCGGACTTCATGGTGTTCCTGAACTACAAGGAATTGCCGTGGTTCTGGTACGGCTTCAACTGGTTCGGCTTTGCCATGCTGATGGCGGTCGTGGTGCCGGCAATCCTGGCCGCGGTATTCGGCTATCTGGCATTTCGTAGCCGTGTCACCGGCGTGTACCTGTCCATCATCACCCAGGCGCTAACCTACGCGCTACTGCTGGCGTTCTTCCGCAACGACATGGGCTTCGGCGGCAATAATGGGCTGACCGATTTCAAGGAATTGCTGGGCTTCTCGCTCTCCGCGGAAACCACGCGCTGCGGGTTGCTGGTGGTCACAGCGATCGCCCTCTCGCTCCTTTACCTGCTGGCCCGGGCCGTGACGCGATCGCGCTTCGGCAAGGTGATGATCGCGGTGCGCGATGCCGAAAGCCGCACCCGCTTCATCGGCTACCGACCGGAGCAGTATAAACTGGTCGTGTGGGTGCTGTCGGCCGTGATGGCCGCGATTGGCGGGGCGCTATACGTGCCGCAGGTCGGCATCATCAATCCCGGTGAATTCGCGCCCGCCAACTCGATCGAGGCGGTGATCTGGGTCGCCGTCGGTGGCCGCGGTACGCTGGCCGGGCCGATCCTGGGTGCTGTGCTGGTCAATTTCGGCAAGACGATCCTCACCGGCGCGCTGCCCGAGGTTTGGCTGTTTGCCCTGGGTGCGCTGTTCATCGTCGTGACGCTATTCTTGCCGCGTGGCCTGCTGGGACTGATGCCGGTGCGGGAGAAGGGCGACCCACCGCTGCCCGCCGACCCACCGACCCCGGCCGAGTCCGCCGCCAAGGAAGCCGTCTCGTGAGTTCGATGAGCAACGGGACATTGCTGTACCTCGACAACGTCTCCGTCACGTTCGACGGGTTTCGCGCGCTGAACGCCCTATCGCTGGTGCTGACCCCTGGCGAGATGCGCGCGGTGATCGGGCCGAACGGCGCCGGCAAAACGACGATGATGGACGTCATCACCGGCAAGACCCGGCCAAACACCGGCGACGTGCTGTTCGGCGGCTCGACAGACCTGACCCGGCTGGACGAGCCGGCCATTGCCGGGCTGGGGATCGGCCGTAAATTCCAGAAGCCGACCGTGTTCGAGCCGCACACCGTCTGGGACAATCTGCTGCTGGCGCTGGCGGGCGATCGGGGCCCGCGCTTTACCTTGTTTGCCAAGGAAACCGCGGAGGAGCGGCGTAAGATCGAATCCATCCTGGAGACCACTCGCCTGACCGACCAACGCAACCGTCGCTCCGGCGACCTGAGCCACGGGCAGAAGCAGTGGCTGGAAATCGGAATGTTGCTGGCGCAGGAGCCGCAATTGCTGCTGGTGGACGAACCGGTCGCCGGCATGACCGACTCTGAAACCGAGCAGACCGCCGTGCTGCTGCGGGAGATCAACAAGACCCGCAGCGTCGTGGTGGTGGAGCACGATATGGGCTTCGTCCGCGCGCTGGGGGTGAAGGTGACGGTGCTGCACGAAGGCAGCGTGCTCAGCGAGGGCAGCATCGACCATGTGAGCGAAGACCCGCGCGTCGTGGAGGTCTATCTTGGGCGTTGAGCCATGCTGAGCGTCGAAGGCGTCAACCTGCATTACGGCGCCGCCATCGCGCTGCGCAACGTCTCGCTACAAGCGGTGCCCGGCGCCGTTACGTGCGTCATGGGCCGCAACGGTGTGGGCAAGACCAGCCTGTTGCGGGCCATCACCGGCGCCCATCCCGTCAGCGCGGGCAAGGTGATGTGGGAGGGCCAGGACATCACGCGCATGCCTACCTTCGAACGCGCGCGCCGCGGCATCGCCTGGGTGCCGCAGGGCAGGGACGTGTTCCCACTGCTGACGGTGCGGGAAAACCTGGAAACCGGCTTCGCCGTGCTACCCCGGCGCGAACGCCGGGTGCCGGACGAGATGTTCGAACTGTTCCCCATCCTGAAGACCATGCTGCGGCGCCGCGGTGGCGATCTGTCGGGCGGCCAGCAACAGCAACTCGCCATCGCACGCGCTTTGGTCATGAAGCCCCGCCTGTTGATCATGGACGAGCCGACCGAGGGCATTCAGCCCAGCATCATCAAGGATATCGGGCGCGTCATCACCCTGCTGCGCACGCGGGGCGAGATGGCCATCATTCTGGTGGAGCAATATTACGACTTTGCCCGCGAACTGGCGCAGAGCATGTCGATCATGGATCGCGGCGACATCGTGCTGAGCGGCCCGGCAGGCACTCTGGACGAAGATGACGTGCGCCGCCGTCTCTCCGTCTAAGACGGAACCCACGATAGAGACGTTCCTGCCCTGAAACTGCCCCGTTCGGCTGTTACATTCCGTCATCTATTGGACAGGGAGTGGCGGCAATGACAATTCGCGCGGTTTCGCTGGCCGGTATCGTAATGGTGGCGCTGATGAGCGTCGTGGCGACCGGCTGTGATGCCCAGGGATATGGCTATGATCGCGGGCCGGGCTACGGTTACGGGTATGGCGGTCGTCCGCCGCCGCGCCAGTATGAGGAACGTCGTGAGGCCGATGACCGGCGGGGTGACTCTCAACTGCGGCAGCGGCAGGAACGCTATAACCAGTCGATCAGCAATCTGCAGCAGCAGCACAACCAGGGCGTCGTCGCGCTGCAGCAGCAATTCAACAAGGGGCAGATCAATCGCCAGCAACTGGATTCGGGCGTGAACCAGCTTGGTCGTCAATACGGCAACAGTGTCGCCCAGCAGCAGCGCGAATTGACGCGATGATGCCCGCGTGACCGCGGCTGCGGCAACGCTGCAGCGGTCGCTTGGCGCCTTGCGGATCGCGGTGAAGGACCGGGATGGCGACACCGTGCTGGACCGGTTTCGCCAGGAGGGCTGCCTGAAGGCGCGCTGGCCCCGGCCGGAACGCGGCGGCTGGACGAGTGCCGTCACGCTCAACAGTGCGGGCGGGGTGGCGCAAGGGGATCGGTTGGACACCGCCATTCGCGCCGGGCCGGGCACTCGTCTGACGGTGGCCAGCCAGGCGGCGGAGCGGTTCTATCGCTCCCCGGGTGGCGACCCGGCGCATGTGCGCACGGCGTTGACGGTGGAGGCGGGGGCGGCGCTGGAATGGCTGCCGCAGGAAACCATCCTGTTCGACGGCTGCGCGCTGGACCGCAGGCTGGCCGTCGACCTTGCGCCGGATGCCTGGTTCCTGGGCGTCGAAACCCTGGTGTTCGGCCGTGCATTGATGGGCGAAACCCTGCGTCACGCGATGCTGAGCGATACCATCCAGGTCCGCCAGGGCGGCGCGCTGCTGTTGCATGATGCCATCAGACTGCATGGCCCCGTGCAAGACTTGCTCGATCGCCCGGCGATCGCGGCTGGCGGCCACGTTGCGGCGACGCTGATCTACGCGTCGCCAGACGCGGCGGACCGGCTGGATGCCTTGCGCGCCGCGCTGGAACCCTGGCAGGCCGGTGCCTCCGTCATGCAGAGTTTGCTGATTGCCCGCATCATTGCGAACGATGGGGCCTGTGCACGGGCCGCGATCGTGGCAGGATTGGCCACGTTGCGCGGCGACCGCCCGCTGCCCCGAGTTTGGAGCTGCTGACCCGATGAACCTGACCCCGCGCGAGAAGGACAAGCTGCTGATCGCCATGGCGGCCGAGGTAGCGCGCAAACGCCTGGCCCGTGGCGTAAAGCTGAACCATCCGGAGGCCGTGGCCCTGATCAGCGATTTCGTGGTGGAGGGCGCCCGCGACGGCCGCACCGTCGCCGACCTGATGGAGCACGGCGCCCACGTGCTGACGCGGGACCAGGTGATGGAGGGCATTGCCGAGATGATTGCCGACGTTCAGGTGGAAGCAACGTTCCCCGACGGCACCAAGCTCGTCACCGTGCACGAGCCGATCCGATGATCCCGGGCGAGATCATCACGCTGGATGGCGATATCGAGCTGAATGCCGGCCAGCCCCGCACCACCGTCACCGTCGCCAACACCGGTGATCGCCCGATCCAGGTGGGCAGCCATTACCATTTCGCCGAAACTAACAAGGCGCTGGATTTCGACCGGGCCAAGGCGCGCGGCCAGCGGCTGGACATCGCCGCCGGCACCGCCGTCCGCTTCGAGCCAGGGCAGGCGCGAGAGGTGACGCTCGTGCCATTCCGTGGCGCTCGTGAGGTTTACGGCTTCCGCGGCGACATCATGGGTGCGCTATGACCCGCATCACCCGGCGTGCCTACGCCGACATGTACGGCCCCACGACCGGCGACCGAGTGCGCCTGGCCGATACGGAGTTGTTCATCGAGGTCGAGCGTGACCTGACCCTGTATGGGGAGGAAGTGAAGTTCGGCGGCGGCAAGGTCATCCGTGACGGCATGGGCCAGTCTCAGCGCAGCCAGGCGGAGGGCGCGGTCGACACCGTTATCACCAACGCGCTGATCCTGGACCATTGGGGCATCGTGAAGGCCGACGTCGCCATCACCAACGGCCGCATCGCCGCCATCGGCAAGGCCGGCAATCCGGACGTGCAGCCCGGCATCACCATCATCATTGGCCCAGGTACGGAGGTAATCGCCTGCGAAGGCAAGATCCTGACCGCCGGCGGGGTGGACGCGCATATCCATTTCATCTGTCCGCAGCAGGTGGAGGAGGCAGTGGCCTCCGGCATCACCACCATGTGCGGCGGCGGCACTGGGCCGGCCAGCGGCACGTCGGCCACCACATGCACGCCGGGCCCATGGTACCTCGCGCGTATGTTGCAGGCGGCAGAGGGGCTGCCGGTGAACCTGGCTTTCTCGGCGAAGGGCAATGCCTCCCGCCCGGCGGCGCTGGAGGAAATGCTGCGGGCCGGCGCGTCCTCGATGAAACTGCACGAGGATTGGGGCACCACCCCGGCGGCGATCGATTGCTGCCTGTCGGTTGCGGACCGGTTCGACGTTCCCGTGATGATCCACACCGACACGCTGAACGAGAGTGGCTTCGTGGAGGACACGATCGCTGCGTTCAAGGGCCGCACCATCCACGCCTTCCATACCGAGGGCGCCGGCGGCGGCCATGCGCCGGATATCCTGCGCGTCGCCGGGCTGCCGAACGTGCTGCCATCGTCCACCAACCCGACGCGCCCCTACACGTCCAACACCCTGGACGAGCATTTGGACATGCTGATGGTCTGCCACCATCTGGACCCGAACATTCCGGAGGACGTGGCCTTCGCCGAAAGCCGCATCCGGCGCGAAACAATTGCGGCCGAGGACATCCTGCACGACATGGGTGCGATCAGCATGATCAGCTCGGACAGTCAGGCGATGGGCCGGGTTGGCGAGGTGATCATCCGCACCTGGCAAACCGCGCATAAAATGAAGCTGCAGCGCGGCGCGTTGCCCGGCGATGGCGCGGCCGATAATGCGCGGGCGAAGCGCTACGTCGCCAAATACACCATCAACCCCGCCATCGCGCAGGGGCTGAGCCACGAAGTCGGCAGCATCGAAGCTGGGAAACTGGCCGATCTGGTGTTGTGGTCCCCGGCGTTCTTCGGCGTGAAGCCGGACCTGGTGATCAAGGGTGGAATGATCGTCTGCGCCCCGATGGGGGACCCGAACGCCTCCATCCCGACCCCGCAGCCAGTGCATTACCGTCCGATGTTCGGCACGCTCGGCGGCGCGTTGGCGGCAACCTGCATCACCTTCCTGTCGGGCGCGGCGATGGAGGCAGATCTGGCCCACACGCTGGGGCTGCGTCGGATGCTGTCCACAGTGAAGGACACGCGCGGCGGGATCGGCAAACACTCCATGATCCACAACGACGCGATGCCGAATATCGAGGTCGATCCGGAAACCTACGAGGTGCGCGCCGATGGCGTGTTGCTGACCTGCGCCCCGGCGACCGAGTTGCCGATGGCGCAGCGGTACTTCCTGTTTTGACCCTGCACGCCACCGCCGTCCTTCCCGCCGGAACCTGGGCCGGTCGCGAGATCGCCGACCGCGTTCTGATCGATTTCGACCGCCGCCACCGCCGCCGCATATTGCTATCCACCGCCGCCGGGGCGGAGTTGCTGCTGGATCTTCCGCAGGCCGTGCGCCTGCGCGACGGCGACGGGCTGGAATTGGCGGATGGCCGGGTCGTCCAGGTCATTGCCCAGGCAGAACCGCTGCTGGAAATCCACGCGCATGGCCCAGCCGAATTGGTGCGCATCGCCTGGCATCTCGGGAACCGGCATTTGCCGGTGCAATTATTGGGTGATCGCATTCGTATCCGGGCCGACCACGTGATCGCCGACATGATTCACGGCCTGGGCGGCCACGCCCACGCGATCGACGCCCCGTTCGACCCCGAAGGTGGCGCCTATTCGGGCGGCGGTCACCATCACCACCATGACGACTAGCACCACTCTACCGCTGCTGCTCACTTGGTTGTCGCCCGCCTTCCCGACCGGCGCCTACGCCTACAGCCACGGCCTGGAATGGGCGATCGAGGCGCGGGATGTAACGGACGAGGCCACCGCCGCCGCTTGGTTGGCCGATGTGCTGGCGCATGGCGCCGGACGCACGGACGCCATTCTGCTGCGCCATGCTCATCGAGCGACGACGGCTGACACACTGGCCGAAATCGCCGAACTAGCCGCTGCTGCGCAGCCATGTGCCGAGCGTCGACTGGAGACATTGGCGCAAGGCACCGCCTTCGCCCTGGCGGGAAAGGTATGGGGTGCGCCGTTGCTGGCCGCCCAGGCCGGGCAGGTTGCCTATCCGGTCGCGGTAGGGTCGCTGGCCGCGGCACACGGCGTGGCGGAGGATGACGCCACCACCGGGCTGCTGCACGCCTTCGCCGCCAATTTGGTATCCGCGGCAGTGCGATTGGTGCCGTTGGGACAAACCGCCGGGCTGCGCATTCTCGCTGGGCTGGCGCCGCTGATCACCGCCATCGCCCACGACACGGCCACCGCCGGCCTGGATGATATCGGCGGGGCGTGCTTCCGCTCCGACATCGCCGCCATGCGGCACGAGACGCAATATACGAGGCTATTTCGCACATGAGCAGTACACACGGGCCATTACGGGTTGGCGTCGGCGGGCCGGTCGGCACGGGGAAGACGGCGCTGATGGACAAGCTCTGCCGCGCTTTGTCACCGCACTACAACATCGCCGCCATCACCAACGACATCTATACGAAGGAGGACGCCCAGTTCCTCACCCGAGCCGGGTCACTTCCGCCGGAGCGGATTTTGGGCATCGAAACCGGCGGCTGCCCACACACCGCAATCCGTGAGGATGCCAGCATCAACCTGGCTGGCGTCGCCGATTTGTGCGCGCGGTTTCCGAAGCTGGACGTGATCCTGATCGAAAGCGGCGGCGACAATTTGGCCGCCACGTTCAGCCCGGAACTGGCCGACATCACCATCTACGTCATCGACGTATCCGCCGGCGACAAGATCCCCCGCAAGGGCGGACCCGGCATCACCCGCAGCGACCTGCTGGTGATCAACAAGATCGACCTGGCCCCGCATGTCGGCGCCAGCCTGGAGGTGATGGACCGCGACAGTCGCAAGATGCGCGGCGATCGCCCGTTCGTGTTCACCAACATCCGCGCCGGCGACGGTGTGGATGCCATCACCGCGTTCGTCGAGAAATCCGGCGGCCTGTCACGCGCGGCCTAGGATACCCTTCAAGTAGGCCGCGTGCCAGCGCGCATACCCGTCCTGGATCACCCCCAGCCGGCTGCGCACTGCGACGTGGGCATCCGGCAGGCGGTGGAACGGGATGGAGGGGTAGAGGTGATGCTCCGCGTGATAGCTCATGTTCCACATCAGCAGATGGATCATGCGGTTGGTGAGCGTGGTGCGGGTGTTGACTAGCCCGTTCGGGGTTTCGTCGCAGCCGGTATGCTCCGTTAGCAAGTAAAGCCGCAGGAACACCTGGCCCATCGCCTGTGGGATGAGCCAGAACACGAACGGCACCCACCAACCGAATAGCCACGCCGACCCAACGGCGAGCACGGCGACCAGCGCACTCATCCAGCGTACGCTGGCGATCACGCGGGGGGCAGAGGTGGTGGGAATATACGGATAGGCGGACAGATCACCGCGCCAGCAATCCCGCAGCACAACGGCCCGGGCGCGCCAGTAATTCACCGCCAACACCCGCATCAGGTAGCCATCCAGGCTGGCGGGCGGCCGCGGGCTCAGTTCCGGATCGCGCTCCGGGTCCTGGGTGAAGCGGTGATGCGCCAGGTGGAACACGGTGTAGAAATGCCAGTTCAGCGTGGACGGGCAGGCCGCCAGCCAGCCGACCACCGCATTTGCCCGGCGGCTGCGAAATGCCGTCAGATGCATCGTCTCGTGGATCGGCGCGAACAGCGTCGACTGCGACAACCCCAGCAGGATGATCGCCGGCACCACCGTCCACGGACCGGAGAACGCGACCAGCGTGCCCGCGATGCCTATGAACGCCAGGTGCAGCCCGATCTGGATCGCGCCCTGCACATCGGATCGAACGGATAGCGCGCGAACCTCGGCACCGGATAAGACGCGTGGGGTCGACGTGTTCATGTCGTGGCTCCCGTGGGTTGGTCGGGCGGAGTCCAGCCGCGGCCGGGCACGCTGTCCAGCAACGCCCGCGTGTACTCGTGCGCCGGGTTGGCGAAGACTGTGGCGGTCGAGCCCTGTTCGACAATCTGCCCACGCCGCATCACCGCCACACGATCGCAAATCTGCGCCGCAACCCGCAGGTCATGTGTAATGAACAGCATCGTCAGGCCCAGCCGGACCCGCAGATCCTCCAGCAGGGCCAGGATTTGCGCCTGCACCGACACGTCCAGAGCGGAGACGGGTTCGTCCGCAATCAGCAATTCCGGCTGCATCGCCAGCGCGCGCGCAATGCCGATGCGTTGGCGTTGGCCGCCGCTGAACTCGTGCGGGAAGCGGTCCGCCGCCCCAGGGTCCAACTGCACCAGCGCCAGCAGATCCTTGGCCCGGGCCTTCGCCTCTGCCGCCGGGGTGCCGTGGGCGAGCGGCCCCTCGATCAGGATATCGCCCACCTTGCGCCTTGGGTTCAGCGAGGCGAACGGGTCCTGGAACACCATCTGGATGCGTTTGCGGTAGGGCTTCCAATCGGCGCGGGACAGCGGGCGCAGGTCGGTGTCGCCGAAGCGGATCGCACCTTCATCCGCCACGACCAGTCGCACGACGCAGCGCGCCAGCGTGCTTTTGCCCGACCCGCTTTCGCCCACCAACCCCAGCGTTTCGCCGCGGCGGATTTGCAGTGACGCCGCTTGCACAGCGGCCACCGTGCGCCCGGCGCGAAACACACCGCGGGAATGGTAGGTTTTACCCACGCTCACCAGTTCCAGTACCGGCTTGCCCACCGCATCGGGCCGCGCCTGCGGCGGCCGGTGCGGAATAGCGGCGATCAGCGCCTGTGTGTAGGGATGTTGCGGCTGGTTCAACACGTCCGCTGCTGCACCCTGCTCTACGATCCGGCCGCGCTGCATCACCGCGACGCGGTCGGCGATTTCCGCCACCACGCCAAAATCATGCGTGATGAACAGCACGCCAGTGCCCCGGCGTGACTGGATTTCCCGGATCAATGCCAGGATCTGCTTCTGCGTCGTCACGTCCAGGGCAGTCGTCGGCTCGTCCGCGATCAGGATCGCGGGCTCCAACGCCAATGCCGCCGCGATCATCACCCGTTGCCGCTGCCCGCCGGACAAAGCGTGCGGATAGGATCGGGCGATGCGCGCCGGGTCGGGAAGGCCCACTGCCTCCAGCAACTCCTGCACCCGGCGGCCGACGGGGCGGTTATGCACCTGCATCACCTCCGCCACCTGGTCATGCACGCGCATCAGGGGGTTCAGCGCGGTCATTGGTTCCTGGAACACGGTGCCGATGCGGGCGCCGCGCAGCGCGCGCATGTCGGCCTGGGAAGCGCCGCGCAAATCCCGCCCTTCGAACACGATTTTGCCGGCGGTTACGCCCAGCCCGCGCGGTAGCAGCCCTGTCAATGCGGCGGCGGAGACGGATTTTCCCGACCCGCTTTCCCCTACGATGCACAGAATTTCGCCCGCGTTCAGGCTGAACGATACGTCTTCCACCGCGTTCGGCCGGTCCGCACCCGGCGGCAGCGAAACTGTCAGCCCATCGATGCTGAGCAATGTCATCGCCGCCGCGCCAGGCGTGGGTTCAGCGCGTCGTTCAGGCCTTCACCGACCAGGTTCAGCGCCAGCACCGTCAGGAAGATCGCCAGGCCGGGGAAGACGCTCATCCACCAGGCCAGGCGGATGACGCTGCGCCCGGCGCCGATCATGAAGCCCCAGGACATTAGGTTCGGATCGCCCAGCCCCAGGAAGGACAGGGCGGATTCCAGCAGGATCGCGCTGGCGACCATCAGGCTGGCCAGCACGATGATGGGCGACAGCGCGTTCGGCAAAATCTCCCGGAAGATGATGGCGGTGCGCGATCGGCCCAGCACTTCCGCCGCCTGCACGAACTCGCGCGTGCGCAGCGTCAGGAACTCAGCGCGCACCACGCGGGTGACGGGCGGCCAGGATACCAGCGCGATGGCGGCGACGATGGAGGATAGGCTGGGGGTGAAGATTGCCACCAGCACCACCGCCAGAATGAAGGACGGGACGGTCTGGAAGAACTCCGTCACGCGCATGATGATGTCATCCACCAGGCCACTGGCATACCCGGCGACGGCACCCAACACGACGCCCAGCAGCAACGCCGCCGCCGTAGAGACCGCGCCGATCAGGAGGGAGACGCTGGCGCCGTAGGCGATATCCGCCGCCACATCACGCCCCAGCGAGTCCGAGCCGAGCAGAAACCCCTCGTCACCCGGCGGCGCGAACGGCGCGCCCTGCATGTCCCAAGGCGAGAACGGGAACAGCACCGGCGCCAGCGCAGCGACGAGCGCCACCAGCACCAGGACCGCCAGCCCCACCACGGCGCCACGATTGCGTGCGAAGGCGCGGGCGAACGACCTCATTGCGCCTGCATCCGCGGGTCGATGACCAGGTACAGCAGGTCGGTCAGTAGGTTGAACACCAGCACCAGGATGGAGGTCGTGAGGAACACGCCCAACAACACCTGGTAATCTCGTGCCAACAGCGCATCGAAGGCGAGGCGGCCGATGCCGGGCCAGGCGAACACGGTTTCCACCAGCACGGAACCACCAATCAATTGCCCGGCCTGGATGCCGGCTAGCGTCACAACGGGCAGCAATGCGTTGCGCAGGATGTGGCGGCGCAGGATCCGCCCCTCCGGCACTCCCTTGGCCCGGGCAGTCTTGATGTAGTCCTCGCCCGCGACATCCAGCATCGCGCTGCGGGTGAGCCGTGCGTACACCGCCAGATAGAACAGCCCCAGCGTCAGCGCCGGCAACACCAGATATTGCGCCGTGTCGGCCATTGCGGCCCACCCGTGCAGATCCGCGCCCACCGTGTTCATGCCAAACGACGGCAGCCAGCCGAGCCACACGCTGAACACCAGCACCAGCATCAGCCCCACCCAGAAGATCGGCGTAGCGTAGAAGGCCAGCGCCATGACGGTAATCACGCTATCCGCCCAGGTGCCCACACGCTGCGCCGCCGCCGCCCCCAATGCGATACCGACCATCAGGGCAAAGGCAAAGGCCACGCAGGTCAGCAGCAACGTTGCCGGCAGACGTTCCATAATCAGGCTTAGGACCGTCCTCTGCTGCCGGTGGGAGATACCGAGGTCGCCCTCTGCTACCGAGGAGACGTAGATCCATAATTGGGTGCTCAACGGCTTATCCAGGCCGAATTCGTGGCGCAATTGCTCGACAAACTTGGCATCCGCCGCGCCGGACTGCCCGGCGATGACGCTTGCCGGGTCGCCGGGGGCGGCGTGGATCAACAGGAAGTTGACGCAGATGATCGCGAATACCACCACGATCATCTTCGCCAACCGCGCCAGCAGGAAGCGCAGGAACCTTAACGGCGACACGGGTCAGCTGATCGTCACGTCGTCAAACGGTGCGTGGATGCCGGTGCCCAGCGTGATCACGTTCTTCACCTTCGTGTCGTGGATGGTGGGGAATGCCATTTCCAGCAGCCAGATTTGCGGGATCTGCTCCACCAGCAATTTTTGCACGGCGAAGAACGCCTTCTGCCGGTCCGCCGGGTCGGCGCCGTTACGTCCATCGGTGAACAGCTTGTCGACCTCCGGGTTCACGTAGCCGCCGGTGTTGGTGAACACGACCTTCTGGATGTTGGTGGACACGTAGGTTCGCTCAACCCCCAAGGTCGGGTCGCCATATTGATACAGGAAGTTGACGGAGGTGTCGTAATCCCAGTCCGACAGGCGCCGGGCCCAGCCGCCAGTGTCGGTGCTTTCCAGCGTCACCTCGATCCCGATCTGCTTCATCGAGGCACGGAAATACTCCGCCAGTCGCGCCCAAATTTCGCCATAGGGCAGGGTCAGGTGCCGGATCTTGAAGCGCACGCCGTTCGCATCCGGCTTCACTCCGGCTTCATCCAGCAGGGCGATCGCCTTCTTGATGTCATGCGGCAGCGGCTTCAGCGACGGGTCGTAATACTTGGTCGTGGAGGCAACCGGGCCAGTGGCGAGCTTGCCGACATTGAACCACAGGCGCTTGAGGATGAAGTCGCGATCCAGCGCCATGCTCATCGCCTGGCGGACGCGAGCATCGTCGAGCGGCTTCACCCGGTGGTTCAACTCGATCCACATCAGCGGGGAGAAATATTCCCAGCCGGCGGTTTCAACCGTCAGATTGGGCTGGGTCTGGAAGCGTGGCACGTCGAATGGCTCGATATCGTTGGCTGCGGACATCATCACTTGCCCGGTTTGCAGCGCCAGGGCGCGGCTTTGGCTATCCGGGACAATGCGGTAGGTGATGCCGTCCAGATAGGGCTGGCCCGGCTTCCAGTATTGGTCGAACCGCTTCAGCGCGATGAAGTTGCCGCGCTGCCATTCGCTGAACTGGAATGCGCCGGTTCCGATCGGCTTCTGGTTCGCCGGGTTGTTGCGGTAGTCCGTGCCGTCGTAAATGTGCTTCGGCATGATGGCCACGGTGGTCACGTCGAACATCAGCAGGAACGGATCGAACGGCGCATCCAGGGTTAACACGACGGTATGCGGGTCGGGTGCGGTGGCGGATTTGATCTTGCTGAACACGCCGCGGGCGCGGGGCGCCAGTTCGAAATGGAACTTCATGATCGAGAAGATCACGTCGTCGGCTGTCATCGGCGTGCCGTCGTGGAACTTTACATTATCCTGCAGATGGAAGGTGTAGGTCTTCCGGTCGTCCGACAACTCCCAGCTTTTCGCCAGCAGCGGCTTCGGCTCAAGCTTTTCGGAGAATTCCAGCAGGCTTTGATAAATTTTAGACACGACGATCAGCGTCGGCCCCTGGTTGTTGACGCCGGGGATGAGCACCGGCGGTTCTGGCGTCAGCAGGCTGGTCAGCGTGCCGCCCCGCTTTGGCACGGCGGTTTGGGCCCGGACTGGGCTGGGAATGACGAATTGCGATGCGAGCCCGGCGAGGGCCGCCGTCGTCATCAGCGTGCGCCGTGTGGGATAGGTCATGACGAAAATGCTCCTGCTGGCACGGGGGACGCTAGCCAAGCGCTGGGGGGCGGACAAGCAAGCGCCGCGCGCCTTGGTCGTGGAAGATCGTCCAGCGGGGCCGAACCTGCCGCCGGAACGGGCAAACCCCGTTTTGCATGCCTGGTTCTTCGGCGCGTTTCGCCAGCGTGGTTGCTTGCGCCGCTGGGCAAAACTAGACTCGATCATGGACTGTGTCGCTCCCGAGTCGGTTGTCCCGGCTCGTCTACCCTGGGATTTTCACCCGTCCCTGACAGAGGAGCGGTTGCGGCTGTGCGCTCGGCTTCTGGCGAATGCCCGTCGCGATGCACTGGCTTTGGCTGCCTACGATATGGGTGACGATAGCTGGTCCGTCGGCTGCCGCGCCTATGCGTTTGGTAAGCAGCGGCTGAGGCGCGTGGCGGATGCAGGCGGTCACGCATGGCTGACCGTGCTGGATGATAGCCATCATTTCGTCTTCTTGATCGACCAGGTTCCGGTCCGATTCTATCGCGGCCTGGCCGATGACCCGACGGTGCGAACGCTGCGCCGGCAGGAAGCGGAGGCGCGTCAGTTGGGTCTGGCGTTGGGCGACGACGCGGCAGAGGGACTGGCGTTCCGGCTTGCCGTGGAGACGAATGGGCAGGGTGGGGTAGAGCGTGTCGTGTTTCTGGCATTGCGGGGAGAGGGGGGAAATGCCGAGTGTGCATGGCCGATTCCTCTTGAAACACCTGCGATTCCAGGGGTTGCTGCGGTGCAATTGCGCTTGCTTGCCGATGATGGATTTGGCGAGTCGGAGCGTGCCACGCTGGACCTTGGCAGGGCTTTACCCCGCAAACGCGCAGGCAAAACCCGCCGTATCGCATAAAATACAGCAAAATGGCATGTTTGCGCATGCATCCCGACGCCATGCTCGGTAGTTATCGGCTTGTGTGTCTGGCATACGCGTTATGCTTTCACGACTGAGCAACGAGGAGTTTTCCCCATATGGCTAAGACCGCTGTAACCAAGACTGCCGCCAAGGCCAAGGCAGCCCCGCCGCCACCGAAGGCACCGCCCGCCAAGGTCGCCACCAAAGCCGCTGCTACGAAGGCAGTCGCCAAGCCTGCCGCCGTCGCCACCAAGGCGAAGGCCGCTCCGGCGAAGGGCAAGGCTGCTGCTCCGGCGAAGCCCGTTCCCGTCGTCACGATCACGATGAAGCAGATGGGTGCCGCGTTTGCGGAGCGTCACGAGATGACGAAGCGCGACGCCGACGCCATGCTGGCCGATGTATTCGGCACCGTCGTCGATCACCTGAAGGCTGGTGAGCGCGTGCGCATCAGCGGGCTGGGCATCATTGAGGTGAAGAACCGGCCGGCGCGTATGGGCCGTAACCCTGCCACGGGTGAATCGATCCAGATCAAGGCGAGCAAGAAGGTCGCGTTTCGGGCCGCCAAAGAACTAAAAGAAGCTATCTGACCCAAATGGTGCCGAGCGCCTGAACGCTCGGCACCATTTTGACTTTAAACGGTGGTCGGGGCTTCCACCGGCTTGCGGAGGCGGCGCTTTACGGCGGCCGTCACCGGCTCTGCCCCATTAGCCTTCGCGGCGGCAGTCTTCTTCGGCTTCGGCGCGGCCTTTTTGACGGTCTTCGGCGCCGGCGTCGCCTTCACAGCCTTTACAGCTTTGGCAACCTTCGGCGTCTTTGAGACCTTGGCCGGCGCTGCAGGCTTGGCGGCCTTGGCCTTCGCAGCCGCAGCCTTCATCTTATCCTTCCGGACCTTCATCTCGTCGCGGATCATCGCCATCGCAGCCTTGGCAACGGCGGCACGCGAGGCGTCTGGAATTGACTCAAGCGCGGTGAAGAAGGCCTGCGACACCGGCTTGGTGCCCCGCGGCGCGCGGGTGGACGTGGTCTCTGCTTTCAGCATAGTGCGCGACTCCAATTGCGATCGTTGGTGATCGTACCGCACATATAGTCGATACGGTGCAACGAAAAACCTAATTCGCACGACAGATCATCGCATAACGGTGCGTCCATACCATTATTTTGCACTTTCCGTCGTGCAAAACTGAAATCAGGGCGACAACGGTGGAATATCGCCGGGTGAAATCGCCCGAACGACGTAATCATCCGCGTCCGGCGCATATTCGTTCCACAGCGCACGCAGGGCCGCGATTGGATCGGCCGAACTATCAACGCGAAGATCGGCGTAAGCAAAGCTATGGCTGTGCACGATCAATAATGCGGATGACCGCAATTGCAAAAGCTCCCCGCCGGCTGCGTCACCTGCCTCCAATGCTGTCAGCAGACGCTCTGGTAAGTTTTGTGATGCCGCTTCGGTGAAGGCTGCAACCATCGCGGAGGGTACGCAGGGATCACGCAGGATATTCCCGGCGGCAACGCAATCGGTTCCGGATACGCCGTCGTGTTTGGACTTGATGTTATGACCGGAAAAATGCGCGCTGCTGCCCATGGCATGCAACACCGCCAATTGGCGCCAGCCGGCATCCGGCGTACTGGCGACAAGTGCCGCAATTGTTTCCGCCGGCGTGCAACCATCTGCCAGTAATGCCAGGCCGCGCGGCCCCAGGCGGGGATCGGTGCGGTTCTGCGTCAGCACGACACCCAGTCCGTGGCGTGCGTACACGCAGCGCGCGCCGACGGCCGGGCTGGACGTGGTGATGACGGCGCCAAGCATGCCAGTGCGGGCGCAGCGCCCTGCGAGCGAGAAGGTCATGGCGTTAGGCTCTCCCATATTGCTGCCACAGTGTTGTGCATGGCTGGTGATGACGTCGAGACATAAAGCCGCTGGCCCGGCCACTCGCGCGCTTGATGCGCTGCCCCGGCGATGCTGATAGGCTGGCCCCGACCCACTGCGCAATGGTGCCCTCATGACGCATGCAGCCCCAACACTCGATACGCCTGACGACGATCCGTGGCTGTGGCTGGAGGATGTGGAGGGCGACCGCGCAACTGTGTGGGCCGATGCGCAAACGGCCGCTACGATCGGCGCGTTCGGCGGTGCGGCCTATGCGGCCGATCGCGATACGCTGCGTGCGTTGCTGGATCGCCCGGATAATTTGCCGGTGCCGGGCCGTCGCGGCGGTTTGCTATACAACTATTGGCGCGACGCGCAGCACCCGCGCGGCGTGTGGCGCCGCACCGACATGGCGTCGTATTGCACCGATGCACCCAATTGGGATGTGCTGCTGGACCTTGATGCATTCGCGACGCACGAAGGTGAGGATTGGGTGTGGCAAGGCGCGGCCACCCTGCCGCCTGCACATGATCGCGCCATCATGCGGTTGTCGCGTGGCGGCAGCGATGCGGTGGTGCTGCGCGAGTTCGACATGACGAACCGCAGCTTCGTGCCAGATGGTTTCAATATGCCGGAGTCAAAGGGTGGCGCCGCGTGGATTGATCGCGACACCGTATTACTGGCGTCGGCCGCGCAGGGCGTGACGAATTCTGGTTACGCCAGCACGGTTCGCCTCTGGTCGCGCGGGCAGGCGCCGGGGCCGGCGCTATTCCAAACCGATGCCGCAAACATGGCGGCCTGGGGCCAATATGACAGTGTTAATGATTGGCTGCTGTTTGGTGAGGCGACGGATTTCTTCAACGGCGCCGTGTTCATCGGAGATCGCAACGGCCCCAACCGCAAAATCGATCTGCCATCCGACTCCCACTTCTTATGGGATCGTGGCTGGATGGCGATCAAGCTGCGCTCGCCCTGGACGGTGGGCGAAACGACCTACGCGGGCGACACGCTGCTGGTGATTGGGCTCGACGCTTTCCTAGCCGGTGATCGCGCGTTCAAGGTTTTGTTCGAGCCTGCGCCGCGTCGCGCTTTGCAGAATTTTGGCTGGGTCGGTGGCGTGCTGCTGATCGGCATCCTGGACGAACTGCGACCAGTCATCCTCGTCGTGCAACCTGGCACCTGGGAAAGTCACGCGCTGGACGGCATGCCCGCCGTCGGCACCGCCGGCGCCTGGGGGTTGGATATCGAGGATATCGAGTCCGATGGCACATTACTGGCCACCGTGCAGGATCCGCTGACACCGCCCACGCTGATGATGATACCGCCGGGGCCGGGTGCGCCGATCGTGTTGAAGCGCACGCCCCCAGCCTTCGACGCCAGCGGCCTAGTCGTGACCCGGCACGAAGCGATCTGCAGCGACGGCGAACGCATTCCTTATGTACAGTCGGGACCGCCGGGCGAAACCGGCGATGCACCCGTGCACATGACGGGCTATGGTGGCTTCGGCGTTACGTCCAACCCGACTTACGCGCTCCGCACTGGCAAGTTGTGGTTGGAGCGCGGGGGCACCACGGTCATCGCCAATATCCGCGGCGGTGGCGAATTCGGCACGCGTTGGCATGATGCCGGGCGACGTGAAGGTAAGAAACTTTCGCACGACGATTTCGCCGCCGTCGCCGCCGATCTTGTGCGCCGCGGCATTACCCGGCCAGGCCGCATCGCGGCGGAGGGTGGATCGAATGGCGGTTTACTGATCGCCAACATGCTCACGCGATTTCCCGAACGCTTCGGCGCGCTCTTCTGCACCATCCCGCTGATCGACATGCGCCGCTATTCGCAGCTTCTGGCGGGGGCGAGTTGGATTGCCGAATACGGCGACCCGGCCATACCGGACGACTGGGCCTTCCTTGGCCCGATCTCCGCCTATCACGCCGCCGCACCGGGGCAGCCTTATCCACCGATCCTGCTGGCCACGGCGCGGCGGGACGACCGGGTGCACCCCGGCCACGCACGCAAGATGGCGGCCAAGCTGCAGGCGATGGGATACAACGCGCATTTCTACGAACCCGCTGCCGGCGGCCATGGCTACGGCAAGGATAATGCGGAGGTCGCTGCGTTCTCCGCATTGGGGATCGCGTTCTTGCGCAAGGCGATCGGCTGGGAATAGGCCGTAGCCGCGCCCCGGGTATGCCGGGGCGCGGTGGTTTAGGCGCGAACGGTGACGTAGCTGCCGGGTGCATCCTCGATCGCGGGCAGTGCGCCGCTGCCGGGCGTACGCGGGGCAATCATCTCGCCAGCTTTCGATACGACCCAGCGTTGCCAGTCCGGCCACCACGACCCGGCCATCTCCTGCGCGCCGGCGAACCATTCCTCCGGTGTCCCCGGCAGATCTTCGTTCAGCCAGTGGCTATACTTGCCGCCCTCTGGCGGGTTCACGACGCCGGCAATATGCCCGCTGGCTGCCAGCACGAATCGCTTTGGCCCGCCTAGCAACTGGGTGCCGCGATAGGTGCTACGCCAGGGGGCGATGTGGTCTTCCCGCGTGGAGATGAAATAGGCGGGGATATCGATGATGCCGAGGTCGATGCGCTGCCCGGCCAATTCCAGCTCGCCCTTCGCCAGGCGGTTGGCGTGATACATGTTGCGCAGATAGTAGCTGTGCATCTTCGCCGGCATGCGCGTCGCGTCGCTGTTCCAGTATAAGAGGTCGAACTGGAACGGCTCGTTGCCCAGCAGGTAATTGTTCACCACGAACGACCAGATCAGGTCGTTCGCGCGCAGCATGTTGAACGTGGTCGACATGTCGGCGCCCTGCAGCACGCCCTGCCGCTCCATCTTCGCCTCTAACTGGGCGAGTTGTTCTTCATCGATGAACACGCTCAGCTCACCAGCCTCGGCGAAATCCGTCATCGTGACGAAGAAGGTGGCGCTCTGGATGCGGTCGTCGCCATGCGCCTTCATATAGGCGAGCGTGCATGCCAGCAGCGTACCGCCAAGGCAGTAGCCGATGGCGTTGACCTGCCGTTCTCCGGTTGCCTGCTCGATCGCGGCCAGCGCGGCGAACACGCCCTCGATCATGTAGTCCTCGAAGCCCTTCTCGGCCATTGCCTCATCCGGGTTCACCCAACTGACCATGAACACGGTATGGCCTTGGCTCACTGCCCAGCGAACGAAGCTGTTCTTCGGGCGCAGATCCAGGATGTAGAATTTGTTGATCCACGGCGGAAGGATCAGCAGCGGCCGCTTCAACACCTGGTCGGTGGTGGGCGAGTATTGGATCAGCTGCATCAGCGCGTTCTGGAATACGACCTTGCCGGGGGAGACGCCGATGTTCTCGCCTAGCTTGAACGCGTCCATATCGGTCATCTTGATGGCGAGTTTGCCCTTGCCGCGCTCCAGATCGCCCAGCAGGTTGTTCAGCCCGCGCAGCAGATTCTCGCCGCCGGTCTCGGCCGTCTTGCGCAGCACTTCCGGGTTGGTCAGCAGGAAGTTGGACGGGCTCATCGCGTCGATGAACTGGCGGGAGTAGAAGTCGACCTTCTGGGCGCTCTTGCGGTCCAGCCCCTCGGCCTGGCCCACCACGTCCTGTACGAACCGGGCGGATAGCAGGTACGACTGCTTGATGAAGTCGAAGACCTCATTTTCCTTCCAGGCGTCGTCCTTGAACCGCTTGTCCTTGGGGTCCGCCTGGATGACTGGGGGGGTCACCGGCGTATCTTGGCCCCCCATCATGCGGCGCGCAGTGTTCTGCCACAGCGTCATATAGTCCTGCCAGAACCCGATCTGCGCCTGCATCAGCTTGGCCGGGTTCGCCATCAGCTTGGCGGTCATCTCCATGAACGCGGTGCCGATGTTCAGCGGGTCGGCCCGTGGGGTGTCCTCGCCCTGGCGCTTCAGCCAGTCGCCAACGATGCGCTGCGACCGCTCGGCGATGTCAGCCATGGATCGCCCAAGCTGTACCGGGTCGGCCACACGGGACGGCGGTCGGGCATTATCAGGTGTTCGATTGCCATCGTTCGGCATGGCGTCCTTCCCGTCGGGTTCGCGCCCCGCTAGACAGTGCGAAGGCTGGGGCTGATCACCGACTTATGTTTGAGGTTTCTTCATCAAGAATTAGGCGTGCGAAGCTGTTGCGGCAAGCGGCAGGTCGTGCGGTCTTGGCTGCGTGGGTCGCAGGGCTGGCGGGTTGCGGGAATAGTGCGCCCCTGAACGGCGCGGTGGACCTGTATCATGACCTTCAGGGTGGGGCGATTGCCGCCCAACGCCCCCCGCCCCCCGGGGCAGATGCGCCATACCCCAACCTCGGCACCATCCCGAAACGCCCGACGCCG
>NZ_LMUY01000051.1 GCF_009765685.1 Acidisphaera sp. L21 | reverse complement strand
TACTCGACCGCCACGCCGCTGAGCCGCAGCTCCGTGCAAAGATGCGACAAACGCTCGTGCTGAAGGTTCATCCAACCACCTGCGGCGCCAGCAGCCCCTCGTAGACGCTCAACGGATGCTGGATCGTCATCCTCTCCGGATGCCTTCTGTTTGCTTGCGCGACCACAGCCGGGCGCGGCACCTCGCCTTGCCACAGGGCAGCAAGCGGCAGCAGGC
>NZ_LMUY01000050.1 GCF_009765685.1 Acidisphaera sp. L21 | reverse complement strand
GTTTTCAACCGGCGGACCGGCTCAGTTTTCCAGCGGTGGCGACACCGTCGATCGCCACCGCGCGTCATCACCGGCCGTGTGCTGGGTGCGATGCACGATCGCGGTGCGGTCCTGCACTACCGGGTCAGCGTTGGTGGCAGCCTCTGCTACCTTGCGCCGCCATCCTGGCTGCATCCCGACAGTCGCGTCGCAGTCGCCCAGGCCGGGTTAGAACTGCCACCCGAGATCGCAGAGGGCATGTGGGTCAGCCGGATCAACCGTCTCGCCGAGGTCGGGCGCGACAAGCCGGAGGGCGTAGCATGAAAAGCTTCCTCATCAACCGGAACATCATCGCGTCCAGCGGGCGGTCCTCCATGCGACTGGAGCCCGAAATCTGGAGTGCCTTGCGGGATATCTGTGAGCGCGAGAGCGTTTGGTTGGACGACCTGATCCAGCACATTGAAGCGCAGGTTACGGAAGGGGGCCGCACAAGCGCCGTGCGAACTTTCGCCTTCCAGTATTTTCGTCATGCCGCCGCTGAGACGGACAGCGTGCAGGGGCTGGCCGAGGTGATCGCATCCCAGCCGCGGCGGCCGGTTGGGCGTCCGCCTCGACTCGAACCGCCACGCCGCGGGATGACATGGATGCCGGGGGTGCGAGCATGACCCTACGTCGGAATATCTTGGTCGCGGCCGCTAGCGCGCTGACCATCAGGGTGGCGCCGCAAGCGGCTGCCTACACAAAGGCGCGAACCGGCGCCGCCCCCGCGCAACACTCAGATGCTGAGTTGATCGCACTATGCGGGGAATACCTCCGCGTCCAATGGGAATTCGAAGCCTACTGCGTCGCTCTCGGCCGCGACGTTGAAAGCGACGATCCTGGCGTTGCCATGCTTGATCCAGCGGACGGCCTGGTCGACCAAATCGTGGCCCTCACCGCCCACACGCTTGAGGGGATCACGGCCCGGGGCCGCTGCATGGCCTATCACTTCTTGCCGAAGCATCCAGCTTGCAGGGATGACCTGGAGGGCTCCGCCAGCGATCGGTTCCAGGCCGCCCTCCTACGCGACTTGGTGCAGATGCAAAGGATGCCGGCATGAGCACCCGACCGGAACGGTGGCGGTTCGAGCATGAAGTCGGAGCCCGCAACCTAAACGTTTGTGCAAAATCGCGCGCCCGAGCGCATCCGGCCCCATGATGACGTGGGCGCCGGGGCAAGGCCACGAGCCCGCTTTCCTTAGGCGGCTCCCTTCTGGTTAATCCGCACACGTTTAAGTGTGCTTACAATGTGTCTGATTATCCCCCACGACGGGGGACCTTGTGCGGGCAGGCCCGTGGGGCAGACCGTCAGGACACTAATGCCCCACAGAACGCCGACATCTTCGCGTGCCGGCCCCACATGCTCAGGCTGCCACAGTAGGCTCTCGTGACCGAGTTCCGCCCGCTAATCGGTGGGTTTGACCCGTTTTCCGCTGCAGTGGCAGCTACCCACATGCCGATGGTCATCACTGACCCTAGGCAACCGGACAATCCAGTCGTCTACGCAAATAACGCCTTCTGCGCCCTCACGGGGTTCGCACGGGAGGAAATCCTGGGCCAGAACTGCCGGTTTCTACAGGGACCGTCTAGCGATGCAGCGTCAGTGGCCCGGATCCGCGAGGCTATCAAGCAATCCAGGCCTATTGAGATCGATGTCCGAAATCACCACAAAGACGGCTCGATCTTCTGGAACCGCCTTTTACTGGCGCCTGTTCTCGATCAATTTGGCACGCTTATCTACTTCTTTGCAAACCAACTTGACGTTACAGTTGAGCTTGACCGCCTAGCGTTTCTTGAAGATCAAAATAGGCGCCTTGAGGAAGGTGTTGCGGAGCGGACCCGAGAACTTGTCGAAGCCAACACCCGGCTGATCGAAGAAGCCCGTGAGCGAGAGAAAACGGAGGCGGCGCTCCGGCAGTCCCACAAAATGGAGGCAGTCGGCCAACTGACGGGCGGCATCGCTCACGACTTCAACAATATGCTCCAGGCGATTGGCAGCAGCCTGGAGCTGATGGGCCGCCGGATTGAAAGGCGTGATATCGCCGGCGCGATGGCGTTCGTCGATGGCGCCAGAAAGACGGTCGCCCGGGCCGGCGTTCTGACCAATCGACTGTTAACGTTCGCCCGGCAACAGGTCCTCCTCGCGCAACCCATCGTCTTGGAAGAACTCGTTCAGGATATGGGCGACCTCGTGCGCCGGACTGTCGGCCCAAATGTCATCGTTGCCCTTGAAATGGACGACGGCGATTGGACCGTGATGTGCGACAAGAACCAGCTCGAAAACGCCCTGCTGAATCTGGCGATAAACGCGCGAGACGCCATGCCAGAGGGCGGCGTGCTGACAATCTCAACGCGAGAAGTCAGTCTTCCCGCACACGACATCACTGAGCGCGACGAGGCGTCTGCCGGGGACTACGTCGAGATCGCTGTGACCGATACGGGGACCGGCATGGACGCTGCTACACGGGCGCGGGTGTTTGAGCCATTCTTTACCACTAAGCCAGCGGGACAAGGCACTGGTCTCGGGCTTTCTCAGCTTTATGGTTTTGTCCGACAGTCAAATGGGATTGTCAGACTGCTCAGCGAGCCAGGCCATGGCACCACTATCTCGCTTTATCTCCCTCGATCGACCTCCGGGGTGCCGGGTGAACTTCCTGATGCTTCACAAGTCGTTGGCCGGCGCGGTAACGAAACCATCGTGCTCGTAGAAGACGAGGAGGGCATCCGCACGATGGCGGCCGAGCAGCTGCGTGATCTGGGCTACATCGTCTTGGAAGCACCCAACGGCCCTGCGGGCCTGCAAGTCTTGCGGGTAGCGCCACAGGTCGACCTCCTCATCACGGACGTCGGACTACCCGGCGGTTTGAATGGCCGTCAGGTTGCCGACACGGCCAGGCGGCAGAGACCTGGATTACCAGTCCTTTTTATTACTGGATACGCCGGCCACGCATTAGGCGAACAGCTTGCCGACGGGATGCACATGATCGACAAGCCTTTCGCCTTTGACGTCCTGTCTGAGCGGGTCAGAGCGATCTTCGAAGCCCTCTGAGCAGCCACAGATAGCGTTGCGTGTGTCATCGGTTGCTGCGGGCAAGGCCTGGGTTACTCAGCAGGCTCTTCTGTCTCGGCCTCCCTCTCCTTGTCCCGCCAAACCCGGTCCCAGACCCGGCGCACCGAATTGGCGTTCGGCGGATCACCGCGCGATCCCACCACCCCGTCCATCTCCATAATTTGGGCGATCTCATCCCAGCGCAGGCCGTTCGAACCGTTCCTGGGCGTACGAGCACGGCAGACCTTGATGAAGTTCGCCCATAACCAAGCGTAGATCCGGTCTAGCAGGTCGGCGCCATTGTTGCGGACGCTGTTGACCGCCCGGCTGACAGACCACAGGCGCAGGATGTCATCAGCGGCCGGCTGCATCAGCCCCATGGCGTCGCCCTCTGCCTCACACAGCCACATCGACCATTGGTCCGGCTCTAGGATCACTGGCATGCGGTCGTGCAGTTGTGCCATCGTGCCGTTGGCGGTGGTGGTCAGGATGGCGAATGTCCGCAGCACCTCGCCGTCTGGCGCCCTCCAGGCCTCCCAAATGCCTGCAAAGCTAACTGGCGTGCCATCCTGCCGGGCAATGGCATAGGGCTGTTTGCCGTCCGGCAGCGCTTCCACTCATAGAAGGCGTCGGTGGGCACAAGGCACCGCCGGGACGCCAAAGCGCCCTTGAACATGCCAGAGCCGGCCGCCGTCCCGGACCGGGCGTTGATCGGCTTGCGCGCCGCTTTCAGGTCCTTTGTCCAGCCCGGCACCAAGCCCCACTTCAAGAGGTCGAGCCGGCGCTCTCCGGTTTCTGGGTGCCGGCGGATCACCTGTGCATAGGCATGGAATAGGGCCCCCGTTAGCGGGGTGATCGGCGTCCAAACGGGACCCCTCTGACGTTGGGGTTCACCTTGGCTCTCGTGTTTTCACGGGAGCCTATTTGGGATGCTGGTGGTGGAGACGATTGCGCGGATCCGCCGTGCTCATTTGGTGCAGGGCAAGTCGATCAAGGCGATCTGCCGGGAGCTGCACGTCTCGCGCAAGGTAGTGCGCAAGGTCCTCCGGTCGGAGGCGACGGAGTTCCGGTATGAGCGCGAACAGCAGCCAATGCCGCGCCTGGGCGCCTGGCGCGATGAGCTGGATAAGCTGCTCGCGGCCAACGAGGCGAGGCCCAGCCGCGAGCGGCTGACGCTGATCCGGGTGTTCGAGGCGCTGCGCGGGTCGGGTTACGAGGGCGGCTACGACGCGGTGCGGCGGTATGCCCGGACATGGCGGCGCGACCAGGTGTCGGCATCGGCCGCGGCCTATGTGCCACTCAGCTTCGCGCCCGGCGAGGCGTATCAGTTCGACTGGAGCTACGAGATCGTGCTGATCGGCGGCAGGACCGTCACGGTCAAGGTGGCGCACCTGCGGCTGTGCCACAGCCGGATGCTGTTCGTGCGGGCGTATCCGCGCGAGACGCAGGAGATGGTGTTCGACGCGCACGACCGTGGGTTTGCGTTCTTCAAGGGCGCCTGCACCCGCGGCATCTACGACAACCTCAAGGCGGCGGTCGACGCGATCTTCGTTGGCCGCGAGCGGGCCTATAATCGCCGGTTCCTCCAGATGTGCAGCCACTACTTGGTCAATCCCGTGGCCTGCACCCCGGCGTCGGGCTGGGAGAAGGGCCAGGTGGAGAACCAGGTCGGCCTGGTGCGGGAGCGGTTCTTCTCGCCGCGGCTGCGGGTCAAGAGCTACGACGAATTGAACGCCTGGCTGCTGGACCAGTGCGTCGCGTATGCCCGGGCCCATCGCCATCCCGAGCTGCGCGACCAAACGGTCTGGTCGGTGTTCGAGGCCGAGCGGCCCAGCCTGGTTCCCTATGTTGACCGCTTCGACGGGTTTCATGCTGTCACGGCGTCGGTGTCCAAGACCTGCCTCGTGCGGTTCGACAACAACCGCTACTCGGTCTCGGCGCACGCGGTTGGGCGCCCTGTTGAGGTCCGCGCCTATGCCGAGCGGATCGAGTTGCGCCAGGGCGGTAAAATTGTCGGCGAGCATCGCCGTGATTTCGGACGCGATCAGACGGTGTTGGATCCCTGGCACTATGTCCCGGTGCTGGCGCGTAAGCCGGGCGCGCTGCGCAACGGCGCGCCGTTCAAGGACTGGCTGCTGCCGTCGGCGATGGAACGCATCCGCCGCAAACTGGCAGGCAGCGCCGACGGCGACCGGCAGATGGTGACGATCCTGGCCGCAGTGCTGAGCGACGGACTACCTGCGGTCGAAGCCGCCTGCGCCGAAGCGCTGCGCGAGGCGACGCACTCGGCAGACGTGGTCATCAACATTCTCGCCCGGCACCGCGAACCCGCGCCGCCGGTCACCATCCTGACTCCGGATGCGCTGCGGCTGACGCACGCGCCGGTTGCCGATTGCGCCCGCTATGACAGCCTGAGGAGGCCTATTTGATGGAACGATCCGAGATCCTGACCACCATGGCGGAGCTGAAGCTCTACGGCATGAAGGCCGCGTACGACGAGATCATCGGCACCGCAGTCAAGCGGCAGCACGAACCGACCCGCATCGTGGGCGACCTGCTGACGGCCGAGATCAGCGAGAAGCAGGCGCGGTCCATCCGCTACCAAATCACCATCGCCAAGCTGCCGCTGGCCAAGGACGTCGACGACTTCGCCTTTGACGGCACGCCGATCAACCAGACCCTGGTGCGCGACCTGGCGGGCGGCGAGTTCCTGGCGCATCAGCGCAACGTCGTGCTGGTTGGCGGAACGGGCACCGGAAAGAGCCACCTCGCGATCGCCATCGCGCGCGCCTGCATCCGCGACGGCGCCCGCGGCCGGTTCTTCAACGTCGCCGACCTGGTGAACCGGCTCGAGGCGGAGACCCGCTCCGGCCGCCAGGGCCGGATGGCGGACTATCTCTGCCGCATGGACTTCGTCGTGCTGGACGAACTGGGGTATCTGCCGTTTGCCCAGTCCGGCGGCCAACTCCTGTTCCACCTGGTGAGCCGCCTCTACGAACAGACCTCGGTGATCGTCACCACCAACCTGGCCTTTGGCGAGTGGCCCAGTGTGTTTGGCGACGCCAAGATGACAACGGCCCTGCTCGACCGCCTGACGCATCACTGCGAGATCGTCGAGACCGGCAACGAGAGCTGGCGATTCAAGAACCGGGCCTGACCGTGCGTCCCGGCTTGCACCGGTAAACCACAGGCACCTCCCGCGCGCCGCTGCGTCAGCCTCTGGTCGGACACTCCGCGGCGCGCGGGTCCCTCCTATGGATTACCGGCACAAGCCCACCCAAAAGGGGCCCGATTGGGCGCCGATGAGGGGGCCCATTTCCATGCCGATTGACATGCTTTTCGACGAAATCGCTATCAACCACCTAATCGAAAGTCTCCGATGCCACTTAAAATCGTCAAACGCCCAGGAAGCCCGATGCTCTGGCTTACGGGGATCGTCCGCGGCAAACGCATTCGAGTGTCGCCACCGCTGGAAAACTGAGCCGGTCCGCCGGTTGAAAACTGAGCCACCTGGTTAGAGTGGTGCTCTTTGCCGGAGGGACCTGTGGTTCTGGCGGAGGGCGTGATGGAATACGGATATTGAAGCGGCAGGGGCTGAGTGTTCGGGAGATTGCCCGGCGCTGCGGCTCAGCGGCGTGGCGGTCGAGTATCCGGCAGCCGCTCAGAAAGCGGCCGAGACCGAAGCGTCGTTCATGGACTTCCTGGAGACGGTGCTGCGCGGTGAACTCGACACCCGCCGGGCCCGGGCTCGCACGATGCTGTCCCGGGTGGCGGGCTTCCCGGCGATCAAGACGCTCGACCAGTTCGACTTCGAGTTCGCGGTGGGCGCGCCGCGGCAGCAGATCCAGCAGCTCGCCGGACTAAGCTTCATCGAGCGGGCAGAGAACGTGATCCTGCTGGGTCCGTCAGGCGTGGGAAAGACGCATCTCGCGATTAGCCTGGGCTACCTGGCGACGCAAGCAGGGATCAAGACGAGGTT
>NZ_LMUY01000004.1 GCF_009765685.1 Acidisphaera sp. L21 | reverse complement strand
CGGGTATGGTTCGTTTGCTTGAGGCAGGGGGCTTCGAGCTGACGTTATGTTCGACATTAACGATGACGCGAAGGCGGTGTATCGCCGGGTAGAGGTTCTGACGGGTCCTGGGCGCCGGCGTCGCTGGTCTGCCGAGGAGAAGGCCCGGATTGTTGCTGAGGCGTCGATGCCCGGCGTTATCGTGTCTGAGGTGGCGCGGCGTTTTCAGGTCTGCGCGCAGCAGGTTTTTGGTTGGCGCCGTGACGCTCAGAGGCAAATTGCGCCGGCTGCGGTTCCGGCCTTCGTACCGCTTCTAACCCAGAGTGTGCCTCTGATGAAGGCTGCCTCAGTCACCGCCATCGAGGTAAAGTTGGCTGGTGCGGTTGTATGTGTGCCTGCTGAGGCAGATGGCGTGCTGCTGACGTCTGTGCTGCGGGCGGTGCGCGCGTCGGCACGCGAGGCATGATCACCATCCCGGCTGGCGTACGGGTTCTCCTGGCCACGCAGCCCGTCGATTTTCGCAAAGGGGCTCATGGCTTGGCCGCGTTGGCGGCCGAGGTGCTGGGCGAGGATCCGTTTTCAGGCGTGGTGATCGTGTATCGGGCCAAGCGGGCAGATCGAGTGAAGCTGCTCATGTGGGATGGCAGCGGCCTGATCCTGGTCTGGAAGCAACTCCAGCATGGCGCGTTTGAGTGGCCCCCTATCATCGATGGCACGATGCGGCTGTCGCCCGTTGCCTTTGCCGCCTTGTTCGACGGCCTCGATTGGACGCGAGTTCAGAGCGTGCGGAGGATTCCCACGCCGTCCATTGCCGCGTAGACTCAGCGCCGTGAAGCGTGACGCGTCCGCCTCGATTCTAACTTTGCCGAAGGGCGTTGCAGCCTTACGCGCCTTATTGCTGGCAACTTTGACAGAACGCGACGAGGCTATCGCCGAACGTGACGCTGTCGTCTGCGAGCGGGACAAACTGGCCGCAGACCACGATGCGTTGCTGGCCCGTACTGAGCGGCTGCAACATCTGTTGCTGAAGCTAAAGCGCATGCAGTTTGGTGCCAAGTCCGAACGCCTGCCCGACGAGCAGTTGCAGTTCGGGTTCGAGGATCTCGAGGCAGCCATCGCTGAAGGCGAGGCTCGGGCGGAGAAGCGCGATCCCGAGTTGCGGCGGGACAAGATTGCCAAACGCCGTGCGAGCCGTGGCGCTCTACCGGCTCACCTGCCGCGCATTGAGGTGACGCTGAGCCCCGAAGACACAGAGTGTCCGTGCTGCCGGGCAGCGATGGTGGTGATCGGAACGGACAGCGCCGAGCGGCTGGACGTGGTGCCGGCGCAATTCCGTGTGCTGGTGACGCATCGGCCCAAGCTGGCGTGTCGTGCTTGCGACGGCGTGGTGGTGCAGATGCCTGCGCCGCCACGGCTGATCGAGGGCGGTATCCCGACCGAGGCGTTGGTGGCGCACGTTTTGGTCAACCGCTATGCCGACCACCTGCCGCTGTATCGTCAGGCGCAAATCCTGGCACGTCAGGGCGTGCTGCTGGATCGGGCCACGCTGGCGTTCTGGGTCGGCTATGCCGCCGCTGAAATCGCTCCCGTGGTCGCGCGGTTGCGCGAGATGGTGTTGGGTTCGGCCCGGATCTTTGCCGACGAGACGATGGCGCCGGTGCTCGATCCCGGCCGGGGCCGCACCAAGCAAGGCTATTTCTGGACGGTGTCGCGTGACGACCGGTCTTGGGGCGGAGCCGACCCGCCGGCGGTGGTCTATAGCTACGCGCCAGGTCGTGGGCACCAGTATGCCCGCACATTGCTCGGTGACTATCGTGGCATCCTGCAATGCGACGGCTACGCCGCCTACAAGGCGTTGGCCAAATCCGTACCCAACGGCTCCCTGACACTGGCGTTTTGCTGGAGTCATGTGCGCCGGGGCTTCTACGACCTCGCCAAAAGCAAGGTGGCGCCGGTTGCGACCGAAGCGTTGGTGCGCATTGCCGCATTGTATCGGATCGAGGCGACCATCCGCGGCAAGGATGCCGGGCACCGGTTGGTTGTTCGTCAGTCCGAGAGCCGGATGCTGGTGAGCGAGTTGCGTGTTTGGTTCGAGGTGCAGCTGGCCCGGCTGCCTGCCCGCGGGCCAACTGCCAGTGCGATCCGTTACGCCCTGAACCACTGGGATGGTCTGGAACGCTTCCTGGAGGACGGCCGGATCGAGATGGACTCGAATAGCATCGAGCGCGTGATGCGACCGGTCGCTTTGTCACGTAAAAATGCCCTCTTCGCCGGCAGCGACGAGGGCGGCCAAAGGTGGGGCGCCATCGCCTCGCTGGTCGAAACTTGCAAGCTCAACCGCGTCAACCCGCTATCCTATCTCAAGGATCTACTCACAAAACTCGTCAACGGCTGGCCTCAAGCCCGCATCGACGAACTTATGCCCTGGAAATGGCCGCCAGACGCCACCTGATCGACGGAAAAGGGTCTCAGAGCAGCGCTTAC
>NZ_LMUY01000049.1 GCF_009765685.1 Acidisphaera sp. L21 | reverse complement strand
TCCAACCGGCGCAATTCGGCCAGCACCCGCCGGCCAGTGCGCAGCACGATCGCCCCCTCCGCCGTCAGCCGCATACCGCGGGAGTGGCGATCGAAGACCTTGAGCTGCAGCGTCTCCTCCAGTTCCTGCAGCGTCTTGCTCAGTGCGGGCTGGCTGACGTTGAGGGCGGACGCGGCCTTCAGCAGCGTCAAGTGGGAGGCGATCGCATCCATCGCGCGCAATTGGCGGAAGCTGAGTTTCTGGTCCAGGTAGCGACGGGTCGTCATGGGGATGAAGCCTGCGCGCCGGAGGGCGGGCAGGCTAGCCCCATTGGTGCCCGGCGGCGATGTTACGCCGGGCCAGATACGCCCCAGATTGCGGGCTTTGCAGCCACCGCGAACGGATAGACCGTTTGGTAACTGCCGCCGATGAATTGCTGGATGACGGGCGTGCATTCGACGTTTTGGCCCGACTCATCGAACCGGACGCCACGCCACGGCATGATCGTCTGTTCGCCGGGGATGGAGGTTGCGCGCAGTGCGGCACGGATCTCCTCCGGCGCCGTTGTCCCGGCGCGGTTGATCGCATCTGCCACGACCTGCAGCGCCACAACGATGCGGCTGGTGTTGTCGTTGAGGTCCGTGTTCAATCGCGCCCTGATCGCGGCGTTGACGGGCTGTATCGCAGGCCGGCTGGCACCCACATCCAACGCGAAGCTGCTGCGGCTGAACACGCCATTGGCAAGGTCGCCTACGGCATCTAGAAATGCCGGCTGTTGAAAGCCCGCGGCCTGCGACATGATGACGGGGGGCTTGCAGCCGATCTTCGCCAGGCTACGCAGCAGCAGGATCGCATCCGCGGTGTAGGAGGACGGCATGAGCGCATCGGCGTTGCTATCGCGGATCCGCAATGCCTCCGCATCCAGCGATAGCGCGTTCGCGCGATATTTGATGTCTGCCACGACGGGGATCGACGCCGCAGCTGACAAGCGCCGCTGGACTGCACTGCTGTCGTTGCCGAAAATACTGTCTTCGTAGAACAATGCCGTGGAACGAACGGTGCGGCCCGTCTTGGCGCCGATGTCGTGGTAGAAATTGAACATCGATTCCGAGAACATCTCGTCATGCGGCCCCGTGCGAAAGAACCATTTCAGGCCATGCCGGGTGAGCGCGGGTGAGGAGTTGTCGGCCGAGATGAAGGGGATGCCCCTACGCTCCGTCACCTGGCCGATCACGGCGGCTGTGGCGCTCTGATAGCTGCCGATGATGGCGACGACGCCTTCCTGCGTGATCAGGCGCTCGGCTTCGGCGCGGGCTTTCTGCAGGTTGCCGGCGTGATCGGCGGCAACGATTCGGATCTTGGCGCCACCCAACCGATCCAGCCCACTGGACGCGCCTAACAGCATGGGGATCGGCGGGTGCTCGCCATTGATGATGGCTGCCGTCACCTCAAGTGCCGCAACATTGGCAACGCCGCTGCTGCCGCTTTCGCCGGTCAGCGGAAATAGCGCGCCAATCTTCACTTCGGACGCGGCCCGCGCCGTGCCGATGCTGAAGGCGCTGGCCATTGCAGCGGCTCCGCCCAACAATGCGGAGCGGCGAGTCATGAGCGATGAGCGAGGTGTTATCATCGTGCTGTTCCTTAAATGATTGTTTGGACAATGGCTGTTTGATTAAGCGGCGGCTTCGATGGATCCTAGGAAGACGTTGGTTTCTTCGGTTAATGCAGCCATTTGGCCGGCTAAAGTGGTGATGGATTCGAGCACGTGGCTCGCCTCCTGATTGGTCCGCGCCACGATTTGCTGCACGCCATTGACGTGGGAGGTCATGTCCCAAGCGGTGCCCGCCGCATCGCGCATCACGTCCGCCATGGAGCCGAGTGCGCGTTGCTGCCCGGCAACCTCCGTCAACATGCTGTCGGCCACTTCGGACAGGTTGCGAATGGTGGAGGAAACGCTTTGCAACACGCCCATCGCCTGCTGTGCGGTGGCCTGCATGGTGGCGACCTGCCGGGTGACGTCCAACGCCGCCGTCGCGGTTTGTGCTGCGAGCGCCTTAACTTCGCTGGCCACGACGGAGAAGCCCCGCCCGGCCTCGCCAGCGCGCGCGGCCTCGATATTGGCATTCAATGCTAGCAGATTGGTTCGTGCGGCGATGACGCTGATAACGCGGACGATGTCGCCGATCCGTTCGGCAGCGGCGCCCAGATGGTCGATGCTGGAGTCGGCGCGCGATGCGTCATTGGCCGCCCGCTCGGCCAGGCCGACCGAGCGCTCGATCTGCTGCCCGGTGCCAGCGACGGAGTTCATTAACTCGTCGGCCGACCGCGCAATCGACTGGATTTGGTCCGATGCCCGGGCGGCGGCGGTCGCCGCTGCCGCCGTCCGTTGCAGGCTTTCGACGGCGGCATTCTGCATGTCCGTTGCCGTGCCCTCGACCGAGATCGTGGATGTGCTGATCGTGGACGCGAAGCTTGCGATCGACGATTCGAACCGGGTGAACAGCGCGATCTGTTCGGACCGTGCTGCCAGGGTGAGCATGATGCCGGCATTGTTGCCGTCGCAATCGCGCAACGCGGAGATTCCAAGGTCGAACGGCGCACCCGCGATCTGCACACGCTCCACTGACTGGTCGGCATCCAGGCGCGGTGCACTGTCGCCGAGCCGGGTGGAATGCAGGAAGTCTAGGCCGCGCCCAACCAAACCGGCGCCAGTTCCGGCGATCAGGCGTTCGGCCTCGGGATTGGCATATTGGATACGAGATGGGGTTTGCGGCCCCACGCTCATCACGCCGATCGGCAGTTGGGAGATGATCTGCCCCTGCAGAAACGCCGTTTGCACCGACTGCCGTAATGTTTCCAGCGCGCGCATCATGGCACCGATCTCATCCCGCCGCCGCCCAAAGGCTAGTGGGGTGTTCACGTCGCCCTGCGCCATCTTCTGCATGGAATGCGTCAGACCCCGTACCGGCCGCACCACGGCCCACAGCACCAACAAGTTGCTGACGACGAGAAGACCAAGGGCAATGCCGGTGAGGTACAGCGTCCGCCCAAACATATCGGACCGGGCCCGCCCCGATTCATCGAACGCGGCGGCGGCGGCGCGTCCGATGCTTCGCGCGGCCCCCTGCAAACTCATGATGAGGGCAGTCGTTGACGGTTCAACGGCGTCGTTCAACTGGTGTTGGCCGATGGCAATCGATTGCAGCAAATCCTTTGCCACGGCCTCGAACTGCAGCCGATCGTGCTCGAGGTCCATTAATTGATGCCGCGTATACTCGGACATTTGGTTCGCCAGCAGATCGGCAATCCGCGAGCGTGCCGCACCGATTGCGTTCTGGGCTGTGTGGGCGAACTTCTCCTGCTCCGTCGCAAGAAAGCTGATCGTGCTGTATGCGGTGGAATCGACCGCAGCCTGATAATAGTCGAGATAGGCCGTCAGATTGTCGATGTCATGGGGTGGCAAATCTTCGGTGACCAATTGGGAGCGAACCTGGCCGATCGACACCAGCAGGCTATCATGAATGATCCAGAACGGCCCGTCACGGCTACGCAAAACTGTCTCGCGCAATTTGGCCTCGTCCTGCAATGCTACGATTGCCCGGTCCAGCGCTCCGGTCGCATTGCGCAGGAACAGCGTTGCGGTGTTGATTGTCGATCCCGCCAGGAGAGTGTGCAAATAAGCGGCGGCGCCCTGAGCGCCCGAGACACCGCGGGTCAGTGCTTCGGTGACGCATTCGCCGGTCTGGCAAGCCGCGATATCGCGGCTGACTTCGCGCATTTCCTTGGCCGCCAGAACGATCGATTGCACTTCGTTTTCCGCGGCCTGGGCTTCGATCGCAGTCTTCTCACTGCGTGCCAGATTGGTAGACTCGACCCGGAGCAGGCACGACAGGCTTACAAGTATCGCACCTGTCCAACAGGCCGAGACCATCAACTTCGCGGCTATTGAAAGATGAAAGCGCAATATCGAAATCCTTGAGCCCTCAGGATTGTGTTGCTTAAAGATTAAATAATGATTGCCGGTTACAGTTCGGCGGATATCCTCAGTATTTTACCTTGAGATGACCGAACCGCCGCGCACGTCCACCCTGTCGACATCATTGTCGAAGATCCGCATATCCCGAATTCTGCTTAAGGCTTCGGGCATGGAAAATTGTCATACGTTAATAAGCGGTTGTCGGGGGAGCGCAGGAGGTTGAAAGACATACGGATCTATCGGACGCTATCCGCCGGTCTTACCGCAGTCGTCATGGCCATGTTGATGATGGCGTGCCCGCGGCAGGATGGGAGGAGCGCTGACGCGTGTATCGACGCCGCTCCGGCTCCGTCCGCCGAAAACTCGTGATTACGCGATAAGATTGCTTCCAGCGTAACGAATCGGCCTTGACGACATTGACATGCGGCGGCACATCATTATGCCGTCGATCCTAATGTCACTGGACTGAATGGGGTTTCCATGCAGTTGCGACCACTATTTCTAGTGGTGTCAGTGCCGTGGCGAGGACGTTTAGGCAGCGAGTGGTGTCGTCCTGCTGACCATGCTAGTGATATCTCTGCGCCTTGCGGCGGGTACAAGGTAATGTGATGATAGTGACGAAGCGCCGGCAATTCATCGCACTCGCAACAGCGTCCGTGTTTGCTCCGTATGTTGCCCGCGGGGCAGCAAGCCGGACGCTCCGTTTTATCCCACAGTCGGATGTGACCGCGCTCGATCCGGTGTGGACTTCGGTCTACGTCACGCGCAACCACGGATACCTCGTGTTCGACACGCTGTACGGGCAGGACGAAGCCTTTGGTATCCAGCCACAAATGGCGGACGGCGCTACGACCGAGCAATCCGGCCTTATCTGGCGCATCCGGCTACGCGATGGTTTGTTCTTTCACGACATGACGCCAGTGTTGGCGCGCGATTGTGTCGCGAGCATCAAGCGGTGGGCGCGGCGTGACCCGTTCGGCCACACGCTGATGGCGAACACCGACGAATTGTCCGCCGCAGATGACAAGACCATCCTGTTCCGCCTGAAGTTGCCATTTCCGCTGCTGCCGGAGGCGTTGGGTAAGGTTGGCATCAACATGCTGCCGATCATGCCGGAGCGGCTGGCGAACACGGACCCGTTCAAGCAAGTGACGGAAATGGTGGGCAGCGGTCCGTTCCAGTTCGTGACGGATGAACGGGTCGTCGGCTCCCGGGTAGTTTACAAAAGGTTCGAGGGATATCGCCCGCGCGAGAATGGCCTGGCGTCATGCACCGCAGGGCCGAAAGTCGCCTATTTCGATCGCGTCGAATGGAACGTCATCCCCGACCCGGCAACCGCGGCGGCCGCCATGCAGCGGGGCGAGGCGGATTGGTGGGAACAGCCATCGTTCGACCTGATGCCGATCATGCAGAAGGCGCCTGATCTGCGCAGCTCGGTCGTCGAGGTGACGGGCAATATCGGGTTGCTCCGGATGAACCAGTTATATCCGCCCTTCGACAATCCCGCCATTCGTCGCGCGTTGCTGCTGGCGCTGAACCAGGCCGACTACATGCAAGCGATCGCGGGCGATGCGCGGGATGCCTGGCGTGCTGATGTGGGGTTCTTGGCGCCGGGCATGCCGATGACCAGTGACGTCGACATGACCCAGATCACTGGGCCCCGCGACGTGGAGCGGGCACGGCAGGAGATAAAGCAGGCCGGCTATGCCGGGGAGCCGGTGGTGGTGATGAGCCCCAGCGATTATCCGAGGATCAACGCGCTCGCCAATGTCGCCGCCGATATGTTGACGCGCTGCGGCTTGAACGTTGATTTGCAGGAAATGGACTGGGGCAGCGTGATCCAGCGCCGGGCTAGCAAGGCGCCGCCGGCAAAGGGCGGCTGGAGCGTGTTCTTCACGACGCTGACGGGCGCGGACATGTCCAACCCAGCGACCAACCTGGCACTCGGCGGCAACGGGGCGGCTGGATGGTTTGGCTGGCCGACTGCGCCGAAGCTGGAGGAGCTGCGTCACGCGTTCCTGGCAGAGCCAGATCCAGCCAAGCAGAAGCAAATTTCCCACGATATCCAGGCTCAGGCCTTCGTTGACGTGCCGTTCCTGCCGCTCGGCGAGTTCTTCCAGCCGACGGTGCAGCGCAAGGAACTGGTCGACACGCTGAAAGGACTGTCGCTGTTCTGGAACGTCAAACGCGCCTGATGGCGCCAACGCGATACTCGCCGATAAGGAGCCACAGCCATGTCCGTTCGATCGGCAATTCTGCAGCAGATGACCGACACCGCCGCGCAGCAGAAAAAGACCCTGGCGCCCCTGACCGACGGCCTTAAGCTCGCTGAGTCCGGGATGGACTCGTTGTGCCTGGCGCTGATCGTGGCGGCATTGGATGACAATCTTGGGCTGGATCCGTTCGGCAGCAACCCGCCATTTCCAGTGACGGTGGGCGACTTCATCACCCTCTATGAAAATGTTGCCTGACCACTCACTTTGGGGGCGGACCGAAGCCGCGGGGCTAGCCCGATCGCGGTTCGTTGCCGATGCTGCCGGGCGGCTGGACTTGCAAGGTTTTGCCAAGGGTGCCGGCGCGGCTACGACGCTACGCGGGCAGTCGGTGATGATTTCGGCGGATCGGCAATTGCCGGCCGTGCAGGCCCTGCTGGCGTTGGACGGAGTGGCCCGGCGTGTTCTGCTGTGCCCGCCGGATCTACGGCCCGACGATGTAGAGGCCGTGATGGCGGAGGCGAATGTCGATGCCGTGGTCGGCGACGGCACCGGACCGGCCGCGCGCGCTGGCATGCCGATGCAACCGATTCCTGCGGGGCCGCAACCCGGGCGGACGAACGCCACGGAGTGGTTGTTGTTCACCTCCGGCACCACCGGCCGGCCTAAACTGGTCGTGCACTCTCTGGCCAGCCTGGCGGGACCGCTGCAGGAAGGGCCTGCGGCGACGGACCTCGTGTGGAGCACCTTCTACGACGTTCGGCGCTATGGCGGTTTGCAGATCCTGCTGCGTGCGCTGCTGGGCGGTGGCAGCCTGGTCCTATCGCAATCCGGGGAGAAGATGGGTGAGTTTCTGCACCGCGCCGGGCAGGCAGGCGTGACCCATCTGCTCGGCACGCCATCGCATTGGCGCCTGGTGTTGATGAGCGGCGCGGCCGATCAGGTGACGCCGCAATATGTGCGTTTGTCGGGGGAGGTCGCAGACCAGGTCATCCTGGACAAACTAGCCGCGGCGTTTCCGCAGGTTGCAATCGTCCATGCGTTTGCCTCGACCGAGGCTGGCGTTGGGTTCGAGGTAAAGGATGGATTGGCTGGTTTCCCCGTCAGCTATGTCGGGGCTGCAGGCATGGCGGCGGAGATTCGCATCGTGGACGGATCGCTACGGCTGCGGTCGTCCCGCACCGGTTCTCGCTATTTGGGCGACCGAGGGACGCTGGCGGATGCCGACGGGTTCGTTGACACGGGCGATGTGGTGGAGCGGGTCGGCGACCGCTATCTGTTCGCCGGGCGTCGTGAGGGCATCGTCAACGTCGGTGGCCAGAAGGTACATCCCGAGGAAGTCGAGGCGGTGATGGCACGCCACCCAGCGGTTCAGGTGGCGCGTGTCTTCGCCCGGTCCAGTCCCGTCACCGGGGCGATCGTCGCGGCGGAAGTAGTAATGCGTTCGGACGCGCCTGCGTTTGCCACCGTGCGGGACGAACTGCTCGACCTGTGCCGGTCGGCGTTGCCGCCGCATAAGGTGCCGGCGTCGATCCGGCAGGTGGATAGCATTGCCATCGCGCCCTCCGGCAAGGTTACGCGGCCCCGTGCGTAACGTCCTCGTCACCGGGGGCAGCCGCGGATTGGGGTTGGGGATTGCGCAATGCCTGGCGCGGTGCGGATTTCAGGTGATCGCCCTCGCCCGGCAGATGAGCGACTCATTTTCCACTGCGCAGGCCGAGATTGCCGCGGAAGGCATTGGGCGGCTGGAATTCCATGCCTTCGATCTGTCGCAGGTGGCGGAAATTCCGGCACAGGCGCGGATGTTGCGGCAGCAATTCGGCCCGTTCTATGGTCTGGTCAACAATGCCGGGCTGGGGACGCCGGGCATTCTGTCCAACATGCCGGACGGCGACATCGCACAATTGCTGCGGCTCAATGTAGAAGCGCCGCTGGTGCTGACGAAATATATGCTCCGCTCGATGATGACGGCGCGGGAAGGCCGGGTGGTGAATATCACCTCGATCGTCGCGTCGACCGGCTATAGCGGCATGTCTGCTTACAGCGCTACGAAGGCCGCGATGACCGGGTTCACCCGATCCCTTGCGCGGGAGGTCGGGCCGCTGGGAATCACCGTGAATGCGGTGGCGCCCGGCTTCGTCGACACTGCCATGACCAGCGAGTTGACGTCGGCGCACCGGGCCCAGATCGCCCGGCGTAGCGCGATGGCGCGATTACCGGAGGTTGCTGATGTGGCGGCCGCGGTCGAATTTCTATTCAGTGAGAATGCCAAGAACATCACGGGGACGGTGATGACCGTAGACGCGGGAAATACCGCCTAGCCTGCCTCAAACCGGTTCGGTGGACGCGCGAGCCCCAGGTTCTCGCGCAATGTCGTCCCCTCGTATTCTCGCCGGAACAGTCCGCGCCGCTGCAGTTCCGGCACAACATGATCGACGAACAAGTCGAACTGCGTGGGAAACCATGGCGGCATGATGTTGAAGCCGTCGGCGGCTCCACCCACGAACCACTCTTCCAGTTGGTCGGCAATCTGCACCGGGTCGCCCTGAATGACCCTGTGGCCACGTGCCATGCCGGCATGCAGCGCCAGCTGACGCACCGTGAGGTTTTCGCGCCTTGCCAATGCAGTCAGTAGCTCTGCCCGGCTGCGCAATTGGTCGGACAACGGCAGGTCCGGCAACGGGCCGTCCAACTCGTACTTGCGCATGTCGTGGCCCAGGCGGTCCGATAGCAAAGCGAGCGCGCCGGGCAAATCGGTCAATTCCAGCAATCGGCGATAATGCGCGTCCGCTTCGGTCCGGTCTCGCCCAATGATCGGGAAGACGCCTGGCATTACGTGCAGCGATTCCGGTTGGCGGCCGTTCTTCGCCAGCTTGCTTTTCAGGCTACGGTAAAACTCCTGGCCCTCGACCAGGTCACCCTGCGCAGTGAACACGATATCGGCCGACTTCGCCGCCAATTCCTGCCCGGGTTCGGATGACCCAGCCTGGATGATGACGGGATGGCCCTGCGGCGGCCGCGAGACGTTCAACGGGCCTTTGACGGAGAAATGGGTGCCTTTGTGGTCGAGAACATGCATGCGGGCTGGATCTGCAAATACGCCCGTCGCCTTGTTCTGCACGAAGGCGCCATCGCTCCAACTATCCCAAAGCCCCTTGCAGATTTCGACGAACTCATCGGCAATTTCGTAGCGCAGATCGTGCTCCGGGTGAGACCCGCGATTGAAGTTCGCCGCCGAACGGGCATAGCTGGTGGTGACGACGTTCCACGCAGCGCGGCCATGGCTCAAATGGTCGAGCGAGGCGAACACCCGGGCGATGTGAAACGGCTCGCTATAGGTGGTGGAGGCCGTGGATGCGAGGCCGAGATGGGTCGTCGTCATCGCCAGCGCCGACAGCAAAGCCAGCGGCTCCAGCCGGACGATCGTGGAAGGGTGAGCGTCCAGCTCCGACGTCAAGCCGTCCGCCATGAAAAGCAGGTCGAACCTTCCCCGCTCGGCCGTCTGCGCGATTCGGCGGATCAGGTCGAAATTCTCGCCCCCGGATTCCGCATCTGGCAATTTCCAGGCCGAGACATGGTGCCCGGCGGCCTGCACGAACACTCCGAGACGCATTTGGCGGGTCATCAGCGGATCATGCCTCCATATCGGCGTGCCGGACAACCCGGCTGGGTGAGGCCGCGGAAGATCGACCGCATGCTGATACTGCTGGCGCTTGCGGCGGTTTTCGCACCGCTGCTGGTCCATAGCGATTTACTCGCTTAGTCGGATGTGATCCTGCAGCCGCCGCCGGCCGCGAACTTACCCGGAACCGATGATTTTGGGACGGGATGTGCTTGCGCAGGTCGTATCCGACACGCGCGTCTCGTTGATCATCGGCATTACCGCGGCGCTGGCGACCACCTTGCTGGGCACGCTTCCCGGCGGACTGGCCGGGTTCGTCGGCGGATGGGCGATGGCGGGCTGATGCCGCTGAACACTCAGGCTGCTTTGGAAGCCGCCGGATTGTGGTTCGTGCCGTCAGATCCGCATTTCGCCGCGCGTGATGTCCGCGACCAAGGGCGGAACGAGCGGTTTAAGCCGCCGTTCCCGGTGATCGTTGAACAACATCGGGTCGGTAGCGTGAACGAATCCCTCAGCCGCCAACCGGGCTTTCGCCAGCTTGAACGTGTCTGTCATGTCCAGCGAGTGACATAGGCGGATGAAGAGCGGTTGGGCATAGGGCGGCAGCGCGCTCTGCAAATGGGCGTGCAGTGTGTCCGGGTCGAACTCGCTGGTCACGGTGCAAGCGGCCATTCCTGCCCGACCGTCATGGCCAGGTATCGCCACGCCATAGACCGCCGCATCGTCGATACCCGGTGCCGAGCGCAACACTGCTGTCACCTCCGCCGCGGAAACGTTCTCGCCTCTCCAGCGGAAGCTGTCGCCGATCCGGTCGACGAAATAGAAGAAACCGGCCTCGTCGCGTCGCATCAGATCGCCAGTGCGAAACCAGCGATCGCCGGGTTCGAACGCGTCGGCCAGCAGTTTGCGGGATGATGCCGACTGGTCGGTGTAACCGTCGAAGCGGCGCACCCCGCTGTCGAGCCGGCCAATCGCCTCGCCCGGCATGTCGACCTCCGAGGGTACGCACCGCCCCAGGGCGTCACGAACCGGCTCGCCCGTGCTCGGGTCGTGTTGGATGAGGACGATGCCCATCCGATGCTGCAGGAAGGGCGGGATGCGGCCAATGGCGCCGGGTTTGCCCTCCACATTATACAGCGAGACACCGCCCTCTGTGGCTGCATAGAATTCCAGGATGCGGGGAATGGCGAAGCGCTCCTGCACGCTATCCCACACATCACCCGCCAGGCCGTTGCCACAGGCAAGGCGCAGCGTGTGCGCCCGCTCCAAAGGGTGTGGCGGAGCGTTGACCAGGTAGCGGCATAGCTCGCCGATATACTGGAAGATCGTGCAGCCGTGCTCCGTCACGTCGTTCCAGAAGCGGCTGGCGGAGAAGCGCGGCCGGATCAGGACCGAGCCGCCGGAGACCAACATGGCCCCGATGGCGATGATGCCGCCGACGCTGTGGTATAGCGGCAGGCAGTCATACATGCGGTCATTCGGCCCGGCATCCATCATGCCGGCGAACCAGTATGACCATTCGACGATGCGGGCGTGCGTGATGACGGTCGCCTTCGGCAAGCCTGTCGTTCCTGAGGTATAGATCAGCAGCGCCCGGCGGCCGGGCTCGATCGGCGTTTGCGGCACCGATGCGTCCGCCGCGCTAGTGCCGGGGTCGAATGTCGGCCACTGGTCGGTGCTGCCGCCATGAACCCAAACTCGCACGCCGGGCGGCAATTTATGGGCCACCGCCTGCAGCGCCGGCAGCAGGGAGTCGGCGACGATCACCGCAGATGCGTCGGCCGCGGCAATGCAGTGGAGCAGCCCCTCGCCCCGAAGGCTGGTGTTCAGCAGCGCCACGACGCGCCCGGTGCCGGCGAGGCCGAGCCAGATCGCGACATAGTCCGGCCGGTTCGGCATCAGGAGGCAAACCGACGCTCCGTCCGGCAGCGCCATCTGGGATGCCCAGGCGCCGACCGACGCTGCCTGCTGTCCCAGAGTTTGGTAGGTAAACGCCTCCCCTTCGCCAAGAAGAGCCGGCCGCTCGGCATATTTTGCAGCCAGCACCGGCAGCAGCCCGGGCAACGTGGCGCCCAGTTTTGACGCGGCCTTCGTGTTCTCCAACGCGCGAACCCAAGCTGCCAGCGTGTCCGACGTTCGCATTTGTTACCTAAACTGAGAAGACCATTGCCGAAGCGTGGAATATTGCAAATTGTATAACAATGGTTGATAAACGTCTACAATCCTGACCACGATCTGTCTCTTTGGACATTTCTTGCGCGCGGGCGACATTCCATTGCTAATATTAACAAAAAATACCAGATCGCCACTGACGAGCAAGGAATAATCAATGCATCCGGTCAGCTTTGATGGCTGTTTCGGTTGGTTGCACGGCTGCACTGCGCCAAGCGATGTCGCGGTCGTGCTCTGCACCGCCTTGTGTGACGAGGCCGCGACGGCCCATCGCCAGTTCCGGCTGCTCGCCAAGGACATTGCCGACGCCGGGTATCCGACGTTGCGGTTCGACTACGCGGGCACCGGGGATAGCCGCGATTTGGAACCTGGCACGCTGGTATGGTCCGCCTAGTTGGACAGCATCCATGCCGCGATCGATTGGGTCTGCAAGACCACGGGCGCGCGCCAGGTGGTGCTGTGCGGGCTGCGGCTGGGTGCAACCCTGGCGGCGGTCGCGGCCACGCAGCGGGACGACCTGGCAGGACTGATTTTGCTGTCGCCGAATTTGCGCGGCAGGTCGTTCATTCGCCAGTTGGAGATCGAGGCAAAGTTGGCAGGCACTGCCCGTGATGATGGCAGCCTGGAAGCGCACGGCCTGGTGCTGTCGGCAGAAGCGGTTCGTGAGATTGCATCGGTTGATCTGGCAAACACCCGGCTTCCGACTGGGTGCCGGGTAATGGCCTTCAACGCGGCCGAATCGCCGGTTCTAGACCGCTGCATTCTGGCATGGCGGCAGGGCGGCGGCGCCGCCACGACAGACGATTTTGCGGGACTGACGCAGTTTTTGCGGCCTAGCTTCATGAGCCACGAACCGCCCGCGCAGGTCAGCCGGATCACGCAATGGCTGCAAGAAACCGTGCCGCCCTGACTTGGCTGCCAGGTGGTGACGGTGCCGCCAATGGCTGTTCTGTGCCAGGCTGGCTACGAGGAATGTGCTGTGCGATTTGGCACCGGCGCCATGCTATTCGGCGTGACCTGCCGCCTCGTGGGATTTGCACCCGAACAGGCCGTGCTCATCGTCAGCAGCGGCGGGGACCCACATTACGGCTACGCGCGCAACGCGGTCGATCTCGCCCGGCATTTCGCGCGCGCGGGCATTGCCTCGTTGCGGATGGATTTCTCCGGGTTGGGCGACAGCCTAGCGCCGGGTGACGGTGAAACCCACGTGTTCGAGACCGATCGCCGGGCGGAGATCAGCGCTGGCCTCGATGCGCTGGCCCGGCTGGGCTATCAGCGTTTCGCCGTGTTGGGCGTGTGTTCCGGCGCCTATCACGCCTTCCATGCTGGCGTGGCCGATGCACGGGTGGGTGCCCTGTTGCTGGTTAACTTTCCCATGTTCCAATGGCCGGCCGGCGAGAAGATCGAGAATTTCAGTTTCGTGTGGGATACCCCGCAGCGCATCGCCGGCACGCTGAAGAAGGCTGCCAGTTGGCGCAAATTGCTGACTGGCCAAGTGGATATCGCAGGCCGGCTGGCGCTGCAGGCGCGCTGGTGGGGGGCCAAGGCAAGCAAGCTCAGCGCCCGTGCGGCGCGGCTTGTCGGGTGGCGGCTACGGCTGTCCTTCGCACAATCCGCGGCGCAAACCTTGGCCCGGCGCACACGGACCCTGATGTTGATGGCGCCTGGTGAGGCGGAGATAGCCGTGCTGGCCGACGAATTCGGTGACGCGACGGCGGGAATCACGACGAGGATCGTGCCGGAGATCAATCACTCCCTGACAACCCGGGCGATGCGCAAGCGGACGGTGACGTTGATGCTCGACTTCCTGGCAGCCCAGCCGGGTCCGGTCGCTGCCGAGTAGTCCACTCTAACGCGGCTTGGCCGGTTCCTGCCGGATCAGGGCCGCGCATGCGGATGCTGCCACGCAGACACAGGCGGCAATCACGGCAACGACGTGGAACGCCGCCATCAGCGCCGCCCCTTGCGCGGCCAGGACGGTCCCCAGCAGGGCGGTGCCGATCAATCCGCCGGTGCGGGCGATGGCACTGTTGAGGCCGGAGGCCGAGCCAGTGTGCGCCGCATCCACCGAAGCTAATACGGCTGTCGTCAGCGGTGCCACGGCCAGGGCAAGTCCCGCGGACATGACGGTCAGGCTGGGGAACAGGCCCATCCAATAGCCCGCGTCAGGACCCAGTCGCAGCATCAGCAGGAACCCCACCGCCGCGACCAGCGGACCCATCACCAGCAGCGGTTTAGCACCGATTCGCCCAGCGAGGCCGCCCATGAGCGGCGACAGAGCGGACAGGATAAGTGGCAGCGGCAGCAACGCCGCCCCGGCCGCGGTGGTGGAATAACCGGCCGCCTGGATCAGCACGTAGGGTAGCAAAACCAGCAAGCCGCCCAACGCGCCGTACAGCAGCAACGTGAGCAAGGTGAGGCCGATGAAGCTGCGGGAGCCGAACATCCCCAGCGGCATCATCGCGGCCTGGCGCTGACGACCCTCCCACAGCACGAACGCGACCAGCAGCAGCACGCCCATCGCGAACCCGGCGATGGCCGGCGCGGCCCAACCGCGACTGCCGGTGCCGGTGATGAGTCCCCAGGTCAGCGCCGCCAGTCCCACTGTGGCCAGTGTCGCGCCGGGCACATCCAGTGCCGGCGGGTGGCGGTTGGTGCCGGCCGGGACATAGCGCCAGGCAAGCAGGATGGTCGCGAAAGCGATGGGAACGTTGATGCCGAAAATCATCCGCCACGAGACGGTGTCGACCAGCCAACCCCCCAGCACCGGCCCGGCCGCCCCCATGGCTGCGCCCGCCGCGGCCCAGATGCCAATGGCCCGGCCGCGAGCGGCCCCGGTGAACGCCGCGCCCAGCAGGGCCAGGCTGCACGGCATCAGCAGGGCCGCGCCCATCCCTTGGGCAAACCGCGCCGCCAGCAGCACGGTTAGGTTCGGCGCCAGTCCACAGACGATCGATGCAACGCCGAACAGCGTCACACCGAGCACTAGAATGCGGCGACGCCCGAACCGGTCGCCGAGCGAGCCACCGAACATGAGCAGCGCACTGAGCGGCAGGAGGTAGCCATTCACCAGCCACTGCAACCCCTCCGCCCCGCCCCCTTGGCTGTGCTCGATCGCCGGCAGAGCGACGTTGACGACCGAACCGTCGATGAATGCCAGGCTGGAGGCGAGCACACAGGTGACGAGCGTCAGGACCGGGTGGGCAAATTTAGGCTGTGGCTCGTCCAGTCGACTCTCCCGGGCTTGCGGCGATGGCGGACCGTAGCGCCCGGACGCGGCTACGCCAGCACAACCAGCCCATCCGCGGCGCGTACTCCCTGAGGCAGCACGAAGAGCGGGTTGATCTCTGCCTCCACCAGGCGGTCACCGAGTTGGTCGGCCATGGCGGCGAAGGCGACCACCGCGTCGACCAGGGCGGCGATGTCGCCGGGTGGGGCGCCGCGGAAGCCGGTGAGCAGTTTGTGCGCCTTCAACTCGCCGACCATCGCCTCCGCGTCCGTGCGGCCGATCGGCAGCAGGCGGATGGCAACGTCGTCGAATAACTCGGCCGTCACACCGCCTAGGCCCAGCAGCACCGCGCCGCCTAGTTGCGGGTCGCGGTGGAAGCCAAGGATCATCTCCACCCCGCCGCGCACCATTTCCTGGACCAGGAAGCCCTCCGGCACGATGCCGCGCGCCTGCAGAGAGGCGGCCATCGCCCGGCAGGTGGCGCCGACCTCGGCGGGTGCCACACCCAGCTTCACGCCGCCGACATCGCTTTTATGCGCGACGTGCCGGGACAATAGTTTCACCACGACGGGTCCGTCGAAACCAAGCGATACTGGCGCGTCGCCATTCGCCACCACGAGTTCGCGCACGCACGGGACGCCAAAGCGGGCGAAAAGCTGCTTGCTCTCCGCCTCGTTCAGCGGGCCATGGGGCAGCGCGGTGGTGTCGAGCGGGGCGGCGGCAGGGCTGGCGATCGCGGGCACGGGCCGGGGCTGCATTGCGGCGAGCACTGTGGCGCAGCTTTCCGGGGTGCTGAAGGCCGGCACGCCGCCCTGGTTCAGCATCGCCACCAGATGCGGCGCGTGCGGGCTGACATAGACCAGCAGCGGCTTGTCACTCTTGCCCTGGCACTCGAATACCGCGCCCGTCACTAGGCCGGGATCGGCCAGTGCCGACGACCCGGCGATCACCACCACGGCGTCGAAACTGGGGCTGTCCAGCAGCGCGGTGATCGCCGTGCGGAACAAGGCCGGCTGCAGCCCGGCCAGCGTCACATCCACCGGGTTGCGCCCGGCCGCGTCCGGATCATCCGGTTGCAGGGCGGCGATCCGTGCGGCCGTGGCGGCGTCGGGCAGCGGCACGTCCAACCCGTCCACGCCGCAGCTATCGGCCACCAACGTGCCGGCGCCACCGGTGGACGTCAGCACCGCAACCCGATTGCCGGCCGGCCGGCGCCCGGTGACCAGCGCCGCTGGAATATCTAGCAGGTCGACGAACGACCTAGCGCGAATGATGCTCAGTTGGCGAAACAGCGCGTCGTACATCCGGTCGGCGCCCGCGAGCGCCCCGGTATGGGACACGGCCGAGCGGGCCCCGAACTCCGACCGGCCGACCTTAAACACGACGAGCTGCTTGCCCGCCGCCGCCGCCCGGGCCGCGGCCCGGCGAAACTTGCCCGGGTCCCGCAGCCCCTCCATGTACAGCGCAATCACCGAGGTCGCTTCGTCATCAATGAGGAATTCGATGCAATCGGCCAGATCGACATCCACCTCGTTGCCGGTGGCGATCAGCTTGCTCAACCCTAGCCCACGATCGGCGGCCCGGGACAGCAGCGAGCCCATGATGCCGCCGCTTTGCGACACCACCGCGACCCGGCCCACCTGCAGCCCCGCCAACTCCAACGCGCCGGTGGCGGAGAGCGTGATATGGTCTGTGAGGTTCACCAGGCCGATTGTGTTCGGGCCCAGCACGCGCATCGCACCAGCGGCGGACCGCAATTTCGCTTGGCGTTGCGCCCCCGCCTCGCCCGTTTCGCCATAGCCGCCTGCCAGCACCACCGCGGCGCCGCAGCCGCGTGCTGCCAGCCCCGCCACGGCATCGCCTGCACCCTTCGGCCCCAGCAACACGATCGCCGCATCCGGTGCCTCCGGCAGGCTTGCCACATCTGGGTAGCAGACCAGGTCACCGATGGTACTCACGCGCGGATTGACAGGGTAGATGGCGCCGGTGAAGCCGTGCCGTTGCAGATAGGCGACCGGGCGCCCCGTCAGCTTCGCCGGGTCGGCGGAAGCGCCAACCACGGCTACGGACCGCGGACGGATCAATCGTTCAAGCGACATCGGCTCAGCCCCCTTTGTTACGCTTGGCGAGGAAGTCGTTCACCGAGGCGTGGTGTTCGGCGGTGGTATAGCAGATGGCCTGCGCCTGGCTGCCGGAGGCGAACACCTGGTCAACCGTGGCCTCGAACGTCTGGTCCAGGATGGCCTTGGCCAGCGCCAGGGCCGCCGGTGAGCCCTGCGACAGCTCTGACGCCCAGGCTTGCGCGTCCTGCAGCAGCCGGTCGGCCGGCGCGATCCGGTCGATCATGCCCAGCGACAGCGCCTCCGGCGGGTCGACCTTGCGGCCGGTGAAAATCAGCTCCTTCGCGCGGGGCAGGCCGACCCGGCGCGGCAGGAAATACAGGCCGCCGCCATCCGGGATTAGGCCGCGATGGATGTAGCTCATGGCAAAGCTGGCCGCGTCGGAGGCGATGATGAAGTCGCAGCACAGCGCCACGTCGCAGCCCAATCCGGTGGCGGCGCCATTTACGGCGGCGATCGTTGGCTTGCCCAATGCGTGCAGAGCGGCGACGGCGTGGTGAGTGTGCTGCTGCCGGCGCCAGCCATTGATGGCAAGCGCGGTGGCAGGTTCGCTCATGCGTTGCATCATGCCCTTCACATCCCCGCCGGAGCAGAAGCCGCGACCGGCGCCGGTTATCACCACGGCCCGCACCGCCGGGTCGCGGCCCAGCGCGTCCAGGGCGGTGACCAGTTCGGTGCGCATCGCGTCGTCGATCGCATTGCGCACGGCGGGGCGGTTCAGCGTCAGCGTGGCCACGCCGTGTTGCAACTCGGTGAGGATGGCAGGCGTGGGGTGTTGATCGGACATGCTGGCAAACCTCCTTCGCGTCGACTTTTCATGCCGCTGCGTTTGGGAACAGCCAAACACCGGCGAGGACGATGGCGCAAACGACATTTTGGGCCGTGTGCCACCTCCCCCGATCGCATGTTCCCCGACGAACTCTGCGACTGGGGTCGCACGCTAATCCACGATATTGGTGGGCGTCCGCTGGAATGGATACAAAAACTGCCGCCACATTCCCTTCGGCAGCGGATTGCCCACGACGCCATACTGCGCCGGCCATCGATCCGCGGGCATGTGGTAGGTTCCGAACAGCCGGTCCAAGATTGGCAGGTGAGCGGCGTAGTTGATGTCGATCGCTTCCCTGTCGCTGCCGTGGTGCCAATGGTGAAACAGCGGTGTGGCCACCACGTATTTCAGCGGCCCAAACTCCAATCCGAAATTCGAGTGGACGAGCCCAGCTTGAAACCCGGCCCAGACGATGTAGCACAGCAGCGGCGTGTCGCTGGCGCCCAGGATAAACGCCGGCAGCATGACCGCCATGCGGGTTACCACCGGCTCCAGGAAATGCAGGCGCGAGCCAGCCATCCAGTCCATGCGCTCGACACTGTGATGCACGGCATGAAAACGCCATAGAACTGGGACTTCGTGCATCGCCCGATGGGTCGCATATTCCATGATGTCCGCCGTCACAAGAACGACGACGAACTGGACCACGCCCGGCAACGTGCGGAACCAGGACTGCAGATCCGCATTGATCGTCCAGGAAAACAGCGACGGCATGGTGCGCACGCCGAGGAATAAGAAGATACCGATCGCTAAATGGTTGAATATAAAGTAGCGGCCGTCATGCCAAAAATCTGGCCGGAGTATCGGCTGGTCCCGCTTGTGCGGAACGATCTTTTCGAGCGCGATGAACGTCGCGGCCGAGGCAAGCAGGTCCAGAATGAACCAATCCAGCCCAATAAAGCCTGGCGCGTCGTAGCGCGGCCCAACCTGAACCGAACTGCCACCCAGATACATCGCGAGCAGCGTGAGCATTATGCCCAGCGCGCCAAGCCGCTTTTGCCGGTTCAGAATGAATGTCAGCACGCCAAACCCGGCGGAAAAGATCATCCCGGCGGCCAGCAATTTCCGCATCAGCGGGATATTGTAGCCAGCGCGCAACGACGGTGTGGTAAGGTAATCCGGGAACATGAAGCAGAGCACGGCCAGCACGCTCAACGTTCCGAGCGCGATCGAGAGGTAGCCGCTGATGCGGCCTTCGCCCATACGCAGCGGTCGATCTCGTTCGTCCAGCCTCATTTGGACCTGCCTCCCAACAGTTCTTCCGCCCTTCTACGCCTAGGCCGAAGTGCAAGCCAAATCGAGGGACTCTACAACCACCCGCCATCCACTACCCAGGCCTGCCCAGTGCACATCCGGCTATCATCCGCCGCAAGCCATAACGCCATGCGGGCGATATCCGCCGGGTAGAGTCTTTCCTTCAGTGCCTGATCCTGCATCAGCCGGGCCTCTGCCTCGGGTGTGAGCCATAGTGCCCGTTGCCGCTCGGTCATGATCCAGCCGGGAACGAGCGTGTTGACCCGGATTTTATCCGGACCCAGATCGCGCGCGAGTCCGCGGCTCATGCCCTCGACCGCGGCTTTGCTGGCTGTGTAGGCTGGCATGCCGCCCTGGCCCACGCGCCAACTCAGCGAACCCATATTGATGATGGATCCGCCACCACCAGCCCGCATGCCCGGCACCACCGCCTGGACAGCGAAAAATTGGTGCCGCAGGTTCACCGCTAGGCGACCGTCCCAGTATTCGGGCGTCACGTCGGCAATGGCATGACGCTCGTCATGGGCGGCATTGTTGACGAGCACCGTCGGATCCCCCGTTTCGGCTGCTATCGACGCGATGGCGGCACGCAGGGCGGCGATGTCGCACAAATCGGCGTGCCGAAACGCGGGGCGCGGATGCCCTGCAGTGGCCAGGCGGTCCGCCAGGGATATCCCCTCTGCCTCTGCCAGGTCGATGAAGCCGACGCGTGCGCCTTGCGCGGCGAAATGTTCGACTAAGGCGGCGCCTATGCCGGTGGCACCGCCGGTGATCAAGACCGCACGATTGTTCAGGCTGGGATAACTGGCGAAACTCATAACACGCTCCATTCATCTGCCGGGAGTGCGCCCGGCGATCCAACCCAGCAGACCCTTATGCTTGACACTGTTGAAGGACGTCCACTAGCCTTCTGCGATAATACAAATGACCCGGCGGGAAAGGCCAGGGCGAAGGGGCAATGTGCCAAAATCGCAAACGCTATTGCGCCCGGGGCCATGTGACAATCATTAGGACATCGCGATGAGGCACCAGGGCGTCTACCCGGTCGTTCCCACCACCTTTACCCCCACCGGGGAGCTGGATCTGGCTAGCCAGCGCAACTGCGTCGACTTCATGATCGACGCCGGGTCGAACGGCCTGTGCATCCTGGCGAACTTTTCGGAACAGTTCGTTCTGTCCGATGCGGAGCGGGAGGTGCTGACCGGCGCGATCCTGCGCCATGTGGCGGGCCGGGTGCCTGTGATCGTGACGACGACGCATTTCTCCGCCCGCGTGTGTGCGGAGCGGAGCCGGCAGGCGCAGGACGCTGGGGCGGCGATGGTGATGGTGATGCCGCCCTATCACGGTGCCACGATCCGCCTCCCAGAAGGGCCGATTGCAGCGTTCTACCACGCAGTGTCAGACGCGGTCGACATTCCGATCATGATCCAGGACGCCCCCGTGGCGGGCACGCCGCTATCGGCTGAATTCCTCGCCCGACTGGCTCGGGAGGTCGAGCATGTCGCCTACTTCAAGATTGAAACACCGGGTGCGGCAAGCAAGCTGCGGGAGATAATCCGCCTGGGTGGTGCGGCGGTGGAGGGGCCGTGGGATGGCGAAGAGGCTATCACCCTGATGGCCGATCTCGAAGCTGGTGCGACCGGCAGCATGACTGGCGGCGGCTATCCGGATGGCTTGGCGCCCATTGTGGCGAACTGGCTGGCCGGTCGGCACGAAGAA
>NZ_LMUY01000048.1:41388-46887 GCF_009765685.1 Acidisphaera sp. L21 | reverse complement strand
GTGCGGCACGGCGGCGCGGCAACGCTCTCCTCTCAGGGCGCGACGGCGTAGCCGGGCCATTTTGGTCGATGCGCCGGTTTCGTCGATGAAGACCAGGCGTTGCGGATCGAACTCAGGCTGGGCTGCGAACCAAGCCCGGCGCCGGGTTGCGACGTCTGAGCGCTCCCGTTCGGCCGCGTGTGCTGTTTTTCGAAGGTCATGCCGTGACGATCAAGGCAGCGCCAGACCGTATTGGCACCAATGAGACGCCGTGCTCGGTACGCAGCAACGCGGCCAATTCGACCAGACTGATGTCCTTTTGCATTGCTACCACGGCTGCCAAGATCACGCTGCGGAACGCCTCAATGTGAGGTGAGCGTGTGTCGTCACCTTGCGGTTTGGCCTGGACGCTACCCGTCATGTTGACAGCATGGACCCACCGCTCGGCAGTGGCCACAGAGACACCGAAGCGTTCGGCTGCAGACCGGCGAGACATGCAACCCGCAACGGCAGCAATCAATTGGGAACGAAGGTCGACGGAAAGCGGCTTGACCATACACGCTGGCCTCCTGCCCAGCGTGTATGGTGAATCATAGTTCGCCCGCGCCGGGGAAACCCTTTCGATCCAGACTGAAAGGTTTCTGCTCTTGCCGATTTCTGAGTTGCTCAATCTATACTGTAGTTGCGGCTCCGCGAGGCGATCTCGTCCATAGCCGCCTGTATTTTGCGACCTTGTTCCAGCTGGCGCTCCTTCGAGCGTTTCTCCAGAAGCTGTTGGGCAGATTCAGCCGCGGCGCGCGCGATAGTCAATGCAGCACGAGCCATGGCAACTGCCGAGCAGGCGTTCTCATGCGCTGCTCGTGCGGCGGCGGCGTTAGCGCGGCCAACCGGCAGCCAGACGGCGTAGGCCTCCACCGCGTCGTCTCCAGCGCGCAGGTCGGTTGCTGCTGCGGCCTCCTGTGCGATCAGCGCTTCGGTTGCTTCTGCCTTCAGCTGCGCATCCTCTTCTATACGCAGCATGGCGGCCAAGTCTCTCTTGGCGTCATCCACCGTCACCCGCCGGATGCGCAACACAGTGTCAAGCGCGTCAGCCATATCAGCTTGCCTCCATTGCCACCGCGAGGGCGGCGAAACTATCCTCAATTGTAGTCGGGCGAGCCTTATCCTGATTCAGGGCTCGCTCAATGCGGGGTGCCAGGACGACAGCTTCGTCGATAGCCGGGTCGGCTCCGGCTTTGTAGGCCCCGAGCCGGACGAGGTCTGCAACCTCGGCATAGGTCGACAGAATGGACCGTGCCCGGCGAACCGCCTCTCGCTCCGGCGGTCGCAGGCATCCTGGAACGGAGCGGGAAAGGGAGCGCAAGACATCAATCGCCGGATAGCGCCCAGCCTCGCCGATACGGCGGTCCAGCACAACGTGGCCGTCTAGAATGCCACGAACTGCGTCGGCGATAGGTTCATTATGATCATCACCTTCGACCAACACAGTAAACAGAGCCGTGATTTGGCCGGCGACGCCATTCACCTCCGGACCTGGTCCCGCTCGTTCTAGTAGGCGCGGGAGCTCGGCGAAAACGCTTGGTGGGTAACCGCGGGTCGCAGGCGGCTCTCCGACGGAGAGCCCAATCTCACGCAGGGCCAGGCAGAACCGTGTCACACTGTCCATCAGCAGGAGCACCGACTTCCCCTGATCGCGAAAATACTCGGCAACGGTCATCGCGGCGTAGGCTGCCTCCCGCCGTAGCAAAGGCGGGCTGTCGGAGGTTGCGGTAACGACGACGGACCGGGCCAACCCTTCGGACCCAAGGTCGTCCTCCAGGAACTCGCGAACCTCACGTCCGCGCTCGCCCACCAGCGCCAGGACGGCGACATCGCAGGCGGTGTGCCGCGCAAGCATGGATAGCAAGGTCGACTTGCCCACACCAGACCCCGCAAATAGGCCCAGACGCTGTCCAGAACGGCACGTTGTAAATAGATTGAGCGCCGTCACTCCTAGATCAAGCCGTTCTCCGAGGCGGGCGCGAGTGGTCGCGTCCGGCGGCCCAGCTCGAACAGGTAGCGGCCGGTCACCCCGCGGCAAAGCTCCGCGGCCATCGAGGGGCATACCAAGCGGGTCGATCACGCGCCCAAGCCAGGTGTCGTTTGGCGCTAATGTGGCGCCGCCGGTGCCAGATTGCCCGACACGCGCAGCGGCCCGAGCGGTGCTGCCGGGGCCAATCCCATCTAACGCGGAAAATGCCATGGCTCGGGCAGCAGTTCCGCGAAATCCAAGCACCTCGGCCGTTACCTCCCGGCCATCGCGGGACGCGAGCGCGATTCGATCACCAACGCTGAGCAGTGCGCCTAGCCCCACAACCTCAACCGATAGGCCTTGAACCGAGGAGACGCGTCCGTGCGCTACCGCGGCGCTGACGTGCGCCATCGTTGCGCGCGCTGCTTCAAGGCGGTCTTTTACATTAGACGGGATCACTTATACATAAACCGTATCAATTTTTATGCGTCCTTAGCTCGAATATTATGGTCCGGACCATTCACGTGCATTTACGCCGTTTTTTGCACGCAAAAGGTGAAAATTTGGTAGCACCCTGCACGTATGAGTGGTATTGATCGTTCATTGAATGTCGGAGTGCAACCAATGCGTGTTCTGCTCGTAGAAGATGATGTGACCGCAGCGCGGGGCATCACTTTGATGCTAAGGTCTGGTGGGTTGATCGTTGATACGACTGATACGGGGGAGGAGGCTCTCGAGTTGGTCAAGCACTATGACTACGATATCGTTGTTCTAGACCTAATGCTGCCAGACATGGAGGGGTATGAGGTTGTTCGTCGGATGCGCGCCGCGCGGATGGAGACGCCGGTGCTGATTCTTTCGGGCCTTTCCCGTCCAGGCGCGAAGGTCAAAGGCTTCGGCATGGGCGCGGACGACTTCATCTCCAAACCTTTTGACAAGGCGGAACTGGTTGCGAGAATGCAAGCCGTTGTCCGCCGCAGCAAGGGTTACAGCCAACCCACGCTTCGAGTTGGCGCACTGCAGTTGAATCTCGATAGCCGTGAGGTGTTGGTCAGCGGCAATCCCGTGCACTTAACTGGCAAGGAATATTCTATTCTCGAACTGCTAGTATTGCGCAAAGGTATGGTGCTGACAAAAGAGGCATTTTTGAACCATCTTTACGGCGGGATGGATGAACCGGAAATGAAGATCATCGACGTGTTTATTTGCAAGCTGCGCAAGAAGCTAGCACAGGCCGGGGCTGGAAATCTGATCGGCACTGTCTGGGGACGTGGTTATATGATGCGCGATCCTTCTAGCGATGCCGGCTTCGCGCAGGAGGAGGCTGTACCAGCGCCGAGCCGAACGCTTAATGTTGCATGAGTGGTCCGGCGTAGGCTTCAACGCTTCAGCGCAAGGTTGACCAACGTAGGGACGTTAAAAGCGTGGGGGCTGCGAAACCAACTTCCAATCTCAAGTCTGGGACGCTCATGCCCTACTGGCCGGGGGGCCCCAGAGAAATTAGCGCGCCGCTACACCGCTTGAGTAGCTGAATTAATCTAAGATTAACTCCGTCGCCATAGTTTGGTGACGTTCATCCCCCAAGCGGTGTCTTCAGTATAGGGTCGCACTGGCAGGTATCGCTTCCGCCGACGATGATGGCACGCCAATGTGGGAGCGTGCTGATCATTGATGATGTCGGGGCAGCCTATTGCGATTGGGCGGTAAAGCATTAATACAGCTATAACTAACCCCTGGAGCCGAACGTTGTCTCGGTCGACGCATAGCGATGAAACCACCTATGCGATAGGCCGGGGACAGCACATTTGAAGCGGTGGGTGCCACGTCTAAGCCTTCGAACTAGATTTGCGTTAGCGCTTGCTCCTTTCGTGTTTGTTGTGGCAGCTGTGTTTGGCGGTGTTGTGGGTCAGCACGGGGTAGACCAGTTGCGCGAACGCGCTGGCCAATCTCTGGCCGCCGATGCGCAGAGCATCGCTGATCGGCTGAATCAAGAAATGGCGGACCGATCGCGTGACCTAGCGTTGCTTGGCGCACTAGATCCCATGCGCAACCTACGAGACATCGCCTCGATCCAAGCTCTGCTCGACAGCCTGCGTCGCAGCGAGCCGGATTTCCTATGGTTGGCGGTGACAGATCCTCAGGGCAACGTCGTTGCCGCAACCGATGGTGGCTTGTCGGGGATCGATCTCAATAGCCTATCCGACCTACGCGACCAATTGCGCGGACGGCCAAATAGCTGGGGTGACCCTTTGCGGATCGTTCGCCCGGGCGAAGCCGATCAGCCCCCGCTAGAGCGCCAACGTCAGATCAACATTAGCAGGCCGATCCGCTCTGCTGATGGGACGGCAGTGGGAATCATCGTTGCTCAACTGAGTTGGGAATGGGTGCGTGATAGCATCAGTCCACTAATCTCGCACAATGAGGACGGAGCGCAAAACCGGGAGGCGCTGGTCGTCTCAAATTTCGACACAGTCCTTGTTGGCCCCCCCGATATGATCGGGCGTCGTCTGACGCTTCCTGACATCAGCCGTGCGCGGGTCGGCATCTTCGGCTGGGCGACGACCCGATGGCCCGATGCACGGGACTACATCACTGGCGTGAGCTTTGCGGCCGGCGAGCGCCAGTTTTCCGGACCCGGCAGTGTTCCCATGCGCTGGGCAGTGTTGGTGCGAGAGCGTGAGTCGGCGGCTCTTGTCCCGGCGGACGAACTGCGACGATCGATCTTCATAACGGGTGTTGTCCTCGCGGTGATGGTTGCCACCTTGGGCTGGATGATCGCAGGTTTGATCACGCGTCCCCTACGGCAAATAGCCGCCGCTGCTGATTGCTTGCGGCGGGGGGAAAGCGTTGAATTACCTATCCTGCGTGGTGCAATTGAGGTGGAAATGCTCTCGGCCTCACTGCGAGCGATGGTCGCGACACTGACGTCGAAGCAGGTAAAGCTCGACGAACTGGAGAGCGCTACTCAGCATGACTCGCTTACGGGGCTTCTGAACCGCGCGGGGTTGAAGTCCTGGCTGGCGAGGGCCTTGGCGCAGGCGCGGACAGAGCCCTCCGGCCTGCTTGTCCTCGTGGGTGACCTGGACGGATTCAAACAGGTCAATGACACGCAGGGCCATGGGGCCGGTGACAATCTGCTGCAGGAGGTCGCACGTCGCCTACAGTCATCCGTTCGCGTGCGAGACGCTGTTGCACGGATCGGCGGTGATGAATTCATTGTCGTCCTTCATGCGCCGCTCGGCCTCGGTGATCGTCTGGCTTTGGACACCGGGCATCGCCTCTGGTCTCGCGTAACGGAACCATATGAAATTGGCGGCCAGTCGATTGTGATTGGCCTCAGTCTAGGAGGCGCCGGCTGGCCAGAGGATGATCAGCAATTGGACCTTGTGCTCAACAAGGCAGATGCCGCGCTGTATGCCGCGAAGCGGGCTGGAAAGGGCCGGATTGTCTTTCACAAGGAGCCTGCTGTCGCGCCTGGTTTGCTAGCGGAAGGTTGAGCGCGAGCTGCA
>NZ_LMUY01000048.1:0-41378 GCF_009765685.1 Acidisphaera sp. L21 | reverse complement strand
ACCTGATGGAGAACGTCAGCGCCGCCTTCCTGGAAGCCGTCAGACGCTCGATGCGCGCCATCCGCGAGATGCTCAACGCCACGGTGATCGATCCGGCGCTGCTGACCCAGGCCGAGCGCATCCAATACGATGGGTTTCTGCTGCGCCAGGACAGCAACCGAACCATCAAAGCGCTGGCCGCGGCAGGGATGCCGATCAAGAAGATCGCGCGGCAGACGGGTCGAAGCCGCAAGCTGGTACGCGGCGTGCTGCGCGGCGCCGACGGCGATGTATTCCGCTGCCTCACCAGCATCCTGGAGCCGTTCCTCGTTAAGCTGGCAGCCGAGTGGGACGGCGGTTGCCGCAATGGTGCCGAACTCTGGCGCCGACTTCGCGCTGCGGGATTTCAAGGCGGTGTTTGGGTGGTGGCGGAATGGGCTACCCGGCGGCGGCGCACCGAGAAGGTCGGGCAAACCCTGTCCCGCACCGCGCCACCTGCGCGCCAACTGAGCCGCTTGCTGACGACGCGGCGTGACCACCTGTCCAAGGCGGATGCCATAACGGTGGCTGCGATCGAAAGCGGGGTGCCTGCTCTTGGGATGGCGCGCGATCTGATGGACCGCTTTCACCGCATGCTGCGGGCGGGTGACGCTGACGCGCTGGCACCGTGGCTGGCCGACACCGGAGCCAGCCTGCTTGCCTCATTTGGCAAGGGCGTCAAAGCCGACCTGGACGCGGTGCGAGCCGCATTGACCCAGCCATGGTCGAACGGCCAGACCGAGGGTCAGATCACGAAACTGAAGCTTTTCAAACGCCAGATGTATGGCCGCGCTCGGCTTGATCTCCTCCGGGCACGCCTCGTCATCCCAAGTCCAGCCTGACCATCAACCTGCACCGAGATTGAGTCAGAGCCCAAATTCCATGCCGATTGACAAGAACCGCGCCCGGCTGCTGGACGGCGATGTGGCCCAGCGGCTGCTGGCTGCCGTGGTGGCCCAGCCGGGGGTGCGGGCGTTGATGTCGGATGAGCATTTCTCTGTGGATGGCACCAAGCCAGGGCGCGAGGGACTATCCGAATTTCCGTGTATGGGGCCTGTTGATTGCTCAGGCTCGCGCTTTTGTGGATCGCTCTGGGAAGAGGATAGCGAATTGTGCCTTTGCCATGGTCCATTCACGCGGTGGCATGATCCATTCCTTCTCGGCACGGTGCAAGACGAGAAACAGCAGCTTGAGGGCTGCCTTGTCGGTTGGAAAATGTCCGCGGGTTCGGACGCTACCGCAGCTTTGCGTTTAGCGCCTCAATGGAATTGGTGGTGTAGAGGATCCTGCGGACGTCATCGGGAACAGCGTAGAACGGGATGACTTCGTGCCAGGCGCGACGCCAACTCTGCACGATGGCGGGATATTTTGCTCCCCAGGGCCCGGCCTCAAAGGCATCCAGCGCGACGGAGGCGGCGATATCGTCTTTGGCCCGGTAGATGTCCTTCAGCGCGGTGGCGACATCCCTGCGGTCCTTGAAGGATACGAAACCCAGCGAATAGCGCAGCAGATGAACAATACAGGTCTGAACCGTGGCTTCAGGAAAGACCGCCCGGATGGCTTCCGGAAAACCTTTGAGCCCATCGACTACGGCGAGCAGGATGTCCTCCACACCAAGGTTTTCAGTTCGTTCATGACCCGCAGCCAGAATATGGCCCCCTCATTCTGCTCAATCCAGAGCCCCAGCACCTCCTTGGTTCCGTCCGCCCTGACGCCAAGGGCGACATGGATGGCCTTGTTGCGCACCAGGCCCTCATCGCGGATCTTGACCCGCAAAGCGTCGAAGAAGACCAGAGGATAGCTCGCCTCCAACGGTCGGTTCTGCCAGAGGGCCACCTCCTCCAGCACGGCATCAGTAATGGCGCTGACCAGGTCTGGGGAGATGTCCAGGCCGTAGAGTTCACGGATGTGGCCCTGGATCTCTCGCGTGCTCATTCCACGCGCATACATAGAGATGATCTTCTCATCGAAGCCAGGGAATCGGCGCTGATACTTGGCAATCAACTGCGGATCTAATGTGCTTTGCCGATCCCGGGGTCCATTCCAGGGCCAACCGTCCAGTGTCGGTCAGCACCGTCTTCTGGCCGTAGCCATTGCGGGTGTTGGCGCGACCGCCGGCCGCTTCGCTGCCCAGGTGCTGATCCATCTCGGTATTCAACATCCGTTCGGCCACGCCTTCTTTAGCGCGTCGAGCACACCGTCCGGGTTGAAAGCTGTGCGAGGATCCGCACCGTCGAGAAGCTGGTCAAGCAGGGCATCCGGGATAACAGGTTGTTTGCGACGCGCCATGGAAAGGGTCCTTTCGTCCTAATCGGACCCCAGACACGAATTCCTGATAGAACCCGCGCATGGCTCCAGCATGCGACGTCAGTCAGGGGAGGTGCACCGCCAAGCTGCGCGGGCGGGCAGAGTTGTTCGAACCCAGCATAGGCGTCAGCGTGCAGACAACCACGGTTGGCGCCGAGCAGGCACTCTCTTGGTGACGTGGCCAGCCAGAACTCGAGGATGCGTCGCCGGTCTCATCCCATCCTCATGGGTCTGCGCCGACTGCCGTGGCGTAATCAGAACGCAACCTATGAAAACATCTCATACTTTTTAAGTGCGATACTCATAATCCTAAGCACGAGGGTCGAACTATACGGCCTGAACAAGCTCAGCCTGCAGAAACCGGCGTGCACGGTCCAATGCCGGGGCGGTAAACCCTCCTTCGACCGCTGCAAAAGCCTCGTGGCTTGCGACTACGAACTCGTGCAGATTCTTTTTTCCCAACACAGCGTGAAAGAACTCATAACTGCCGCCCGGCTTGCTGAGGGCCTGGGCGATTCCGGGGTAGATCGGCCACCGCGCCGCACCACGCAATTCATCGTCAGGGGCGTTCGGGATGAGGTCTCGATCAAACCGGATCCCGGCGAGATCCAAGGCTTGGATGGCGACAGCATGTATGGCCGAGATGGTTGGGTGATTGACGGTGTGCATGAAGACGTCTCCGTGCAACATTGGGCCAATGTCGTAGCCGAGCTGCGTCGCCGATCGCTGCAACGCAACCGCGGCTTTCTCAAATTGGTCGAAATAGCCAAGCGAGGCGAAGACGTAGTTGTTAAATAACCGAACAGTCCTGGCTGCCGACAATCCCTCAAGAAACGCACCTGCAACGAGGGCGGAGTGGTAAGGCCCCATCGGTCCCTGTATATCGCGACCCTCTTTCCTAATATAAATGCAATCAGGTTGATAACCCGTAAAGGCAATATACGGAAACCGGACGACCTTCTGGCAAATCTTCTCCAACTTATCGGGCTCGAAGTCCCCGTAGGTGCCGCCGCTCAGCGGCAGAGAAAAGACTATGTCTGCTTCTGCCAAAGACTTAAGCCACCCAGCCTTTCGAACTTCAGATGGCTCTGTGGCGATCTTGCCTAAATGGAAGACGAAAGCGCGTGATCCAGGAACAAGCAACTCAAGGCTACGTGCGAAACCTCGAGCCGTACAATTCCCTACGATACCAAACGATGCACTCATCGGCTTCTCCTTTCCTGTCCACTCTATTGAATTAAGGACAGGTGGCGTTCTCAAGCGAACAGAAAATTCCTGCTAACACACGGTAACTCAGCTGTCATGATGCAAACAGTCCATGGTCCTTGCTAGAGGTAGCAAGCTATTGAGGCTTTGGATACCCACGAGTGATTTCACGGAGTTGGAACATCGTGGAACTGCGTTGTAGGCGACCGTGGCGTGGACATTGGACTGCTTGATAAGGTTGCCACCCCGGCCGGGTTGATGAGCGCCTCGCCACCCCAGAATGTACCTTTGACCCCTTGCCCCGGCCTTGACCATTCTGACGCGCATTCCCGCAACTGCTGATGAGTCGAGCAAGCAGAGCTTATTGCAAAGGCTCTGCGCGGCCAGAGTCGCGTCCCTGGCGTCTCCCTAGGGCCGAATGAAGGCGCTGGCGATTGTAGAAGCCCTCGACATACGCGAACAAGTCGCGTTTGGCGTCATGCCTGGTGGCGTAGGTCCTATGATGCACCAGCTCGGTCTTCAGCGTGTGGAAGAAGCTTTCGATCGGCGCGTTGTCCAGTGGGTTAGCCCGCCGGCTCATGGATGGGATGATACCTACAACCTTCAGGGCTGCTTGGTAGTCATCGCACGCATATTGGACTCCGCGGTTGGATTGCTGGCCGAGATCCGGGCTCGGCCGCTGACGTTGGATGGCCATCATGAGCGCCGATGTTGCCAGCTCAGCGCGGAGATGCTCACGCATGCTCCAGCCGACGATCTTGCGGGTGTGCAGGTCCATAACGGCCGCCATGTAAGCCAGCCCGCTTCGGTTGCGATGTAGGTCAGGTCTGCCAGCCAGACTTGGTTTGGCGTTGCAGTCGTGAACGTTCGGTCCAGCCGATTGGGGGCAATCGAAAGGCGTGGCGGCTGTCGGCCGTTTGCACCCGCCGTCGGGGGACGACGAGACCGCGCACGCCGCAGCCGCGCGATCTCGGCCGCCTGGTCGGCTGTCGGAACGGGCACGCGTTTGAGTGAGGGGACAGTTGCCAATCGTCCCGCCTCGGCCGTGGCAGTGCCAGCGCTATACTACCGCACCCATTGGCACAGCAATGTCGGGTGCAGGCCGATTTCGGCCGCAACTGCCGTCGACGTACCCACGCTGCTTCCCCAAGGTCCACGACCTGGCGCTTATAATCCTCTGTAAAGGAACGGCTTGGCTCTCGTCGCCTGCTGATCCATCGAACACCTCTCGCTAAATCATGCCGCATGGTGTCCACGAAAACAAAGGAAGATCAGTTAATCGGCTGCGTTCTCAGTCGCCTAGGCTGCTTGCCGCTGCTCGAGCTCCGCGACCGGCTCGTTTGCTTCACAGACGTCCTTAGCATTATTGGAAGCGTCATCGATTGCGTGAAGCCAGGTGAAGGCCCGGTCGACGCTGTCCCAGTCACGGCCAAGGGCATCAACAAACCGGGCAATCAGGGCTGTCTCGTCAAGCATCTCGTCAACTCCGGGAGCGGATCACTTCACCAGCGTGTAGATCAGTCCACCGATCCCGGCCCAGATCGGCACGGACAACGCCACGCCCAATGCGATGCCGCGTGCCGGCGCAATCGGATCTACCTCAATGGGCAGTTCGCCTTCATCCTCAAGTGCACGGCGAAGATCCTCGGGGAGGTCGGCGTCTTTCGCAGGCGCCCGCAGCAGCTCGATGAGCGTAGGCGAGACATCGGCTCGGCCTAAGCGCCGACGCTCAGCCGAGCTGATCGCGTCAGTCTGATCAGCCACGTTCTGCACATCGATGGTCATGGCACCCGCCGGGAAAAGATGCCCACTTGTAAACGCTAGGGGTTACCAGATTGTTAGCGCGTCACGGCTTGGTCGGGGTGGAAGCGCGAGTGGCAACCCACTCCAGCGGTTGTCCTGGTCCCATGGTGTTGGCTCGATGCTTCAAGTATTGTTTTACCCGGCGTTGCAATCACAAGCGGTTGCATTATTGCCGCTGGCGCTATCGTCTCTTGAAGGACGAGGGTGGCGACGACGAGGCCACGAAGAAGCTGAAGGCAAAGAAGCGCGCTGCCAAGAAAAAGGTCAGCGATGGCGACGATGATAGCGACGAAAGCGACGACACGGACGCGAAGGTCAAAGGCGCCCGCGAGCGTGGTCGGATCGCTGCAATCATGTCGTCCCTCGCTGCACACAAGAACCCGGGCGCTGCGCTGAAGCTGGCTTTTCCCACAGGGCGTGAACGTGGAGGCTGCCGGCACGACGTTCTCGATGGATCAGCGGTTCTCAGATTACGTCGTGACGTGGATGTCCACCGATGCGTTTTTCCAGACGAGGCAAGCTTTCGATGGGGCGACAAACGGCAACAGCCAGGTCAACTTGCACGACGCTTCCCAGCCCCCGCTTCGCCTCCGGCCGCACATCATCGTTTCAGAGCAAGTTGACCAAAGCATGAACTTCGCCCAGCGCCGGGCGACGTGGGAGATGACCCGGAGGAATGGCAGAAGCCGCGTCAGCACTTTGACAACCGACACGTGGCGCGACAGCGCTGGAAAGCTATGGCAACCCAACGCGCTGGTCAGTGTGGACGTGCCGTTGCTAAAGGTCAGCACGCAGCGCTGGGTTATAGGTGAGGTCACCTACCGCTTGGACGAGAGCGGCACCCATGCGGATCTTACGTTGATGCCGCCAGAGGCTTACCAGCTGGAGCCGTTCAACCTGCAGCCCGTCCCTTGGCAGGTGTATCAGGAGCTACAACGCGGCGGTGCAAGCCGTGATCTGCCGTCGGCCGACAACGGGTATGACCCGACCATCCAGGGTCGGGGCGATCTATAGGCTGGTGATCGAGACCCGACCCGAACTGGTGAACGCCTGGCGCCGGGCGGGAGGCGGGCAGCCAAGCAAACCATTGTCGGCCGTGACGGATTAGAGATCGCCCTGTGCCAGTCCCCAGCGCTTGCGCTGCGGCTGGGCTGAGGTGTTGCGAAGGGCTGCCCTGGCTTGTGGAAGACGGGGCAGCCTGAGCGTCTAAACAGTGCGATGGCGTAGGCTGCGGCTCCGGAGAAGCGCCGATAAGGTGAAACCTAAGTCATTTGTCCATCGCGATCAAACTTCCACCCACGCTGTTGCGCAAACTCGGGAAAGTCGCCCCACATTCGCTTGCCAGCGTCAATCTCTTCTGAAAACTCGCCGACCAGTTTCGCCCAAACAGGATCCCGAGGGCCGGGCTGCCGAACTCTGACGCCCTTTCGGGCCGTGAATGCCGACGGTAGTGATGGGCAAAATCTCGGATGGCGCTGCCCAAATCGCAAGAGCTGATTAGGGCTGCCGTCGATTGGAGACGTTTCAAACAACACCGTGGAATCTAGCCTAAGTCCTGCGTATCTGGCGTGTATGCTGCGGCACTCTGCCGCTCCGACCTCAGTTTTAAAATACATGTTATTAAGCGCATTGAGATAGAATGCTATATTTAGCTGGCGGACGTCTTGCGCGGTAATCGCAACAGTCGGTTCCTTATTTTTTCCCAACTTGTAGACGCTGGAGTCGTACATCACCAGGCAAAGCCCTGGATTGATAGGAAGTGCTATTTGGAGGCCTATGGAAGACATGCCATGTGTAAAAGGAGAGTTGCTTTCTCTAAAATGCGAGTTGAATTCCAATACAGGATTGTCAGACAGCAAGAACGCGGTTCCGACGGGAGAAGCAAGCAGCTTTATATTGAGGTCAATAAGGATGGGGCTGAGCATCATCCCCATCCTTACATTGTAAGCCGGAGCGCTTTCCATTCCAATTCTGAAGCCAAGTCGGTCAATGTAAGCAAGCAACTCAGGCGCGGTTCGCTCCATCATCGCACGAGCCACCTTGTCGGCCATTTCATTCGTGTGCACTGAGCGCGCCTCAGTGCGAGAGGCCTGCAGGGCAATGAAAGTCAGCAAATCAAAATGCGCTCTTGTCCCGTATGCCGGAGCCCTGCGCCCCTGTATTATGGCTTTGAACAAGGCACTTATTGTTCCCTCAAACTCGGACAATATGTTTTCCATTACGAGATCTTGACCATAGAAGTAAGGTTTCTGGCATTGCCCGCTCAAGCCAACTGGGCAGTCAAGTGTTTTCCCTTTGCGTATGTTGAACATACCAATGGTCTTTTCTTCCACATCGGGAGAGAAGTGGCGCATCAGGAATTTTGGCACGAAATGCTGGTTCTTTTTGTCTGCCATCTGGACCGCCTCTCTGCACAAACTGCGCCCCATCGTAGGTCGGCACCAGCGCCCCTCCAGCCGGAAATAGCTACGTGACACGCATACCTTTGGCGTGGGTATGCGCCTGACGCGAATACCTCAGTTGTAGAGGCGCCACCGTGATGGTGATGCCTTCGACCCACCCCAAGGAGGGGTGCACCAGATGGCACACTTGCCGTCCATTTGAGATAGACGGGAGAGGAGATCGTGACGATCTCCGCAGCCGATCGCCAACCGGTACTGGCCTGTCCCACCCTATCCCTGGAGGCCGTCAGCAGTAGCGCCGACCACCGAGTTGGGCCGTCCAAGGTCTACCCCGCGCCGGTTAGCGGCGGCCCGGTCGAGCAGATGGATGATGAGGGCGAACGGTTCTGGGCAGTGACGATCGTTGTGCTGGAGGAGGATCTGGGCTAAATGGGGTGTCGCACTTAGCGTACACCCGGGGTAAGATGGGGGACTGGAGGCACGGTAGTCGGTTGCGTAGCGCTAACCGCGGGATGAGTAACAAGCGCCGACACGGCTCGTTCACCGTAGAAACCACCAACGATGAACGAAGTGATGCTGAGTGCACCGAGCACACCGGTAGAAACCTGAGCGGAAATGCCAACGGCCACCGCCCAGCGCGCTCCTCGGCGAGCTTGGCGTAACTGCTTTCTCGCAAGACCGTCCATGCCTGCAGGTAGTAGGGCCTCGCGCGCCTCCAGCATTGGAAGCAACGTGGCCGCAACGGTCATACGGGATGCAGTCGTTACGGTCAGAAACGCAATCACGACGCCGATGCCGGCCAGTGCAACCCCAATGGCAAAAGATATAAACGCGATCAAAAAGCCCTGTGAAACAGGGGCATCGCTTGGTGCAAGCGCCTTGTAGAAGGTCGGGAAACCCACAACCGCGCCCCCATTCAGCGTGACGCACGTCTGCAGCAGCAGAGTCCCAAGATCGGTGGCCATTTTGGTGGCCTCCCGAGTGAGAGGCTCAACCGTTTTCATTGTGTCGCGTATCACCGCTAGGAGTTGGCGACCAGCCTGCGGGCTATTCGGAGTCGAAGGCGTTCCTGACATGTGAGCACGCTGCCTGACAGGCTCTGCTTCAGCAATGTCTCCCCGGGGCCATGTGGGATTGTAGTGGCTCCGACTTGTGCCCGGCGATCCCTACCAAACCCTAGAGGCGAGTGGGACCCAAATTGGGTCATAATTTGAGCTCGAGAGAATTACCTCACGAAAACAGTCGGTTACGAGCTTGGAATGGAGGAGGGGATGGGATTCGAACCCACGGTACGGCTTGACACCGCACAACGGTTTAGCAAACCGCCGCCTTCAGCCGCTCGGCCACCCCTCCGTCGGACAAAGCCTTATAGAACACCCCATGGGGACGCAACCCCCGGGATCGCGCCCTATGTCGCGGCGAAGGCGTTGAACGTGATGAGCGTGTAAGTATCCTTCACGCCTGGCAGGGTCTGGATCCGTTCGGTTACAAATAGGCCGGTGTCCTGGTCGGGCTCCAGGTAGAACTTGCCTAGTAAATCATACTGGCCGGAGGTCGAATAGATCTCCGAGCACTCGGCCACGCCGTCGACGCAGGCTCGAGCCACCTGGTAGGCCTGGCCCATCTCGCATTTCACTTGCACAAATATCGCCCGCATCCGACGCACCATTTCCTGGCTGGTCGCAGATGGTAGCCACGTCAGGCGTCACTTTGTCAAAACCGGGCCATCAGCAGGAATCCCTCGAAACTCCGCCCTTCCGCGTGACAGGGTGCGGGCGCGGTTGGGCAAGTGCCTGGCCAGCATCCCCTCAATTTCGAAGGATTGTCCTATGACCGTCGATCGTTCGACGTTCTTCACCCGTGTCCGTCCCCTGTTCGCCGGCGAGCTTAGCCAAGGCCAGGTCGACGGCATGACCGCCATTCTGGATGCGTGGGAGGCATGGTTGCCCGGCAATGCCGACCTCAACCCGAACATCCGTTGGCTGGCCTACGCCCTTGCCACCGCGTTCCACGAAACGGCGCGCGCCATGCAGCCAGTCGCCGAATACGGGCACGGGGCCCATCGCGACTACGGCCTGCCCGACCCGGTGACGCACCAGGTCTATTACGGGCGCGGCCTGGTGCAGCTCACCTGGAAGGCGAATTACCAGCTACAGGGTGCCCGGCTCGGCTTGGATTTGGAGCATAATCCGGACCTGGCGTTGGGCCTGGATGCGGCGGCCGACATCATGCTGCACGGCATGGCCGCCGGGTCGTTCACCGGGCGCCGGCTGGGCCAATATTTTGGCGCGAATCCAGCCAACGACAACCCGAACGCCGCCCGCCGCATCATCAACGGGCTGGACCAGGCGACGCTGATCGCCGGGTATCACCGCGTCTTCCTCACCGCACTCGTCCCACCCACGCAACTTCAATCCGTGACGCAAGGCGCCTAAAGCATGGACATCAAGACCTATACCGCCCCGCTGCTGGCGGCGGCCACCGATCCGTTGGTGCTGGCGGCCGTCACCTTCGGGGGGCTGATGGCGCTGGCCAACTGGCTGCAGCACCGCAAGAACGTGCAGCTTCAGCAACTCGGCCAGTTGATCGCGATGGGCGGCGGCATTGCCTACAAGGCGTTGGCGTTGCGGGCGGCCGGCGGCGGCGCGGTGACAGCCGCGGGGCTGGCGGCGCTGGAACAACAGGCGATCGGGCAGGGCGTGGCCGCCATCAAGAACGCCGCGACCAAATCCGCGGGCACGCTGCCCGACGCGGCAACCCTGGCGGCACATGTGCAGGGCAAGCTCGGCAATCTGCTGGCGACGGACCCGACCGTGACGGCGCTGCCGCCATCGGCGCAGGCCGCACCCGAACCTGCGCGCCCCGCATTGGCGTGACGCCCGGCCGCGTCTATCCTGCCGCCGCGAGGGAGACGCGATATGGAATTGAAGCGGGCAAGCGCGGCACGGCAAGGGGCGCGGCCGGGGGGACGAGTGCTGGCGGATGCACTCGTGGCCCAGGGCATCGACCACGTGTTCGCCGTGCCGGGCGAAAGTTATCTGGACGTGCTGGACGGCCTGTATGCCGTGCATGACCATCTGAAGCTGGTGACCTGCCGGTTCGAGGCCGGGGCTGTGAACGCGGCGGAGGCTTACGGCAAGCTCACGGGCCGACCGGCCGCGGCGATGGTCACCCGCGGCCCCGGCGCCTGCCATGGCGCCATCGGCGTTCACATCGCCCAGCAGGACAGCACGCCGATGCTGCTGTTCGTTGGCCAGATTCCATTTGCCGAAACCGACCGCGAGAGCTTCCAGGAGGTGGATTACCGCCGGATGTTCGGGCCGTTGGCCAAATGGGTCACGCAGATCGACGATGCCGACCGCATTCCGGAGATCGTGGCCCATGCGGTGGACGTTGCCACCACCGGGCGTCCCGGTCCGGTGGTCATCGCTCTGTCGGAGGAGATGCAGAAGGATCTGGTGGACGTGCCGGACCTCGGCCCCGCCCTGGTGTCCCGCCCGCAGCCGGATCCGGACGCGATCGCGGCGATCGGCAAGTTACTTGCGGGGGCCAGCAAGCCGCTGGCGATCCTGGGCGGTGGCGGCTGGACCGCGACGGGGCGGGAGGCGATCCATCGCTTCCTGACGGCGCACGACATCCCCACCACCGTCGCGTTCCGGCGGCAGGGGCTGTACGACGGCACGCTGTCCAACTTCGTCGGCGACCTCGGCGTTGGACCAGACCCGGCGCTGGTGGCGCGCGCGAAAGAGGCTGACCTCATCCTCGCCATCGGCACCAGGCTGGGAGAGGCGGTGAGCCAGGGCTACACCCTGTTTGACCAAGCCGGCGGCACGGCCATCGTGCACGTGCATCAGGAAGCGTCCGAGATCGGGCGCGTGTTCCGCCCACGTCTGGGCATCACGGCGGATCTGAACGCGTTCGCCACCGCGGCCGCGGCCTTGCCGGTGAAGCGGGTGCCGTGGGGCGAGTGGACGGCGGAATTGCGCGCCATCCGCCAGGCCGGGCGGGTTCCGACCGACACGGCGTATCCGCTGAACGTCGGCGCTGCGATGCGGGAACTGGAAACCTTGCTGCCGCCCGATGCGATCTGCACCTGCGACGCCGGCAATTTCGCAGGCTGGCCGCAGCGCTTCATCGATTTCGGGCCGGGCCAGCGTTTCCTGGGACCGACCAATGGCGCCATGGGCTACAGCGTGCCAGCCGCGGTGGGGGCGAAGATCGCGTTTCCTGACCGCATGGTCGTGTCCTTCGTCGGTGATGGCGGGTTCCTGATGACGGGGCAGGAAATTGCCACCGCGTTCCACCATGGCGTGGCGCCGATCGTCATCGTTTTCAACAACTCGATGTACGGCACCATCCGCATGTATCAGGAGCGGAGTTACCCTGGCCGCGTGTCCGGCACGGCGCTTACCAACCCCGATTTCGCCAAGTGGATCGAGGCATTCGGCGGCCATGGCGAGACGGTGAAGGAGACGGCGGAGTTTGGACCCGCCTTTCGTCGCGCCGTGGAGAGCGGGCGCCCGGCGGTGATCGAACTGGTGATGGATCCAGAGCAGATCACCAGCCGGGCGACCGTCACGCAACTGCGCGCCGGCACTGGTGTGGTGAAGCCGGCGGCCAAGCCGCCGGCCGCCAAGCCAGCACGCCCCGCCACCGCACGCCCCCGCGCGAAACGTTGAGCGGGGGGAATGCACCCGCCACGCAAGCCAAGCCTAATTCCGCCAGCACTGTAACGAGGGCGCTGCTGCCGTTCATCGCGGTGACGTTCGTCGGCTACTGCGCGGTGGGGCTGCCGCTGTCTACCCTACCGCTGCTGGTGCATCGCATGGGCTACGGCACGGCCATCGTCGGCGTGGTGATGGGGCTGGCGCCAGCGGTGACGCTACTGACGCGGCAAATGGCCGGCAGCCTGGCGGACCGGGTTGGGCCGAAGCGCATGGTGATGATCGGGCTGGTGACGGCGGCGCTCAGTGGCGTCGCCTACCTGTTCTCCGCCGGGCTGCCGCCAGCGATGGCGTTGGCGGCGGTGATGATCGGCCGCTTGGTGCTGGGGTTGGGCGACAGCCTGTTCACCACGGCACTGACGGGTTGGATGGTGACGGAGGTCGGGCCGGCGAATGCAGGCCGCGCCCTGTCGTTGAACGGGGTGGCGATGTATGGCGCCTTTGCCGCGGGTGCGCCGATCGGTGCGCTGTTGGGCAGCCTGGGCGGGTTTGGCGCCGTGGCCGTGGCCGTGATACTGCTGCCGTTGCTGGGTATTCCCATCATCGCCGCGCAACCCAGCCTGCGCGTCGCGTCTGCCCGGCGTAGCGGGTTCGGCAAGGTCGTCGGTGCCATGTGGCCGCCTGGCGTGGGCCTGATCCTGGCATCCAGCGGCTTCGGCACGATCGCGGCCTTCCTGGCGCTGCGGTATGACGAGCAAGGCTGGGCCGGCGGCGGTTGGGCGCTAATGACGTTCGGCGGCGTCTATATCATCGCCCGCCTGCTGATGGGTGGCCTGCCGGATCGCCTGGGCGGCATAAAGGTGGCCCTAGTCTGCCTGGTGACGGAGGCGGCCGGCCTGTCTGTCATCGCAGCCGCCGGGTCTCCGCTGGTGGCGGTGTTGGGCACGGCGCTCACCGGGCTCGGCTACTCGCTGGTATTCCCAGCCTTGGGGGTGGAGGTGGTGCGCCGGGTTGCGCCGGAAAACCGCAGCGTGGCGTTGGGCGCGTTCCTGGCGTGTTTCGACCTGGGGTTGGGGGCTGCGGGCCCGGTGATGGGGTTGTTGGCGGCTGGCCACGGGCTGTCCACCGCGTTTATGGGGGCGGCCGCGGCATGCCTGGTTTCCCTGGTGCTGGTCTGGACCACGCGGGTGCGTCGCCAAGTCGCTTGACCCGGCAATTCGGCCGGTTCAAAGCCGCTTGCCAATGACGATTCGGGGTTTCTGATGCACGACATACGCGCGATCCGTGAAGATCCAGTCGCGTTCGATGACGCAATGGTCCGCCGCAACGTGTCGCCCATGTCTGCCGGGATCATGGAACTGGACCTGGAGCGCCGTGCCGCACAGACCACGCTGGGTGAGCGCCAGGCCCGGCGTAACGCCTTGTCGAAAGAGATCGGCCAGCTTCGTCGCACCGGCGGCGAGACGGCGGCGTTGGAGGTGGAAGCCGTTGCCCTGCGCGACGACATGGTGGCGCTGGAAACCACAGTCACCGCGCTCGGCGCAGACATCGAGGCCCGGCTGGCCAGCCTGCCCAACGTGCTTGACCCGGACGTGCCCGATGGCACGGACGAGACGGCGAACATCGTCGTCAAGCAAGTCGGCACGCCGCCGGAGATGTCCGCCGCCCGGCAGCATTTCGAGTTGGGCGAGGCGTTGGGGCTGATGGATTTTGCTGCCGCCTCCAAGCTCGCCGGGTCGCGTTTCACCGTGTTGCGCGGTTCGCTCGCGCGGTTGGAGCGGGCGTTGGGCCAGTGGATGCTGGATTTGCACGTGACCGAACACGGGTATGAGGAAACGGCGGTCCCGCTACTGGTGAACGATGCGACGGCCTATGGCTCCAACCAATTGCCGAAATTCGTGGACGACATGTTCCGTACCGCCGATGGGCGCTGGTTGATCCCGACGGCGGAGGTGCCGCTGACCAACATGGTGGCGGGCGACATCGTGGCGGAAACGCGCCTGCCGTGGCGCATGACGGCGCTGACGGAGTGTTTCCGGTCGGAGGCTGGGTCGGCCGGGCGGGATACGCGCGGCATGCTGCGGCAGCACCAGTTTCGCAAGGTGGAGATGGTGTCGATCACTCGCCCGCAGGACAGCGACGCCGAGCACGAGCGGATGACCCGTTGCGCCGAAACCGTGCTGGAGCGGTTGCACCTGCCGTACCGCCGAATGCTGCTGTGCTCCGGCGACACCGGGTTCGGCGCGGTGAAGACCTTCGATTTGGAGGTTTGGCTGCCGGGGCAGGGGATGTGGCGGGAGATCAGTTCCTGTTCCAACACCCGCGCCTTCCAGGCCCGGCGTATGAACGGCCGCTATCGCCCGGCGGAGGGCAAGGTGGAGTTCGTCCATTCGCTGAACGGGTCGGGCGTGGCGGTTGGCCGGGCGCTGATCGCGGTGATGGAGAACTACCAGCAGCCGGATGGCTCGATCACCGTGCCGGAGGTGCTGCGCCCCTACATGGCCGGGCTGGACCGGATCGGCGGCTGAGCCGACCCAGCACCGCGCAACGCTGGCCGATTCTCGCTGGCTTCGTTGCTGCGCTGTCCCAATCTGCGGCAGTGATGTAAACCCTGCTCACATGAGCTTCGGGCGCGATAGCTATCATCACGGCAACTTGCGAGAGGCGTTGGTCGAGGCGGCGCGGCGGTTGATTGCCGAGCGTGGTTTGGGCGGGTTTGCCTTCGCGGAGCTGGCACGCGCTGCCGGCGTCAGCCCCGCCGCGCCCTACCGGCATTTCCGCGACCGTGGCGCCTTGGTGGCCGAACTCGCCCTGCGTGGCTTCGCTATGTTGCGGGAGGATTTGCTGACCGCCTGGAACGATGGCCGCCCTGACCCGGCCGCCGCTATCGAACGCTGCGGCCGTGCCTATCTGCATTTCGCGCGGCGCGACCCGGCGGCCTACGCGGCCATGTTTGACGGGACGCCGGGCGAAACCGACCCAGCACTGCGCGCCGCTGCCGATGCTGCCTTCGCCGTGGTGCGCAACGCTGCCGAAGCCGCGTGCGCCGCCGCGCCCACCCGCAACCGGCCGCCGGCGCTGATGGTGGCGCTGCATGTCTGGACCCTGTGCCACGGCACGGCGTCCTTGTTCACCGGCCCACCATCGCCGGGTCGCCGCCCGCTGCCGATGACGCCGGAGGATCTGCTGGAGGCGGGATTGCTGGTCTATCTACGGTCCCTCGGGCTCGGCGGATAACAAATTCGCGAGCGGCTTTACGCAGGCCCGAGGAAGGGGCATCTATGTGAATGTGATTAACATTCACCCTCGGAGTTCCCCAATGGCTTTCTCCGCTTCGCGTCTCGATGAGATTGGACGACCCGCCTGGATTGCCATCACCATCGCCACCTTTTGGCTATGGTGGCCGCTTGGGCTGGCCGTGCTGGCCTATTGCGCCTTCGGTCGTCGCCGGGGTCGCGGCATGAACCGCGGGCAGTGGCGGTTTCCGGACATGATGGGGCGCTGCGCCAGCGGCTTTTCCTACGCGCCACCCTCCGGCAACCGCGCCTTCGACGAGTATCGCTCGGAAACCCTGCGCCGTCTGGAAGACGAGCAGAAGGAGTTCGTCGAGTATCTGGATCGCTTGCGCCAGGCGCGTGACAAGCAGGAGTTCGACCAGTTCATGGCCGATCGCCGCCAGCGCCCGGCGCGCACGGAAGACTTCAACCAGCCTTCGTAGGCTCTGAAAACCGCCTCCTTCCTGGACGAGGGAGGCGGGTTCGGGCTGGCGTCCCTTGCCCCCGCTAGCCAGCGTTCTTAAACAGACGCCGAACTTCGATGGATCGGTCCTTTGCTTCGAATCGTCGTTCTCGGCACCCTGCTCGTGGCTCTGGCCGGCTGCAAACCGGATTATTCGGCCAACTCCTACAACAGCAGCGCCGTGCAGCAGGCCAACAAGGTCGATGAGGCAGTGGTCGTTGGCCGCCGCAATGTTGGCGTCACCACGGCTGGCGCCACCGGCGCGGTGACGGGTGCGGCCGCGGGCGGGATCGCCGGGTCGCAGGTAGGCGGGGGCGTGACCTCCGCATTCGGGGCTTTGGACGGTACGGTCGTCGGTGGGTTGCTCGGATCGGCCGTTGAGAAGACCACCGGCGAGGCGACAGCCTATGAGTATGTCGTGCGCAAGCCGAATGGCGATCTGCTGTCGGTGACGCAGCAGGATGTGAAGCCACTGGAGATCGGGCAGAAGGTGCTGGTGATCGCAGGCAACCAGGCGCGGATCATCCCCAGCTACATCGTCACGCTCGACCCGGCGCCGCCGCAGCCGAAGACCGAAGCGACTGCCCCGCCGCCGCCGCCGGTCGCGGCCACTCCGCTGACGCCGCCGCCGCCGACCACCGAGCCGGTGCCGGTGCCGACTGCTCCAACCCCCGCGCCCTGACGCCCCTTTTCACCGCGGGCAGAGTGCGAGAGGTTGCCGGGATGCACGAGGACGCAGCTCCATGACCATTTCCCGCCGCCGCCTGCTGCAAGCCGCGGCTGCCAGCACACTTGCCGCGCCCGCCATCGTGCGGGCTGCGGCCGAGACGACGCTGCGATTTATCCCGCAGGCGGATTTGGCGGTGCTGGACCCGGTCTGGACCTCCGCATACGTCACACGCAACCACGCGTTTGCCGTGTTCGATACGCTGTATGGGCAGGACGCGTCGTTCAAGCCGCAGCCGCAAATGGTTTCCGGCGCGATCGTGGAGGACAAGCACACCATCTGGAAACTCGGCCTGCGCGATGGCCTGCGCTTCCATGACGGCACGCCGGTGTTGGCGAAGGATTGCGTGGCTAGCATCAAGCGCTGGGGCGCGCGAGACTCGTTCGGCCAGTCGCTGATGGCGGTGACGAACGAGATTTCCGCACCCGACGACCAGACCATCCAGTTCCGGCTGAAATCCTCCTTCCCGTTGCTGCCGGACGCGTTGGGCAAGGCCGGGCCGAACATGTGCCCGATCATGCCGGAGCGGCTGGCGAACACCGACCCGTTCAAGCAGGTCACCGAGATGGTGGGCAGTGGCCCGTTCCGCTTCATCGCGGACGAGCGCGTGTCCGGCTCCCGGGTGGTCTATGCCAAGTTCGATGGCTATATCCCGCGGTCCAGCGGCAAGCCGGAATGGACCGCCGGGCCGAAGCAGGTGCATTTCGACCGGGTGGAATGGAACGTCATCCCGGACACCGCCACCGCGACCGCGGCCATGCAGCGCGGCGAGATGGATTGGTGGGAGAAGCTGGATTTCGACCAAAAGCCGCTGCTGGCGAAGGACCCGAAGCTGCAGATCTTCGTCGTTGAAACGACGGGAAATTGTGGCTTCCTGCGCTTCAACGAATTGTTTCCGCCCTTCGACAATCCGGCAATCCGCCGTGCGTTGCTGGGCGGGGTGATCCAGGGCGACTACATGGCTGCCGTCGCGGGGGACGACACGTCCGCATACCGCACCGACCTCGGCTATTTTCCGCCGGGCACGCCGCTGGCCAGCGATGCCGGAATGTCGGCGCTGACCAGCCAGCGCGACTTCGAGAAGGTGAAGCGGGACCTGGCTGCCGCCGGCTACAAGGGCGAGCGGGTGGTGGTGATGGTCGCCTCCGACTTCCCGACGCTGGGCGCGCTGGGCAATGTGGGCGCCGACATGCTGCGGCGCTGCGGCATGAACGTGGATCTGCAGAGCACGGATTGGGGCACGATCATCCAGCGCCGGGCCAGCAAGGCGCCGTTGGACAAGGGCGGCTGGAGCGTCTTCTTCTCGACCTTCACCGGGATCGACATGGCCAGCCCGGCCAACAGCCAGGGCCTTCGCGGCAATGGCGCCGCGGGCTGGTTCGGCTGGCCGGACTCGCCGAAGCTGGAGAGCCTGCGCGCCAACTGGTTCAATGCCCCGGACGAAGCGGCGCAGAAGAAGATCGGCGAGGAATTGCAGCGCCAGGCGTTCAATGACGTGCCTTTCCTGCCGCTGGGCCAGTATTTCCAGTCCACCGTGCAGCAGCGCAACCTGAGTGGGACGTTGCGCGGGCTGCCGGTGTTCTGGAACGTGAAGCGAGGCTAGCTAGGCGGCCTTCGCCTCCCGCCGGCGGGCGGTGAGGATGTACTCGGTGTAGCCGTTGGGCTGGGTGCGGCCCTTGAACACCAGGTCGCACGCGGCGTGGAAGGCCGGGCCGTCGAAGCCCGGCGCCATCGGCCTGTAGACCGGGTCGCCGGCGTTCTGCCGGTCCACCACCGCGGCCATGCGGCGTAGGGTTTCCATCACCTGGACCTCGGTCGCGATGCCGTGGCGCAACCAGTTGGCGATGTGCTGGCTGCTGATGCGCAGGGTGGCGCGATCCTCCATCAGCCCGACATCGTGGATGTCCGGCACCTTGGAACAGCCGACGCCCTGATCGATCCAGCGGACGACGTAGCCGAGGATGCCCTGGGCGTTGTTGTCCAACTCGGCCTGGACGTCGTCCGGCGCCCAATTCGGGCGGTCCGCCAGGGGGATTGTCAGCAGGTCGGAGAGTTTGGCCTGGGCGCGCCGGGCTAGTGCTTCCTGGCGGTCGGCGACGCTCACCTGGTGGTAGTGCAGGGCGTGCAGCGTGGCGGCGGTGGGTGAGGGGACCCAGGCGGTGTTGGCGCCGGCCTGCGGGTGGCCGATCTTCTGCACCAGCATGTCCGCCATCTTGTCCGGCGCGGCCCACATGCCCTTGCCGATCTGCGCCTTGCCGCGCAACCCGGCGGCCAGGCCGATATCGACGTTGCGGTCCTCATACGCCTTGATCCAGGCCGTGCCCTTGATCTCGCCCTTGCGGATGAACGCGCCGGCTTCCATCGAGGTGTGGATCTCGTCCCCGGTGCGATCCAGGAAGCCGGTGTTGATGAACACCACGCGGTCCTTCGCGGCGGCGATGCAGGCGGCGAGGTTGGCGCTGGTGCGCCGCTCCTCATCCATGATGCCCATCTTCAGCGTCGCATGCGGGATGCCGAGGATCTTTTCCACCCGGCCGAATAGTTCGGCGGCGAAGGCGACTTCCTCCGGCCCATGCATCTTCGGCTTGACGATGTAGACCGAGCCCTTGCGGCTGTTCTTCTTCAACTTCAAGTCGTGCATCGCAATCATCGAGGTGATGGCGGCGTCCAGCATGCCTTCGGGGATTTCCTCGCCCTGCGCGTCCAGCACGGCGTCGGTGACCATGTGGTGGCCGACATTGCGGATCAGCATCAGGCTACGGCCGCCGAGCCAGAGCGATCCACCAGCCGGCTTGGTGAATTTGCGATCCTCGGACAGCTTACGAACCAGGGACTTACCGCCCTTTTCGAAGGTAGCGGACAAGGTGCCGTTCATCAGGCCCAGCCAGTTGCGATAGACCAACACCTTGTCGTCGGCATCGACAGCGGCGACGCTGTCCTCGCAATCCATGATCGTGCTGATGGCGGATTCCAGCACTAGGTCGGCAACGCCCGCCGGATCACCGGAGCCGATCGGGTGGCCGCGGTCGATCAGAACTTCGATATGCAACCCATTGCGTTTCAACAAAACCGCCGTGGGGGCAGCCGGCTCGCCGAGGTAGCCGACGAACTGCGCCGGGTCTGCCAGGCCGGTGCGGCCGCCGGCGTGGTGCACCAGCAGCGCGCCGTCCTCGACCGTGTAGCCGGTGGCGGGTGCGTGGGAGCCGTGGGCCAGCGGGGCGGCTTCGTCCAGGAATGCCTTGGCGCGGGCGACGACCTTCTCACCGCGGGCCTTGTTGAATCCCTTGCCGCGGGCGGCGCCGTCGGCATCGTCAATGGCATCCGTGCCATACAGCGCGTCGTACAAGCTGCCCCAGCGTGCATTCGCGGCGTTGAGAGCGTAGCGGGCGTTGCTGACGGGCACGACCAGTTGCGGCCCGGCGATGGTGGCGATCTCCGCATCCACGTTGCTGGTATCGACCGCGAACGCCGCCGGCTCCGGCAGCAGGTAGCCGATGCTCTGCAGGAACGCCTCGTAGGCGGCCGGGTCGGTCACGGCGCCCTTGTGCTGGACGTGCCAGGCATCGATCTGGGCCTGCAACTCGTCCCGTTTGGCCAGCAGCGCGTGATTGCGCGGTGCCAGGTCGGCCACCAAAGCCGCAAAGCCGGACCAGAACGCGTCCGCTGTCACCCCCGTGCCGGGCAACGCCTCGGCTTCGATGAAGGCGTAGAGCGGGGTGGCGACCTGAAGGCCGTGGGCTGGGGTCCGCTGCATCAAATCCTCCGTAAATGCGGCCCCGTTCTTGCGCCGGCGCGGCCGGTTGTCGAGGGCTCGCGTTGGTTCGTTAGCGCCGGCGCAGGGTGAAATGCGCCAGCCGGTCTGGCTGGGTCGTCACACGGCCGATCGGCCGGACTGCAGCGGCGTCGGGCGAGGTGATATGCAGCGCGCCCACCAGCTTGGCCAGCACCAACATCGCCTCCGCCATCGCGAATTGCGCGGCCACGCAGATCCGTGGCCCGGCGCCGAAGGGGAGGTAGGCAAACCGGGGCGGTGGCGGCGCTTCCGGCATGAAGCGCGCCGGGTCGAAGGCGTGGGGGTCGGACCACAGCAGGCTGTGCCGGTGCAGCACCCAGGGCGCGATCGCAACGGTCGCCCCGCGCGGTACCAGCGTGCGGTTGGCCGTATCACGCGCCAGCGCTTCCCGGGTCACCAAGAAGGCAGGCGGATACAACCGCAATGCCTCACTCACGACGGCCCGGGTCACGGGCAGATGGGACAGCACACCAGCAGCGTCATCCGGGCTGAACGGATGCGCCGCGGCCTCGGCCGCCACACGTTCCTGCCATAGGGGAGCCTGGGCCAACAGGTTCAGCGACCAGAACAGCGTCAGCGCTGTCGTTTCGTGCCCGGCCAGGATCATCGTCGCGACCTGGTCGCATAACTGCACCCGGCTGAAGCCCTCACCGGTTTCGGGATCGCGCGCCGCCATCAGCATGTCGAACAGGTCGCGCGGTCCGTCGCCGGGTGGCAGGCGGGAGCGTGCGTCGACGATGCCGCCGATGAGCGCGATCCACTCGATGCGAAACCGCCGCCGTGCCGGGTCGCGCGGGTTGGGTAGGCCGTCCGGCAGCAGCAGGTCGAAGGCGGAGGCGTTGGCGAGCTGCGTCGCGAACCGCATCAGTAGGCTGCGCATCGGGCTGCCCATCTCCGCCATTTCCAGCGAAAACATCGACTTGGCGGCGATCTCCAATGCGGTGCGCTGAACCTCCGGCAGCAACTCCACTGCGTGGCGATCTGCCAACCGCACCAGGCAATCCTGCGCCGCGGTGGCGATGTGGTGGGTGAGCACCGGCATCGAGCGGGGGGCGAAGATCGGTGCGATCGTGCGGCGCTGATGCCGCCAGGCAGGTCCTTCGCTCAGCAGCAGCCCTTCGCCCAGTAGCGGTCCCAATACCCGGCGGGAGATCCGCGGCCGACGGTAATTGGCTGCGTTCTTTACAAGAACGTGCCCGATCGCGTCCGGCTCGTTCAGCAGCACTTGCACGCGGCCCATGAAGCTGCCGACGACGACCGGCCGCTCGTAGGCACGGCGACCCCACATTTGCAGCGCATTCGTGCGGAGGATGCGTAGCAGACCCAGCGCGCCCGGAGCGGTCGAGCGCAAGGCGTGGATCGGTGGGGCGAGCCGGGGCTCCGCGAGCATGGTGCTAGGACGCCTTGGTCAGCGCAGCCAGCAGCGCCACCTGATCGACCGGTTTTTGGAGCCGCGGCACGTTCTGATACCGAAGTTCGACCGCGTGCTTGCTGAAGCCAGTCTTGAACAGGACGGGCATGTCGTCCGCCATCAAAGCGTCGACGACCGGGTAGGACGGACGGCCGTACAGGTCCAGATCCAACACGGCGCAATCAACGCGCGTGGCCTGCGTGCAATCAACGCCAGCGCCGCCTCCACACGACCTACCGGCCCCGCCATCTCCGCCCCGGCGCTCTCCAGCATGTAGATCATGTCGGTGGCGATCATGTAATCATCCTCAACGACTAAAACCCGGCGCCCGTCCAGAGGGCCCTTGGTCAAGACGTTACGGCAGGACGATGCGTGCCCTCGTCGTCTTCCAACGGGATCTCGATCCGACACGACACGCCATCACTCCGGAATTTCAGGTCGGTCGTTGCACGCATCGCGTTTTCGAGAGATCGCCGGATCAATTCCATACCAAATCCGCTCTGTGTTGGGCCGTCGGTTGCCATCTTCACCCCGGACTCGACCCAATCCACGATCAGGCTTCGTCCATCACCGATCGATTGGACCCGCCATGTAATGGAGAGTGAGCCCATCGAGCCCTTCAACGCACCGTACTTGACCGCGTTCGCCGCCAATTCGTGGACGACCAATGCAATCGCCTGCACGCGCGCCAGGCGCAGGCTCGTCGGCGGCCCGGCCACAATCACCTGGCTGCTCTCCGCATCGACCGATGCGCCATGCGCTTCCAGTTCCAGGCGGATGAGCCCACCGAGATCGACCATCTCGTCCCGCGCCTCGCTGATCAGACCTTGCACCCGCCCCAACGCGCCCAAACGCTCGTTGAAGCCTTCCAATGACCCGCCCTTGCCAAGCGTCTGGCGAGCAATGGCCTGAATGACGCCCAGCATGTCCCGGGTGCGATGCTGCAGTTGGGCAACCAGCATCCGCAATTGCGCTTCCGCCCGGGTGAGGTTGGTGACGTCGACGAAGGTGACAACGACGCCGGCCACCAATTGGTCGAGATTGCGATAGGGCGCGAACTGAACCAGGAAGTGCGCACCATCGGTTTGGCGGTGGATCTGCCGCTCGATCTGCTTGCCATTTTCCATCACGGCGGTGACGTCTTCAACCAGGTCCGGCAGCTTCAAGGGCCCGGACAAGTCGGTGATCGGGCGGCCGCGGTCCCCGGGGAGGATGTTGAACAACTTGCCGACGGCTGGCGTGAAGTTGCGGATCGTCAGGCGCCGGTCCAGGAAGACCGTGGCGATGTTGGTGGCATCGAACAGGTTCTGCAGGTCGTTATTCGCCCGGTCCAGCGCCTCGACCTTGGCGTGCAGTTCGGCGTTGACGGTGTGCAGTTCCTCGTTGACCGATTGAAGCTCTTCCTTCGATGCCTCCAACTCCTCGTTGCTGGATTGCAGTTCCTCGTTGACGGATTGCAGTTCCTCATTGCTGGATTTCAGCTCTTCCAGCGCGGTCTCGTATTCCTCCACCAGCGCCTGCAAACGCTCCCGCGTGTCGCGCAGTTCATTTTCCAGCAGCGTGTGGGCGCCATCCGACACGATGCTGAGCCGGAGAGCCGCCTCTTCCTGGCTCAGCGGCGCGCCTTCGTCGGCGAACAGCACCAGATAGAGCGGTTCTTCGGAGAGTTCGATCAGCGGCTCCACGGTCAACGTCACCAGTTGAACGCGCCCATCCTCGCCTTCCACGCGGATGCCGGACCGGACGACCATCTGGTTCTTCTCGACCGCCTCGCGAAACACGGTGCGCAGATCCAGCCGCATACTGCGCCGGGCCATGGTGAGTAGCTGGCGGGTTGGGATGCCAGGGGCGGCTTCCAGATAGCGCCCTGTCTTGTTGGAGAAGAACACGATGTCGCCTTCCCGGTTGGCGACGACATGGGGTGGGGAAAACCGCTCAAGCACCTGGGATTGCACGAACTGGCGCATGCTGATGGCGCCATTCACGCCACGCCGGGGCGTCGGTGCTGTCGCTGTCGGCGACGCTGGCCAGCCCGACATGGTCATCGGCAGGCGGTATGACGGCGCAGTGTCATCCCGGCTGCGGAAGATCCGGTGCCGCTTGTCCATGGGGGCGAACAGGTCGCGATACTGCGAGATGTTTTCCGAGGTGCCGAGAAACAGATAGCCGCCCGGCCGCAATGCGTAGTGGAAGGTCGGAACCACCTGTCCCTGTATGTCCGGCCCGAAGTAGATCAATAGGTTGCGGCACGACACCAGATCCATGCGGGAGAACGGCGGATCCCGGATGACGCTGTGGGGTGAAAAGATGCAGAGGTCACGCACGTCCTTGGACAGGACGAACGCGCCGCCATCGACGACGAAGAAACGCTGACGCCGTTCCTGCGACACGCTATCCAGCAAGGCGGCAGGATAACGGCCCGCACGGGCAACCGCCAGTGCGTGCTCGTCGATGTCGGTGGCGAAGATCTGCACCCGCGGCAACGTGGCCAGCGTCGCCATATGCTCCCGCAGGAGGATCGCGATCGAATAGACTTCCTCGCCTGTGGCGCAACCCGGCACCCATACCCGCACCGCATCATCGGCGCCGCGGCCCTCGAACAAGCGAGGGATCACCAGGGTGGCGAGGTTGTCGAACGCTTCGGAATCGCGAAAGAAGTTGGTGACGTTGATCAGCAAGTCGCGGAACAGCGCATTCGCCTCCGTCGTGTCCTGCTGCAGACGGGCAATGTAGGCCTGCAACGTGCCAAGGTGCACCACCTGCATCCGCCGCTGCACCCGCCGCATGAAGGTCTTCACCTTGTAGCCGGCAAAGTCGTGCCCGACCTGGCTGCGCAGGATCGTGTAGATTTCCGATCGTTCGGCATCCAGCACCCGGCTGTCCTGCTGGAGCGTGGCATCCTCGGCAATGTTGTCCAGCAGGGTCAGGCCATGCGCGAATTCGACCAGTTTGCTGCCCATCGCCTCCACAGGGATGGCCAGATCGACCAGGCCGGTGGCAATCGCGCTGTCCGGCATGCTGGGATGACCCGGGCCAGAGCCGTTGCGGGTTTGCGCGAGGGTAAGGCCACCGCGCTCCTTGATCGCCTTGATCCCGAGCGTGCCATCGCCGTCGCTGCCCGACAGCACGGCGCCGGCGGCGTAATCGCCAAGGTCGAGCGCCAAGGCACTGAAGAATATGTCGATCGGCTTGCGCTCACGGCCGCTCGCGCCGGGTCGGGCGATTGTCAGCCGGTAATTCTGGATACCCAGGATCGCGTCCGCTGGCAGGACGTAGACGCAATTGGGGCAGACCTCCGCACCGTCGGTCGCGACCTGAACCTTCAGGGAGGTGTAGCGCGCAATGATCTCGTGCAGGATGCTCTCCCGCTCGGGGTTCAGGTGCGTCACGACGACCACCGCCAAACCAGGTTGGTCCGGCATGCCCCGGAAGAATCCTTCCAGCGCCTCCACCCCACCTGCCGACGCGCCCACTCCGACGATGGGAAATTGCGCTGATTCAACCATGTGACGCAACGCGCTCCAAAATGATTATTCAGGCTTGGTCGTTGGTCGCCATCATTTCACGCATGGCCTCCAATTCTAACCAACGTTCCTCCGATTTTGCCAGTTCTGCCTGCGCTGCCGCTAGTGCCGCAGTGGCTTCCTTGAACCGGGTGACGCGGCGACGATACAAATCCGGGTCGGCCAGCTCGGTTTGCAAGGCGCGCACGCGATGCTCCAGCTTGCCGATCTCGGCCGGAAGCGATTCGAGCGCCAGTTTGTCTTTGAACGACATTTTGGGCGCGCGGGTGCCCGTGCGTGGCTTCGCCGCCTTTGCAGCTTGCCGCACCGTCTCCGCTTCCGTGGGTCCTCGCTGGAGCAGCATGTCGCTGTAGCCGCCGGCATACTCCGTCCATTGCCCGGCGCCTTCGGACGCCAGGGTGGAGGTGACGACCCGATCCAGGAAGTCACGGTCGTGGCTCACCAGCAGAACGGTGCCGCTGTAATCGGCCAGCAGCTCCTGCAGAAGGTCCAGGGTTTCCAGATCCAGATCGTTGGTCGGCTCGTCCAGGATCAGCAGGTTGGATGGGCGGGCCAGCGCGCAGGCAAGCAGCAATCGCCCGCGCTCGCCGCCGGACAGCATGCCGACGGGGGTGCGCGCCTGTTCGGGCTGGAACAGGAAGTCCTTCATGTAGCCGACGACGTGACGCTTCTGCCCGGCCACGGTGACCTGGTCGCCATCGCCGCCCGTCAGCGTGTCCTGCAGGGTGGTCGCCGGATCTAGCGCGGCGCGCTGCTGGTCGAGCGTCACCGGTTGCAGGTTGGTGCCCAGCACCATGGAGCCGGTGTCCGGCTCGTCCAGTCCGGTCATCAGCCGCAGCAGCGTGGTCTTGCCAGCGCCGTTCGGCCCGACGATGCCCAGCCGGTCGCCACGGAGTACCCGCAGCGACAGGTCCTTCACGATGGGGCGCTCGCCATAGGATTTGCTGGCGTGTTCCGCCACCACGACCTGCTTGCCCGAGACCTCGCCGTCAGCGGCGGCCAGCTTCAGCGTGTTGCCGGGGCCGCCGGCCTCGCGCCGCTTCTGCCGCAGCGCCGCCAGTTCGGCCACGCGGCGCACGTTGCGCTTGCGCCGGGCGGTGACGCCGTAGGTGATCCAGTGTTCTTCCCGCACGATCTGGCGGTTCAGCTTCTGCCGGTCGCGCGCCTCCTGCTCGGCCACTTCTTCGCGCCATGCCTCGAAATGTTCGAAGCCGCGATCCATGCGGCGGGTGATCCCGCCCTCTAGCCAGATGACGCTGCGGCCGACATTCTGCAGCATGCGGCGGTCATGGCTGATGAGCACGATGCCGGCGCGCAGGCTGGCCAGTTCCTTCTCCAGCCACTCGATGGCCGGCAGGTCCAGGTGGTTGGTCGGCTCGTCCAGCAACAGCAGGTCGGGAGAGGGCGCCAGCGCACGGGCAAGCGCCGCACGCCGGGCCTCGCCGCCGGAGAGGTTGGCCGGGCTCTCGTATCCCGTCAGGCCCAGCCGGTCCAACAGCGCCGGGCCGCGGTGCTCGTCGTCGCTGGGGCCCAGGCCGTCCTGCACGTAGTCCAGCGTGGTGGCGAAGCCGGACAGATCCGGCTCCTGCGGCAAATAGCGCATGGTGGTGCCGGGCTGCACGAACCGCGTGCCGCCATCCGGCCGCAGCATCCCCGCGGCGATCTTCAGCAGGGTGGATTTGCCAGACCCGTTGCGCCCGACCAGGCAAATCCGCTCCCCCGCGGACACGCCGATCGACGCGCCATCCAGCAGGGCCTGGGTGCCCAGCGTGGTGTTGATGTCCTGAAGTAGCAAAAGAGGTGGGGCCATGGCGGCTGTCTGGCCCGCCCCACCGGTTATGGCAAGGCGGCTGGGTCAGCCGGGCGGCAACTCGCTCGACCAGACTTGCGGCTGCACGACGAACCCGGCGCCTGCGCGGGCGATGCGGCCGAGCCCGGGGAAGTGCATGTGCATGCCCGCGACCAGCATGTCCTCCGCCACGGCGCGCTCCAGTATCTCCAGCCGCGTCTTGGCGGCCCGCGCCGGGTCCAGGTCATAGGGCAGCGTCACTTCCGGCCGGGCGGCCTGCACGTCCGGCACGTGGAAGATGTCGCCCCAGATGAGCAGCCGGTCCGCCCCCGTTCCAACGAAGTAGCCGGTGTGGCCCGGCGTGTGGCCAGGCAGGGGAATGGCCTCGATCCCCGGTAGCGGTTCGGTGCCGGTGAAGCGGCGGGTGCGGTCGGCGTAGGGCGCGGTGGTTTGGCGGGCGAACTTGAACCCGCGGTGGCGAAATTCGGGCAGCGCGGCCATGTTGGCGTCGTCGTACCAGAACGCGATCTCCACCTCTGGCACCACCAATTCGGCCTCGGCGAAGACGGCCAGGCCGTCCGCGTCGATCAGCCCGCCGGCATGGTCGGAGTGGATGTGGGTGAGAAGCACGGCGTCGATGTCTGCGGTGGACACCCCCGCCTCCTGCAGGTTGCGCAGCAGGCGGCCGGCGGTTGGCCCCCCGAACCCGCCATAGCCGGTGTCCACCAGCACGGTGCGGCCAGGCCATTGCAGCAGAAACACGTTCACCGCCGTGTTGAACGGCGGCCGGCGACCGGCGGCGCGCATCAGCGCCTCCACCTCCGCCGCCGTCGTGTTCTGCAAGAAGCTGGGTGAGATGGTCAGCTCGCCATCGTGCAGCACCGTCACCAGAACGTCGCCGATGCGGTGGCGATAGATGCCGGGTGCCTGTTCGGTTGAGATCATGTGGCTGGTTCCTTCCTCTCGCTCACGCCCATCCGCCCGGCCAGGTCCTGGATGAATTGCCAGGCCACCCGGCCGGACCGCCCACCGCGCCCGGCGGACCAGGCGATCGCCTCCGCCTGCAGCGCCGCCGGATCGATGGGCAGGTTGAACTCGCGTGCGTAGCCCTCGACCATCGCCAGATAGGTCGGCTGGTCGCAATTGTGAAACCCAATCCATAGGCCGAACCGGTCGGAGAGGGAGACTTTCTCCTCCACCGCCTCGCCGGGGTTGATGGCGCTGCCGCGTTCGTTATCGATCATGTCGCGCGGCATCAGGTGGCGACGGTTGGAGGTGGCGTAGAACAGCACGTTCGGGGGGCGGCCTTCGATCCCGCCATCCAGCACGGATTTCAATGCCTTGTAGTCGGCATCTTCACGTTCGAAGGAAAGATCGTCGCAGAACACCAGGCAGCGGCGGTCGCTGGCGCGGAGCAGGTTCAGCAGGCCGGGCAGGGTGACGATGTCTTCCCGCGCGATCTCGATCAGCGCGAGGCTGTCGGGGAAGCGGGTGAGTGCCTCGGCATGGGCGGCCTTCACCAGGGACGATTTACCCATGCCGCGCGCGCCCCACAGCATGGCGTTGTTGGCGGGGAACCCGGCGGCGAAGCGCATGGTGTTGGCGACCAGGCGTTGCTGCTGCTGTTGCACCCCCTGCAGCAGATCCAGCCGGACATGGGCGACGTGAGCGACAGGCTGCAGCCGCGCGCCCTCCGGATGCCAGACGAACGCATTGGCGTCCGCCAACGCCACGGCAGCCGGTGGCGGGGGCGCCAGGCGTTCCAGGGCATCGGCGATGCGGGCGAGCAGGGGGGCAAGATTTGCGTCCAATATAGGCCTCGGCTTGACGGGAGGGCCGGGCAAACTATGGTCCGCCGCCAATCACCGCAACCCGGACCCCCCATATGTTCATCAGCCCCGCCCACGCCCAGGGATTCGATCTGGGCGGCGCATTTGCGCAGTATTCCCAGTTCTTGCCGATCGTCTTGATCTTCGGCGTGTTCTATTTCCTGCTCATTCGCCCGCAACAGACCGCACAGAAGAAGCTGAAGGCCCGCCTGTCCAACCTGCGGCGCGGCGACAAGATCGTCACCGGCGGCGGCCTGGTCGGCGTGGTGCAGCGCGTGAAGGAGGGCAGCAACGAGGTCGAGATCGAACTGGCCCCGAACGTGCGCGTGATCGCGGTGCGCGAGACCATCAACACCGTCATCGACCCGGTGGCGGCGAACGACACGAAGAAATAGGCTGTCCTCCGTAACGAGGAGAGCCGAGATGACGTTGAAGGCGGGATGGGCGGCGCTGGCCCTGGCTGCGACTGGCTGCGTTGCTGGCGGGCCGGCATCGCTTCCTGCCTCCGTCCAGGCGGCGGCGGCCAACTACCCGCCGATGATCCTGGGCGGCAACGTGCATCCGACGGATGGGCACGAGGTGCCGCCGGCCTGCGCCGCCGCCGGCACCAGCGTGGCGCAGAAAGGCGGGCCCGATTTCGAGTTCCTGGGAGCCGACCCGTCCAACCCCGAGCTATGCGTCATGAAGGTGGGCGGCGAGACGGTGAAGGCCTGGTTCGACATCTGGGTCACCGACTGGCCCGGCGCGGATGATGGGCATGCCGCCCTGCGCCAGGTCATCAACGGCCCCAGTGGCTCGATAGCCGGGTTCGACACCAGCATGACCACAGGCAACCAGTGGCACGATCTGGTGCGCAACGATGGGGTCGAGGATATCGCCCTGCTGGGCAAGGCGTATCGCGCGCTGAAGATCAGCCACTATCGCGAGGGTGCCAACGGCAACAACTACCGTTCGGTGAGCACGATATGGAAGGATTTTCCCTCCGGCGTGCTGCTGTATGGCACCTACCAGCACATCGCCGGCCGGCCGGAGATCGATGATCCGCTGATCCCGACCGCGATCGTGACGGGGAAGTAGGGGGCTAGCCGGCCCACTCCGTCAGGTAATCCGCCACGGCCGGCCGCTTGACCTCCGGCAGTGGGCCGTCTGGCGTGCCCAGATACAGGAAGCCGGCAAGGCGATGCGGCGGCGGCAGGCCGAGCGCGGTGCTGACCGCCGGGTCGTAGGCGTTCGGGCCTGTGATCCACTTGCCGGCATAGCCGAGTGCGTGGGCAGCGTTCAGCATGTTCATCGCGGCGGCGCCGACGGTCTGGATCTGCTCTATTTCCGGGATCTTATGCGCCGGAGTGATGTGAACCCCCAGCGCCAGGATCATCGGCGGCGCCGATAGCTTGCCGCGGGTGCGGTCCAATTCGGACTGGGCTACATCCGGGTCCCGCGCCTGCATTGCGGCGATGACCAGGTCGACGAAGCGGGCCTTCGCGTCGCCGGAAATGGCGATGAAGCGCCAAGGCCGCAGCTTACCATGTTCCGGGGCGCGCAGCCCGGCGGCGACGATTTGCTGCAGTGCCTGGGCGTCCGGCGCCGGCGCCTTCAACGCGCCGGTGGACACGCGGGACATCAGCAGGTCCAGCGTGGTGTCCCTGACGTCCAGCATTACGAGGACGCCAGCGACATGGCGGCGATCGGCGGCGGGATGCCTTCGGGGATGGGGCAGATGTAGGGGCTGGCCGCCGTACGCTCCGCCAGGTCGGCCTTGGCACGCTGGATCAGCGCCGGGTTCTGCGCGGCGTCGATCGCGGTGGCGGCCATCACCTTGGCCACGAAGGTCATGCCCTTATGCGCGGCCGTGTTTTTGCCCTGCGCGGTGAGCTGCCAGGAATGCCCCGGCGTGCCGATGGCGTACGTGGCGGCGTGGGCCTGCACGGTAGGCACGACCCAACTCACGTCGCCGACATCGGTGGAGCCGATCATTGGCACGCCCTGGGTTCCCAGCGGCACGACACCGTCATGCAGCGGCGTGTCCGCCTTCGGCCCGATGCCGACCCGGCGGTATGCGGTGGACAGATCCTCCGGCGCCAGCGTGCCCTGGATCTTCTTGGCGAATGCCTTCTCCGACTCGTCCCACTCGGGGGCGCCCAGGCGCTGCATCGCCTCGAACATTGCCTGTTCCAGCGGCGGGTTGGCCAGCAGGTTGGAGACCGCGCCCAGCACCTGGATGTCGAGTTGCGTCTCCGTCATCAGCGCCGCACCGCGGGCGACGTTCTTCACCCGTTCGAGCAGGGCCAGCATCACCGGCAGTTCGGGTGCGCGGACGGAGTAGCGGACCCGCGCCTTCGCCTGCACCACGTTTGGCGCGATGCCGCCGCCGTCGATCATGGCGTAGTGGATGCGGGCGTCGGATGGCATGTGTTCCCGCATGTAGTTCACGCCGACATTCATCAGTTCCACCGCATCCAGTGCGGAGCGGCCGAGATGCGGCGAGGCGGCGGCGTGGGAGGCGCGGCCGGTGAACAGGAAATCGACCCGGGTGTTGGCGAGCGACAGGGCGGGTGCCACTTCGTTGAAGGCGTTCGGGTGCCAGGTGATGGCGATGTCGACGTCGTTGAATGCACCCTCGCGCACCATGAACGCCTTCGCCGCGCCGCCTTCCTCCGCGGGGCAGCCGTAATAGCGGACGCGGCCCGGCGTGCCGGTTTCCGCCAGCCAATCCTTCACCGCGGTGGCGGCCAGCAGGGCGGCGGAGCCGAGGAGGTTGTGGCCGCAACCATGGCCGTTGCCGTTGCCCGGGATAGGCCGGTGCTCCGCCACGTCTGCCTCCTGACTCAGGCCGGGCAGGGCGTCGTATTCGCCCAGGATCGCGATCACCGGGCCACCCTCACCGGCCTCGCCCATGACGGCGGTGGGGATGTCGGCCAGGTTCTCGGTCACCTTGAAGCCTTGGCGGTTCAATTCGGCGATATGCTCGGCGACGGAGCGGTGCTCGGTGTAGCACGTCTCGGGCATGCCCCACACGCGGTCGGCCAGGGCGGCGAATGCGTCGCGCTTGGCGTCCACCAGGTTCCATATCTGTTCGGCGTTTTGCATGGGGCTCTCCTTCACCGCGAGTTAGCGCGTGTCGGGGGGCGAAGTCCAATGGGGGGACGCAGGAGAAGATGCTACGGCATTTGAAGGTCGGGTGTTATCGCGTTGTATTCACGTGCGAAGATGCTGCAACAGGAATGCGGTCGCCAACTGCATCGAATGCTGGGCCTCGGGCATTCGAAAGAGCTGCCATACATGCGGCACCACCGGCCAGGTCCGCATCGTCGCATCCGTTCCCGCTTGCTGGGCGCGCTCCACGACCCGGCGACTATCGTCGAGCAACACTTCGTATGACCCGACATGCACCAGCAGCGGCGGCAGATCGCCAAGTTCGGCATAAACCGGGGATGCGAGCGGGTGATACGGATCGGTGCCTGCGAGGTAGGGCGATGCCGCGCGCTCCATGCCCTCGCCGACGAACATGGCGTCGCGATGGTGATTGACGCGCAGGCTATCGCCCGTGCCCGCCAGATCGGTCCAGGGGGAGAACAGCATGGCGGCGGCCGGTAGTTTATCCCCGGCGTCGCGAAGGCTCAGCAACAGCGCCAGGGCCAGTCCGCCCCCGGCAGAATCACCAGCCACGACGATCGAGCGTGCTGGAATGCCCTGCGCCAACAGCCCGCGATAGGCGGCGACGGCATCGTCGATTGCGGCGGGAAACGGGTGTTCCGGCGCCAGGCGATATTCCGGTGCAAATACTGCCAACCCGGCGGCGGCAAAGGCGCAGGTGATCGGTCGGTGGGTTTGGGGAGAGCAAGCGAAGTAGCCGCCGCCATGCAGATAGAGCAACGTGCCCGATTTGACCCCGGAGACCGAGCGGACCCACTCGCCCTTGATCCCGCCAATGCTGTCCTCAGATGCAGCTAAACCGGCGGACACGCGGTGCTTGAACCGGTCCATCGTCGCGCGGGCGCGGAATACGTCGGTTTCGCCGCGGATTTTGCGTTTGACCTGCCATTTCAGAAATAAAACGGTCAGGTGAGCCTGCCAACTCGCCATTGTCAGACGTGCGAGCCAGCGTGTGAGGCGAGGATCATTACGTCGGTGTCGCCATAAGAGCGATCATCGGCTAGGTATAGTGTTGGCGTCAACGGCCGGCTTGACAGAGTTCTATGTGGTGACGCCACGCAGAGCCTACGTGAGTGCCGCCCCAGACCCTGTCAAAGCGGCTTGAATGTCTGCTTAAACGACGGTTGAAAACTGAAAAAACTCATCAGTTCAACGCTATGCAGAGTAAACCTCAGTCTGACGCACGCGTACAGGTGTGCATGTTACGTCCGCAGCTTCATCGAACAGACGATAGGCGAGTTCGACCAAGCCACGTGCTTCGTCGAGACGGCCTTCGCTGTAGGCTTTCTCCGCAAGGAGGATCGCACGACCACCTGACATTTCATACCGTCCAGAATTTTGTCCCACGGAAAGCATATCCATATAAGTCATTGCTGAATTCCACCTTTCGTCGTCTTTCTCAGGCGAGTCGCACAACACACCCTCGTGTGTAAACTGTTAAGGGGTAAAAGTGAGTGAAATTCGTTAATTTTCTCCCGTTGCGGGAAAGCCACGATTTTTACTCAGGTTTGCAAGTCGCGGCTGCTAAGCCCCTGACCCTGAAGTTCCCATCCCTCCTATGCGCGCCTGCCAGGTAGACAACGGTATTCACCGCTGGGAGTTCGGTAGGCGGTTCCTAACGATAGAAGCGGCGATGACAGCTGCCATCCTGATAGTGATTTGACCGGCTATTGTTACCGGCAAAATCCACGATAGTGTTAACGATAGTGCGGAGAGACGAAGCGCCACAACCTGCGATTGATTTGAGAAACAACCGGCGCCTTCACTTCTTGTTTGGGCGGCTTGGGCTAGTTTTCATCATGGGTGCGGCGGCAACGCGGCCTGTGCTCACTGTGATATTGATCCAATGGAGCTATTTTGTTTGGGGATAAGCGACGGCCAGCGGCCACCATTGCTGCTGAGATCGACCAAGTCATAGGCGCTAATATGCGCCGGGCGCGCGAAGATGTTCACCTAGGGCAACACGAACTCGCGACCCTGCTTGGCATCTCTGTTCACGTCCTGATCCGGTATGAGGAAGGCCAGGAGCGCGCACCGGCGGCGGTTTTGCTGGAGCTGACACGTCATCTCGGTTGCCATCTGACCGATCTTTTCGCTGGGATGCCATCGATGGAGGCTGAAGATGAGTTCCCAGGATCCCGTCCCAGCGGCCTGCCACCCATAACGCCGACAGCCACGCCGACAGCCACGCCGGGGGGCGCGCAGGCCCCTGCCGCCACGGTGGCGGAGGCGACGGGCACGGTGGAAGCCGCCGTCGTTGCCAGCATCATCAAGGCCTATTCGGATCTGACAAGTCCCACCCTGCGTCTGTCGCTTGTCTCATTACTTCAGGCGCTTGGATAACGACGCTTCGATCTTGGGTGCGCCTACTATGGCGCCGGCTCGCGGTGCCGGCGTCGCGTCCACCTGAGCAACCCGGGTCTGTCGGCGCTGGCCGCCGGCTCCACGCCAGCCAGCGCCGTCGCTGCATTCGAATGACCCGCTTCGTACGCCCGGCGCAACCACGCGCGGGATAGCTTCGGCTGCGGGCTCGGTCCCGCGGCCAGGGCGGTGCCATATCTATAGTAGTCTTCCGCATTGCCGCGTTCGCAACATAGGGAGGCGATCCGCAGGCCGATTGCGTGCAGCCTTGGGTCGGTCCGGGCCAGCAATTGGTCGGCTGCAATGCGGCGAAAATCTTCCGAGCCGGTTACTCCCGCTTGGTCCAGCCAGGACAGGGCCTCGCCGGTGCGGCCCTGCTCCACCAGCAGGGTGGCGAGATTGTACTGGGCACGGAAATCGCCACCGTCTGCGGCGCGGCGATACCATGCCTCGGCAGCGGACAGATCCACCTGTCCAAGCCATCCTCCTTCTAGGAAGCGGGCGACCAGATTCATGGATTTCGCGTGACCCTGCTCGGCCGCGGCCAGGAACCAGGACCAGGACTGGGGAACGTCGCGGTCCAACCCACGGCCGCGCAGCAACATGTTCGCCAAATTGTACTGCGCCCAATCCAGCCCGGTCTCCGCGCCCTGGCGGTAGAGGCGCGCTGCCGACGCCATGTCCGGCTCGCCACCCCAGCCGCGTTCCAGGCATCGACCCAGCATGTTGGCAGCCGGTGCGTGACCGTGTTGGGCTGCCAGCGCGAACCATCGCCGGGCCGCGGCGCCGTCGGCCGGCGTCCCGCGCCCGTCCAGTAGCATCTGCCCCAGCGTGGTCTGCGCCTCCGGCAAACCGTGACATGCGGCCTGGTAAACCAGTTGCACCGTGTGGCCAGCATCGGCCGCAAGTGCCGCTTTCCGCTCCGCCGCGGGCAGCGCAACGAGCCCGCTGAGTGTCAAACTCTGTCTGGCTTGTGTCATTTGTGGGTTTTTCCTGAACGAATGCAACAAAGCCGGTTGCGTGGTGTACGGCAGCTCACTATGAGAATGACTCTGATAATCATTCTCAATTGGATACCAGCATGAGCGGAACGACGGAAGCCTTTCCCAGCCTGGAGCGCTCTGGGCTGGGACGGATCGCCCGGACGGCGATGGGTGTGGTCTTCGGGACGACGGCAACCGGTATGGCGACCCAGGCGGACGCGCAATCGGCGACCACGGCCGACACGCAATTGCCCACCGTGTCCGTCCAAGGCGCGGCGGCGCCCACGCGATCCGGCTACCAGACCACCATGCCGTCGCTGGATAAGCTGACGCAGCCCCTGCTGGACACGCCGCAATCCATCACCGTCATCCCCAAGCAACTGATCGACGACAAGGGCGTCACCAGCCTGCGCGATGCGCTGCGGGATGTCCCTGGTGTGAGCCTTGCAGCCGGCGAGGGCGGGCAGCAGGGCGACAACCTGTCGATCCGCGGCTTCAACGCGCAGAATGATTTCTACCTCGATGGCATGCGCGATTTCGGCAGCTACACGCGGGACCCGTTCAACCTACAATCGGTCGAGGTGCTGAAGGGTCCAGCCTCCGTGCTGTTCGGCCGCGGTTCTACTGGCGGCATCATCAACCAGGTTTCCAAGCAGGCGCAGCTGGAGTCGGTCACCATCGGCACCCTGGCGTTCGGCACCGATGGCACGAAGCGCACGACCGTTGACATGGACCGGCCGATCACCGGCCTCGATGGTGCAGCGGTTCGATTGAACGCGATGGTCAACGATGGCGGCATCGCCGGGCGCGATTCGGCGCAGAACCGCCGTTACGGCATCGCCCCGGAAGTCGCCTTCGGCCTGGGCACCGACACGCGCGTGAAGCTCAGCTACTTCAAGGAGCAGCAGTACGACACGGTCGAATATGGCATTCCCTGGCTGAACGGCCATCCGGCGCCGGTCAACCGGAGCAATTTCTACGGCTACTCGAACCACGACCACTTCCGCACCAACATCGACATTGGCACCGTGCGGGTGGAGCACGACTTCAACGACAGCATCACGGTCGCCAGCCAGACCCGTTACGGCAGCTATCGGCGCGACCTACGTGTCACCGAGCCGACGCTGATTGGTTACGCCACGGCCAACAACATCGTGCAGTCCAACGTCCCGCTCGCGAACGTCCTGGTGACGCGCCGCACGCTCGCCCTGTCGAGCCAGGAAACCAACCTGGACCACGAGGATGACGTGACCCTGCGCTTCCGCACCGGGCCGCTGGAGCACACGGTCGTCACGGGGGTCGAGGTCGCCCGGCAGACGTCCGACCCGACCCGCTACACCAGTGGCACGACGACGACGAGCCTGCTGAATCCGAACGCGAATGTCAGTTTCTATCCGGTGACCTCGCCGGTCTCGTCGATTGCCGGGCTCACCGCGAACAGCTATGCGGCCTATGTCACCGATACGGTGAAGCTCGGGCAGCACATCGAAATCATCGGCGGCTGGCGCTTCGATCGATACGACAGCACCTACCATCAGATCATCGCCCCCAAGGCGAACGTCACCCGTAACGACGACGCGCCGACCTGGCGGGCGGCGCTGGTCTACAAGCCGATTGAAAACGTCAGCGTGTATGCGTCGTACGGCACATCGTTCAACCCGTCGGCCGAAGCGTTGAGCCTGACTGCCAGCACCGCAGCCGTGGCGCCGGAAAAGTCCCGCAACTACGAAGTTGGCGGCAAGTGGGACACGCTGGGCAATCGCCTGTCGCTGACCACGGCGTTCTACGACCTGGCCAAGACCAACGTGCGCGAGACGAACCCGAACGATGCGACCACCAGCATCCTGGCGGGCAATTACCGCGTGCTCGGCTTCGAAGTGGGTGCGACCGGCCACATCACCGAAGCGCTCTCGGTCTTCGCTGGATACAGCTACAATGATGCCGAGGTCGTTGCGTCGCCCAATCCGCTCGAACTTCATCATCAGCCGCCGAACGCGCCGCGCCACACCTTCAGCGCATTCGCCGAATACAAACTGCCCTGGTACGGGATCGAGGTCGGCGGCGGCGTCAACTATTTGTCGTCACGCACGGCAAGCTCACTGCCCGTCACTGGCACCTCAATCATCGAGCGCGCGCCGGGCTACGTGATCGCGCAGTTGATGGCCAAGGCGCCGATTACCGACACGCTGACGGCGCAGGTGAACATCACCAACATTACCGACCGCTACTACTATGATGGCCTGCACCCCGGGCACATCATCGTGGGGCCAGCGCGCGCGGCCTTGTTCACGCTCACGGCCAAGCTCTGATCGATGCTGCTACAGATACCCGACGTCCTGACATCCGAGCAAACCCGGCAGTGTCGTGATGCCCTTGAGAATGCGGAGTGGGTCGACGGCCGGGTGACCGCCGGGTTCCAGTCCGCACGGACCAAGGACAACCTGCAGGTGCCGGAGAACCACCCGGTGGCGCGCCAATGCGGGGACATGATCGTGTCCGCATTGGAGCGAGCGCCGCTGTTCCTGTCGGCCGCGTTGCCGTTGCGGGTGTTCCCGCCGCTGTTCAACCGCTATGGCGGCGGGCAGGCGTTCGGCACCCATGTCGACAACGCCATCCGCCAGGTGCCGGGCACGCCGCACCGAATTCGGACAGACCTATCTGCCACGCTATTCCTGAGCGAGCCCGATGAGTATGAGGGCGGGGAATTGGTGGTGGAAGATTCTTACGGCGCGCATGCGGTGAAATTGCCGGCGGGCCATATGATCCTGTATCCCGCGACCAGCCTGCACCATGTCCGCCCGGTTACCAGTGGCGCGCGGGTTGGTTCGTTTTTCTGGATCCAGAGTATGGTTGCCGATGATGGGGAAAGGACGATCCTATTCGACCTCGACTCCTCCATCCGCATCCTGGGACGCGATATGCCTCTCTCGCCAGAGGTCGTTCGATTGACCGGGATTTACCACAACCTCATCCGTCGCTGGTCGAAGTTATGATGAAGTTCCTACGCGTCTCGCACCGCTGGGTCGGGCTGGTGCTGGCGTTGCCGATGCTGCTGCAGGCGATCAGCGGCTGCTTCCTGGTGTTGACCCCGGTGTGGGAGGATATTCGCCCCGTGCCAGCTGTTGCCGACGGCGTGGCTAAACCCGCAAGCGCCATTCTGGCCGCAGCCGCGATGCCTGGCCTCATTCCGACGCGGTATCAGCCCCCCGAGGCGCATGCCCCCGCAACCATCGACATGGGCGTGCAGGGCCAGCGCGGCGGCCAGTTGCAGGTGCTGGTGGACCCGGTGTCGCTGGCGGTGCTGGCCACGCGGCAGACCAGTGCGGTCTATCGCTGGGTGCATCTGCTGCACGAACATCTGTTGATGCCGGGCTATTCCGGCCGCAGCATCATCGGCTGCTGCGGTATTGGGCTATTCCTGCTGGGCCTGTCCGGTGTGGTGCTGTGGTGGCCTGCCGCCGGGCTACCGCGGCGTTGGGTCGCCGCAATCACCGTGCGCAAGAAGGCGCGTGGTGCCCGGCTGCAGCGCGAATTGCATGGAGCGGCCGGGTTTTGGTTCAGCGCCATGCTGGTGATCATGAGCGCGAGCGGCGTCACGCTCGCCTTTCCTCAGACGGCGCGCGAGGTGCTGGGCCTGCCGGTGCAGGGCAGCCCGGGGCCTGGCGCCGCCTCGGCCCAACGCGGCGAGGGCCGGGGACCGCGGGACGCTGGGCCGCGTGGCGCCGTGCACGAGGACCTCGATATGGACGCTGTGCTAGCCCGCGCTGCCCAGGCCGTGCCGGGCGCGCAGATCGTTGATGTGCGCCTGCCCAATCAGCCGGGCCGTCCGGTCTTGATCCGGATGGAGAGAGATGGGGCGTTGGCCGGTTCGCCTCCCGTCGTGGTCACCATCGACCCGGTTGGTGGAAATGTTATATCGTTGCAAGATCCTCGGACGCAGCCTATGGGTGCCGTCCTGCTCGCCTGGTTGCGGGCGCTGCATTTTGGTGAGGCGTTTGGGTTTCCTTGGCGGGTCTTGGTGTTCCTGACCGGGTTGGCGCTGCCGACCCTGGCCGTCACGGGCGTGACGTTGTGGCTGCTGCGGCGCCGCAATCGGCTTCGGCTGCAATCGCAACGGCAGGTGGCCATTCACGGCGCTGCCGAGTGAACTCGTTATCCAACATGAAAGGACGTATTGTGGTCCGTCATCGTTTTCTGACATTCACGGCGACCGTACTCTTGGCCGCTGTGGCACTCCACCCGCTGGGGGCGCTGGCGCAGGGCGCAGCAGCGCCTGCGGTTCCGGCCGTCCCCGCCATCACGGCATCGCTGCCGCAGGATTTGTCGGTGCGGGCGATGTTCCTCAACGCCGACATCATCGTCAAAACGGTGATGGTCATGCTGCTGCTCGCCTCCGTCGCGACGTGGACGATCCTGATTGCCAAGGCGATCGAGCTATCCGCCACCGCCCGTGCGGTGCGCCGCTCGATCGCCACGTCCGAGGGTGATCGTACGCTCACCTCCCATCGCACTCGCGTCGGGGCGGAGGGCGGGGCGGCCGCGATCTTCTGCGACGCCGCGGCGGCCGAGATCAAGCTGTCGCAAGGTGCGGATGCAGCCGGCACCAAGGATCGCATCCAATCCCGTTTGCATCGGATCGAGGCCGCGTTGGCCCGGCGGGCGACGCGCGGCACCGGCGTGCTGGCGACCATCGGGTCGGTGTCGCCGTTCGTCGGGCTGTTCGGCACGGTGTGGGGCATCATGAACAGCTTCATCGGCATTTCCCAATCGCACACGACCAATCTGGCCGTGGTGGCGCCGGGCATTGCGGAGGCATTGCTGGCGACGGCGACCGGCCTGGTGGCGGCGATCCCCGCCGTGGTGATCTACAACGTGTTCGCGCGCGCGACTGGCGGCTACAAGGCCGAACTCGCCACCCTGTCCGCCCTGGTGCAACGCCTCGCCTCGCGTGAGCTGGATCTGCCGCGCACCCTGCGCGCCGAAGCGGCCTAATCGGCATGGCAGCCCAACTTGGCGATGACGGCGATGACATGACGGAGGCCAGCGAGATCAACGTCACGCCGTTCATCGATGTGATCCTGGTCCTGCTGATCATCTTCATGGTCGCCGCCCCGCTGGCCACGGTGGATGTCGCGATCGACCTGCCAAGCTCCACCGCGCAGCCAGAGAAGCGGCCGGACAAGCCAATCTACCTGACGGTGAAGGCGGATTTGACGTTGGCGCTGGGCGAGGCGCCGGTGCCGCGTGATGCGCTGCGGGCTGCGCTGGACACCGCCAGCAGCAACGACCGTACCCAACGGGTGTTTCTGCGCGCCGACAAGACGGTGCCGTATGGCGAGTTGATGAAGACCATGGATGGGCTACGCGACGCCGGGTATTTGAAAGTCGCCCTGGTGGCGCAGGACGCGTCTGCCAATCCATGAGCGGCCAGATCATTGCGGCTGGCGCCCCGCGTCGGCCATTGCCGTGGCGTTGGCCAGTGGCTGCACTGGTCGTGCTGCTGGTGCACGGCAGTGGGCTGTTCCTGTTGCAGGGCGTGCGCCCGGTGGCGGAACTAGACCCGCCGTCCGAGGCGATCCTGCTCGACCTAGCCCCGGCCCCGCCCGAGGCGACGCCTGCCCCGCCGGCGCCCGCCGCGGCCGCCACGCCGCCACCACCTGCGCCGACGCC
>NZ_LMUY01000046.1 GCF_009765685.1 Acidisphaera sp. L21 | reverse complement strand
TAGAGGGTGTTATGCACTCCGCATGAGGTCGGCGGCCTGCCTGAGCATATATCCGACGAAGGCGATGACGTGGAAGCCGGCAAGGGTTGTTGCATAGCGCTCATAGTCTTTGACCAGCCGACGACAGCGCGTTGCCCACGCGAATGATCGTTCGACAACCCAGCGTCGCGGGAGCAGCACAAAACCCCTCTTCGCTTCGGGCAGTTTAACGACATGCAGTTCGATGCCCTCTGCCGCAGCAGCATCAGCGGCCGTGTCCCCAGTATAGCCTTGGTCGACGTAGGCGAGTTTCACGCTGTCGCCGGTTGCATCCTGGATATCGGCGGCAAGGCGCTTCACTGCGACCCGGTCGCCGACATCGGCCGGAGTGACGTGTAGGGCGAGCAGATGGCCCAACGTGTCGACGGCCATGTGTATCTTCGAGCCGCGCTTGCGTTTGGCGCCGTCATAGCCGGCGCGGGTGCCGCTTTCGGGCGTCGAGCGCAGGGTGCGGCTATCGATGACGGCGGCCGTCGGTTCTTCTGCTCGGCCAGCGGCCAAACGTAGCAAGGCCCGCAGATCCTGAGCCAGCGTCTCGAAACAGCCTGCCGCCATCCAGCGTTGCGACTGCTGATACACTGCCGACCAGGGCGGGAAGTCATTCGGCATGGCACGCCAGGCGATGCCGTAGCGGATCACGTAGCGCAGGGCGTTGAAGAGCTCGCGCATTGAGTGGTCGCGCTGCGGGGCCGCCTCCGTCATTAGGGTCAGATATGGGACCACCAGCGACCATTCATCGTCGCTGACGTCTGAAGGATAGGGCTTGCGATGCGGAGCGGGACACATCCGCCCCCATTAAGCCCTAACCTCAAGAAAGTACATAACACCCTCTA
>NZ_LMUY01000045.1:164534-190505 GCF_009765685.1 Acidisphaera sp. L21 | reverse complement strand
CCCCGCGCGGCCGGCGCGCTGCTCGGCCGCCGCCCGGCTGATGCGCAGCGTGGCCAGCCGGGTCAGCCCCGTTGCCGGGTCCAGCCGCGGGGTGCGCCGCCATCCGCCGTCGACCACGATGCGCACGCCTGGCACGGTGAGGGAGGTCTCGGCGATGCTGGTGGCCAGCACTACTCGGCGTCCCTCGGCCGGACGCAGCGCGCGATCCTGCTCCGCAATGGGCAGGTCGCCATGCAAGGGCAGCACCAGCGCGCCACATCCCTCCAGCGCCGACTGCGCCCGGCGGATCTCCCCCATGCCCGGCAGGAAGGCCAGGATGTCGCCCTCATGCATCGCCAAAGCGTCCCGGATCGCGCCCGCAACGGCGCCCGGCAGATCGCGGGGGGAGGCGATGTCGCGCTTCGAATGCTGGACCGCAACGGGGAACATGCGGCCGGCGCTTTCCACCACGGGGGCGTTCATCAGCGCGGACAGCCGGGCGCCATCCGCGGTGGCGGACATCGCCAGCAGCCGCAACTCCGGCCGCAACTGCCGCTGTAGATCAAGGCACAGCGCCAGCGCCAGGTCGGCGGGCAGGGCGCGCTCGTGCACCTCGTCCAGGATCACCAGGCCGATCCCGTCCAGCCCCGGATCGGATTGCAGGCGGCGAACCAGCAGCCCCTCGGTCACCACCTCGATCCGGGTGGCGGCGGACACCGCGGAGTCCAGCCGGGTGCGGTAGCCGACTGTCTGGCCCACCGGTTCGCCCAGCATGGCCGACATCCGGGTCGCCGCAGCACGCGCCGCCAGTCGGCGCGGTTCCAGCATCACGATTCGCCCCGGCTGGCGGCCGAGCAGGTGCAGCGGCGCCAGGGTCGTCTTGCCAGCACCGGGCGGCGCCACCAGCACGGCATTCCCGGCTAATAACGCCGCCTCCAGCGCAGGCAGGGCATCGCGAACGGGAAGATCGTCTGTCATGCGGCCTTTGTCGCCAGGTGTGACAGCCGCCGCAAGCCTGGCTAGAAAGGCAACAGCGTATAGGGAACGGCAGCATGAAAATCGCGATGATCGGTGGTGGCTATGTCGGCCTGGTATCCGGCGCGTGTTTCGCCGATCTGGGCGTCGATGTCTGCGTGGTGGAGCGGGACCCGGCCAAGCTCGCGCTACTGCTGGACGGCAAGATGCCGATCTACGAGCCCGGGTTGGAACGCCTGGTGCACGAGAACGTCGCCGCCGGGCGCCTGAGCTTCACCGGCGACCTGCCAACCGCCGTATCCGGGGTCGAGGCCGTGTTCATCGCCGTGGGCACCCCGACCCGGCGTGGCGACGGCCATGCCGACGTCAGCTACGTCAACGCCGCGGCCGAACAAGTCGCGCTGGCGCTGACCGACTACGCCGTCATCGTCACCAAAAGCACCGTCCCCGTCGGCACCGGCCGTCGCATTGCGGAAATCGTGAAGCACGCCCGCCCCGACCTGGCGTTCGATGTCGCCAGCAACCCGGAATTTCTCCGCGAAGGCAGCGCCATCGGCGACTTCATGCGCCCCGACCGCGTCGTCATCGGCACGCAGAGCGCCCGCGCCCAGGAAGTGCTGCGCCGCCTGTATCGCCCGCTGAACCTGATCGAAACACCAATCCTGTTCACCGCGATCGAGACCGCGGAGCTGACGAAATACGCGGCCAATTCGTTCCTGGCGATGAAGGTGACCTTCATCAACGAGATGGCCGATCTGTGCGAAAAGGTCGGTGCGGACGTGCACGACGTCGCCCGCGGCATCGGCCTGGACGGTCGCATCGGCCGCAAGTTCCTGCATCCCGGCCCGGGCTTCGGTGGCTCTTGTTTCCCCAAGGACACGCTGGCCCTGGCCCGCATCGCCCAGGATTGGGGCGCGCCGTCCCGCCTGGTGGAAACCACCGTGGCGGTGAACGAGGCCCGCAAGGCCGGCATGGCCGCGCGCGTCGTAGCCGCCTGCGGCGGTAGCGTGCGCGGCAAGACGATCGCCGTGCTGGGGCTCACCTTCAAGCCCGAGACCGACGACATGCGCGACAGCCCCAGCCTGCCCGTGGTGCATCGCCTGGTGGAGGAGGGCGCCATCATCCGTGCCTTCGACCCGGAGGGGATGGAGGCTGCCAAGCCGATGCTGCCAAGCCAGGTGGTATTCTGCGCCGGCGCGGCGGAGGCGCTGGCGGGTGCCGATGCGATGGTTCTGATTACCGAATGGAACGAGTTCCGCGCCCTGGCGCCGGACATGCTGGCGACCGCGCTGCGCGACAAAACCGTGGTGGATCTGCGCAACGTGTTCGAGCCGGCGGAAATGACCGCGGCCGGTTTGCACTACGTTGCCGTCGGGCGTCCAACGAAGGCTGCATAACGTCGATTAGGAAACGCCAATGTCCACACTACGCCGAGGCGATTTGGGGGAATATGCGCTGGCCGGACGCGTCGCCGTCGTGACCGGCGGCAGCAGTGGCATCGGCGCCGCGACCGTTCGGCGTCTGGCGGCCGCGGGGGCCACGGTCGTGGTCGGCTACAACGCCGGGCTGGACCGTGCCAACGCCCTGGTCGCCGAATTGCCCGGCGATAAGCACATGGCGATGCATCTGCCGATGCTCGACAGCGCCGCCATCCGCGCTGCCGCGGCGCTGGTCGAAACGACCTACGGCAGGGCGGATGTGCTGGTCAATTCCGGCGCATTCACCAAACCGGTGCCGCATGCCGATCTGGACGCGATGGACGACGATACATTCGACCGCATCTTGACCGCGAACGTGCGCGGCCCGTTCGCCACCATCCGCGCCTTCGTGCCGCTGCTGCGCGCATCGGGCGCGGGGGTGGTCATCAACGTGTCCTCCCTATCCGGGTCCACTGGGCAGGGTAGCTGCATCGCCTATTGTGCGTCCAAGGCGGCGCTGGACACGATGGGACTATCCCTGGCCCGCGTGCTGGGGCCGGAGATCCGGGTCATCGGCGTGGCGCCCGCCGCCGTCGCCACGGATTTCGTGCAAGGCCGCACCATGGCGTCGGTGGAAAAGCAGGCCGAAACCACGCCGCTCAAAACGGTCACGCAGGCCGACGACGTCGCGCTGACAATCATGGCCGCGATCACGCATATGCGCCTGTCCACCGGCGTCACCCTTGTCGTGGATGGCGGCCGGCACCTCTAGCGCAACAGGGCTGCCCCTAGCGCCAGCAGCAGGGCCGGTGGCATCATCACCGCGCCCAGCTTCAGGAACGCCCACGCGCCGACATACAGCCCTTCCCGCCGCAGCGCGGTCAGCCACAGGATCGTCGCCAACGAGCCGGTGACCGACAAGTTCGGCCCCAAATCGACGCCGATCAGCACGGCGCTCCGCACCCGCTCAGGCACGTTGGCAATGGCGACCACGTCGGCGGCCACCAGCCCGGCGGGCAGATTGTTCACCAGGTTGCTGCCGACGGCCAGCACGATGCCCGCAACCCAGGCGGCTTGTGTGGCCGAGTTTCGCACCAATCCCTGCAACGCTGCCGCCAATGCGGCGGTAACGCCGGTCTGCTGCAGGCTTTCCACCAGCACGAACAACCCGGCCACCAGCGGCAGCACGCCCCAGGAAATCTGACGTAGTACCGCCACCAACCCGCTGCGCGAGCGCACCATCACCAGCACCGCCGTCGCCACCCCGGCCAGCAGCGTCGGCAACCCCAGTTGTAGTCCGAATCCCGACGACACCAACAGCACGATCGCGGTTCCGGCAATGCCCGCCGCCGCCATGCGACCGCCATCGGACAACGCCGGTCGCACCACATCGGACGCAATCGCGCCTCGTAACACCGCCCGTTGCGTCCAGCGCAGCGCGGCGTAGGTCAATCCTATGGCCAACACGGATGGCAGCGCATAGCGCGGCAACCATTCCAGCAGGGGCGGCATGTGGCTGGCGTAGATCACCAGGTTTGCGGGATTTGAAATCGGCAGCACGAAACTGGCGGCGTTGGCAATGAACGCGCAGATCAACAAATAGGGCAGCCTGTCCTTCACCCCCGCCGCGGTCGTCACGGCGGCAACGGCCGGCGTCAGCACCACGGCGGTGGCGTCATTGGATAGGAAGATCGTGACGATGGCGCCAACCGCGAACACCAGTGTGAACAGCCGCGTGGCGGAGCCTCGCGCCATGCTGACCGCCTGCGCCGCCAGCCAATCGAACAGCCCTTCCTGCCGGGCCAACTCGGCCAGCAGCATCATCCCGATCAAAAACAGGTAGACATCGGTGCCCTTGCCGATCCCGGCCAGCGCGCTTACTGGCGACAGCAAACCGAACGCGACCAACAGCACCGCACCGCCAGCAGCCCAGATATATTCGGGCCATGCAAAGGGCCGGGTGATCACCCCTGCCGTGGCAAGGCCGACGATGGCCCAACTCACCCAATGCAACGTCATGAGGCTGTAAGATCCCGGGTTTCCGGCATGGCGATGGCGAAGAACATCAGCGCGATCGTAGCGACAACGGTCAGATATACGAATGCGGTGGCATAGCCGAACCACTGAACCACAAACCCTGCCGTCACATTGCTCAGTGCTGCGCCGATGCCGATGGCCAGCGCCGTCAGCCCCTGCGCCAAATTGAAGCGCCCGGTGCCGCGCATGAGATCGGCTGCGATCAGCACCGACACCACGCCGAAGATCCCCGCCGCCACGCCATCCAGCAATTGTATCGCCACCACGCCGACCGGGCTGGTGGTGAAGACGAACAGCACACCCCGGACCGGCAGCACCGCCAGCGCGACCAGGAAGATCGGCTTGCGCCCAACGCCGCGTGCCGCCGCACGGCCCACCGCCCAGGCAACGCCGACCATCACCAATTGTGCCGCAATGATGCAGGCCGATAGCGCGATCGTATCGCTGCCCGGGTGCGCAATCGATAACACCTGGCCGGCCATCGGCAACATTGCCGCGTTTCCAAAATGGAACAGCACGACGGCGGCGAGGAACACCACCAGATCCCGGCGCTGGAACAGCGTACGCAGCGGAATCGGTTCGCAGCGATCGGCCGTATCCTCTCCCCGCGCCAACCTGTTGTCGATCTCCCCCGGCTTGATCAGCGTCACGACCAGCGCGCTAGCCACGGCGAAGGCGCACACCAGATAGAAGATCCAGGCGTCCCCCAGAAAATGGCTCAGCGACCCGGCCAGTCCAGCCGCGATGAAATTGCCGGCGTGATTGAAACTCTCGTTACGGCTGATCCGACCATCGAATAATTTGCGCCCGACCAACCCCAGCGAAATCGCGGCGATGGCCGGCGGAATGACGGCGGAGGCAGCGCCCAGCATCGCCTGCGCCGCCAATACTGGCCCGAAATGGGGAAACCAGACGATCAGCAGGCACCCGGCGCCGACCATTAACCCGGATAGCGCAATCAGCAACCGCTTCGCCGTCGTACCGTCGACCAGCAATCCGGCTGGCACCTGGAAGATCGCGGCGGATATCGACGACACGGCCATTGCCACGCCGATCGCCCCGGAATCCCAATGTTCCGCGCCCTTCAGGAAGACGGAGAGGTAGGGGCCGACACCATCGCGCACATCGGCCATCATGATGTTGATCGCATCCAGCCCTCGCAGGCTGCGGCGCGATGGTGTTCTCGTCGTTTCCAAAAAGCTTTCTCCTATTTCGGCCCGCACCGAATAACGAGCCGCCGGGATAGTTCCCGGGCGGCTCGCTGCTTCAGGTTACGGACGCGGCGGCGGTGGCGGCGGCGCATCACCCGGAGGCGGCCCGTGACGATCACCGTGTGGGCCATGCGGCGGGGGTGCCAATTCCGTCAGCTTGTCGGCGGACGCGCCGATCGAGCGTACCTCCACCATGCGACCCAGATTGTTCGCGATGCCGCGGCCTTCCACCACGACGGTCTGCCCCGGCGCGATCAAGGCGGCAAACCGCATCGCTTCCGGCGGTGGCAGGCGCAGCGCGGTGCCGTCCTCCAGCATGGCGCCATTCACCTCGCCACGCGGGCCGTGCAGGGTGGTCATCACCTTGCCCGTAACCTGGGTCACCGGGCCACCATGCGGCGGACGCGGACCCCGATCTGGGCCCCGATCTGGGCCACGGTCGGGACCATGCTCTGGGCCGTGACCAAACCGGCCGCCGGGTCCACCATCCGGGCCGCCAGGTGGTCCCATATCCACGACTGTCTGGTGACTGGCGTCACCGGCAATCGCCATGGCGGCGATCATCTGGATGCTGGCGGCCTTCAGCCCATACACCGTCACCGCATCACCCGGCCGGACTGCGGCGATCAGTTGCGATGACATATGCGGGGGGAAATGCACCTGCGTGCCATCCGCCAGCACGAAGCCATCCACGTCGCCGCGCGGCGTCATGGTGAAGAATTTCACGGTGCCCTGCGTCGCCGGCAATTGCTTGTAGTCGAACATCGGCTGTGCCTGGGTCAGCGCAACGGGCGTCTGCGGTGCCTGCGCCAGCACGCCGCCGGCCGACAGGCCCAGCGCGGCCGTGGCCAGCAGGACTGTGGTGATTCTGGTCATCATCTCGATTTCTCCAAGTCGCCTGACGAAAATCAGACTCGACTGAAGTAGAGCAAGCGCTGTGCCAAACAAATAACGCTGAACCTGCGAACACAGACAACTAATTCTCAAACTATTTGTCGCTTAGTCCGACATCCTCGTCCGGTTTCCCGACATTTCGCATTACGACCCGTCGCCCGACACGTCGCCCAGGCCGTGGCGCTTCATCTTGTCGTACAGCAGCTGCCGATGGATCCCCAGCTTGCGCGCTGCCTCGGTTCGGCTGCCGCCAACCTCTGCCAGCGCACGTCGGATCATCACTCGTTCCAGTTCGGCGACGGCCTCGGGCAGGGTAAGGTCTGTCCCAATCGCGGCAGCCGAACTAGCCGGGGTGCGAAGGAACGCTAGATCCTCCGCCTCGATCGTCGTGCCACGCGCCAGGGCAGCGGCCCGTTCCACGGCATTGCGCAACTCCCGCACATTGCCCGGCCACGAACTGGCGGCGAGCAGCGTGCCGGCGGCGGACGACAGGCGCTTCGGTGCAGCCGGGTTGGCCAGATGCAGGAAATGCTCGGCCAGCGGCATGATATCGTCCGCCCGATCCCGCAGCGGCGGCAGGGCGATCGGGATGACGTGCAGCCGATAATACAAATCCGCCCGGAACCGCCCCTCGTCGATCAGCCGCAGCAGGTCGCGATGCGTGGCGGCGACGACGCGTACATCCACCGGTTCCGGACGCCCGCCAACGGGGGTCACCACACGCTCCTGCAAGACGCGCAGGATCTTGGCCTGCATGGCGGCGTCCATGTCGCCGATCTCGTCCAGCAGCAGCGTGCCGCGTTGCGCCTCACGAAACCGTCCGGCCTGCGCCCGCACCGCCCCGGTAAACGCGCCGGCGACGTGGCCGAACAACTCGCTCTCCAACAATTCGGCCGGGATGGCCGCGCAGTTCACGCTCACGAATGGCCCGGCAGCGCGTGGCCCGTGTTCGTGCAGGGCGCGGGCGACCAATTCCTTCCCGGTGCCGGTCTCCCCCGTCACCAAAACGGTCGCATCGGAGGCAGCCGCCATGCCGATCAGCTTCTGCACCGCGCGCGTCGCCGGGCTGTTCCCAACCAGTGGACCGTCAGCCGCCATGGCGTCACTCGGCACAACGCTGGCGCTGCGGCTCAACGCGCGGGCTACCACATCGGCAATATCGGCCCGGCCAAGTGGCTTGGTCAGGTGATCGAACGCCCCTAGCCGCATCGCGCCAATCGTATTGGTGGACGACGCGTAGGCTGTCAGCACCACCACCGGCACGGGCGGCGCCGGGCCATTGCCGCACAGCCGCTTCAGCACCACCATGCCGTCCAGCCCGGGCATCCGCAGATCCAGGAATACCAGCCGCGGCCGCTCGGCATCGAACTGGGCCAGGCCGTCCTGGCCATTGGCGGCCTCGGCCACCTCGTGCCCCAGGTCGCGCAGGGTTTCCGCCAGGCCATCGCGAAACGCGGCGTCGTCGTCGATGACGAGGAGTTGGGCCATCAGGGTTCCCGCAATGGCAACATAAGTTGGAAAACGCTCCCAGGGTTGCCGGGGCGATACGAAACGGCCCCGTGATGCGCCAGGGCGATTTCCTTCACGATGGACAGCCCCAGCCCGGTGCCCTCTGCCCGGTCGGTCACGAACGGTTCGAACAGATGCGGTCGCATCGCGTCCGGCACACCAGGCCCGTCATCGGCGACGCGCAGGCACAATGCGCCGGCGGTCGCGGTGGCCGACAGGATGACCACCCCGCCATTCGCCAAGGCCTGGATTGCGTTCAGCACCAGGTTATCCATCGCCCGGCCGATCCGCGCCGGGTCCAGCGGCCAGGTGACGGCGACGCAATCCACCACCAAGCGCACGCTCTGCCGCGCGGCAACGTCGCGGTGCAGGTCGGCGCAGGTTTCCAGCAATACCCGGATGTCCGCCGCCTGCCATTGCGGTTCGCTACGATGGGTCAGCGTCAGCAGGTCGCGCAGCAGCCCGTCCAGCCGGGTGATCTGGACCAGGATGGTTTCCAGCGCGCCCCGGCGCCGTGCATCGTCGCCCAGCAGCGCATTCTCAGCCTTCAGCCGCATCGCGGCGATCGGGTTACGGATTTCGTGCGCAATCCCGGCGGCCACCCGGCCCAGTGCCGCCAATCGCTCCGCCGCGGCCATGTTCGTGGACAAACGCTCCGCCTCCGCTCGGGCGCCGCGCAGTTTGCTGGTGGTGGCGTTCAGCCCGCCAATGATGCGGTCCAACTCCCGCTCCCCGGTCGGCGCCAGTAGCGGCGGATCCAGCCCATCGTGCCGGGCGATCCCCGCCTCCAGCGCGCCCAGCTTGCGCGACCAGGTCAGCAGCAGATGCGTGGTCCAGGCGGCGGATGCCAGGACGGAGGCGAACAGCACCGCCAGCCCGCCCAACAATTGGGAGTAGCCAGCCCCCCGGTCCGTATATTCCCGCGTCATCGTCCAGGCGGTCACGCCCTCGATCGGGCCGGGCAGGGGGCAGGCGTGCAGCAGCATGGTTTGCTGCCGCCCGGTCTGGCGCGCGGCGACGGCGCGCTCCTCCGACCATGCCTCCGTATTGATGGTGCGAATGGCGCCCTGCTCGGCCACTGGCAGGTCGGTCTTGGGGCCAGTGCCCTCGTAGGTCGGGAAGGCGTATGCCAGCGAACCCTCATTCTGCTGCCAAATCCCGCCCTCGATCCCGGTCCGGCGGGCGAGGGCCATCACGACCACCGCCTGCAGGGCCCGCTGCACCGCCGGATCGTGCAAATCGGCCGGCGCCTCCGTCTCCCCGGCGGTGTAGAACTGGTAGTTGTCGACAATGGCGTCGCAGGCGCGGCTGGCCAACGCGTCCGCCCGCCCCACCCGATCGCTAGAGGATTGCTGGAACAGCGCCACCAGCACCGCACCCACCGCCACGGCCGAGATCAACGAGATCACCCACAGCACCACAAGCCGCCCCCGCAAGGATCGGCTGCGGGGTGGCGCGGTCGAGGTGGATGCGGGCGCGGTCATCATGAAGCGTATAGCGCAAGGACCATGCCGCGTCCGACGCCCGGATTCGCGACGGTTCCGCACCGAGCGGGCGTCCGAATTCCAGACACCGCGTCCGCATTCGTGACACGCGCCGCGCGTGCCTGACAGGGGCGGGGGGTTCGGCTAGTCTGCCGCCATCACCGAGCGCGGCTTCGAAAGGCAGACCCTATGGATCCCACGACCCTCCGCGCCCACGCGCACCAGGTCCTGCTGGACGCGACCATTCCGGAACTGCCAAACCATTACAGCGGCAAGGTGCGGGACAATTACGACCTGCCAGACGGCCGCCGCATCATGGTCGCCACCGACCGGCTGAGCGCATTCGACCGCATCCTGTGCGCCGTGCCGTTCAAGGGCCAGGTGCTGACCCAAACCGCCCGGTTCTGGTTCGACGCCACCAACGACATCTGCCCGAATCACGTGCTGAGCTACCCCGACCCGAACGTCGTCATCGGCCAGCGCCTGACCGTGCTGCCGGTGGAAATCGTGGTGCGCGACTACCTGGCCGGCACCACTGGCACCTCGGTCCTCACCATGTATCGCGCCGGGCAGCGCGACATGTATGGCGTCCATTTCCCCGAGGGCCTGCGGGACAATCAACGCCTGCCGCAGCCGATCATCACCCCCACCAGCAAGGAATTCGACGGCGGCCACGATGCACCGCTGACCCCGGATGAGATCATCGCCAAGGGCCTGCTGACTGCGGCGCAATGGACCCAGCTCTGCGACTACGCGCTGGCGCTGTTCGCCCGCGGCCAGGCGATGGCGGCGGAGCGGGGGCTTATCCTAGCCGATACCAAATACGAATTCGGTACCGACCCGGACGGCCGCATCGTACTGGCGGACGAGATCCACACCTCCGACAGCAGCCGCTATTGGAAGGCCGCCAGCTACCAGGAGCGATTTGACGCTGGGACGAAGCCTGAAAGCTTCGACAAGGATTTCGTCCGCAATTGGGTCGCGTCCCGCTGCGACCCATATGGCGACGACATCCCCGAAATCCCGCAGGACCTCGTTCTCGGCACCGCCGCCGTCTATATCGAGGCGTTCGAGACCATCACTGGCCAGACCTTCCAGCTCCCGGCCGATGACGGCCCGGTGCTGGATCGGATCCGCGCCAACCTGGCGCCGTTCTTCAGCCGCTAACCGAGTTCGATCGCCCGGCGTGCGAGGGAAACCGCCCCCTCGCGCGTCCGCGCCGCGCCCACGAAGCGGCGCAAATGCACGAACACGGCATCCGGCACGCCAGACACCGCGGCCAAATCCTCCCCTTGCAGCCCAGCCCACGCCTCCGGCAGCGGCAGGCGCTGCGCGAACGAACCGGGTTCCGGCGGCATCGTGTCCACCATCCAATTACCGTTGGACGCCGGGGACACGGTGAACAGCAGCGGCAGATCATGCGCGAAGGCGGCATTCTTCCACGGCATGCCGGTGTCCAGCACCAGGATGCGCGGGTCTTCGGCAGCCGCATGGGCCTTCAGCACGATCGCCTCCGCCGCCAACCGCCCGCGCACGCCCTCGACCCGGCGGCGCAACACCGTCTCCGCCAACCCCGTCGCCTCCAGGAACGCGGCGTCACCCGCCGTGGGGCCGGACGCGTCCGGTGCGTCCCAGGCCGGGTTGAAATCGCCGATCAGCGCCGCCAGGCCCAGCGAGTCATTCGCCAGCGGGCCGTTGACGGACACGCCGTTGTCCAACTCGTCGATCCGATGAACCATGCCGGCATCGATGGAGGCGGCGATCTGCGGCGCGAAATGCGCGTCGCCGGGCGCCAGGATCGCGGTAACTGCCCGCTCCCCATACACCTGCCACACCAGCCCGGCCGAGGAATACGGCGTACCGTCCGCCCGCAGCGGCGCGCCGCGTTGGTGGTGGTCGAACCGGCTGGTGGCGACGTCGTACAGGCTGCCGACGTCCCAAACAATATCCCCGGCCTCGATCAGATCCGGCTTGCGGGTCCGCACCAGCGCGTAATCCACGCCGGGGGTGCGCAGCCCCAGGGCCAGGCGCAGCACGCTGTGGGCGAACACCTCGTCGCAATGAAACTTCCCGCTATGGGTGACGAGGCGCGGCAGGGGCTGGTCGGCGGTCATGCTGGTTCGGGTCCGAGATGGGGCGGAGGCGCAGCCCATACACAATCCCACGGGCTGCGTCTGCCGCCACCGCCACGGCAAGGCGCGAGGCTGTTATGACCTGGCAGGCAATCCGGGCGACCGGGCCAGTCGTTAGGCCGAATTACCGTCCAGCAGCCCATCGAAATATTTGGCCAAATTCACCTTGATCGGCATGAAGTAGACGTTCGCCGCCAACGAACTGATCAACCCCACCGCTGCGCGGGCAAACTCCCGGTTCCACTCCAGCGTCGGTGAAAAATCGGGCGGAAACACCACGCGATTGGTGGTTTCCCAATAGGCCTTCGATCGCTCCCCCAGCACGGGCGCGATGCCCCAAAAAACCTCCGTTCCCCGCAGCATCTCGGCACAGATCGTCAACAGGCGAAGGTCGAACAGAGGCTGGGTGAAGAAGCCGTCCGCCCCGGCATCACGCTTCCGATCCACCTCGGCCAGTTCGTCGCGAAAGCCTTGGCGATACGGGTCGAACGCCGCGTAGACCCGCAAATTCGGGTGGTGGCGCTTCAGCCGCTGGATTACGGCCTCGCTGCTATTGGGATAGGTGTGCCGGCTCATATCACTCGGAGGGTCGCCTTTGATGACCAGCACCTCCGTCAGCCCGGCGGCGGCCACCGTGTCGCCCAATGCCTGCTCATCGCCGGGTGGGATATCGATGGCCCGGATATGCGGGATCGCCGCCGGCAGAACCGACCGCGCGAGCGCACATGCGTCCCAACTGCGCAGCGGAAAGCGCATGAGGTCGGGTATGTTGAAGGTGTTCGCGGCTGGCAGCGCTGCGCGCACCGTCGCTGCGTCCGCCAACACTTCGGCCTCACCGCGGGGGATGAGTTCGACCGAGATCCGCATCGCGCGCTCCACCATCCGTCAGGCGCGCCGCAGCCAGATCTCATCGACCGCGTGCGATCGGCCCATGCGGATCACCAGCCGAGCCCGCTCCCGCGTCGGGCGGATGTTGCCGGCCAGGTTCGGCAGGTTGATCTCCCGCCAGATCGTCCGGGCCACATTCTCCGCCTCCTGCGGCGACAAATCCTTGTAGTGGTGGAAATACGATTTCGGGCGCTGGAACGCCGTGCGCTGTAGCAGGGAGAACCGCTCGATATACCATTGCTCGATCGACTCCGCCTCGGCGTCCAGATAGATCGAGAAATCGAAGAAATCCGACGCGACCGAGGGCGCGCCGCCCACCGCCTGCAGCACGTTCAGCCCTTCGAAGATCAGCACGTCCGGCTGGTCGATGACCTGGTAGCGGTCGGGGATGATGTCGTACGCCTCGTGCGAGTAGGTCGGCACGCGCAGCCCCGGTTCCCCAGCCTTCACGGCGCTCAAGAACGTCAGGATGCGCTTCAGATCATAGCTTTCGGGGAAGCCTTTGCGGCTCATCAGGCCGCGCTCCTCCAACACCCGGGTCGGATGCAGGAAGCCGTCCGTCGTCACCAGTTCGACCCGGGGCGTATCCGGCCAGCGCGCCAGGGCGGCGCGCAGCACGCGCGCGAAGGTGCTTTTGCCCACTGCCACGCTGCCGGCCACGGCGATCACGTACGGGGTGGACGGGCTGGGGCGGCCCAGGAAGCCGCTTTCCACCACGCTGCCCAGATTGCGCGCCGCCTTGACATGCAGGTTCAGCAGCCGCGACAGCGGCAGGTAGATGTCGACCACGTCGTCCAGCGAGACGGGTTCGTTCAACCCGCGCAGCGCCTCCAACTCCGTATCGGACAGCAGCAGCGGCGTGTTGGCGCGTAACGCCGCCCACTCCTGCCGGTCGAAGGTGAGGTAGGGCGTACGGGCGGCCGGCGTCTGCGGCATGTCCACGGTTACGGCGCGGTCCGGTGGCTGGCGGCGTTGGCGCCCTTCGTCGGCATGCGGGCCATGGCGGTCTCCCTTGCGGCGGGGCGGTTCGAACTCCCAACCGCCTTGCTACACGGCCCTTCTTAACATGGACAGCCCGGCTTAACATGGACAGCCCCGTTGCCCCGTGCTGCCCTACCGCATGACCGACGAGAGGGATAATGCCATGCCGGATCAGGATCTACTTACCCGCCTGCAACAGGCGGTGGACGCGAATTGGGATGCGCAGGTGGAGTGGCTCAAGAACCTGGTGCGCTTCCCCAGCCGCCGCGGGCAGGAGGGCCGGTGCCAGGACTGGATCGCCCGCGAATTCGCCGCCCGCGGCTGGAGCGTGGATCGCTACACCCTGTCCGACGTGGCGATGGACCATCTCCCCGGCTTCTCCCCGGTGATGGACACGAAGTATGAAGACCACGTGCAGGTGGTCGCCACCGTCCGCGCCCCACCTGGCGGCGGACGCAGCCTGATCGTGCAAGGCCATGTGGACGTCGTGCCGGAGGGCCCAGCCGACATGTGGACCACCCCACCCTACGACCCGGTGGTGCGCGGCGACTGGCTGTACGGCCGCGGCGCCGGCGACATGAAGCAGGGCGTGTCGGCGATGGTATTCGCAATGGACGCGCTTCGCAGCGCCGGGCTAGCCCCCGCCGCGGACGTCTATCTGCAGACCGTGACGGAGGAGGAATGCACTGGCAACGGCGCGCTCTCCACCCTGGCCCGCGGCTACCGGGCGGAGGCGTGTCTGATTCCGGAGCCCACTTCCAACACCATCACCCGTGCCCATGTCGGCGTCATGTGGTTCCGCCTGCGCGTGCGTGGCGTCCCCGTGCATGTGGCCCAGGCCCAAACCGGCACCAACGCGATCCTGTCCGCCTACGCCCTGTTGCAGGCGCTGGCCGAGCACACCAAGGACCTGAACCAAAAGGCCAAGTCGGATGAATGGTTCGGCAAGGTTCCCGACCCGATCAAGTTCAACCCCGGCGTGATCCGCGGCGGCGATTGGGGCAGTTCCACCCCCGCCTGGTGCGAGGTCGATTGCCGCATCGGCCTGCTGCCCGGCGAGAACCTGGCCGACGCGCGCCAAGCCGTGCTGGACGTGGTGGCAAAGGCGGCAAAGGGCGACGCCTTCATGGCCAACAACCCGCCGGAAGTCGTATGGAACGGTTTCCAAGCCGACGGCTTCGTCCAGCAACCCGGCACCGAGGCCGAGGCCGTGTTGGCCCGCGCCCACCAGGCTGTTTTCGGCGAGCCCATGGACGCCCGCACCAGCACCGCGGTGAACGACACGCGGTTCTACGGCTTGTACCACCGCATGCCGGCGCTGTGTTACGGCCCCGTCGGCCAGAACCATCACGGCTTCGACGAAGGCAGCTATCTGCCGGCGTTGAAGAAGACGACGGTAACGATCGCCGCCTTCATCGCAGAGTGGTGCGGCACCCGACCGGTGTAGCTCAAGAACGGCCCCTCCCGGTGGGAGAGGCCGTTTGCATTAGACCGGCCTGATATCCCAGAACGTCGCAAACCCCGGGTTCACCCCGCTGATGCGGGTGCGAATGGCGGTGGGCTGCAGATACTCGCCGAGCGGCCAATAAGGTACATCCTGCATCGCCTGCACCTGAATATCCTCGCAGATCTTCTTCTGCGCCGCGACGTCGGGTGCCGTCAGCCAATCCTGCCGCAGCGATTCGATCTTCGGGCTGCTGGACCAGCCGGGCCATCCCGCCTCGCCATTGCCGCGCAGCGCGATATGGCCCGCCGGGTTCGCCCAGTCCAGCCCGGTCCAGCCAGTGACGAACAGCGACCAGCCGCCCTGTTCCACGGGACCCTTGTTGTTGCGGCGCTGAAGCATGTTGCCCCAATCGGTGGCGACGTAATCCACGTTCATGCCGATGCTTTTCATCATGTCGGCAGCGACGTCGGCCATTGCCTTCAGCGTCACGTAATCCGTCGGCACCAGCAGCACGACGCGTTCGCCCTTATACCCGGCGTCCTTCAGCGCCTGCTTCGCCTTGTCCAGGTCGCGCGGGCCTTTCAGCGGCTCCAGCCCCACTTCGCTGGCCATCGGCGTGCCGGGGCCGAAATAGCCCAGTGGGGTGTGATACATCTTCGGGTCGGGCGTGATCGCCTGCATGAAGTTCGCCTGGTCCAGCGCTAGCCACAGCGCCCTGCGGATCGCCGGGTTGTTGAATGGCGGCTGCAGCGCGTTCGGCCGCATCATCTCCACGATGCCGGTCGGGTCCGGCACGCTCACACGGACGTTCTTGTCCTTCTGCAGCAGGCCCATCAGGTCCAGCGCGGCGTATTCATACCAATCCTGCTCGCCCGCGATCAGCGCGTTGGCGGCGGTGGCGGCGTCGGGAATGGTAGTCCATTCCACCCGATCGAAATGCACGATCTTCGGGCCCGAAATCCAGCTCGGCTCGCCCCCCTGGCGCGGCACGTACTTCTCGAACTTCTCGTAGACGTTGCGCGCGCCCTGCAGCCGTTCATCCGTCTTGTAACGGAACGGGCCGGAGCCGACCATTTCGGTGATCTGGGTGAACGCGTCCGTCTTGGCCAGCCGCTCCGGCATCATCGCCGGCATGGGCGACCCTGCCTTGCCCAACGCGTCCGGCAGCAGCGGGAACGGGCGCTTCAGTTTGAACACCAGCGTCTTGTCGTCGGGGGTGGACAACTCGTCGGTGGCGGCCATCAGCGCGTCGCCCATCGCGTCCCGCTTGGCCCAGCGACGAATGCTGGCGGCGCAGTCGCGGGACAGGACGGGAGTGCCATCATGCCACATCAACCCATCGCGCAGCTTCAGCGTCCACAGCTTGCCGTCATTCTCGATGGTGTGGCCCTCCACCATCTGCGGCTGCGCGTTGAAGTTGGCGTCGGTGCCGTACAGCGTGTCGAACACCATCGTCCCGTGATTGCGGGTGACGTAGGCAGTCGTCCAATGCGGGTCCAGGAAGGACAGATCTACCTGCGGGATGAATTTCAGCGTGGTGGCGCTGGCGGCGCGCACCAAAGCAGGGCGGGCGAGTGGTGCTGCGGCAAGGCCGGCGAGAAGCGTGCGGCGTTTCATATGGTCGTTCCCCGAGGCAATCGTTGCTGTCCCGCTAACGCTAGCCTGCCAGCAACTCCGCCACCAGAGCGCCGACCAGCGGCAGCAGATCATTATCCGCTGCCAGATCCCGCCCATACAGCGCCGACATCACCGCCAGGCCGCCCGCGTGCAGTGGCGCCGCCACCCCAGCCGCCGCAGCCAGTTGCAGCATCGGCGCGATGCCGAACGGCATGTCCTCCAGCACGTAGCGGGTTTGCAGCGTGGCTGGCCCGAACGGGTCGCTGTCGCGGGTGGCCAACTCGGCCGCCATCGTCGCCATATCCGTCTGCGCAATGTTGAAGGACAGGTGGAAATGCTGTTCCAGCGTCCGCACGGTGATCCCGAATGCCGCGGCGATGGCCAGGCGTTCCGCATCCAGCGCCAGCATCAACCGCGCCACAGCCGGGGTGATGTTGGCGTTCTGCTTCCACGCCTCACCCTTCTCCATGCGGGTCAGGTTGCATAGCGCGATCCCCAGATGGTTTTGCGGATTCAGGTTGCTGAGCGCGATCGGCAGCAGCCCGTCCCGCGCCACGAACCGGTCGCCGAACAGGGCGCGGCACGTGTCCAACCCCGCCGGGTCCCCCAGCACAGCCGCGTCCAGCCGCGACCGGATATTCCCCACATGCGCCGCCCCCGGCCCAATGCGACGACCAGTGACGACGGTGGTCCCCCAGGCGACGATCGGGCACTCCACCCCGCGCGCTTGCAACAGGCTTTGCAGATACAGCGCCCCGAACGACATGTGGGAGCTGTAGAGCACCACCTGGCCCGGTTGCAGATGCGGCCCCATCGCCTCGATCACCGCGCGATGGCCGTAACCCGGCACCGCGATCAACACCGCCGTCGCCCCCGCCAACGCCTGCGCGCAATCGGTCGCGACCTCGGGCGTGAAGGTGCCGATCACGGCGCCAGTGGAAATGAGCGTGGAAGGCGGCGGCTTCCCCGTGGGCGACCACAGCACCACCGAATGCCCGGCCTCGCACAGCACCGCGGCGGCGCACAAGCCGATGCCGCCAGTGCCCAAAATTGCAACGCGCATCATCGTGGGTTGTGGCACGCGACGACGCGGCCCTCCCCGGCGGCGGCCAGCGGCGGCACCGTCGTCTGGCACACCGGCAGCGCCGCCGCGCAGCGCGGATGGAAATGGCAACCCGGCGGCGGGTTGGTGGCCGAAGGCGGCTCCCCCGCCAACACCGCCGTCCCCTGCGGCGAGTCTGGGTCCGGCACTGGCACCGCGGCCAGCAGCGCGGCGGTATAGTGATGCAGCGGCGAGGCGAACAGCGCATCCGCCGGCGCCATTTCCACGATGCGACCCAGATACATCACCGCCACCCGATGGCTGACACTGCGGACCGATGCCAAATCATGCGAGATGAACAAATAGGCCAGGCCGAACTCATCCTGCAAATCCCCCAACAGATTCAGGATCTGCGCCCGCACCGACACGTCCAAAGACGACACCGGCTCGTCGCAAATCAAAAAGCGCGGCTGCACTGCGAGCGCCCGCGCAATCCCGACGCGCTGCCGCTGCCCGCCGCTCAACTCGTGCGGGTAACGCGCGGCATGCGCCGGCTCCATTCCCACGCGGTCCAACAATTCTTCCACCCGGCGCTGCCAATCGGCGCGGGGCAGCAGGGAATGGACGCGCAACGGTTCGGCGATTGCATCCCCCGCAGTCCAGCGCGGGTTCAGCGCTTGCAGCGGATCTTGAAACACGTATTGCATCGCCCGGCGCACCCGCAGCGCATCCTTGCGACTGCCATCGCGCAGCACCGCCACCGTGTCCGTGCCATCCAGCAGCACCCGCCCAGCGGTGGGCGGCGTCAGGTGCAGGATGGTGCGGGCGACAGTAGTCTTGCCGCAGCCGCTTTCACCCACCAACCCCAGCGTCTCCCCAGCGTCGACCGTGAAGCCGACGTGATCCACCGCGCGCACGGGACCATGGTTGCGCCTTGCGGGCGGGTATTCCTTCGTCAGCCCGTCGATTTCGACCAGGGTGCTCACGCCGCCACCGGCAAGGACCGGCTACCGCGCCGGATGCAACTGACAATATGGCCCGGCGCGACCTCGGTCGGAATCGGCGTTTGCAGCGCGCAATCCGCAATCGCCTCCGGGCAGCGTGGATGGAACCGGCAGCCAGCGGGCGGGTGGCGCGCGTCGGGCAGGCGGCCGCCGATCACCGGCAGGCGCACCCGCGCGGCGGTGCGATCGGCACGCGGCACGCTTTCCAGTAGCGCGGTGGTATACGGGTGCAGCGGGGCGCGGAACAGCGTGCGGACGTCAGCGGTTTCGCAGATGCGGCCGGCGTACATCACCGTCACCCGATCCGCCATGCGGGCGACCACGCCCATGTCATGCGTCACCAGCACCATCGCGGTGCGGGTGCGACGCTTCACCTCCCGCAGCAGGTCCAGGATCTGCGCCTGGATCGTCACGTCCAGCGCGGTGGTCGGCTCGTCCGCCAGCAGCAGCGCCGGGTTGCATAGCAGGGCACGCGCGATGCACACGCGCTGCTTCATGCCGCCGCTCATCTCGTGCGGGAATTGCTTCAACCGGGCCAGCGGGTCCGACAACCCGACGGATTGCAACAGCGCGGCCACCCGGTCCTGCGCCTCCTTCCGGCCGACGCGCTCGTGCCAGCGCACGATCTCGCCCAATTGGGTACCGATGGTCAGCAGCGGGTCCAGCGAGTGGGCGGGATTCTGGAACACCATCGCGATCCGCTTGCCGCGCAACGCCGCCATTTCGCTGGGCGGCAATGCCAGAAGATCCCGCCCCTCGAACGCGATGCGTCCGGCGGTGATGCGGCCGGGGCTCGGCACCAGACGCAGCATCGACAAGCTGGCCATGGTCTTGCCGCTGCCAGACTCGCCCACCAGCCCCAGCACCTCGTCCGCCGCCACGTGCAGATCGATGCCATCCACGGCCAGCGACGGCCCGAACGAGACCTGCAGCCCCGTCATTTCCAGGATCGGGCTCACTGCCGGCGCCGTGGGTTGAATGCGTCCGACAATCCGTCCGCCAACAGGTTGAAGCCCAGCACGGTGATGAAGATCGCGATACCCGGCGCCAGCGACGACCAGGGCGCGATCTTCAACTGCTCGTAATTGAAGAACAGCAATTGGCCCCAACTGACCGCATTCGGATCGCCGAACCCTAGGAAGGACAGCATCGCCTCCGACAATACGGCGCTCCCGATGCCGAGCGCGATCACCACCACGATGCCGGGCATGGCGTTCGGCAGGATGTGCCGGACCACGATTTCCGAAGGGCGGGTGCCGATGCAGCGGGCGGCGTCCACGAATTCAGCATGGCGCAGGCGCAGGAACTCCGCCCGGGTCAGCCGCGCGATCGGCGGCCAGCCGAACACGCCCAGCAGCACGATGATCGTCATCAGGCTCAAATGCGGCACGGTTTCCAGCCAGGTGCCGACCACGACGATGCTGAACAGCCGCACTACCGCCAGGATCACCAGGAAGACCGGAATCACCAGGAAGAACTCGGTCAGCCGCATCAGCAACTCGTCGGTCCAGCCGCCCGCATACCCGGCGATGCCGCCGACCGCCACGCCGATCAGGCTGGCCACCACCATCGCCCCCAGCCCCACCGCCAGCGCCGTGGGGGCGCCATACAGCACGCGGCTGAGCACGTCGTAGCCAAGCCGGTCGGTGCCCAGCGGGTTGGACCAGGCGGGGGCGTGATTGGCGCCGATGCCCATGGTGGCAGATTGGTCCGCCGGGTCGAACGGCGCCAGCCAATGGCACCCCAGCGCAGCCAGCACCACGATGCCCACCAACACCAATCCGCATATCCCCGCCGGCGTACGCACCAGCCGCCGCAACCCTTGGCGCAGCATGCCCTGTCGGTGAAAGCGCCTCATCCGATGCGGATGCGCGGGTCGATCGCCACGTAGGCGATGTCCGTCAACAGCGTCGCCCCCACCAACATCACGGCAATGACGACGGTTTCACCCATGATTACCGGATAATCCAGTTGCTGGATGGCATTGATGTACAGGAAGCCGAGCCCCGGCCAGGTGAATACCGTCTCCGTCACCGGCGCCGTGGCCAACATCAGACCGAAGGCGATGCCAAGATAGGTCAGCACCGGGATGAAAGCGTTGCGCAGCGCGTGGCCGTACAGAATGCGCCGCTCCGGCAGACCGCTGGCGCGCGCGGCCACGACGAAATCCTGCCGCAACACGTCGATCAGACTGGCGCGCAACAGCAGGGTAAAGGTCGCGGTATTGAACACCGTCAGCATGCCCACCGGCAGCACCATGTGCCACAGCCCGTCCAGGAACACGCTATGCCAGGCCGGCGCGCGCAGCGAGTAGGCGCCATACGACGGCACCCATCCCAACCAGTAGGCGAAGACCAGGATCAGCACGATCCCCATCAGGAATGTCGGCATCGCATGGCCCAGCAGCGAGCCGGCCATGATCGACATATCACTACGAGAGTTCTGCCGCCGCGCCGCCGTCATCGCCAGCGGGATGGAGATAAGGATGGAAATGATGATCGCCGGGATCTGGATCTTCAGCGTCTCCCAGCCCCAGACATACAGCATCTGCCAAACGGGCTGATTATAGGTAATCGAGCTACCGAGGTCGAAATGCGCCAGGCGGACCAGCCAGGCCAGGTAGCGCTGCCAGGCCGGCTGGTCCAAATGGTAATACGCGGTCAGCGCCGCGATCTGGTCCTCGGTCGCGTTCGGCTGGCCCGAGATCAACATCGCGATCGGGTTGCCGATGGCATTGACCAGGAAAAACACGATGGCGCTGACGCCGACAACCAGCACCAGGGCGAAGGCCGCCCGGCGACCGATGAACCGCAAACCCCCGCTCACGCCGCGCCCGGCGCTGATCTACTGCACTGCATGATGGCAGCCTAGGGGGTTCCCCCGCTGCCCGCCAAGGCGAAAAGCGTTGACAGCGCCGGGGCGGGAGGGTGGATTCCCCCGCATCAGCGAAGGAACAGCGTATGACCGGGCCCAGCCGTAGGACGATCCTCAAAGGCGCGGCAGCGTCCACATTGGCCGCCCCACTTGCCATGCCGTTCGTCGCCCGGGCCGCAGCGCCGTTCTTCAAGCTCTATTATATGATCCCCAACAACCAGGCCGCCCGCATGGCCTGGGGCACCCTATCCGCCCGGCAGATGTCGCAATTGGGGATCGAGGTCGTACCCTCCTACGTCCCGTTCACCTCCATTTACCCGCGCCGCAACAAGGGCGATGGCAAAACCTATCCGGATGGCGGTTGGGATATATATCTGGAGCGCTATTACTACTCCTCCGTCAAACCCACCCCGAACGAGCTATTTTCCAGCAAGATGCTGCCGCCGGCTGGCCAGAACTACTATTACCTGGAAGACCCGGTGATCGACAAAGCCGTGGCGGACTACGCCGGTTCCGTTGACCCGGCGGTGCAGAAGGCCGCGATGGAAACGTTCCAAAAGCGTTGGTACGATACCGAACCGCTTACCATCCTGTTCTATCCAGAGGATTTGATCGCCACCAACCCGAAGCTGTCCGGGCTGGATGCGACGACGTTCCGCCCCGCCTTCTACCCGCGGCCGGAGAATTGGACGATCGCCGGTGGCGGCAATGATGCCTCCGCCGCGTTCGCCTGCTGGCCCGCGGCCGCAGCGGCGCTACCAATGTACGGGCAGGGCTACAATGACACCAACGTGTGCGGCCCGGTCTACAACCAATTGCTGGAATATGACGGCTGGGAAAAGAAGCAGCTCATCCCCTCCCTGGCCGAGAACGTGCAGGAATCCGCCGACGGCAAGACCTGGACGATCGGGCTGCGCCAGGGGGTGAAGTGGCATGATGGTGAGGACTTCACCCCCGCCGACGTCGCATTCACCTTCGACACCATCATGAACCCGGCCTACGCCAGCGACAGCCGCGCGGCGCTGGAGGCGGTGTTTGGCAGCAAGGACGCCTACAAGATCACCGGCGACCACCAGATCACGGCGACGCTGCCGCAATATGCGATGTCGATGCGGGAGTACGTGCTGTCCGCCGTGCCGATCATGCCGAAGCACGCCTATGAATCGATCAAGCCCGAGCAGATGCGCGGCCACACCGCCAATACCTGGCTGGGCAGCTACACGGTGAAGACCAAATCCGGCAGTTACACCGCCAAGGGCGGCATCGGCACCGGACCCTGGATCACCAGCGGCTATGATCAAACGAAGAAGGCCTACGCCTACACGAAGAACCCGAATTACTGGAAGAAGACGTCGGGCAACGTCACCAGCTTCTACGTCGTGAATATCCAAAGCACCGATGCGGTGTTGAGCGCCTTGAAGAACGGGGAGATCGACGCGCACGATCCGCTATACGACGTGGGGCCGCTCGTCTCCACCATCGATCCGTCCTGGGGCAAGGTGCTGCGGTTCGACAGCTTCAAGTGGCAGCATATCTGCTACAATCTACGCCACCCAATCATCGGCACCGGCGTCGACACACCGCTGGGCAAGAAAGATCCGTCACGCGCGGCGGAGGCCGCTGCCTATATCCGCAAGGCGATCAGCTACGCCATTCCGCGTGATGACATCATCAAGCAAATGGCCGGCGGCTTCGGCCAACCCGGCACCGTCCCCATCCCATACTCCGCCCCCGAATACGACCACGCGATGCTGAAGCCGTTCCCGTTCGACATGGATCTGGCCCGCGCCACCTTGGCCAAGGCGGGGTACGGCTGACATGGCCAAGCCGATCGCCCTGGGGCTGTCGATGCGCTACCTCGGGTATCACGACGCCGCCTGGCGCCACCCGGAGGTGGATGCGGACGCCTCGTCCAGCTACGCCCATTTCCTGCACTGCGCCCAACAGGCCGAGCGTGGGATGTTCGACATGGTGTTCTTCGCCGACGGGATCGGCGTGCGCGCCAACGACGATCCGCCGGGATATCTGGAACGCTCCAACCGCAATGTCGAACTAGAGCCGCTGACCCTGCTATCGGCCCTGGCGCCGATGACCAAACATATCGGCCTGGTGACCACCGCCTCCACCACGTACAACGAGCCGTATCACATCGCGCGCAAATTCGGCTCGCTCGACCAGATCAGCGGCGGCCGCGCCGGGTGGAACGTCGTCACGTCCTGGTCCCAGCAGGAGGCGTGGAATTTCAGCCGCGACGCCCATCTGGACTACGACACGCGCTACGAACGCGCGGCGGAGTTCGTGGAGGTCGTTACCGGCCTGTGGGATAGCTGGGAGCAAGACGCCTTCCTGCACGACAAGGCGAGCGGCCGTTTCTACGACCCGGCCAAGCTGCACACCCTGCACCACAAGGGCAAGCATTTCGCCGTTCGCGGCCCGTTGAGCGTGAAGCGCACACCGCAAGGCCGCCCCATCATCGTGCAGGCCGGCGCGGCAGAGCAGGGGCGCGAGATCGCCGCCGAATATGCCGACGTGGTGTACTCCTCCGCATTGGAGATCGGCGCAGCGCGTACCTACTACAACGATCTGAAGGCCCGCGTGGCGCAGCGCGGCCGCAATCCGGACCACATGAAGATCATGCCCGCCCTGGTCGCCGTCATCGGCCGCACCAAGATGGAGGCGGAGGACAAATTCGCCACGCTGAACCAGCTGATCGATCCGGTGGTCGGCCTCGGCATGATCTACAACCAGATGGGCGACCTATCCGGCTACGACGTGGACGGCCCGGTGCCGGAGCCGGTGAACGCCCCCGTGCGCAGCCTCGCCTATAAATGGTGGGAAAAGGCGAAGGCGGAGAACATGACCATCCGCCAACTTTACACCGAACACTCCGGCGGCGGCGGCTACCGCCTGGTCGGCACGGCGAAGGACGTGGCGGACGGGATCGAGGAATGGACCGAGGGTGGCGCCTGCGATGGCTTCAACCTGACGCCAACGCATCTGCCGCACGGGATCGACGATTTCGTGGAATTGCTGACACCGGAATTGCAACGCCGCGGCATGACCCGCACGGCCTATGTCGGCAAGACCCTGCGCGAAAACCTAGGCTTGCCCGACTATCGCAGCCGGTGGCAGCGTGAGGCGGATCTGGCGGCAGAATAACCAGGCCCAAAAAGGAACCGGCATCATGGACCCGATCTTGGCATTGCGGCCCTTCGTTCCGGCGAAGGATTTTGACGTTTCGAAGCGGTTCTATCAGACGCTCGGTTTCGCGATCACGCATGAGGACGACAATATCGCCATCCTGAAACTCGGTAGTTTCAGTTTCATTCTCCAGAATTTCTACGTTCAGGAAGCCGCCGAGAATTGCATGGTGCAAATCCTGGTGCGCGACGTGAACGCGTGGTGGGCTAATAATACCCCGGACAAACTCGTCGCCGCATTCGGGGTGAAACCACCGAAAGCCCCGGCGGTGCAAAGCTGGGGGTTGAAAGTCGGCTTCATCTTCGACCCCTCCGGCGTGCTATGGCACATTGCCGAGGTGCCGTTCTAGCTCGCCCGATTTTCGCCACCAGGAAGTCCGCGAATGCGCGTGCGCCGGGTTTGGCCGCCTTGCCACTGGCGAACACGGCATGCAGTTCGACCGATCCCATATCCCAGTCCGGCAGCAGTCGTACCAATTGGCCGGCCGCGACCTCTTTCGTGCAGCCGCCGGCCGCGGCGGTCATGATGTCCGGCCCGGCCAGCGCGGCCACCACCACGCCCTCATTCGCCGTCACTACCAGCCGCCCCTCCACCGCATCGACGTGACCCGGCGATCCGTCCGAGCTGCCGGTTTGCGCCACGCGCACGAATAGCCGCAGAGCCGTCAGCCGGTCATTCATGTCTACGGCAAATAGAACATTCTCCACACCGGACGCGACTGCCCCGGCCCGACATGCCCGATCTTCCGCCTCAGTTCAGGAGGCCGTCATGGCGCTGCAAGACAAACTCGATTCCATCAAGGCGGCCTTCGTCGCCAAGGTGCCGGCGGATATCCGCGCCATTATGGACGGCGGCACCGACGCGCTGATCGCCACGGGCCAGGCCGAGCGCGCCGTGAAGGCAGGTGACCGAGCACCCTCCTTCATCCTGCCGGACCCGGATGGCAAACTCGTCGCCTCGGCGGACCTGCTCTTGCACGGGCCCTTGGTCGTCACCTTCTACCGTGGCGCCTGGTGTCCCTACTGCAACACCGAACTTCAGGCGCTAGAGGAGAATGCGGCGCAGATCCGGGGTATGGGCGCGATCTGCTGGCGATATCGCAGCAGACCGCCGCCAATAGCCGGAAATCAGAGCGGGACAACAAACTCAGCTTCTCGATCCTGACCGACCAGGGCGGCGCAGTTGCCGCCGCGTTTGGCCTCCGCTGGGTACTGCCGGCGAATTTGCAGGAGATCTACAAGCAGCTTGGCGTCGACTTGCCCAGCGTCAACGCAGACC
>NZ_LMUY01000045.1:135548-164443 GCF_009765685.1 Acidisphaera sp. L21 | reverse complement strand
TACACCCATCGGCCAGACCCGAGCGAGCTGTTCCCGACATTGCGGCAGCGTCGGCTCGCGGCCTGAACCCGATAGCAAGGACCAAGACAATGAGCCTACTGGCAAACAAGATCGCCCTCGTCACCGGCGCCTCGAAGGGCATCGGCGCCGGCATCGCAAAGGCACTCGCGCAGGCTGGCGCAACTGTCGCCGTGAACTACTCGTCCAGCAAAGCCGGCGCCGACAAAGTGGTGGCCGAGATCCAAGCAGCCGGTGGCAAGGCCGTGGCGCTGCAGGGCGATTTCTCCAAGCAGCAGGACATCACCCGCGTCTACGCCGCCATCCGCGAGCAATTCGGCCGGCTGGACGTGCTGGTGAACAATGCGGGCGTCTACGCCATGATGCCGCTGGAACAGGTAACCGCCGAGGAATTCCACCGTCAGTTCGGCCTCAACGTGCTGGGCCTGCTGCTGTCCACCCAGGCGGCGCTGCCGCTATTTGGGCCGGAGGGCGGGTCGATCATCAACATCGGCTCTGTGGTCGCGACAATGGCGCCGCCCAATAGCGCCATCTATTCCGGCACCAAGGGTGCGGTCGACTCCATCACCATCTCCCTGTCCAAGGAGTTGGGCGCCCGCAAGATCCGGGTCAACAGCCTCAACCCCGGCATGGTGGAGACGGAAGGCGCTACCGCACTCGGCTTCATCGACGGCGATTTCGCCAAGCAAGTCGCGGCCATGACGCCGCTGGGGCGGATCGGGCAGCCGGACGATATCGCCAAGATCGCCGTGTTTCTGGCATCCGACATGGCCGGCTGGGTGAACGGCCAGCAGATCCTCGCCGCCGGCGGCCAAACGATGTAGCCGCAAGCGGGCATGACAAGCCCGCCTCTCCGTTGCACGATGGCTGTGCAACGGAGGGCGGGCTCATGATTCGCAGCGGCAACGAGTATCGCGACGGCCTGCGCGATGGCCGCGAGGTCTGGGTCGATGGCGTGCGGGTGCGCGACGTCACCACCCACCCGGCGCTAAAGCCGATCATCGACGTGAAGGCCCGCATGTACGACATGGCGCTCGAACGGGAGCATCAGGACACGCTGACCTATATCGAGGCCGGCGAGCGCAAGTCCATCTTCAACAAACCGCCGACTGAAACCAAGGACTGGACCGACAAGATCGCCGGCATCGACACGGTGCTGCAGGACATCCGCGGCGTCGTCACCCGGGTCGGCGATGAAACGGTGGGCGAAATGTGGTCCCTGCAGGATGGCCGGGATGTCCTGGCAGAGATCGATCCGCAATTCGCCAACAATATCGATCGCCACATTGCCGCCGTGCGCGATACCGATGTGTTCCACGTTTCCGCCAATACCGATCCGAAGGGCGACCGGTCCCAGGCCCCGCAGGAGCAGGACCCTGACATGATGGTGCATGTGACGCGGGAAACCGATGCCGGCATCATCATCCGCGGCGCCAAATACGAAACCGCCGCCCCTTATGCCGATCAGGCGTTCCTCAAGCCGACCTACGGGGCCTGGGTGAACGACGCGATGTCCGACTACGCGGTCGGCTGCATCGTCAAGATGGGCGCACCCGGCGTGAAGCACATCTGCCGCGCCGGGTTCGCCGGGAAGGGCCGGGTGGAAGATTATCCGCTCGCCAACCGGTTCGACGAGGTGGAGGCGCTGGTCGTGTTCGACGACGTGCTGATCCCGTGGGAGGACGTGTTTTTCTATCGCCACACCCGCGCCGCCCAGTTCATTCGCGGCACGCTGCATCGCTACTCCGCATTCCCCTACGTGCTGCGGCTGATGTACGTGGCCGACATGATGATTGGCGCCGCCTTGTGGAATGCGCAGCAGACCGGCCTCGATAAACTGCAAGGCGTGCGGGAGAAGATCGCCGACCTCGTCTGCTACCGGGAGGGGATCAACGCCCATCTGACCGCGTCCATCGCCATGGCGCAGCGCAGCCCGGCGGGGTTGCTGATGCCGCATCAATCGATGCTGTATGCCGGGCGGGTGTTCGCCTGTTCCCAATTGCCGGTGATGATGCACGTCGCGCGTGAACTCTGCGGCGGCCAAATCTGCGTCACGCCGAACGTGGCCTCGTTCGAGGCGGAGGGTTCCGGCGATTGGCTGCGCAAATTCTACACCTTGAACCAAAGCTGGCAGTCCGATGACCGGCGGAAGATCCTGGCCTTCGCGCGCGATTTGCTGAATTCGGACTACGCCGGGCACCGGCTGACCTTCGCGCAATTCGCCCAGGCGCCACACTTCAACCATCTTGCCGCGGTGTACAACAGCTTCGACTTCAGCGGCCCGCTGGATTTCGTGCGCAAGGCGGCGGACCTGTCGCCCCGCGTCACGGGAGGGAAGGGCGCATGACCACGCGCACCAGGCTGCGCCAGTTCACACCCGCGACACCTACCCGGCGCAGTATCTGGAAAAGGCCATGGCGAATGTGAAGATGCCGCGGGAAGAGGCCGGTTCCGCGCTTGAGCATATCGGCAAGATCACGATCTACCTCATCGATCCCTGCTACAGGGAAGCGGTGTATCGCGTGGCATGCTAACCCGGCGGACTAACCCTTAAAAACCGACCCCTGCAGACTCTCTCCTGCCGTTAACGTCTTATCCAGTTAATGAGACTATTCTCGTTTCACTAGTGGCGGCGAGTTGCTCAGGAGAAGACCAGGTGTCGATAACCACGGATGCGCCTGCACGCCGGGATGATCCATCCCTTGCCCAGCCTGGGTCGAGGGTCGATCGCCGGGCAATCCCCGACATCTCCGTCGTGGTCGCGACCTGCAACCGGCCAGGCACCCTGCTGGAGGCAGTGCAGAGCGCGCTGGACCAAGCCGGTGCCACGGTCGAGGTCATCGTCGTGGACGACTCGCCGGGCCATACCGCCGCTGGCGCGATCGACCGCCTGCATGACCCACGCGTCCGCTATGTCGCCAATCGCCGCCCCAGCGACGGCCGTCCCGCCGTCGCCCGCAATATGGGCGTGGCCCTGGCCCGCGGCGCGCTGATCCATTTTTTGGACGATGACGACCTTGTGGCGGATGGCTACTACGCCGCCTGCCTGGCCGCCTTCGCCGACCGCCCGGATTTGGGTGTGGTGTTCGGCGCCATCGAACCATTCGGCGTCGACCAGGCGGAGATCCAGCACCAGCGCGAGTATTTTGGCCACGCAGCGCACCGCGCCCGGCGTTGCGCCCGGCTGGGCCATCGCTGGGCATTCACTGCGGCTATGCTGTTCGGCCCTACGCTGTTGGTTTGTAGCGCCGGCTTGCTTCGCCGGTCGCACGTGACGGCGCTGGGCGGGTTCGACCCGGGTCTGCCGTTGGTGGAGGATGTGGATTTCTACATGCGCGCCATACGCCACGGCGGCGTTCAGTTTCTGGATCGGCCGGCGCTGCATTACCGCATCGGACCATCGCTGATGCGCCAGCCGGGTCGCGAACAGATGCTGCTGGAAAGCTACGAACGCTTGCAGGGCCGCTATCGCGCGCAACGCGGCGCGGCGGAGTTTATGACACTCAAATTATTGGCAAAAGGGCTGGGGCTTGCATGATGTTGATGATCGAAACGGCGACGCACGAGGATGCATTCGGCAAGCTGGCGGCGGAATGGGATGCGATGGAGATGGGATCCATGCCCCGCACGCCGTTCCAATCCTCGGCTTGGCACCGCATGTGGTGGCAGAATTTTCGCCGTAGCGGCATGAAGGTACGGGACGAATTGCGGCTGTACACCGTTCGCGATGCCTCCCACCGGCTGGTCGCCGTGGCCCCGATGATGCTGACCCATCGCCCGGCACATCTGCCAATTCGCACGCGGGAGCTGCAGTTTTTGGGTGCGGACAGCAACGTGACCGAGATCCGTGGCATGATCTGTCGCGACGGTTGGCAAAACGATGCGCTGAACGCGCTGGTGGACCATCTGGAAACCACGCGGGAATGGGACTGGGTGCAATGGCGCGGCCTGCCGGGCACCCGACCGCCGGCCATCCCGAAGTTTCGACCGACGCGCGAACTGCAGGATTTCTATTTGCCGCTGCCGGAAAACTGGGAAACGTTGAAATCCGGCCTGCCGCGCAACATGAAGGAGGCGCTGCGCAAGTGCTACAACTCGCTGGCGCGGGACAAGCACGAGCACGAGATCGCCGTCATCAGCGACCCGGCGGAGGTCAATGTCGCGTTTGCCCGGCTGTTGGACATGCACGCCATGCGGTCCGAACTGGATGGCACCATCCACCACATCAACGTGTTCGCCGCCCCCGAGGCGCGGGCGTTCATCACCCAATACGTCGCGGACATGGCCGCCGCGGGCAACGTGCGGATCTTCGCGCTGAAGATCGCTGGCGAAGCCGTCGCGATGCGCATCGGATTTACCTATGAGGGGGAGCTATACCTCTACTACTCCGGCTACGACCCGGCCTGGGGCAAATACAGCGTGATGACCACCGTGGTGGCCGAGGCGATCAAGTGGGCGATCGAGCATGGCTGTGCCCGAGTCAATTTGTCTACCGGGTCGGATGTGTCCAAAACCCGCTGGCGCCCGGCGCAGGTGGATTTCATCGAGGGCGTGCAGCCATCCTCCAGCCTGCGGGGGCAGATCGCGCTCGCGGTCGCTGACATGTTGCGCGACGGGACGTGGCGGCCGCCATTCAACGGTCCACGCGGCGGCGGCGGGAAGAAGAAGCGCGGCCCCGGCGCCGTGCCGCAGGCCGTGCCCGCCTAGCACATCACGTCTAGCGGGGGCCGATCGTGATCAGGGCCAGGCACAACTCGCCTACGCCCTGAAGCGAAAACCGCCCGCTAATTCGCGCTGCGTCCCGCGGCTGCAGCACCGCAACGTCGTCCCCTGCGGTAATCGTCGCCTCGCCCGCCAACAGCACCAGGAAGAACGCCGCCGCATCATCGGGCGCCGTTTGCGGGATATGCAACGCATCCCGGATAATCCGCACGCTGTGCCGGGCGGTGGCCCGGGCCGTCATCGCGTTGAGCACCATGCCTGGACCGCCGAGCAACTTGCACTCCGTCGGCCAGCCGCCATCGAAGGCGGACGGGCGATAGCGCTCGTCCACGCGCAACGTCGGATACCCCACGAACTCCAGTGCGAAGCCGGGCCCGTCGATCAGCGTGATCGTCCGATCTGTGCCGTCGTAGTGGGAGAATGGGGCATCCACATCCAGCCAGGCAAACCCGACATTCCAATGCGCCTCGGACGCAACATTGGCGCGGCGCCCGGCGGCATTGCGCCAGGGGGTGATGGGTAGTGTGGCAAACGGGATGAATTCCAGGCTCATGCAGATTTCTTCACATTCCAGAATAGGGCAAACCCACTGAGGATATCGCTAAGGCTCGTACGGTATGCGGTCGGCTGAAAATACTGGCCCAGCGGCACGAATGGCACGGTGTCAAAGACGCGAAGCTGCAGTTGCGCCGCCACTTGTTGCTGCGCGGCGACATCGGGCGCGGCGAACCAGGCGCTGCGTAACTCCTCGAGCTTCGGGTCGTCCGGCCAGCCGAACCAGGCATTGGCGCCATTGCCGCGCATCATCAACTGGGTGGCCGGGGTCATCTGGTCGGTGCCGGCGCTGAAGGTGAAGAAAACGCTCCAGCCGCCCTGGGCCACCGGATCCTTCTTCGCGCGCCGGGTGAGCACGCTGCCCCAGTCCATCGCCTGGTAGTCCACGTTCATCCCGATCTTGCGCAGCATATCCGCGCCCACATCGGCCAGCGCCTTCAGGTTTGGAAAATCCGTCGGCACGATCAGCGCCACCGTTTCGCCCTTGTAGCCAGCGTCCTTCAACTCCTGCTTCAGCTTGTCATAATCGCGTGGGGCGGTAATGGCGTCCATCCCAGCGTCGCTCGCCATCGGCGTGCCGGGGGTAAAAGCACCTGCGTTGTCCCGCCACAGCGTGCGGTCATCGCCCATCATGGCGGTCAGGAATTCCGACTGCACCACGGATTTCAACACCACGCGGCGGATCGCCGGATTGTTGAATGGCGGCTGCAGCCAATTCATCCGCAGCAGCGCCGCCTGGCCTGCCGGGTCACCCACCTGGACCTTGATCTGGCTGTTCTTGCGCAGCAACGGCGCCAGGTCGGCGCTGGCGAATTCCCACCAATCGGTCTCATTCGCCTGCAACGCGGCGGCGGCGGTCGCCGGATCGGGCGTGGTGTTCCACACGACGCGGTCCAGGTTGACGATCTTCGGCCCGGCCGTACCGCTGGGCGTGCCAGACGCCAGCGGCACGTATTCGGCAAACCGCTCGTACACCGCGCGGGCGCCGGGCACCCGTTCATCGGCCTTGAAGCGGAAGGGGCCGCTGCCGACCATTTCGGTCACCTGCACGGTCGGGTCGGTCTTCGCCAGGCGCTCCGGCATCATGGCGGGCATGTAGACCCCTGTCTTGGCCAGCGCATCCGGCAGCAGGGCGAACGGGTATTTCAAACGGAACACGATACGCCGGTCGTCGGGCGCGGTCAGGCTGTCGGTGGCGGCCATCAATACCTGGCCGAACGCGTCTTTCGTGCCCCAGCGGCGAAGGCTGGCGACGCAATCGCGGGCCAGCACCGGCGTGCCGTCATGCCAGGTCATCCCGGGCCGCAGCGTCAGTGTCCAGGTCTTGCCGTTATCCTCGGTCGTGTGCCCGGCGACCATCTGGCCCGACACGCGATACGCGCTGTCCACGCCATACAGCGTGTCGAACACCATGAAACCGTGGTTCCGCGTGACGTAGGCGGTGTTCCAATGCGGGTCCAGCGTCGACAGATCCGCCTGCGGAATGAACCGCAGCAGCCGGGCCCCCTGGGCGCGCGCCACATGCGGGCGGGACAGGGCGAGTGCGGCGGCTGCCGTGCCTAGCAGGGTGCGTCGTTTCACGGCGGTCTCCGATGCTGATGCGGAAAGGATGACAGTGCGCCGGAGCCGCAGCAAGGGAGCCTCAACGAGAGACTTGCATTCCGATAGTAACAAGATTAGCTAGTCACTATCGAAATGGAAGTGACCGATTAGTCCGATGCCGCCCAACACCCTTTCCCCCGGCCCGGAGCAGCAATGTCCCATCGTCCGCAGCGTGGCGCGCGTGGGCGATTGGTGGAGCATCCTGATCCTGCGCGACGCCTGCTACGGCCTCTCCCGGTTCGACGAGTTCCAGAAGAGCCTCGGCATCGCCCCCACCATGCTCACGCGCCGCCTGGCCGCGCTGGTGAAGGACGGCCTGCTGCAGCGCTGGCGCTATAGCGAGCGACCACCCCGCAACGAATACGTGCTGACCGAGAGCGGGCGGGACTTCCAGCCCGTCATCTGGTCGCTGCTTGCCTGGGGCAACAAGCATTTTGCGCCCGAGGGTGAGAGCGTCGTCGTGATCGACGCCGAAACTGGCGAGCGGGCCGACCCGGTGCTGGTCGACCGTGCCACTGGCCGCCCGTTGGCACGCCCCGCCTTCCGCACAGCCGCCGGCCCGGCGGCCAATCCCCGCATCCGCACCCGCTATGCCCAGAAGGGAGCCAACCCATGAGCGACCAGGTTATGACCCGAGACGCAAATTCCGTGGCGCGCCCCACGACGCGGCATATGTCCAAGCGCACGCTGCTGATCGCCGGAGTGGTGCTGCTCGCCGGCGCCGCGGGCGGGAAGTATGGCCGTGATTGGTGGACCAACGGCCGGTTCATCGAAAGCACGGATGACGCCTATGTCGGCGGCGACGTAACGGTGATCGCGCCCAAGGTTTCCGGGCTCATCGCGCAGGTTCCGATCACCGACAACCAGAACATCCACGCCGGCGATCTACTGGTGAAGCTAGACGATCGCGACTACCGCGCCGCCCTGGACAAGGCGGAGGCGGCGGTTGCAGGGCAGCAAGCAGCGCTGGCCAATTTAGACGCCACCCGGCGACTGCAAGTATCGGTGATCGCCCAGACGCAGGCCAAACTGACCGCGACCGCGGCGGAGATCGCGCGCGCTCGGTTCGATGTGGAGCGGTATCGCCAATTGTCGCAAGACAATTTCGCCTCCGTCCAGCGGTTCCAGCAGGCCGATGCCGATGGCAAGAAGGCCAATGCCCAGGATACCGAGGCGCGGGCCGCCGTGGACGCCGCGACCCGGCAACTGGATGTGATCGACTCCCAGCGCCGGCAGATCCAGGCCGGGTTGGCGGGTGCGATGGCAGATCGCGATATGGCGCGACTGAACGTAGGCTACACCGAATTGCGCGCACCGGTGGATGGCACGATCGGCAACCGCAGCGCCCGCGCCGGTGCCTATGCCACGATCGGCGCGCAACTGGTCTCCGTGGTGCCGGCGCGCGGCCTGTGGGTCGACGCGAACTTCAAGGAAAGCCAGTTGGCCGACATGCGCCCCGGCCAATCCGCCAGCGTGGTGGCCGATGTGCTGCCGGGCCAGGTGTTTCACGGCCATGTGGTCAGCCTAGCGCCGGCCACGGGCGCGCAATTCAGTCTGCTACCGGCGGAAAACGCGACCGGTAACTTCACCAAGATCGTCCAGCGCGTCCCCGTGCGGATCGCCCTGGATGGCGAGGGTTCGGTCCTGGGCCGGCTGCGCCCCGGCCTGTCGGTGACGGCATCGGTGGATAGCCGGGGCGGTGCGGAATGACCCCCGCGGTCACCGCGCCGGGGGAGATGAGCCAGGGCGCCAAGATCTTCGCCTTCAGCACGATGTGCGTTGGCTTCTTCATCGCGCTGCTGGACATCCAGATCGTCTCCGCCTCGTTACGCGACATCGGCGGCGGCTTGTCGGCCGGCATGGATGAAACCGCCTGGGTGCAAACCAGCTATTTGATCGCGGAAATCGTCGTCATCCCGCTCTCGGGCTGGCTATCCCGCGTCATGTCGACGCGCTGGTTGTTCTGCGCATCCGCCGTGGGATTCACCGCGACCAGCCTCATGTGCGGATGGGCGTGGAATATCGAAAGCATGATCGCGTTTCGCGCGCTGCAGGGCTTCCTGGGTGGGTCGATGATCCCGACCGTGTTCACCACCGCCTTCATCTACTTCACCGGCCCACAACGCGTGATCGCCGCGGCCACCGTAGGGGCGATATCGTCTCTGGCGCCGACACTGGGCCCAACGGTGGGCGGCTGGATCACCGACAACTATTCATGGCACTGGCTGTTCTTCGTCAACCTCGTGCCCGGCATCTTCGTCGCGATTGTCGTGCCGATGCTGGTAAAGGTGGACAAGCCGAACTTGTTGCTGCTGCGCGGCGCCGACTACATCGGCATGGCCTTCATGGCGGTGTTCCTGGGCACACTGGAATACACGCTGGAGGAGGGGCCGCGCTGGGGCTGGCTGGATGACGGCACCATTCGCACCACCGCCTGGATCGCAGGTGTCAGCGGCGTCATCTTCATTTGGCGCAGCCTATCGTTCGTCCGCCCAGTGGTGGATCTGCGTGCCCTGAAGGACCGCAATTTCGCCCTTGGCTGCCTGTTCTCGTTCCTGACCGGCATCGGCATCTTCGCCACCATCTACCTGACGCCGCTATTCCTGGCCACCGTGCGGGGATTGAGCGCGCAACAGATCGGATGGTCAGTCTTTTCGACCGGTTTGTTCCAGATCTCGGCCATCCCGGTCTACACCTTCCTCGCCAAGCGGTATGATCTGCGCTGGATCATGATGTTCGGCTTCATCTGCTTCGCCGCCAGCATGTACGAGTTCACCTGGATCACGCATGATTGGAGCGGCCGGGAATTATTGCTGCCCCAGGCCTTGCGCGGCTTTGCCCAGCAATTCGCGGTGGCGCCCACCGTCACGCTCACCCTGGGCGGCCTGGCGCCAGACCGGTTGAAGCTGGCGTCCGGCCTGTTCAACCTCATGCGAAATCTGGGCGGCGCCATCGGCATCGCCGGCTGCGGCACGATCCTGAACGATAGAACTAACCTACACTTCCTGCGCCTGGCTGAACACCTGAACAGCAACAACGTGGCCGCCACCGACATGCTGGCCACCGCCACCCGCGCCAACACCGCAGCGCTGGGCGGTGATGCCGTTCATGGCCATCTAGCGGCCATGCAGCAACTATGGTCGCTCACCATGCGGGAGGCACAGACGCTCACCTACGCAGATGCATTCATAGCAGTCGGCCTATGCTTCGTGTTCGCCACGATCATGGTGCCGCTGATGCGCAAGGTCGCCGCCCCGAAGGCGCCCACCGCCGACGCGCACTAGCCGCAACCCGGCACGTCGAACAGCGCGTGCAGGCCGCAGGGGGAGGTGAGCATCTGGTCGCCATTATGGCCGACGCCCGGCACGTCCCACAGACTATGGTGCGGCGTGCCGGCGTCGCGGCGCTGCATGGTGGTAAAATACGAGTGGCCACGGGCGTAGCGATACGCGCCCTGCGCCTCCGCCATACAGCTTTTGTCCAGGGCGGTTTGGTTCGGATCGGTATCCAGCGTGCCCAACAGGTAGATCACCCGGCGTGCCACATAGCCCTGCTCCAGACCCGCCGGGTTGGGCTCGGACAGGTAAGCCGGACGATTGTCCATGCCGTATTTCCAGTCATTGAACCCGGGGCAGGCGGCGATGGCGGGCAGCGGCCGCTCCGCGCTGAAATACGCATAGGAGGACGGGTTCGCCACCACGTAGCGCACGGCGATGCCCGCCCGCACCAGCGCTGTGTCGGCCTGGCTGGCGATGGCGTAGCGCTGCACCACCTGCGCTCCACCGGAGTGCCCGGCGATCACCACCTGCTGCAGATCCGGGAAGATCCGCCGGTCCCCCAAACGCGCCAATACGGCATCCAACGCCGCGAAGGAACTGGTGGGCGAGGGACCCACCGCCGGGTCACCACCCTCCCATCCCTCCAGCGTCCAATGCAGCGCATCCGCGGACAGGTGGTGCGCTTCCACATCCCGCGTCGCCAGGAATTGCGGTGCGATCATAATCGCGGTCGTCCTGGCTTCCCCCGCCGCGGCCTGTGCCGCCAGGGCCGAGTGATAATACGTCGCGGCATTCCGTAATCGGCCATGCAGCACCAACACTGCGCGGGTCACCCCGGGCAATGGCTGCGACCAGTCCCGCGACACGAAGAGCGGTAGGCTCCCCTGCGACCCCACGGCAATCCGCGCCGGCGCGATCTCCGCCACGGCCCGATGGCTGGCACTTTCCCGGCGCGCTGCAAGGGCGGGCGTGGCCAGCAGCGCCATCCCAAGCGCCAGCGTTGCGATGCGCCTCATGCGGTGGCTTCGAACCAATCCAATATCTCGGTGCCATTCCAGAACACCACGCCCGGATGGGTGCGGGCGTAGTCGTAGATCTCCTCCAGATACTTGATCCGGTGTGGTTGGCCGGAGATATAGGGGTGGACCGCGACCGACATGAACTTCGCGCGGTCCGCCCCTTCCTGGTACAGCCGGTCGAAACTGTCGCGCACGCGCTGCGCCCAGTAGGGCGATTCGTGGTGCTGCACCATCATCATGGGAATGTCGTTGAGCTCCACCGGGTAGGGCAGTGTAACCAACTCACCATGGGTTGTGCGGATGCGCGATGGCTCGTCGTCCCACACGAAATCGCCGATGTACTTCACGCCGGCCTCGGCCAGCAGGTCCGGCGTTTCCGCCGTCTGGGTCAGCCCCGGGCCCAGCCAGCCGCGCGGGCGAATGCCGGTGAAATCCTGCAACCGGTCCATCGTGCGATGGATCATGCCGCGCTGGTCGTCCACCTTGTGGATCGGCATCTGTTCCCAGGCATGTCCCATGAATTCCCATCCAGAATCACGTGCGGCGGCGGCCACACGCTCGTAATCGTCGCAAACCCGGGCGTTGATGCTGCAAGTCGGGCGGATCCCGAGCCGTTCATACAGCGCATGGAACCGCCAGAAACCGACGCGCATGCCGTATTCGTGCCACGCCCAGTTTGGCACGTCCGGCAGCAATACCTGCCCGGTGGGCGCGGGCAGCACCTGCCGGGCCATCGGGCGGGTGATGTCCCACACCTCCAGATTGACGATCGTCCAGATGACCAGTCGCACACCCTCGGGCAGCCGCAGCGGTGGCCGGTCGACGATGGCGGAATACGGGGCGCGGTCGCGTGGCTGCATGGGGGGCTCACCTTTCTGGCGATGTGCCCCCAATCCTGCGTCGGCTGGCTAGGCGGCGTCCAGCGCTTCCCCCAGCAAGGCCAGAGCGGCGTTGGCGAACGCGACCATGTTCGCTGCCCGATCTGGCGAGCCGGTTTCCAGCACGCGATCCATCTCCTTCGGCCCAGTCACGGCCAGGCAGCAATGCCCGGCGGCGTCGCCATACCGGTTGCCAGTCGGCCCCGTGGCCCCCGTTTCCGCCAGGCCCCAATCCGCACCCATCTTGCTGCGCACCGTTGCCGCCAACAGGCGGGACATCGGGATGGTGGCGGACCGAATGCCTGTCATCATTGCGGGGGTGACTCCCAACAGCCCCTCCCGCGCCGTGCCGGTGTAGATGATGCCGCCGCCGATATAGAACGCCGACGCGCCCGGCACCGCCAGCAACGCCGCCGAGATCAGCCCGCCAGCCGAGGATTCCGACACGCCAAGAGTTTGCTTGCGCGCCACCAGCTTGGCGGCAACGGCGGCGGCCAGCGCCGGGTCCACCACGCTCATTTGCCCTCGAACACCGGCAGGCGCCGCTCGGACATGGCCTTCACGCCCTCCTTGAAGTCCGCCGTCTCGAAATGCTTCTGCTGTTCTTCCAACTCGTGGTCGGTAATGGCGGTGATGGCGTCCGCCAGGCCACGACGCAGCGTCGCACGGGTGGAACTGACGGCGATCGGCGCGCTGGCCGCAATCTCCGTTGCCAGTGCCATGGCGGCGCTGCGCAACTCCGTGGACGGCACCAGCACGTCCACCAGGCCGATCCGCTGCGCCTCCTCGCCACCGATCCGGCGGCCGGTATAGAACAGCATGGCGGCCATCTGCTCCCCCACCAGCCGAGGCAGCGTGATGCTGAGCCCGAATCCCGGATGAAACCCCAGCCGATTGAAGTTGGCGGTAAAGCGCGACTCCGGTGAGGCGACGCGGAAATCCGCCACCAGCGACAGGCCCAGCCCACCGCCCACCGCCGCACCCTGCACCGCCGCCACGATCGGCTTGCCGCAGCGGAACAGCCGCACTGCCTGCTGGTACAGATGTCCGCCCTGCCGATCCCCGACAGTGTTGCGCGCGGGGGAGCTGAAATCTGCCCCGGCGCAGAAATTCTTCCCCTCCGCCACCAATACGATGCAGCGAATGTTGCTATCGGCCTCGAACCCCTCGAACGCCGCGGCGATATCGCGGATCAGCGCGATGTCGAAGAAGTTGTTCGGCGCGCGGCAGATCTCCGCGATGCCCACATGCCCCTCATTCGTAACCCGAACGTCGCTCATCGCAGTCCAAGCCCCCTGGCTATGATGCCTCGTAATATCTCCCGCGTGCCGCCGCGCAGCGAAAAGGAGGGCGCCGTCAGGATCAGATGCGCCAGCACCACGGAGTACGGCGGATTGCCCTCCGCCTCCGTCGGCTCTGCATCGGTCAGCAGGCGGATGATCTCCACCATCTCCTGTTCCAAGGAATTGCCTAAATCCTTCACCAGCGAGGCCTGCAGCGCCGGGTCTTCCCCGTTCTGCAGCATACCCGCCACCGAGCGGGATAGCCTGCGCAGCGCCAGGATGTGCGACGTGATGCGGCCAATTGCCACCGCCGCCCGCTCCGGCGCGGCCGGGCCAAGCTCGCGCACCAATTCCACCAGCAGCGTAAAGGACGACAGGAACCGGTCCGGCCCGCTGCGCTCGAACGCCAGCTCGCCGGTGACTTGCTTCCAGCCATCCCCTTCCTTGCCCAGCAGCGCGTCCTCGGGCAGCAGCAAATCCTCGATCGACACTTCGTTGAAGTGGTGTTCGCCGTGCATGTCGATGATCGGGCGCACCGTCATGCCGCCCTGCTGTGCCTGCTTCATATCCACCAGGAACTGGCTGGCCCCGGCGTGCCGGTCGTCATCCGACTTCGCCCCGGTGCGGCAGAACAGGATCATGTAGTCGGCCTTGTGCGCGCTGGACGTCCAAACCTTCGTCCCGTTCACCAGCCACCCGCCCTGCGCCCGTTCCGCCCGCGTCCGTGCGGCTGCCAGGTCGGATCCGGAATCAGGCTCGCTCATGCCGATGCAGAAGCATAATTCACCCCGGGCGATGCGCGGCAGGATCAGGTCGCGCTGCGCCTGTGTTCCGTTTTTCAGGATGTTCGGACCGCTCTGCCGCTCCGCCACCCAGTGATACCCAACGGGCGCGCCAGCAGCCAACATCTCCTCCAGCACGACGTAACGCTCCAGCGCGGATCGTTCGTGGCCACCGTATTTCTTCGGCCACATCATGCCCAGCCACCCGCGCTCGCCCATCTTGCGGCTGAACGCCGGGTCGCCGCCGCTCCAGGATTCGGCGCGTTTTTGCGCCGGTCGGTCCCGCAATTCCACGGCCAGGAAGTCGCGGACCTCGTGGCGCAGCGCCTCCGTCTGGTCGTTCGGCGGCGGCGGGGGCGCGAAGGTGAGTGCCTGCATCGCGATCAAGCTCCTATTGGCCCGGCGGGTGACAGCACCAGCAGGGCGTCGGCGATCGTGTAGCCCTGGCCGGCAGAGTGAACGATCACGGGGTTGAGTTCCAATTCGGCTACGGTTTCGCGGCCCGCGTCGGCCAGGCGGGACACCAGCGCCACCAGTCGCGCCAAGGCGGGAACATCGGCCGCCGGCGCGCCACGGAAGCCGGTCAGCAGCGGCGCGCTGCGCAGCAAGTGGATCATATCCGTGGCCTCCGCTTCATCGACGGGGGCCAGGCGATGCACCGTATCCTTGAACAGTTCCGTGGTCACGCCGCCAGCGCCGACCATTACCACCGGGCCGAACGTCGGGTCGCGGATGATGCCGATGATGATCTCCACGCCCTTGGCCGCCATCGGCTCCAGCAGCACGCCGTCGATCGTGGCGTTCGGGGCGTGGCGTTTGGCGTTGGCCAGGATGTCGGCGTAGGCCCGCTCCAGCGCGGCTTGATCGGTGATGCCCAGCAGCACGCCGCCGGCCTCCGTCTTGTGCGGAATGGCGGCGGATTGGATCTTCGCCGCCAACGGAAAGCCAAGCTGCGCCGCTGCGTCCGCCAAATGCGCCGGGCTGTTCACCAGCCGGCTTGGCGATACGACCGCCCCGCATTCCGCCAGCAGCGCCTTGGCCACGTGTTCCGCCATCGGCCCGGCCGGGTAGGCAAGCCTGGCGAGCACACTGCTCGGCAATGGCTCGCTTTCCCCAACTGGCGAGATCGGTTGGCCGGCCTGCACCAGCGCGCTTGCGGCGCGGGCCAGCATTGCCATCGAGGGAAACACCACCGCCCCAGCCTCCGCCACGGCGCGGCGGCCGAGGTCGGAGGGGAGGGTGTAGCTGTACAGCAGCACGGGTTTGCGCCGCTGCGCCAACAGCCCGGCGAGCGTAGGCCCATCCAAAGACACGCGCGCCGGGTTGGCCAACGAGGTCACCACTGCGATCTGATCGATCGCCGGATCGTCCAACAGCAAGCCCACGGTGCGCAACATGCCGCCGCCTTGCGCACCCTGCGCCGTCAGGTCGATCGGGTTGCGCGCGGCGCCGTAGCTGGGAATGAAGCTGCGGATTTCCGCCTGCGTCGCGGCACTCAGCGCCGGCAGTTCCAGCCCGGCATCCGCCATCGCATCCGCCGACCAGGCGCCGGCGCCACCGGACACCGTCACCACCGCCACGCGATTGCCCTTTGCCGGCGGGTTGGCGGCCAGCGCCGCGGCGATGGACAGCGCCTCGTCCAACTCGGTCGCCACGGTGATGCCGTAGCGGTGGAACATCGCATCGTAGCCCGTATCCCACCCGGCCATGCTCGCGGTATGGGACGCCGCGGCCAGCTTGCCCACGGCGGAGCGGCCGATCTTGATGGCGACGATGAACTTGCCGGCTTCCTTCGCGGCCTGCGCGGCAGCGGCGAACCCAGCGGGGTCGCGGATGCTCTCCAAAAACAGCAGGATCGCCGCGGTATCCGGGTCCTCCACCATATGCGCCACGAAATCGGCGAGGGTGAGGTCGGCCTCGTTCCCGGTGCTGACGATGCTGCTGAAGGACAGGCCTAATGCGCGGCCGCGGTTGAACAGCGCGAACCCCATGCCGCCGCTTTGCGCCACAATGCCGATGCGGGCTTGCAGGGCGACCGGATGGTCATCGGTTTCGCGATCCACTGCCGGGCTGAAGGTCGCAGTGACCTTGGCAACCTCGTTATGAAATCCCTCCGCGTTCGGCCCCGAAATGCGCATGCCAGTGCGCTGCGCCAGTGCGGTGATCTGATGTTGCAGATCGGGTGCCGACGCCTCGTCCTCCGCAAAGCCGGACGAGATGATGATGACGTTGCGAACCCCGGCGGCAGCGCATTCCTCCAGCGCAGCCAATACACCGTTGGCGGGAATGGCCACCAACGCCAGATCCACCTTCTCGCCGGCGGATGCGATGGTGGGGTAGCAGGGGATGCCGTTGATCTCGGTATAGCTGGGGTTCACCGGCACGATCCGGCCGGTGAACCCGTTCTTGCGCAGGAAATGCAGTAGCGCGCCGCGGATCTTGTGCGTGTCGGGGGAGGCGCCGATCACCGCGACCGAGCGCGGCGCCAGCAGCGTATCCAGCCGGGCCATGGTTACGCCGCCGTCAACAGGGGCCACAGCCCGTCCGGCCCGGCTTCCAACGCGGCGCGGCCCACCAGGGCGTTCCACTCCGCTTCGTTCCCGAACTCGTCCCGCCAGGACCACAGGCGCTTGGTAACGTAGTGCAGGTCGTATTCTTGCGTAAATCCGATCGCCCCATGCGCCTGGTGCGCCAGCCCGGCGCCAATGCTGGCAGCCTCCCCGGCGCGCGCCTTCGCACTGCCGACCAGCAGGGGGGACAGCGTGCCGGCCAACGCATCCGTCGCGTTGTCGGCGGCGGCGAGTGCGGCGGCGGACTGCCCGGCCAGGATCGCCATGTTCTGCTGGATCGCCTGGAATTTGCCGATGGGGCGGCCGAATTGCACGCGGGTCTGCACGTACCCGATGGTGATCGACAGCACGCGGGACAGCGCACCTGCCATCTGCACGGTGCGGATCGCGGCCCCCGCGGCCCGCAGTTGCGCGGCGGTCGTGTTGGCCAGCGCCACCGCACCGGCCGGCAGCGTGGCCTCGACTGTAATGGTGTCGCGCGGTTCGTGCGCTGTGTTGCGGTCGTGCGCCACGGTGAAGCTACCCTTCGGCAGCAGCGCCACGGCTGGTCCGTCGGGCCCCTCCGCCAACACCGCAATCGCCGCCGCATCGCGCGCCCACGGAATGCGGGTGGCGGTGCCCGTCAGCGTCCAGCCATCGCCGTCTCGGGTTAGGGTCAACCTATCCTTCGTGCGCACCGGCGCAATGCTCAGCGCACCTTCCGGCACGGCCAGCCCGGCACGCGCCAGCAGCCAGCCGGCCAGCATCGTCTCGCCCAACGGAACGGGCGCGGCATAGGCGGCGGAGATCCGCAGCAGCCCCATGGCTTCCGCGACGGTGGCGCCGAACCCCCCAGCCTCTTCCGGCAACAAAGCCGCCGTAAACCCTGCCTCGACCACCGCATCCCATAGCGGCTGCGGAAATACACCCTGTTCCGCTGCGCCCAGCACAGCCTTGCCGGCATGGGCGGTAAATAGTTTCTCGGCGCTGTCGGCGAGTTGGTCGGTCATGATTGATCCTCCAATCCGGTCATTTGCGGGGCTTCAAAGCGTCCCATTGCGTGTCGCTCCATCGGAGCAGGGTCGGCGTGTCGTTCTGGGCCGAGCCGGACAACCACTGCTTGCCGCCATCCACCACGATGCACTCGCCGTTTACATAGGACGCAGCGTTCGACACCAGGAAGGCTGCGACGTCCGTCAGTTCGCGGTATTCGCCGACGCGACCCATCGGGATCGTCCGCTCCGGCGGCGGCTTTTCCAACCCGGCGGGGGCCAGCCCGGCATTCGCACCCGGCGTCGGAAACGCGCCGGGCGCGATGGCGACGCAGCGGATCCCCTTTGGCCCCCATTCCACCGCCAGGCTCCGCGTCATCGCCAGCACGCCCGCCTTCGCCATGGCAGACGGCACGGTGAATGCGGCGCCGGACAGCGCGGACAGCGTGAGCACCGACATGACCGTGCCACCCCGACCGCCCTCGATCCAACGACGCCCGACGCCCAGCGTGCAGTAGGCTGCGCCATGCAGCACGATTCCCAGCACCGCATCCACGGCGCGGACCGACAGGCGATGGCTCTGCGCCAGGAAATTACCCGCGGCGTTGTTGACCAAGATGTCCAGCGGCCGGTGCTGCCAGATCTCGTCCAGCATGCTGTCGACCTGCCCAGGGTCGCGAATGTCGCAGCCAATGGTGGTAATGTCGGCGCTGGGGAATTGGGTGCGGAGTTCGGCCGCCGTGGCTTCCAGCACCGGAACCCGGCGGCCGCAAATCACCAGCGATGCGCCCAGTTCCAAATATCGCGTGCCAATGGCGCGGCCCAGCCCCGTGCCACCCCCGGTAATCAGCACATGGCGGTCGGCCAGTAGGTCAGCTGCGAACATGGGGTATCTCCAACGGTGGGGCAGGGGTGCGCATGGCCGGGCGCACGCCGTCGAAGCTGATGGGCAGGCCGATCGTCTTGATGCCCAGCCCTGGAATGTCCTGCAGCATGCCCAGCGCGGCCACTTGTGGATCCTGCAACAGATCGCTCAGGTCATTGATCGGCGCGAACGGCACCCCGGCGGCGTTGAACAGCGGCGCCCAATGTGCGGTCGGCATCGTCGCCATCACGGCACTGATGTCGCCGATCACCTCGTCCTTATGCTCCACCCGCCCGGCATTACTGGCATAGCGCGGGTCGGCCGCCCATTCGGGATGGCCTAAGACATTCACCAGCTTGGCAAACAACCGGTCATTCGCCGCCGCCACCACCAATTCGCCATCGGAGGTCGGCAGCGCCTCGAACACCACCAGCTTCGGGTTGCCTGTGCGATGCCGCATCGGCACCACGCCGGACGTCGCGAAGGATGCGAATGGAACGCTCATCCAACCCAACGCCGTCTCCAGGAGGGAGGTATCGATCACGCATCCCTCTCCAGTAGTTTGGCGCCGGAACAGCGCGGCGATGCAGCCCAGCGCCGTCCAAACGCCGCTGCCAAGATCCAGCACCTGCACGCCGACACGCGATGGCGGTCCGTCCGCGGCACCATTCAACCCGAACAACCCGGAAAAGGCCTGCACCATCGGCTCGTAGCCGGGGTCCAACCGCATCGGTCCGACCGCGCCGAACGCCCATAGCGAGCAATACACCAGGCGCGGATGCTTCGCCCGCAGCGTCGCCGCATCGAACCCCAGCGCATCCAGCGATCCCGGGCGCAAATTCTGCACCAGCACATCCGCCTCCGCGATCAGCGCGTGCAGGCGGTCGCAATCGGCGGGGGATTTCAGGTCCAACGTGACGGATGTCTTGTTGCGGTTCACCGTCTGAAATGTGGACGCCGCGCCATCCGTAAAGGGCGGCCCCCAACCGCGCGCATCGTCACCGCCGGGTCGCTCGATCTTCGTCACTTCGGCGCCCAATGTCGCCAGGATCTCCGCGGCATACGGGCCAGACAGGTTCTGCGCGATCTCGACCACTTTGATCCCGGCGAGCGGCAACATGGCTACACTCCCAATCCGAAATAGGCCCGGCGCAACCCGTCATCCGCCTGGATGGCAGCGGGCGTGCCACCGAACGCGATGCGGCCGCCCTCCATCGTGAAGACGCGATCGCCGAGTTCGAGAAACTTCACGTTCTGCTCCGCAATCAGTAGCGACAACCCGCCAGAGCGGCATTGTGCCAGGGATTTGATCACCGTCGACACCAGCAGCGGCGACAACCCGGCGGATGGTTCGTCCATCACCAGCAATTTCGGCTCCGCCGCCAGCGCCTTTGCCACACCCAGCATCTTGCGCTGCCCGCCGGACAACCCACCCGCCGCCTGACGCTTCTTTTCCAGCAGAATGGGGAACAGCGCGTACAACTCGTCCCTCCGGCGCCGGGCAATGGCGCGGTCCACGAACAGCGCGCCAAGGTCGATATTCTCGTCCACCGTCAAATCGGAAAATACGGCCAACTCGGACATGTAGCTTAGGCCCAGCCGAACCCGCGCGCGGGAGGGCAGGCGGGAGATGTCCTGGCCGCGGAACTGGATGCTGCCGCCACGCGTCGGCAGCAGACCCATCAGGCATTTCAGCAGCGTCGTCTTCCCAGCGCCATTCGGGCCGAGCAGCACGACGGTCTCGTTCTCCTGCACGTCCAGATCGACGCCCCAGAGAACCTGAACGCCGCCGTAACCCGCTTCCAACCCGGTCGTCTGTAGTAGCGCGCTCATGCCACTTGCTCCGGGCTGCCAAGGAACACCTCGACCACCTGCTTGTCCTGCACCGCATCGCGCAACACCCCGCCGAAGATCGCCTTGCCGGCATTCATCACCAGCACGCGATGGGTGATGCGGTCGATGAACGGCATCAGATGCTCCACCACCACCAGGCCCAGCCCGTCCTCCGCCAACTGCCGCAACCGGGCGGCGATGCGTTCCAGTTCGGTGGGGTTCAGCCCACACGCCAGTTCGTCCACCAGCAGCAGCCGCGGTCCGGTCGCCAATGCACGCGCCAGGTCGAGCATCTTCTGCTGCACGCTGGTCAACTCGCCAGCACGGCGCCGGGCAGTGGCGCCGCCCAGTTCGACAGAATCCAGCAACGCGTCCAGATCCGCAGCACCCGTGGCGCCGTGCACCGCGACCTCCAGATTTTGCCGCACCGTCAACGTCGCGAACGGCTTCGGCACCTGGAAGGTGCGGTTGATCCCGCGTGCCGCCCGGCGATGCGCCGCCAGTCCGGTGACCGTCTCGCCATCCAGGATGATCGCCCCGCTATCCGGCAGCAGCACGCCGCTCAGCACGTTGATCAGTGTCGTCTTGCCCGACCCGTTGGGCCCGATCAGCCCCACGATCTCGCCAGGTTCCACCGTCAGGTCGATGCCACCCAGCGCCTGAAAGCCGCCGAAGCGCTTGGTGATCCCCGTGGCCTTCAGCAGCGGGTCAACCATGGCGCGCCCAGCGGCGGGGAATGGCCGCCAGCCCCTCCGGAAAGAACAGCACCAGCACCACGATCAGCAGGCCGAAGCCGAGCTGAAAATACTGCGGCGCCGAAACACCGATCGCGTTGTATAGGCCATACAGCAGCATCACGCCCAGCACCGGCCCCAGCAGCGTGCCCGCGCCGCCGAACAGCGTGAACACGATGGCGAAAATGCTGAAGTTGATGTCGAACACCGCGTCCGGAAAGAAGGTGGAGGCGCGCCAGGCGAACACCGCACCGATCAACCCGGCCGCCACCGCACTGGCCAGCCACACCACCAGCCGGCCGAACACGATGTCGATCCCCGCCATGGAGGCCGCCAGCGAATTATCCCGCGCCGCCTGCAATTGCAGCCCGAACCGAGAATGCCGCAGCCAAGCGACCAGCCCCATCGTCAGCACCAGGATCACGATCGCCAACACGTAGGTGGATTGCGGCGCATAGGGCGTGTTCAGCCGCACGCCATAGGGGCCACCTGTCAGATCCTGCAGGCTGGGGTTGCCGATCAAATGCAGCAGCGCCTCGGATGCGGCCAGGCTTGCCAGCCCGAAATACGCCCCTTGCAGCCGCAGCAGCGGTGTCAGCAACAACCCAACCAGCAGCGCCGCCACGCCACCGCCCAGCACTGCCAGCAGCGGCGGCGCGCTGGCCAGCGTCATCATCATCGAAAACCCATAGGCCCCGGCGCCGAAGAACCCGACATAGCCGAACGGCAAATAACCGGAAAAGCCGTAGGTGAGGTTCAGCCCCTGCGCCAGCACCAGGAACACCACGAAGTTCAGCAACAGCAGCCCGTTGTCGTAGAAATACGGCAGCACGGCGAACAGCACCGCCAGCGGCAGCACCACCGTGCCGATGTCCCGCAGGAACAGCCTATGCATTGCGCACCCGGCGCCCCAGCAAACCCGTCGGCTTTACCAAAAGAACTCCGATCAACACCAAATTCGGCAGCAAATCCGCGAACGAGCTGAGGTAGGTACGCATCAGCATCAGGCTCACCCCGAAGATCAGCCCGCCCAGCAACGTGCCCAGCGGATTACCCAGCGAGCCGATGACGATCACCGCGAACGACGTCAGGTCCAGCGACACGCCGATGGACGGCGTGAAACTGCCCAGCATGAACGGCGCGAATACCCCCGCCACCGCCGCCAGCCCCGAGCCAACGCCGAAGGCAATGGCGGAAATGCGATGGATATCGATGCCGATCGCCACCGCTTCCTCGCGCTGCGCCATGATCGCGCGGGTCTGCCGCCCCAGCCGGGTTCGATACAGATAGACGTACACGCCAGCCAGCATCACCAGCGACACGCCCCCTGCGTAGACCCAGGCGAACGGCACCGTCTGGCCCATGATCGGCACCGGTCCACCCCCCAACAGCCGGCTAGGGATGGACCGCTCGTTGTTGCCGAACAGCATGGCGACCACGGCCTCGATCACTTGCGACAGGCCGAAGAACAGGATCAGCGACAGCATCTCCGGCTCCCGCGCGCGAAACAGGCGCGGCACCAGCAGATAGTACAGCGGCAACCCGGCCAGGAAGAGTGTCGCGAAGCACAGCACAACCACCACTGGCGGCGGCAACCCCAGCCCGCGGAACAGCCAGAACGCTCCGAATGCGCCCAGCATGATAAAGTCGCCATGCGCCAGATTGACGATGCGCATGACGCCGAACACCAGGTTCATCCCGACCCCGACCAGGGCGAAATACAGGCCGAAGATGACCCCGGTGGCGAGTGCGTAGGCGAGCACCGATTATGGCGCGGGATAGATAGGCTTGGCGGTCGCCAGGTCAGCAGGCCAAATGACGTTCAGCCCCGGTTCGCTACTTCCCTTCGCCCCGGCCACGATCTGCGCCAGCGGCAAAATCTCCCCGCTCTGCGACCCATCCGGCGCCAGGATGAACGGGCCAGCCAAGGTGTTCATCGTGCCGGACAGGGTGAACACGGCGCGGCGCAGTTCCAATTGGTCAAGGCTCGTGGCAACCGCCAACGCACGCTCGATCACCAACCCGGCTTGGTAGCCGGCGAGCCCGTTGAACCCGAATTCGACGCCCTTCAGGTTCTTGGTCTCGATCCAATGCTCGAACGCTTCCTTGAAGCCGTCGCGGTTCAGACCGTAATTCACCTTGAACTCATAGGACGCCGGGCCGGCCAGCGCGTAGGTATTCATCAGCACGTCCGACACGCCGTTGGTCTTCATCAGCGGAAATTCGGTCAGCCCGTAGCCGGTGAACATGAACTTGAACTTGGTGTCGTTGTCCTGCAACGCGTGCAGAAAGGCGATTTCGTTCGCCGGGTAACCGAACTCGAACAGCGCGTCCGGCTTGGCGGCGTCGACGTTGTTCACGAGCAGGGTGTAGTCGGTGGTGTTGGCGGGCACGCCGCGGTCGAACACCAGCTTCAGGTCCGGTGTCGCCTGGATCGCCTTGCGCACGGCGGATGCCTGGAAGGCGGTGTAGTCGGCGGTGTTGTATAGCAGCGCCACCGACTTGATGCCCAGCTTCGGCATCTGGCTCACGAAATCGGCCACCGTCTTCGGATACCGGTCGGTCGCGGCCAACGCCAACAGCACGATGTATTGGTTATCCGGGCTGAAGAAGTTCGGGCTGCTCCCCGTCACGTCCCACAGCAGCATCTTGTGGTCCTTCGCCACCGGCACCGAAGACGCCGTCATGACCGAGGTGGAGTCGGACAGCAGGATGTCCACCTTATCCCGAGTAATCAGCTGGTTGGTCAGGTTGGCGGCCAGCGAGGGGGAGCTTTGGTCGTCATATGACACCAGCTTGATCGGGATCTTCTTGTCCCACGCCTTCACATAGACGCCGCCGCCCTTGTTCAGCCCGTCCGCCCACCATTCCAGGGCGGCATGCAGCGGCACGGACGTGCTCGCCATCTGGCCGGACCCGGCATACAGCGTGCCGATCTTGATCTCCGCCGGAGCGTCCGCGGCCCTGGCCGGAATGGATAAGGCCGGTGCCGATGCCGCCGTCAGCAAGCACGCAACGCGCAACCAGGATTTCAGAGTCATGCCGTTCCCGTCTCCCTCAGTTCGGCCTTGTCCGCTGCGGGCGGCCGTTCGGGGGTCACGATAGGCAGGACGCGGGCGGCGGCCTAGGTGTGGATCCGGCTCTGCTCAATTTTCGCCATTGTGAATTTCTGGTCTTCAGGCCTCGTCCAGCTCGTGCATGATGGCCCGCAGCTCTGCCCGTATGGCGATCTCGCTCGCATCCAGTTCCTCCACCGTGCCGGCCGCGCCCATCGCGTATTGGCGCCCACCGACCGGTCGCGGCAGCGGCATGGCGATCATCCCGACGCCGGTGTGGAAGTTGTGGCGGGAAAACGCGTAGCCGGTGCGCCGCACCTCCTCGATCTGCGCCGCCAGCGTGGCAGCACTGATCCGCCGGGCCGGGTCTTCCTCCTTCGCGTTGACCCGGCGGCGCAAGCGCTCGACCTCGTCATCATCCCGCAGGCTGAGCAGCGCCCATCCGATGCCACACCGCGTCAGCGGCCGAATGGCGCCGGGTCGCAGCGGGTAGGGCGCAGACGACCGGCGCGCGGGCAGCACCGTGATATACTGGGCATAGATGTCGCTTTGCACGCCCAGCCCAACCCGCCCCCCGGTCAGCGCCCCCAGCCGCTCCAGCGCCGCCATGATCCGCCCATCCTGCCACACGGCGTCGTTCAGCTTGGTGCCCAGCGTGTTGATGCGCGGTGTGAGCGTATAACTCATGGTATCCCGGTCGAAGTTGAGATAGCCGAGCACCACCAGGCTTTTCAGCACGCCGCTGGCGCTGGATGCGGGATAGCCGAGGTCGGTGGTGATATCCTTCAGCCGAACCGGCCGGTTTTTGCCATCCAGATAGTCCAGCACCTCGAAGGTGCGCTGGATGGTGCGATTTGCCGCCTCTGCCATAAATCCCGTCCCGAGCCGGGGTGCAGGGTAGCCGAATTAGCTAATGGCTGGGATGCCTATCGTGCATTGCGTCCCCCAGCACCCGGTGGTATCAGCGCGCCCGCTGCTGGGGGATCGTCTAACGGTAGGACAGCAGACTCTGACTCTGCTTATCGTGGTTCGAATCCACGTCCCCCAACCAAGCACTTTCCCGGCACCTGTGATCTGGCAATCAGCCGCAAACTCTCTCTCGTATAGGCAGGGCACCCAAATCAAATTCCCAATGACGTTTAAAAATCCGTCTCAAAATAGATAACATGTCTCGACAAACGATATTAATCTGATATTAATCGCCCATGCGTAACGATGCCAGCCTCCGGGCCCTCTCCGAACTTGCCGCCGTCAGTTGGAAGCTCCGCGACACGATGATCGCGCGCGGCGCCTTCGATGCCGAGGTCGTTCGGCTCGAAAATGCAGCCCATAGCCTGGATGAGGCATTGGCCAAACTCCAGGCCGTCATGGCCAACTCCAATCGTCACGAAGACTCACCCTAACACCGCCATCTAGTTCGTCTCCGCCACCCCAGGCCCGGCGAATACCGTAATCTGCCAATCGCTCGGCCGGTTTGTGCGCGAGGAAATGCGATATCGCGTGCTGGCATGTCCCTCCCCAACCTCAACCGTCGCCGCACAATCCTGCTCACCCGGGGCGGCATCCCGCATGCTCTGCACGTTCGACAGTCCGGAGATGTGCACCGAGGTGTGTCGCCGCAAAATCCCCACGACGGCATCAACCGCCGCCGCATCCTCACAGCCTGGCCTCGCGGCAAACCCACTGACGGCAACATCGTCCCGTACCAACGGCACGTCCGGAACGCTCGCCGCCACGATCGCCAGTGCCGGCAACGGATCGTGCCGCAACGGTGGCCCGGCCACATAGGCCAGGGCGCCCAGGCACAACACCCCCACCGCCATTAGCCCCACCACGCTATGATGCTGCTGCATGGCGACCTACCCGCCGTACTCGCCGAGGTCTTTCGGCGATCCTCGCGGCACTCTGCCACCCCGGCTGGCCTCCGCCGCCTCCAAAATCCGAACCCGGCTGAGCACGATGGAATGCATGTGCCGCAGCGTGGCCATATCCCGCCGAAGCGTGTCGATGTCCGCGCGCAGGTCCGCAAGGGTATCCCCTGACAATGCGTAAGGCAGTTCCGACACGGTATGCGCCTCATGATCCCCAGAGACCGGTATGGCCGCGGGCACGCCTATCTATAATCCTGAGATTATCATTGCATATTAACGTTTGTGTTAACGTTCCCCCGTCAGACCAATCTGCCTCATGCTGGCCAGCGCCAGAATGGCTGGGCCCAGCGCGCCAGCACGCCCGGCGGCACCGGCACGCAGGGCAGCACCAACGCCGCGGTGCCGGCGCAGGCCTCCGCGAAACTGCCGCTGGCCAGCACAGCGCGAGTGATCGCGCCCTGATGCGGCGCAAACAGATCTGCGAACAGCGTGCCCCACGGTGCCCGGTCATGGTCTGCAATACAGCGCCCGGCTATGATCTCCTCATCGTCCATCGCCATCATCGTCTGCACCATGGCGAAGGCCTTCTCCGGCGCCTGCATCGGTGCGCTGGGGCCGCTATAGGTTGGGATCGCCTCGACCAACCAGGGGATGAAATCATCCAGCACGGCGCTGTGGAATTGGCGATGCCTGGTCTCGGTCATGGCTGTTCCGTGGCTGGCGTGGCGGCCGGTGTGGCAACGAAGGCGCGGTAGACTGCGCCCAGCGCAATAAGGGTCAACCCCAGTCCCAGGAACGATAGCACCCGCCACAGACCGACCAACCCAGCCATATCCACCAGGAACACCTTCGCCGCCGCCAACCCCACGATCGCCAGGGCCGTCAGGCGAAGCGGCTTGCGCGCGGTGATGATGCCGATCGCCATCAGCGCCAGCCCAAACGCCAACCACGCGCCGGAGAACGCCCACAACTCCGCATCCGTCACCGGGGCATCGGAAACGCCCATCGCATCCGGATGGAACGCATGCCGCACGGCCAGCGAGACATAGGTGAACGCGGCCAGCACCGTGTAGGACAACAGCACCGGCCGGGTATGGTGCGGCAGGTCCGGCTCTCGCAGCGCCCACGCGGCGACGCCTGCCGGAATGACGTAGCCAGGCAGCAGCGCGTTGAACGGACCCGCTCCAGCGGATGCCCCGGTGAAGAACGGGTTCGCCACCACCAGCGCGTAGCCGCCCAGCACGGCCAGGCCGCCGCCATAAACGCCCGCCTGGTTCAGAACCGGTCGGTGGGCCCGGCGCCCCAGATACACCGCGAACAGTGACAACACGGCCAGCGCGGCGACATCCATCGACAACTCGATAAAGCTGGTCTCGGGCAGCGCCGGGTGGCGTGCGGTGGCCCATTGGCGGATCTCCAGCAATACCAGCGCAGCCACGAACAGCGCGCTACACAGCTCCAAACACCCCACCACCAGATCGTCGGCCCGCCGGCGGAACATCCTCGCCGCCACCCCGAAGGCCACCGCCGCCGCGCCATAGGCCGGGATCAACCCGTCCAGGATCGGCGGTTGGCCGGCCGCCTCGTCCAGCACCGCCGGGTTCAGCAGCAGCCGGATCGCGGCCAATGCCGCCATCGCCAACGCGACCCGGCGCAGCGGCGGCAGGTCCGCTTTGTGCTCGATCGCGGCGAGCGCGGGGACGAACAGGGCCAGCGCAATCGTCAACCACTGCGCGCTCAGCACGGCGCCGCACCCCAGTGCCAACGCCGCGGTGGCCCCGGCGGCATGCGCCCCCGCACCAGCCGTGTCGCCGCGCCTTGCCGCCGCGGACGCCGCCAGCGTCGCTAGAATGGCAACGCCCAGGAATGACGCGGCCCACAAATCATCCGGCTGGAATGCGGTGACCCGTGCATACAGGATGGCCAAGCCCACCACCGGCACGGTGGCGGCCAGCGCGCTCCAGCGGAGCGGGCGGGGGCGCCTTCGCTCGCCCAGCAGCCCGGCGGCAAACAGCAGCGCAGCTGACACGCCGGCCGTTTGCAGCAACGGCAGCAATGCGTCTGGCGCCCAGTTGCCCGGCAGTGTCGCAATAAGCGAACCACCGGCGGTGATCGCCTCCCCGGTCGGCCGCCAGGGCGGCAGTCCCCAGCTGGCAACCAGCAGTAGGAACAGCAGCCCCCCCAACCAGGGCAGGCGGTCCAATCGCGGCTCCGCCCAGCCTTTCGCCACTGTCGCCGCCATCAGCAGAAGCACGCCAGCATGCGTTGCAGCATGCGGAAAGGTGACGGCCAGCAGCAGCCCGGCCACCCCCAGCACGGCCACCGGCACGTAAGCCAAGCGACGGCCGACCGCGTGCTCCAACGCCTGGCCCGGCAGCAGCATCAGCGCCAACGAACCAACCACAGGCACGAACAGGGCAGGCGCCCACGTATCGGCGTCGATCCCACCGATCGTCACCAGGATCACGAACCCGGCGCAGGCAATGGTGGTGGCCCAACCCAGCCAAACCCAGGCGGTGTAGCGCATCACCGCCAGCGCCGCGGCGGCCACGAACAGCAAATAGGCGAACAGGCCGGGCAGCGACGGCGCGTCGGTCTGCACAAGCAGCGGCGTGGCGAACGCGCCAACGATGCCGACTGCGGCCACCAACGGGCCCATCCGCAGCGCCAGCGCCAGCCCCGCCATCGACGCACCCGCCAACAGCACGAACCCCAGCAGGGCCGGAACCAGCCCATACATCGGGCCAGCCATGTAGGCTGCGGCAAACAGCACTGCCACGCCGCCCGCACCCAGCGCCCCTGGCGCGTAATCCGGCAAGGTTACCGCCCGGACCGACCGGCGACGCAGCCATTCCGAC
>NZ_LMUY01000045.1:100244-135452 GCF_009765685.1 Acidisphaera sp. L21 | reverse complement strand
CACCCGACAGCAGCAGCGCCGCCGCCCCCAGCCAAACGCCCCATTTGGCCGTCAGCATCTCCTCCCAATCCACGGCTTTGCGCGGTGGAGCAGCCGAAGCGGTTGGAGCCGCAGGAGCCGGTGGTTCGGGTGATGGCGTGGGCAGCGCGATCTCGGCAGGCGTCCCCGGCGGCTGGCTCAGCCAAGGGGCCGGGGTTTCGGCCGCTGGCTCGGGCCCGGGCACCACGACCGGCGCCAGGCTGGCGCGCAACGCGCGCAATTCCCGCATCGCCCGGTTGGCGCGGAAGAAGCCGATCACGCCCAGCAACCAGCCGGCGCCCGCGATCAACAGGGTGATGATTATCGGCCCGATGATATCGTCCATGGCGCCGACCACACCATCCGGCCGCGTCCCCGTCCAGAGTAGGGCTTTGCAGCCGCCCTCCTACCCATCAAAGTCAAACGATCCCCCCCCCGGAAAGACCGCCCCGTGACACCCCAACCCACGCCCGCCCGCACCGCGGAGGACATCGAGACCATCCGCATCCTGTTCCGCGAATACGCCGCCGGGCTGGGCTTCGACCTGGGGTTTCAGGGGTTCGAGGCAGAACTGGCGCTGCTCCCCGGCAAATACGCGCCGCCAAAGGGTGAATTACTGCTGGCCCATGCGCCGGACGGCGAGGCCGCCAATGGCGCTGCCGTCGGCTGCGTCGCCATTCGCCCATTGGGCCAGCCCGGCGTCGCGGAGGTGAAGCGCCTTTATGTCCGCCCCGCCGGCCGCGGCAGTGGCGCCGGCCGGGCCTTGGCAACCGCCGCCGTCAGCTTCGCCACGGCTGCCGGCTATACCCAGCTGGTGCTGGACACCAACCCGTCGATGCAGGCGGCGATTACGATGTACCGGACGCTCGGGTTCGAGCCGATCAAACCCTACTGGGACAATCCGCTGCCCGGGTTCCTGTATTTCGGCAAATGCCTCGCGTAGCCATGCTGTTCGCAGCAACGAAACGGCCCATCGTGACGAATGCGGAGGCCGAAGCCGCGCCAGCCTGGTGTCACAATTGCCGGCCAGCAGTTTTGAACTGAACATACGAGAATTTGCAGCTGCACCCGCCGGAGTTTCAAGCGAAGCAGATTTCCATCCGCGCCGCAGTTCGCACCGTCCGATGCAGGCTGAACCTACCCCGGCTGCACCGTCATGCGATGGATGGCGCTGCGGCTCTCCCCCGGCGGGATCAGCATCAGCCAGGGCTTGTCCACGAACTCCCCATCGAAATCCGCCGGGCTCGCCATCCCCTTCCACGGCTCGATGCACAGGAAATCGGCATCCGCGCGGGACCAGATGCCCAGTTGCTGGAACCCCTCCCACGCCACCGTCAGCGCCGGCCCCGTGGCAGCGGCGTAGCGAACGGACCGGCTGGCCGGCTTCGGCAAAATCAGCGCATCGGCGGCAAACAAGTCCACCCGCAGCCGTAAATCTTGCCCGGCGATCGGGCAGGGGCGGTTCGCCTCCGTCAGCAGGCCGCCTTCCACACCCCACATCGGCCCGGCCTCCGCCGCATCGAAATGCAGCGCGTAGTCCTCCTTCGCCACACCCGGCGTCAGCGGCCAGCGAAACGCGGGATGCGCCCCCATCGACGCCGGAAGCACCTCATCGCCCGTGTTGGTCGCGGTGTAGGTGATCGCCAAGGTCGAACCCTCGACGGCGTATCGCACCTCGAACCGAAATCCGAACGGGTAGATTGCCCGCGTCTCCGCATCGTCGCTCAGCGCCAGCGCGCAGCCATCCGGGGTCCGCTCTACCCACGTGAACCGCCGGTCGCGGGCAAAGCCGTGCTGCGTCATCCGGTAGTCGCGCCCGCGATGCGTCAGCGTGTCGTCCCGCAGCCGCCCCACGATCGGGAACAGCACCGGCGCATGCCGGGGCCACGGCGCCGTGGCGGGCCAAAGGTAATCCAACCCGGTGGCATCGCGCAGCAAGCTCAATTCCGCGCCATCCGCCTTGATCCGGGCGGTGATGCCGCCGCTGGCGATCTCGTGGTAGTCCGTGGCGTCGTCGGTCAAACCATGCGCTCCTTGCCTGGGGGCGCCATGCTGGCGACGGATGGCGCGGGTTGCAAACCCACCGGGTCAAACACGGGAGAAAACGGACTATGCCCAAAGGATACTGGATCGCCCTGGTCGATGTCGCCGACCCCGAGGCCTACAAGGCCTACATGCAGGAAAACGCCATCGCCTTCCGTAAATACGGCGCCCGCTTCCTGATCCGCAGCGGCCGGGCCGAGCAGGTGGAGGGAAGCGGCCGATCCCGCCGCGTCGTGGTGGAGTTCCCCGACTACGACACTGCCCTGGCCTGCTACCACTCCCCCGAATACGCCAAGGCGATCGCCCTCCGCACCCCCGTGTCGGCCGCCGATATCCTGGTGATCGAGGGCTACGACGGCCCCCAACCGACCGACTAACGCACTGATAGCCGGAACCCCGGCCGCGCCCCGGCCTCGAACAAGGTACGCGCGCCGAGGAACCGGCCGATCAACACCAATCCATCCCCACTCTCGATCCGGCTGGCTGGATCCGGATGGGTGATCGCCTCCCCGCCCGAGCGGTTGATCTGCACCACGAAGAACGCGCCGCGCGCCTCCTGCTCCAGCCATTCGATCGTCTGCCCGGCGGCCGGGCTGCCGGCGGCAGCGGTCACCATGTCCATGTTCAACCCCAGCCCACGCAGCACCCGCTCGAAATCCACCATATGCTCGGACCCGCGGATGAACCGCGCGGTCTCCCGGTACAGGATCATCTCGGCAATCCGCTCGGCCCCGATATGCGTCGGCAGCACCACGCTGTTCGCCCCCGCCTGCACCAGCTTGCGCTCCGTGCTGGGCGCATCGCCGCGGGCGATGATCTCCAGCGCCGGGTTCAGGCTGCGCGCGCTCAGCGTGATGAACACGTTGGCCGCATCGTTCGGCAGCACGGTGGCCAGCGTATTCGCCCGCAAAACCCCCGCAGCCAGCAACGTCGCCTCCTCCGTCGCATCCCCCTGCAGGCAAAGGTAACCGAGCGCCCGCACCTCCGCCGCCCGCGCCTCCTCCCGCTCCAGCACGACGAACGCCGCCCGCCCTGCCTCCAATTCCTGCGCCAACTGCACGCCGATGCGGCCGAACCCGCAGACGATCACGTGGCCCGTAAGCTTGTCGATCTGGCTGTTCATGCGCTTCAGCCCCAACACCTGGTTGATTTGGTTCAGCGTAATGAATTGGACCAGCGCACCCGTCAGGAAGATGACGCCCGTGCAGCCCAAAATGATGTTGGAGATGGTGATCGTCCGCAAGAGCACGGTGTCGATCGGCCGCACCTCGTCGAACCCCACGGTGTAGACCGTGATGATCACCATGTACAGCGCGTCCCACACGCTCCACCCGGCGGCCACGTAGCTGGTCGTGGCGATGCTCATCACCACCGCCATGTAGATCCCGCCCAGGATCAGGTTGCGCGCCGGCGACGCCAACAAGCCCTTCCGCGGGATGGCGCTGCGCCGTTGGCTCGTGCGGGTGAGGGTCGGGACGATCAAACGAGGCAACTCATGCGCGCTGTTGCAACAGACTGGCGGGTGCCCCCGTCGCTTGTCTATCGCGACGATCCCTTTTCGGCCGGGTGGCGATGGCCGTAGGTTGGGCGCATGGCGGGACCAGGGTGGGTGATGGCGGCAGACGGCGAGGCCAGTGCGGTGATCCAATCCACCCGGCGCCAGGTGGAGGAGGCAGTGCGCGCCGCGGTGGTCGGCGGCCGCTTCGCCCCCGGCCAGCATCTCCCCGACCGCGTGCTGTGCGAGGAATTCGGCGCCAGCCGCAGCGTCATCCGCGAGGCAGTGCGGCTGCTGGAGGCCGAGGGGCTGGTGAACGTCCTCCCCAACCGCGGCACCTTCGTCGCCTTCCTCACCGCAGCCGAGGCGACGCAGATCTACGAGGTCCGCGGTGTGCTGGAGGCATTGGCCGGCGAAGGCTGCGCCATCCGCGCCACCGACGCTGAACGCGCGAGCCTGCGTGACATTTACGAGCGGATCGCGAAGGTCGACGAGAACGCCGGCCAGGGCGTGCTGCTGGGCCTCAAACAGGAATTCTACGACGCCCTGCTGCGCGGCTGCCACAACCCCCTTGTCGCCCGCATGCTGGACCAGGTGCTCAACCGCAACACCCAACTCCGCGCCATGTCGATGTCCGAACCCGGCCGCCTCAAACACACCGTCGCCGAACTGCGCCGCGTGGTCGAAGCCATCGAGCAGCGCGACCCCGAAGGCGCCTGGGACGCCTGTCGTATTCACGTACGACGCGCCTCCACCATCGCCCTCCGCATTCTGCGGCAGCGGGAGGAGGCAGCAAAAAGCTGAGGCGACACTCGTCCCCTCAAACCGTTTTCTATCCAGAGGGGTCCAGGGGAAGACTGTCCCCTGGCGGGGAGTGGGGCGGCGCCCCGTAACTCTCCGGCTCGCGCCCCCACCGCATCCGCACCGGATCCACGCCGAGGTCGCGGCAAACCGCGCGAACGATCGCCTCGACCGGGCGGCCATAGACATCCTCCAGCCGATCCAGTGAATCCAGCCGCTCCGCCGGCGCATCGCGCACCGCCCGGTCGGCCTGCCGACGCGCCATCGCGCGCTGATCATCCGCATAGGGCCGAGCCCAACCGCGCTCGAGCCGTTCCGCCAGCATCACCGTCCGCCGGATCGCGCGGGACACCTGCGCAAACCCGGCGGCCAGGCGTTCGGCCCGGGCGGTGGCATCTCGCCGGGCTTCCCCGGCGGCGCTGGCGGCGCGATCGGCCTCGATCGCCTCGGCGAGCGAAATCGCCACCGGCGACACGTCCGGGTTGACGATCGCCGCCGCCTCCGTCAGCGCCGTCTCCGCTTCCGCCGCGCGGCCGAGCATCCGGGCCACGCTCATGCCGATCTGCACCAGTTCCGCCAAAGCCTCGCGGAGCGGCGCCGGGCCAATCGCGGTATCGTCGGAGCGGGAAGGGGAGATCTGCATGATCCCGCCAAGGACCACACGCCCACCCGCAGTTTCAAGCAATGCGTGGCGGCGTCCGGGCTACAGCGCCTTCGCCTTTTTCAGCAGCGCGTCCAGCCGAACGCAGGTTTGCTCCGTCACCCCGCCCGACCCGGCATCCGCCATCACATCCCCGAACTCGCTCGCCAGATCCCCCATCTCGTCCGGCTTGCTGCTCATCTTCTGTTGCATGACTACGCTGAATTCCTGCGCCTTGGCGTTCGCCGTCGCATTGGTGCACGCCGCCAACGCCACGGCCGGCGCCAATAAGACGAACAGCGCCGCCGCAACCCCGATTGTCTGAACCCGCACCCGACGCCTCCCTTGTTTGTGACGCGATCATGTCACCCGGCCGCCCACCGCGACACCCGCCTAACCCGGCACGCTTTGGACAAACTGGCCCGGCGAGGGCACGCTCGCTCCCACGATGACCAATTCCCCAACCGCCTTCGCCAACGCAAAATGGTCCCCTGGTAACCCGCGATGACCGTCTACGCCCCAGTCCGCCCCACCATCCGGCGTACCACGGCCGAAGCGATCGCCTTCGTCCGCCGCCGCCCCAGCCTCGTCGTCGACCCGGCGTTGCCCCGCGGCGACGGCCGCCCCGTCCTCATCCTCCCCGTCATCGGCCGCGGCGACGAGCACGCCGCCGTCGCGCGATACGCCCTCGACCAACTCGGCTATCGCGCCTTCGGCTGGGGCCTGGGCCGCAACATCGGCCCCACCCCACGCCTGCTCGCCGGTATCGAGCGCCGGCTGCTCGAACTTCACGCCCAACACGGCAAGCTCGATGTCATTGGCTTCAGCCTAGGCGGTGTCTTCGCCCGCCTGCTGGCCCATCGTCACCCCGACAAACTGCGTCAGGTCGTCACCGTCTGCAGTCCCTTCCGGCGCCCGATGGACAGCGCCTTCATCCCCCTGCGCCCGTTTCTCCGCCTATGGCGCACCCCGGACCTACTCGGCATGGCGCACCGCGTCGCCCAGCCTTTGCCCGTCCCCGGCACCTTCATCTTCAGCCGCAACGACGGCATCGTCGCCTGGCAAAGCTGCATCGAGCCCACTCAGCCCGACGATTGTTTCGAAATCCCCGGCCTCCACGTCACCATCTACCGCGACCGCGACGTATTGGAGATCCTGGCCCACCGGCTGGCCCGGGACCTGCCCGTCTCGGGGTAGGCGGCGCCCCCCGATTCCAGATCGTCACCATCCGATATCCGTGCCAGGCTAGGGAATAACAGATCGTTCCTTAGCGCCATGAGCGTCGAAATCGCATTCCCGCTGGAGTTCATCGTGCCGGGGACGCCGGTTTCTCTGCAGGTGAAGCGGCAGGAGTCAAAAAATCTCTGGAAGGAGCGCGTCAGGCAGGCAAGCTATAACGCGCTGCCCGACGGTCACTTCGCAACGGCGTCTGCCTTGGCGGTAACTCTGTTCTATTTTCCCAGCGGGGAGATGACCGGCGACATCGACAATATCGTCAAACCCATACTGGATGCGCTCAACAAACATATTTACCTCGACGATCGGCAAATCGAGCGGATTTGGGTGCAGAAATTCGAGCCGGGACGTATTGTGCGGTTCAAGGATCCGTCTGCGTTGCTTGGCCAAGCCTTTGCCGGGAAAAGGCCGTCACTGTATATTCGCCTCGGCAACGACCCGACAGAAGGGCTTGTGTGATGTCGTCGTATTCGTCTCAACGTGAAGATGCTGTGTTTCAAGCCGTAGTGCCGCAACTGGAGGCCGAGGGCTTCTCAGTGTTTCTGCATCCCTCCGCCTCCATGTTGCCAGCGTTTTTGCAGGGCTATCGCCCCGACGCCATCGCATATAAGGGCGATCGCAAAATGGCCATTGAGATTACCGCTCGAACGCAAAACGATGGTTCGAAACTCAAACGTTTGCGCGAAGCTTTGCAAGCCCATCCCGAATGGGAATTGCAAGTTTTCTACGCTCCTCCCCTCAGGAACGAAGACGCCATACCCGCATCGTCCCGAGAAACGATCGAAGAACACCTCCAGCGGATCGAGGGTTCGCTTGAGGCGATGGGCACGACGGCCGCCCTCCTCCTGGCATGGGCGACCTTCGAGGCCGCTGCCCGTCGGCTGGTTCCTGATGGTTTCGCGCAACCTCAAAGCCCCTCCCGTCTCATCGAGGTTCTCGCGTCACAGGGTTATGTCACGCCCGACGAAGCCGACACGCTCCGCGGCCTGATTCAAATCCGCAACGCTGCCGCTCACGGCCGACTGGACCTCACGACGACCCGCTCGCAAGTCGAAGACTTGGTGGGCGTAACGCGGACCATTCTAGCATTGGAACCGTAACCCTACGAACTGGCCGCTCGCGTCAAACCTGCACCCGCCAACTATACTGCGGCTCGTAGCCCAGCACCCGCCGCGCCTCCGCAATACTCAGCAACGTCTCATGCCCTGCCAAATCCGCCGCCAGCGGCACGTCCGGATGCACCCGCCCCATCAATTCGCGGCTGGGCTCCCGCATCAGCGTGTCGGCGGCCGCGATGGTGAACACACCCGCACCCGGCACATCCGCCTCCAGCCCCAGCCGGCAAGCCTGCGCCACATCCCGCGCATCCACCCAACTCCACAAATTCCACTGCCGCAACGCCGGGTCCGCCCAATAGCTGGGGATGGCATCGCGATCGGCCTCATCGAAGATGTTGGAAATCCGCAGCCCCACGAACCGAGTGCCCGGGTTCCACCGATGCATCTCCTCCGCCATCCGCTCGCACAACACCTTCGCCAGCGCATACCCAGTTTCCGGCACCGTAGGATGCGCCTCCGTCACCGGCGCGAACTCAGGCGGGGACCGCGTCAACGGCAGCCCATACACCGTCTCGCTAGACGCCCACACCACGCGCTCCAGCCCCAGCAGCGTCGCCGCGCTGAACACGTTGTACGTCGTCATCAAATTGTTCTGAAACGTGACCGCATCCGGCGCCAAGCCCGGTGCCGGAATGCCCGCCAGATGCACCACGAACGCCGGCTGCCCCAACGGCGACCGCCGCCGATCCACCGTCCCAGCCGCCTTGCGCAGCGCGTCCACGGTCTGCCCCATATCGTTCAGATCGACCTTCAGGAAATGGCACAGCGGCTGGGCCGGCGGCGCCATGTCCACGTTCATCACGCTGTAGCCATGCGCCAGCAGGTCGCGAATGACGGCGCGCCCCGCCTTGCCACTTCCACCGGTGACGACGACACTCTTCATGGCCAGCTGCCTCCAATGACGCATCATTGTCTGACAGATCGCCCCGCATTGCAAAGCTGTGAGGATCACCACCAAGGGCTTGCAGCAGAAAACCCCCGGCGTATTGTCTGGCAATAACCATCGAGCAGGAGCGACCCATGGCTGAATCCGAGATGTTCGAGAAAGGGCTGCAGGTTCGCCGCGATGTCCTGGGCGCCGAATACGTCGACGGCGGCCTCGCCAAGGCCGACGATTTCATGATGGCCTTCCAGCGCATCACCACCGAATGGTGCTGGGGCTATGCCTGGACGCGCGACGGCCTCGACCGCAAAACCCGCTCCATGCTCAACCTCGCCATGCTCACCGCCCTCGACAAACCCGGCGAGTTGAAACTCCACGCCAAAGGCGCCCTCGCCAATGGCGTCACCGTGGATGAGATCAAGGAGATCCTTCTCCACGCCACCGTCTATTGCGGCATCCCCGCCGGCCTCAACGCCTTCAAGGCCGTGCATGAAGTCCTCGTAGCCGAAGGCGCGCTCCCCAAAACGAAGCCCGCCGAATGAGCGCCCCCATCAAGCGCATCGCCTTCGTCGGCATCGGCAATATGGGCTGGCCGATGGCGGCCAATCTGGTGAAGGCCGGGTTCGACGTCGCTGTCTGCGACGCCGTGCCCGACCGCGCCGCCAAGTTCCAGGACGAAATCGGCGGCACCGCCTGCGCCGACGCCGCCGCGGCCGCCAAGAACGCGGACGCCATCGTCACCATCCTCCCCACCAGCAAACACGTCGCCGCCGTCGTGGCCGCCATCAAACCAAACCTATCTCCCGGCGCCCTCGTCATCGAAATGTCATCCGGCGTCCCCGGCATCACCCGCACCCTCGCCACCGAACTGGAGGCGGCAGGGGCCGCGATGATCGACTGCCCCGTCTCCGGCGGCGTTCCCCGCGCCCGTACCGGCGAACTCGCCATTCTCGCTGGCGGCGATTCCGCATTGATCGACCGTGCCGACCCGGTGTTGAAAGCCATGGGCAATTCCGTCCATCGCTGCGGCGGCATCGGCAATGCGCAGGCCATGAAGGCGCTGAACAACCTCGTCTCCGCCGGTGGCTTCCTCATCGGGATCGAGGCATTGCTCATCGGTCAACGCTTCGGCCTCGACCCGGCGATGATGGTCGATGTGCTCAACGCCTCCACCGGCATGACCAACAGCAGCCAAAAGAAGTTCAAGCAATTCGTGCTCTCCCGCCGCTTCGATTCCGGTTTCGGCCTCGACCTCATGGTGAAGGACCTCGGCATTGCGCTGGAGGTCGGGCGCGACACCGCAACCCCCACACCCTTCGCCGCCCTTTGCAAGGAACTATGGGCCAGCGCCGCAACCCTGCTCGGCCCCGGCCAGGACCACACCGCCGTCGCCCAACTCAGCGAGCAACTATCCGGCACCGCCCTAGGCGGCGGCAACAGCCCGGCAGCCGAATAGGTCTAGCCTAACGTGGATGCACTGACGGCGTATGGCCTCTTCGCCGTCACCACCATGCTGGTCACCTACGCGCTGGAGGCCCGCAGCAACTTGTTCGTGCTGGCCTTCGCCGGGTCGTGCGTCTTGGGCTCGTCCTACGGATTCCTACAGGGCGCCTGGCCGTTCGGCCTGGTGGAGGCGATCTGGGCCGTCGTCGCCGCCCGCCGGTTCTGGCTAGCGAGGCCGCCCCGCCCGCGCTAGGCTCGCTCCCAACACGGCCGCAAGCGCCGGTGGCTAGACGGGGGAAGACGATGAAGCGACGCAGTCTGTTACAATCGGCGGCACTAGGCGCGGCTGCGCTAGCAATACCCCGCATCGGCCGCGCACAAAACGCCAAGGTGCTGCGCTTCGTCCCGTATGTGGACCTGGCCATCCTCGACCCGATGATCAACACCGCCTCGCAAACCCGCACCTTCGGCTACATGGTGTTCGACACGCTCTATTCGCAGGACGCCAATTTCCGAGCCCAACCGGAAATGGTCGACGGCCACCAAACCGACGACGACTTCAAACTCTGGACGCTCACTTTGCGCGAGGGCCTGCGCTTCCACGACAATACTCCCGTGCTAGCCCGCGACGTAGTCGCCAGCATCAAACGCTGGGGCGCCGCGGACCCAGCGGGCCGCGCCCTCCTCGGCGTCGTCGCGGACATGACCGCCCCCTCCGACCGCGTCGTCAAGATCCGCATGAAGCAACCCTACCGCCTGCTGCCGGACGTGCTGGGCAAGATCGCCCCCAGCATGGCCTGCATCATGCCGGAGCGCATTGCCGCCGCATCCCCCAGCAAACCCATTACCGAAGTTATCGGCAGCGGCCCGTTCCGCTTCATCGCCAACGAACGCGTCAGCGGCTCCCGCGCCGTGTTCGAACGCTTCGCCGGCTACGCCCCCCGGCCCGGCGGCGGTACCCCCGGCCTCACCGGCGGCCCGAAGATCGTGAACCTGGACCGCGTCGAATGGATCACCATGCCGGAGGCCGCCACCGCCTCGGCCGCTCTGCAAAACGGCGAGGTCGATTGGTGGGAAGTCCCATCCCCCGACCTCCTCCCGATGCTGCGCCGCGACAAAACCCTCGTCACGGACGTGAAGGACAAAACCGGCGTCGTCCCCATCCTCCGCTTCAACTGCCTGCAGCCCCCCTTCGACAACCCCGCCATTCGCGAGGCCGCCTTGGTCGCCTCCAGCCAACGCGAGTTCATGGAGGCATTCAGCAGCGACCCAACCGAATGGCGCGACAAGGTCGGCCTGTTCACCCCCGGCACCCCAATGGCCACCAAGGCCGGCATGGACCGCTTCCACGACAAGCCAGACCTGGAAGCCGCCAAGCGCGCCGTCCAAGCCGCTGGCTACAAGGGCGAACGCGTCGTGGTCATGCAGCCGACCGACCACCCGGTGAACAACGTCATGTCCCAGGTCGGCGCCGATCTGTTCAAGCGCATCGGCCTCAACGTCGACCTGCAGGCGATGGACGCCGGCACCATGTTCCAACGCCGGGCCAACCGCGAAGGCGTCGACAAGGGCGGTTGGAGCTGCTTTCCCTCCATGGTCGGCGGGGCAGACGTGCTCAACCCCGCCGTCTCGTTCCTCACCCGCGGCAATGGCGCCGATGCCTGGTACGGCTGGCCCACCATCCCGAAACTGGAAACCGCCCGCGCCGCCTGGTTCGACGCGCCGGATCTGCCCACGCAGCAGGCGCTATGCGGCGAAATGCAGATGGCGGTCCTGGATGGCGCGCCGCATATCCCGCTCGGCCAGATCCTGCAGCCCACGTCCTATCGCGCCACGCTCACGGGCGTCCTGGAAGGCATTCCCAAGTTCTGGAACGTGCAGAAGACGTAATCTGCCTCCGGCTTGTCGTCGTCGCCGAATGGTCGCAGGGTTCACGGAGTAAGGGAGACGAGCAATGTCCTCAGCAATGGCAGAACTGCGCGGCAAGCGTTACAACACCGACATACCCTCGATGCGCGAACGCGTCTCGCCGGAGGAGTGGGAGGCCCGGGTCAACCTCGCCGCCTGCTACCGCCTGGTCGCGCAGTGGAACATGACGGACATGATCGCGAACCACATCTCGGTCCGCGTCCCCGGTGAGCCGGAGCATTTCCTCATCAACGCCTATGGCCTGCTCTACGAAGAAATCACCGCGTCGAACCTGATAAAGATCGATTTCGACGGCAACATCGTCGACAAGCCGGATTTCGATTACGGCATAAACCGCGCCGGCTTCGTCATCCACGCTGCCGTGCACCGCGCCCGGCACGAGGTGGATTGCGTCATCCACACCCACACCGCCGCCGGCATGGCCATCGCCTCCATCAAATCCGGCTTCCTGCCGATGACGCAGACCGCCATGCGCTTCACCCGCGTTGCCTATCACGATTACGAGGGCGTCGCCGTAGACCTGGCCGAGCAGGAGCGCCTGGTCGCCGACCTGGGCGATGCCGACCTGATGGTGCTGCGCAATCACGGCCTGCTGGTCGTCGGCCCCACCGTCCCGCAGGCCTTCAGCAACATCTACCGCGCCGAACTGGCCTGCAAAGCGCAGCTTTTGGCTATGGCCACCGGTGACGAGGTCGTCCTGCCATCCCCCGACGTGATCGCCAAAACCAACCATCTATACCGCCCGGAAGTGCGCCGCCCGTTCGGCGTGCTGGAATGGCCCGCCCTCCTGCGCCGCCTGGACCGGACCGATCCCACATACCGTGATTGACCCCGCCGACTGGCTCGGCCGGCGGGAGGAAGCGGAGGATGTCTGCGCTCTCCCGCTTGTCCGCCGGATCGCCGCCTTGCTCGACCGCGACCCGGCCGCCTTCCGCAACGGTGACACCCTGCCGCTCGGCTGGCACATGATCCTGTTCACGCCGGACGCGCTGCAATCCGCGCTGGGCGTCGACGGCCACCCCGTGGAGGGCGGCATGGTCGCGCCACCTTCATCCTATCCGCGACGTATGTTGGGCGGCCGGCGCACCCTTTTCACCGCGCCATTGCACATCGGCGCAACCCTGCGCCGGGTCAGCGAAGTGACGGCGTTCGAGGAAAAACACGGCCGCTCCGGTCGCCTGGCAGTGGCAACCGTGCGCCACGCCATCTTCGCGAACGGCGAGGCTGCCGTGGTGGAGGACCAGGACGTCATCTTCCGCGAACCCGCCGGCACTGCCAGCGAACCGCGTGCGGCGGCTGACGAGCCGGAACGCCCAACCCCAACGCATGAGCGCAGCGTCACCCCCGACCCGGTGATGCTGTTCCGCTACTCCGCCATCACCTTCAACGCCCACCGCATCCATTACGACGCCGCCTACGCCACCGGGCCGGAGGGCTATCCCGGCCTCATCGTCAATGGCGGCCTCACCGCACTGCTGCTGCTGGAACTGCTGAAACACTCCGCCGGCCGCGACCTCACCAGCCTGGACGTCCGAAACCGCCGCCCCTTGATCTGCGGCCGCCCAGCCCGGCTCTGCGTCGCACCCGCCGCAGCGGGCTGGACCATGTGGGCCGAGGACGACCACGGCAGAATAGCACTGGAGGCAAGTGCCGCGTGACAAAGGAGACCCAAGAAGACACCCGGGCGCTCGCCGGCATTCGCGTGCTGGATCTGACCAGCGTCGTCGTTGGCCCGGCGGCAACCTTGCGGCTCGCCGATCTGGGGGCGGAGGTCATCAAGATCGAAACCCCCGGCGGCGACCTGCTGCGCACCCTGGGGGGGCCGTCACCCTCCGGCCGCATGTCCGGCAAATACCTGCACTTCAACCGCGCCAAACGCTCCGTCTGCCTGGATCTGAAAAAACCCGGGGCAGGGGAGGCACTCCTCGCCATCCTGGCCACATGCGACGTGCTGGTGTCCAACATCCGGCCCGAGGCCTTGGCCCGTCTCGGCCTGGACGCGGAAACCTGTCGTGCCCGCCAGCCGGGCCTCATCCATTGCAGCATCACCGGCTTCGGCCCCGGCGGCGCCTATCGTGGCCGCCCCGCCTACGACAGCGTCATCCAGGGCGTCTCTGGCGTAGCCGGCCTCGCCCTGCAGCGCGACGGCGTGCCGCGCTACGCCCCCTTGCTCCTGGCGGACCACGTCGTCGGCGAGATTACCGCCGGGCAAATTAGCGCCGCCCTATTCCGCCGCAGCCGCACGGGGCAGGGCACCACGCTGGAAATCCCGATGTTCGAAACCATGGCCGCCTTCGTCCTCCAGGAACATCTCGGCCCGCAAAGCTTCCACCCACCCCTCGGCCCCGCCGGCGACACCCGCGTCCTGGACCCGGACAACCGCCCGCTCGAAACCGCCGATGGATGGATGTGCGTCACCTCCAACACCGACGCCCAGGCGCACGGCTTCCTCCGCGCCATCGGCCGCGCCGACCTCATCGAAGACCCCCGCTTCCGCACCGTCGGCACCCGCTTCCGCCACGCCCGCGACTGGTTCGCCCTGCGCACCGAGGCAATGAAGACCCAAACCACCACCCATTGGCTAGAAGTGCTCGGCGCCGCCGACGTCCCCGTCATGCTCTGTCACACCCTGCAAACCCTCCCCGGCGACGAGCACCTTCAGGCCGTCGAACTCCTCACCCCCGAGCACCACCCGCAGGAGGGCCCCATCACCACCATCCACCCCAGTCTTCTATTGGATGGCAAACGCGCCCCGCCGGGTCACCCGGCCGAACACACCGGCTGGAGCACCCGCGCCGTCCTGGAACAAGCCGGCCTCCCCCTCGACGCCATTGCCACCCTTCTCGCCACCAGCGCCGCCGTGGACGGGCAGGCGGCCTAGAGTCTGTCGCTGACCGAAGTCGGAACGGCGGCTTCCGACCAATCCCAGTGGGTCACAGCCCAATCAGCACACCCCGGAAGTAGACATTCGGACGACGATCTGCCGACAGCTAAGCGCCCCATTACGGCCGTTCAGGAGTCCGTCCCCGCCGCTCCAGAGCGGTCATTCATTGGTGCAGAGACGAAGGCATGTGCGAACCCCACGCGGTGCGGCGAACGCGGCTGATCAGATCTCGGCGGCAACCATCACCAGTCCAAGCTGCACGCATTTTTCCCTTGTGACAAAGTTTGTACGCCGCTCTTCCGAGGGCAGCATGTAGAGAATATGGAGTGGCAGAAACTCGCCTGCAGCCTGAAGCTCTTGCTTAAGCTGCGAGAGTGCGTCACCGCTGGACCCGACGACCAGAATGTCTACGTCCTCGCCGATCCCGCGCAACGTCGAACCGAACATGTAGGCGTCAAACTGTTTCAGCGATCTACAGCTACCAAGCAGATGGGCAGCGATCTCGCCGGCGGTCATCAAGCCGTCCTCAGACGCTCCTTCAGCTCTTCCCAAATAACCACCTCGCACCCAAGTTCAATCCCGGCCTCGATCGCTTCCAGCGACGGACTTCCGTTTGGATTGATATTCCAAACAATATCGACAGGCCCAAACTCATCCCAAAGGCTGCGCACGGCGTCGGCGTTGGGCTCGTAGTCGGCGATCATGCCGATCTTGAGCACAGTCCCGGTCTTGAGCGTGACCCGGTAAATGCGGTCGTATTCCCGGCTCAGTTCCTTCACTCGCCCATATTGTCGAAGCAGTCGGTCAGGAAAAAAGTAGGTTTTGTGGGAGGCGGTGTTCGCCTCACCGTCAAACGCCGCCGAGGTCAAGGTTCCGGCACTACCCCAGCCGATGTTGGCGCGTTGAAGATATTCGATCGTGTCACCAGGCCAGACGCAGGTCTTTCGATAACCGCATAGGAAATCCATTTCCGGGTGCTCCTGCCGGTAACTCGTCGCTGTTGCCGCATCGACCTTGTTCACAGCCGATATCACGGCAAAGACGTCAGGCTGATCCTCAACCTCAATTCGGATCAGTTCGCCCGCCACATGCTGCGCGCTTAGTCGTGGCTGCTCGGCGATGTAAGCGAGCGCGCGTTTCACCTGCCAACTCACAAGAATAGACCTTTTATCGCCTCGGGGAAACGGATCGCACGCCCGGAGACACCGCAGACATGACGTTCCGACAGACCGCGGACATGCTCCTGATACCCCGCGAAGGTACGACGTTCGCCTTCTGTGGCGAGCCCCAGGTTGGCTTTGATAATCGCTTGAGCGCGATAGTGGTTGGGCAGGATGACGCTCCGCATCCGTTGACTCCACGCCTTCGCAGCCCCGGACTCTGGATTGTATTCAAAGTCCGAGCCATGCTCCGGGGCGAACTTGTCCCAGATGGCCTTGTTCTCGGCCATAATCCCGGCAACCGCAGTTCTCACTTCGGTGCGTTCGTCATACGCTCTGATACCTTGCTTGGCGGCTAGATTGGCAAGGTGGCTCTCCTTCCAATCCAGAAGGGTGTTGCGCGGAAAGCTAGCAGGCTCTTTGTCGATCTTCGTGTGGCACGTTGGGCATAGCAGGATCAGGTTCTCGAATGCATCAGGATCGAAGTTGCCGGCGGGTCGATCTTCATGGCGTGGCCCGGCCTCGCCATGTGGAATGACATGGGCCATTTCAGCGATATGCTTGTCACCACCCAACTCGACTGGAAACAGCGGCGCAAGACAATCCGGCTTTTGGCAATGACCACATGCTCCAGAAAAGAGTCGCAGTTTTGTCTCTGCTGGTATCGCCTTGCGCTCTGCCATCAACACGTTCCAGTTCGTCGTTCGCCCCCAATATAGGTGCAGGAGTTCGCGGCGCCACAACCGGTCAGTTATGACGCTGCGGTGCCGATCATGGTTTCCGAGGGTTTGCGTGTGTCACAAGCCCTGTTGAGAATGTTCGCTCCCACGATCGGCGACTTCCATCGACTACGACCGCATCTGGTCGACCTCTGCCGGTCAGTCACTGATTAACAATGGCAGCTTATCTTGTTTTCCACTCCATACCTGCCAGTCTGCCTCCGGCCAGACCACGTCGAAATAGGAAGGGCAGCTTTGCCGGACGTGTCACCCAGAACCGGTCGGACCGCTAACCACCAAACCAAGACGTTCCAACACCAATCGGAGACACGCCCTCAAAGCCCCAACCCCGCATCCCAAGGCGGCCGATCCCCAAACCGCCCCGCCAGAAAATCCACGAACCCCCGCACCTTCGGCGACAAATTGCGGATCGAAGGATACATCGCGAACACCGCCAAACGATCCGCCGACCAATCCGGCAGCACGCGCACCAACCGCCCATCCCGCAACGCATCCGCCGCGATGAAACTCGGGTGTCGCACGATCCCCGCATCCGCCAGCGACGCAGCCAGCAGCGCGTCGCCGTTGTTCGCCACCAGATTGCCCTGTGGCTTCACCTCCACCGTCTCCGCACCACGACGCATGCGCCAGGTGCTTCCGCTGCGGGCGTAGCTGTACATCAGGCAATTATGGTCCAGCAGATCCTCCGGCCGCTGCGGCGTCCCCGCCCGCGCCAGATACCCGGGGGAGGCGCACAGCAAAATGTGGCACGGCGCCAGCCGTCGGGCGATCAGGCTCGATTCCGCCAACTCGCCGATGCGCACGGCAACGTCGTAACCCTCCTCCACCAGATCCACGACGCGATCGTTCAACGACAGATCGACCCGGATGCGCGGATACAGCGCACCGAACGCCGCCGCCGCCGTCGCCAGATACCGCACGCCGAACACCATCGGCGCATTCACCCGCAGCGCCCCGTGCGGCTCCGTCTGCCTGTCGGAGGCCGCCATCTCCGCGTCCTCCAGCTGGTCCAGGATGAGACTAGCCTGCGCATGAAACGCCGACCCGGCCTCGGTCAGGCTTTGGTTGGCCGTGGTGCGGTTCAGCAGCCGAGTGCCCAGCCGATCCTCCAACCCGCGAATATAGCGGCCGACCATTGCCGGCGTAACGCCCAATTCCGGCGCCGCCGCAGCCTGGCTCCCATGGTCCACCGTGCGAACGAAGGCGGCGAGTTCAAGAAAACGATCCATCCTTCGATAGTGGAAGTATCGAAGATCCGTATCAACCCGCCATTCCCGAAACCAGGCCTTTCCACCATCTTCCCACCAGAAGGAGCCACATCATGGCGACGACATCACACGACCGACTGGTGGCAGATCCTGTATCGACCCACGTCACACTGCACGCCGCCGCAGTGGCCCTGTTCGTGCGCGACCTCGCCGCGACCACCCGTTTCTACCGCGACGTGTTGGGCCTTTCGGTGATTGGCCAAGACACCACCCATGTCGGCCTCGGCGTGGACGGTGTCGCCTTCCTCGACCTGCTGCACCGCCCCAACGCCCGGCCCGATGACCCGGCGAGCGCCGGCCTGTTCCACACCGCCTTCCTTCTCCCCACCCGATCCGACCTCGGACGCTGGCTGGACCACGCCCGTCGCACCGGCGTGCAGGTGGAGGGTGCCGCCGACCATTTGGTCAGCGAGGCCATCTACCTCAGCGACCCCGAGGGCAACGGGATCGAGGTCTATTGCGACCGCCCCGCCACCGAGTGGGGCTGGACCGGCCCCGCCGAGGCGCGCCGGATCGACATGGCCAACAAGCCGCTGGATTTCGCCGCCATCCTGGCCGCCGCAACGGCGCCCTGGACTGGCGCCCCCTCCGGCACCCGCATCGGCCACGTCCACTTGCGCGTCGGTGACACCCAGCAGGCGGCGCAATTCTACACCGGCGTTCTAGGCCTCGCCGTCACGAAAATCTGGCCCGAGGCTGTTTTCCTCTCGACCGGCTTCTACCATCACCACATCGCCGCCAATGTCTGGCGCAGCGCCGGCGCCGCCCAACGCGACCCAGCCCGCGCCGGCCTGGCCTCGCTCACCATGCAGGCCGCGGATGCCACCATCGCCGACGCCATTGCCGCGCGCAGCGACCAACCCCTGGCCGATCTACGCGACCCCTGGGGCACGCAGATCAACATCACCATTGCCCAACACTAAAGGAAACCGACCGATGAGTTCTACGACGGCCCCCTCGGCTGCCCCCCTGTCCAACGCCTTCATCGCCGAATGGGCGCCGCGCCTGCTGAGCGTCGTGCGCATCGTCGTGGCCCTGCTGTTCATGCAGCACGGCCTGCAAAAACTATTCGGCTTGCTGAACGGCCCGTTCCAGCCCCAGGCGTTCAGCCTGCTGTGGTTCGCCGCGATTATCGAGTTGCTGGGCGGCGTCCTGCTGCTGATCGGCCTGTTCTCCCGCGTGGCCGCGTTCATCATGTCCGGCGAAATGGCCGTCGCCTACTTCATGGTGCACTTCCCCAAAAGCATCTTCCCCGCCGTCAACGGTGGCGATGCCGCAGTGCTGTTCTGCTTTATTTTCCTCTATCTCGCCGCCGCCGGCCCCGGCCCGTGGAGCATCGACGCCAACCGCCAAGCCCGCTGATCCAAAAGGCCCTTCCAGCAATGGAAGGGCCTTTTCTCTACGGATGCAGCGACGACCCCTTGGTCGCCTTATCCAAATCCTTCTTCGGCCCCCGTAGCGCCAACCCCACCAAATCCGGCCGATCTGTGGGCTCGGCCTTGAACGCCTCCCGGTTCGCCGCGTCATGCCCGGTCGAGAACATCGCCCGCACGTACACCGCCAGCGTCAGCCCCCGCGCCAACCCGGCTTGATACGCGCGCAGCAGCCCGTCCGCATTGGCCGCGAAGATCAGCATCGGTTGGCCCAGCAACCGGGCGTAGGCGCGGCCTTCCGCATCCTCATAAGGCTCGCCCATCGCCTCGGGTGCCGCACCCGCGATGCCGGTGGCCAGAAACGCCGTCACGTTCAGTTTTTGCCAGACCGGCAGATCCTCCAGCACCAGGATTGCCACCTTCGTATCGAACATCATTCCCGCAGCCTCTCCGCCCATGCGCATCATTCCGCCGAAGCTGAATGCGATCGGGCTTTATAGCGCGGCGGCCACGGCTTCCAACTGGTCAGCGCAAATCCCCCAACCCTGATGAAATCCCATCGCCTCATGCGCCGCGCAATCCTCCGCCGTCCAATGCATCACCCGCGCGGTATAGCGGGTCATGCCGTCCGCCTCCGCCTCGAAGGTCAGCGTGACGATCATGAACGGCTTGGCCGACGGCTCCCAGGCCGAACTGAAGGCATCGGTGAACACCAGCCGCTGGTTCGGCACCACCTCCAGATACACGCCGCGATTGGGCATATCCACGCCGTCCGGCCCCCGCATCACCACCAGGCTGCTGCCGCCGGGTCGCACGTCCAACTCGGCGTGCGGCGTGGTGTAGGGCAGGGGGGCAAACCATCGCGTCAGCAGCGCCGGCTCCGTCCAGGCGCGGTAGACGGCCGCCGGCAGGGCGTTGATCCGCCGCGCCAGCACCAATTCGCGGTTGCCTCCGTCGCTCACTTCGGCGGGCTCACGACCGCGAAGAAGATGCTCTGCGGGTCCACACCCTGCACGATCATGCTGCCCCCCGGCACCACTTGCGGGCCATGCACCACCGTCCCACCCGCCCCGTTGATCCGGGCAACCGCCGCATCGGCATCCGGCACGTTCACATAATACCCCCAGCGCGGCGGCTGGGCCGGGTCCATCCGCGTCATCATCCCGCCAACCGCGACCCCACCGACCGTGAACAACTGGTAGGTGCCCATCGGACCCATATCGACCGCATCCCCCTTCTGCCAGCCGAACAGCGCCGAGTAGAACGCAAACGCCGCCTGCCACTCTGCGGCATACAGCTCGTTCCACCCGACGGTGCCCGGCGTGCCCATCGGCAGCGGGGCAGGGGCCTCCGAAACGGCCGGCTGGAACAGCGCAAACGCCGCCCCCTGTGGATCCGCCACCGTGGCGAACCGCCCGATCGTCGGAATATCCGTCGCCGGGTACAGCACTTTACCGCCCGCCTGCTCCAGCCGCACGAGCATCGCATCTACATCGTCGACGCCGACATACCCGATCCAGCGCGGAGGCGCCCCGGCGGCAGCGGCCTCTGGCGGTAGCGTCATCACCCCGGCCACCGGCGTTTGCCCGATCATCATGCGCGTATACGGGACGGGGCCCCCCACCAACGCCTCCGCCGTCCACTCCATCACTTTGCAATAGAAATCCTGCGCCGCGTCCATGTCGGACGTCCTCAACTCGTGCCAGACGAAATGGCCGTGAAACGACGACATAGCCGTGTCTCCCTGCGGTGTTTCTCCCGCCCGGAGCCTATCGCAGATACTCTGCGTAACAAAACCATCGCCGCGATTGTCGCCGAACCGTCATTGCGATACGCCCATTGGCTTTGCCGTTCACGAAGGTGCCCATGGCCTCCCCTCTGCTGAAGACGCGCCGGGCACGCCGCTTCCGCATCATCGCGCTGCGCTGGCGGCAGCGTGCGGTGTTCGTGCTGGGCGGCATCGTGGTGGGTGCCGCGGCCTACGGCGTCGCCATCGCCGCCGACCATGCCGGCGCTGCGTTCCAGGAACTGCTGGCACGCGCCCCAATCGTGGCCTTCTTCCTCACCCCCCTGGGTTTCGCCGCCTCCAGTTGGATCGCCCGGCGCTACTTCCCCAACTCCGGCGGCAGCGGCATTCCCCAGGCCATTGCCGCCCGCGCCCTGCACGGCCTGGCCGCGCGGGAGCGACTGGTCTCGATGCGCATCGCCATCGGCAAGACCATCCTGCTCCTGCTCGGCCTTCTCTGCGGCGGCTCCATCGGGCGCGAGGGACCGACGGTGCAGATCGGCGCCTCCATCATGTTCGCCATCGGCCGCCTGTCCCCCCGGCGCCAACCCGGCCTCATCCTGGCGGGCGCTGCGGCCGGTGTCGCAGCCGCCTTCAACACGCCACTCGCCGGCATCGTCTTCGGGATCGAGGAAATGAGCCGCGCCTTCGAGGTTCGCACCAGCGGCATCATCATCGGCGGCGTCATCGCCGCCGGCCTCACCTCCCTATCGCTGCAGGGCGACTACACCTATTTCGGCACCACCCACGCCGTGCTCGGCGGCTCGGCGCAGGGTTGGCTCGGCGTGCTGCTGCTGGGGATTGCCGGCGGCGTCCTGGGCGGTGTCTTCAGCCGCGTGCTCATCCTGTTCGGCGGCGGCTTCCGCGGCCGCATCGGCGCGGCGATCAAGCAGCACCCCGTCGTCTTCGCCGCCCTTTGCGGCCTCCTGGTCGCACTCTGCGGCCTGGTGTCCGGCGGCACCATCTTTGGCACCGGCTACACCCAGGCGCGCGGCCTGGTGCAGGGCGACGGCGCCGTGCCCGGCACCTTCGGGGCGCTGAAATTCCTTGCCACCATCGCGTCCTCCATCAGCGGCATACCCGGCGGCATCTTCGCCCCCTCGCTCGCGGTCGGCGCCGGGCTGGGCGCCAACGTCGCGTCGATCCTGCCCGGCGCCCCGGCGCAGGCCTTGGTGGTGCTGGGAATGGTCGCCTATTTCTCCGGCGTGGTGCAGGCGCCGATCACCGCCTTCGTCATCGTGGCGGAGATGACGAACGACCACGCCATGGTCGTCCCCCTGATGCTCGCCTCGCTCATCGGCTTCAGCGTCTCCCGCCTCATCTGCAAAGAAGGCGTCTACCACGCGCTCGCGCACAACTTCATCCACGCCGAAATCGCCCGCAGCGTCGGCGTCCCCGCCGCAGCCGGCCCCAGCGCCTGATTATTGCGCCGGCGCCCGATCGCGCGGCATGGTGCGGCTTGTTCAACAGGATGAGCCCACGATGAAACTGCCAGAGCTGCCGTTCACCAACGTCGATTGGGATCATCTCCCCACCACCGACCACAAGGGCGAAACCGGCAACGCCCTATGGCACACCCTGAACAACGGCGACGTCCGCATGCGCGTGGTGGAATACTCTCCCGGCTACGTGGCGGACCATTGGTGCGACCGCGGCCACGTCATCTACGTCGTGGAGGGTGAGCTGAACACCGAACTGAAGGACGGCCGCAAGTTCACCTTCAAGGCCGGCAACGGCTACACCGTGTCCGATTTCGGCGACTCCCCGCACAAATCCTCCACCACCACGGGCGCCAAGCTGTTCATCGTCGACTGAACCAAGGCCGCGCCTAAGCCGGCCTTGCCGGGTCGTCACGCAACAGACATGATCCCCCACCAAATATGGGGACCCCAGTGATCGTCGTGACCGCAACCCGACCCAAGGCCAGCCGGCTGCACACCGCCATTGCGGCCAATATCGGCGCGGTGCTGGAATGGTATGACCTGGTGCTCTACGCCCTGTTCGCCGTGGTGCTCGGGCGCCAGTTCTTCCCGTCCAACGACCCATCGGTATCGACCCTGCTCAGCCTCGGCACCTTCGCCATCGCCTGGCTGGTGCGCCCGCTCGGCGCGGTGCTCATCGGCGCCTATTCCGACCGCGTCGGCCGCAAACCGGGGCTCACCCTGTCCGCCGCGCTCATGACCTTCGCCACCCTGCTGATCGCCATCCTGCCGCCCTACGCCGTCATCGGCGTCGCCGCTCCCGTCCTGCTGATCGTCGCCCGGATGATCCAGGGCTTCTCCGCCGGCGGTGAGTTCGGCAGCGCCACCGCCCTGTTGGCCGAGCAGGACCCGAACCGGCGCGGCTTCTACGCCAGCCTGCAATGGGCTGCCTCCGGCCTGGCGGTGCTACTGGCCTCCGTCTTCGCCTACGCCGTCAACGCGGTACTCACCGCTGACCAGGTTGCAAGCTGGGGCTGGCGCGTGCCCTTCGTGTTCGGCCTGCTCATCGGCCCGGCCGCATTCTACATCCGCACCCGATTGGACGAGCCGGACGAGTTCCTCCAGGCCGAGCACACCGACACGCCCTTGCAGGAAGCCGCCGCCTACGACAAAGCCCGCATCCTCGTCGGCGCCGGGATCGTCGCGGCCGGCGCGTGCGGCAGTTACCTCAACACCTACATGCCGACCTTCGCCTTCACCAGGCTCGGGCTGCCGGCTTCCAGCGCGCTGCTGGGCACCATCGCCGCCGGGCTGGTGAACACGGTGCTGCCGCCCGCCTTCGGCCATCTGTCGGATCGCGTCGGCCGGACCAAGGTCATGGCGATCGCCGGGGTCATCGGCCTCGTCATGATCTACCCGCTCTTCCGCTGGCTGGCCGCCGCGCCCTCCATCACTACGCTGGTCACCATCCAGATGCTGATCGCGCTGGTGTTCTACTGCGGCTACTACGCCACCGTCCCCGCCGCCCTGGCCGATCTGTTCCCCACGAGGCGGCGCACGACCGGCGTGTCGATTAGCTACGTCCTGGCGCAGACCCTGTTCGGTGGGGTCACGCCGCTGGTCGTCGCCTGGATCGTCGCCACCACCGGCGACCCGACCAGCCCCGGCATGTACCTCACCGCGGTCATGGTGCTGAGCTTGGTCTGCCTGGTGCTCGGCCGTCGGCTGGGCGTGCCGTGACTGGCTGCGGCCGCAGGCTCGTCCTATAAGCAGCCCATGGTGGCTCGGCATCCTCTGATCGCGCGGCTTGCCACCCTCCTCATCCTGATGGGCGTGTTGGTGCAGTCCGCACTCGGCCTGCCGCTGAGCCTGCGGATGGCAACACCACCGGGTCTGTCCCAAGTGGCCGAGATTTGCGGCCAGGTCCACCGGCACAGCGAAGCGCCTGCGCTCCCCGCGCACGACCACGAGCACTGCATGCTGTGCCAGGGCGGCACCCTACCGCCCCTGCTACCCGCCACGCTCGCCTACGCAGCCCCGATCCTGGTGCCGGCGCCGGTATTCGCCCCGATCGGCACCCCGACCATACCGCCCCGCACGCCGCGGGCCTTCGCCTCCCGCGCGCCTCCAACCCTGGTCTGACGCACCACCCTTCCGTCTTTCCAGGAGCCATCGAGCATGCCCGAGACCAAGCCAACCCGCCCGGCCCCCACCTGGCGCTTCGCCCCCATCATCCTGGCCGGGTTTGCGGTCATCCTGCTGGTGGCCGCCGGCGCCATCTGGTTCTTCGGCGCCCCCGCGCCATTGCAGCAGGCCGCCGCCATCGGCGGACCCTTCAGCCTCACCGATGGGGCTGGCAAACCCGTCACCGACAAGACCTACCGCGGCAAATACATGCTGGTCTATTTCGGCTATACCTTCTGCCCCGACGTCTGCCCCACCACGCTGAACGACGTGGCCCAGGCGATCGACAAGATCGGCCCGGTAGCGGACAAACTACAGCCGCTCTTCATCACCATCGACCCGGCGCGCGACACGCCCGACGTCATCCGGCAATACGCCGCCGCCTTCAGCCCGAAGCTGCAGGGCTTGACCGGCACGGCGGCGCAGATCGCGGACGTCGCGAAGGAATACCGGGTCTATTACGCCTCGCACAAAACCGGCCCCGGCCCCGGCGATTATACGATGGACCATAGCTCCATCCTTTATGTCATGGACCCGAGTGGCCACTTCGCCGGTGTGATTCGGGCTGACGAAGGGCCGGATGCCATTGCTGCCGACCTGAAGAAAATTGTCTCATAAACGGAGGACGACAGAATGCGCCTGATGCTATCGGCCCTGGTCCTGGCCGCTCTCTCCACCGCAGCCTTGGCGCAATCCACCGGCGTTGCCGTCACCCAAGCCTGGTCCCGCGCCAGCACGCCCGCCGCCAAGACAGGCGCGATCTACGTCACCGTCACCGCCGGCGGCCCCGACCGGCTGACCGGCGCCAGCACTCCCGTCGCGGAAACCGCCGAAGTCCACCAAAGCAAGATGACCAACGGCGTGATGGAAATGCGCCCGGTCGAGGGCGGCCTGGCCGTCACCCCCGGCACCCCGATCCACATGGCGCCCGGCGGCTACCACATCATGCTGCTGGGCCTGAAGCAGCCGCTGCAACAGGGCAGCCACGTGCCGCTGACCCTGAATTTCGAACACGCCGGGGCAGTGAATGTGGAGGCAGTCGTCGCCGGCCCCGGCGCCAGCGAACCGCCTCGGCCCTGATGAGCGGAAGTTACGCGCCGCCCAGTTCGTCCTCCAGAAACTCCAACTCCCCCCGCGCGCCATCTTGCCGCCGGGTCGCTTCCAGCCGCCGCAACTCGACGCGCCGGATCTTCCCGCTGATCGTCTTCGGCAACTCCGCGAACTCCAACCGCCGCACCCGCTTGTAAGGCGCCAGCCGCGCCCGCAGATGCGCGAAAATGCTGGCCGCCGTGGCACTATCCGGCTGAAACCCGGCGGCCAGCAGCACGAACGCCTTCGGCATCGCCGTGCGCGTCGGATCGGGGGAGGGCACGATCGCCGCTTCCGCCACCGCCGGATGCTCGATCAGCACGCTCTCCAACTCGAACGGGCTGATCCGGTAGCCGCTGGATTTGAACACGTCATCCGCCCGGCCAACATAGGTCAACGAGCCATCGTCATTCCGCAGCGCCGTATCCCCGGTCCGATACCAATTCCCCTCCACGCCGCGTAGCGAGCCATCCTCCGCCTGATACCCATCCATCAGCCCCAGCGGCCGCGGCCGCAACGACAGCGCGATCTCACCCTCGGTCGCCTCATGCCCATCCGGGTCCAGCAGCGCCACCTCGTAGCCCGGCAACGGCCACCCCATCGACCCCGCCTGCGCCGTGCGGCCCGGCGTGTTGGCGATCTGCAGCGTCGTCTCCGTCTGCCCATACCCGTCCCGGATCGTCAGCCCCCACGCCCGCTGCACCTGCTCGATCACCTCGGGGTTCAGCGGCTCCCCGGCGGCCAACGCCTCCCGTAGATGCACCCGCGCGGTGCTCAAATCCTCCTGGATCAGCATCCGCCAAACCGTCGGCGGCGCGCAGAACGTGGTCACCCGCGCCCTGTCCAGCGCGTCCAGCACCCCCCGCGCATCGAACCGCATCTGGTTCAGGATCACGATCGTCGCCCCCGCGATCCACGGCGCGAAGAAGCTGCTCCACGCATGCTTCGCCCAGCCCGGCGACGAAATGTTCAAATGCACATCCCCCGGCTGCAGCCCGATCCAATACATCGTCGACAGATGGCCCACCGGGTAACTCTGGTGCGAATGCAGCACCAGCTTCGGCTTCGCCGTCGTGCCCGACGTGAAATACAGCAGCAGCGGATCCGTCGCCTTGGTCACGCCGTCCGCGACGAAATCGCCGGAGGCCTGGTAGGCATCCTCGAACCGTTGCCAGCCCGGCGCACCCCCGACGGCGATGCGCGTATACTGCTCCCCGAACGGCTCGAACCGCGCCGCGTGTTCTCCGGCGACGATGGCATGCCGCACCCGGCCACGATCGAACCGGTCGCGCAGATCGTCCTCCGTCAGCATCGTGGTGGCCGGGATCACAACGGCGCCCAATTTGCAGCAGGCGAGCATCGCTTCCCACAGCGGCGGCACATTGCCCAGCAGCAGCAACACCCGATCGCCCCGGCGCACGCCCAGCAGCCGCAGATGGTTCGCCACCTGGTTCGACCGCCGCGCCATCTCGGCAAACGACACGCTGCTATCGTGGTCACCTCGCCCGATGAACCGCAGCGCCGTGGCGTCGTTGCCCGCTGCCATGCGGTCGAAATGGTCCAGCGCGAAATTGAACCGCTCCAGCACCGGCCAGGCAAAGGCGGCGCGGGCGGCGTCGATATCCGCCCGGTGAGTCAGCAATACATCGCGGGCCGCCAGGAAGGCGTCGGCGTCGGTCACGGTCGTTCCCCCGTTCATCTTGTTGCAGCCACGCTAGCAGACCGGACAATCCGGCCCAATGCTGCCGTCACGTCTGGTGCGGATGGCGCCATCCGGTATGGTTCGTCACGGAATAGGAGACGGGTAAATGAGCGCCGGCGGCCAGTCGAAACTAATGGGCGTGATTCGCGTGTCGAGCGGCAACTTCCTGGAACAATACGATTTCTTCGTGTTCGGGTATTTCGCCGCCGCGATCGGCCGGACCTTCTTCCCCCAGGGCAACGTTGCCAACGGCGATTTCATTTCCCTGATGCTCGCCCTGATGACGTTCGGCGCCGGCTTCCTGATGCGCCCGATCGGCGCCCTGGTGCTCGGCGCCTACATCGACGCCCACGGCCGCCGCGCCGGGCTCATCCTCACGCTGGCGCTCATGTCGGTCGGCACGCTGGCGATCGCGATCGTGCCCGGCTACGCCACCCTCGGCCTGGCCGCGCCCCTGCTGGTGGTAATCAGCCGCCTCATCCAGGGCTTCTCCGCCGGCGTCGAACTCGGCGGCGTCTCCGTCTACCTGGCCGAGATCGCCACGCCGGGGAACAAGGGCTTCTACGTCGCCTGGCAGTCCGGCAGCCAGCAGGTCGCGGTGATCTTCGCCGCCCTGCTCGGCGTGGCGCTGAACCAGACGCTCGGTTCCGCCAACATGCAGGCCTGGGGTTGGCGCATCCCGCTGCTGATCGGCTGTGCCATCATCCCCTTCCTGTTCTGGCTCCGTAGCTCCCTGCTGGAAACGGAGACGTTCCTCACCCGCAAGCGCCACCTGACCGCCGGGGAGATCGTGCGCTCGATGGCCACCAACTGGCGGATCATCGTGCTTGGCATGGCCATGGTGATCATGACGACGGTGTCGTTCTACCTCATCACCGCCTACACCCCGACCTTCGGCAAGCAGGTGCTGAAGCTCGGCGATATCGAGGTGTTGATCGTCACCGTCTGCGTCGGCGTCTCCAACCTGTTCTGGCTTCCCGTCTCGGGCGCCTTGTCGGACCGGATCGGCCGCCGCCCGCTGCTCATCGGCACGACCGTGCTGGCGATCGTCACCGCCTATCCGGTGATGAGTTGGCTGGTCGCCAATCCAACCTTCGGCCACCTGCTGATTGCCGAACTGTGGCTCAGCTTCCTTTACGGCTGCTACAACGGCGCCATGGTCGTCTACCTGACCGAGATCATGCCGGTGGAGGTCCGCACCGCCGGCTTCTCGCTTGCCTACAGCCTGGCCACGGTGATCGGCGGCATGACGCCGGCCATCTGCACCGGACTGATCGAGTATTTCGGCGACAAGGCGGCACCAGGCGCCTGGATGGCGCTGGCTGCCGTCGTCGGCCTGGGCGCCGTATTGCTGATCGGCCGCGACCGCGCCCCGTATGTGCGCGAGGTCCATGCCTGAGGCGCCGACCGTTCCAACCCCGGCGCCTGAGCTTTCGGCGCCGGGGTTGGCGAGCCTGTTCGTCGGTTTCTTCGGCATCGGCATCGTCGGCTTCGGCGGTGTGCTGCCCTGGGCCCGGCGGATGATGGTGGACCAGCGCCGCTGGGTCAGCAGTGCCGAGTTCAACGACATGCTGGCGCTGTGCCAGTTCCTGCCCGGGCCGAACGTCATCAACCTGTCGATCGCCATGGGTGCCCGTGCGCGCGGCGTTGTTGGCAGCCTGGTTTGCGTGCTGGGCCTGTTGGTGGCGCCGATGATGATCGTGATCGGGCTGGGCGGCCTGTATCAGCGCTACGGCGGCATCCCGATCGTGGCCCACGGCTTCGCCGGGCTGGCGGCGGCAGCGTCCGGCCTGGTGGTGGCGATGGCGGTGAAGATCGCCTCACCCCTGCAACGGCATTGGGCCGGCATCGTCATCGCCCTGGTTGCCTTCGCCGCCATCGCCCTGCTGCGCCTGCCGCTGCTGCCGACCATGGTGATCATGGCGCCGCTGAGCATCCTGATCTGCCGGCGGTTCCCCGCATGAGCGAGCTTGGCCATTTGCTGGGCATCTTCGGCCAACTCTCGGTCCTGGCGGTGGGCGGCGTCGCCCCAACCCTGCCGGAGATGCAGCGTCAGGTAGTGGACGTCCATCGCTACATGGACCGCACCACCTTCGCTGCCCTGTTCGCCCTGGCCCAGGCCGCGCCTGGCCCCAACATGATGGTGTCCACGCTCATCGGCTGGCGCGTCGCCGGCCTACCCGGCGCCATCGTAGCAACCGTGGGCATGATCGGCCCCTCCAGTGTACTGACCTTTAGCACCGTCCAGTTATGGCACCGGTTCCGGGAGCGGGCATGGCGCCGGGTGGTCCAGGCCGGGCTGGTGCCGGTCACGGTAGGACTGGTGGGCGCCGGCGCTGCGCTGCTGGCCTCCTCCACAACCCACGGCCTCGTCACCGCCGGCATCACCCTGGTCACCGCAGCCGTGCTCACCCTCACCAAAATGCACCCCCTCGCCATGCTAGCGATCGGCGCGGTGGCAGGCGCGTTGTTGGCGTAAAGCCGCATAATCGTTCTGTAATGATCTGTTTTTGCGAGATCTTTGGGTCATCGCCACGTGGCGATAATCCATGATCGGTTCGCTGGTTGCCGTTTCCAACAGCCCGTTCCCGCCTGACCCAAATGAAAAAGGCCCTTTCCCCAACGAGGGAAAGAGCCTTTGGAACGCGATTCGACGGTGGTGAACCGTAGGCCGCCCCGGCACAGCCAGGGGCGGGTGGGCGTCTGCCTTAGCGGTGGTGGTGCCGCGACGTGCTGCTGTGGTGGTGAGACGGGATCACCGAGGCGTGGCGACCGTGGCGGCTCAAGCGATGGCTCAGCGTCGGCACCGGGCTGTCGGGCGCCTCGGCCACCTCGTCGTAGGAAGCATTGACCACGCCGCCACGCAGGTCGCGCGGTGCCGGGTTCAGCGCGGGCATCGGAGCGCTGCGGTCGTTGGACGCGACCATTGTGCCACGGTCCGGGCGGTTATAGATGAAGCCGAACGTCGGGTAGATGCTGCCGTATTCCCCGCTATGGCCCAGGCCGACGCGCACCGCGCTCCAGTCGTTGCCGGGGGACACGTCGACCACGGAGATGTCACGGCTGATGCCGCCGCGCACCGCGCCCGGGCCGCCCCAGTTGGCGTGATCGATCTCGATCGTGCGGCTGTTCACGACCTGGTTCACGACGGCCACGTGGCCCATCCGCATCGAGCCATTGGCGCGGAAGTTCAGCACGCTGCCGGCCTCGGGCCGGGCGCCGCGCTGGTAGACCCCAGCGGCGTTATCCCACCACGTATTGGCATTGCCAGAGAGTTCGATGCCCGAATCGGCACGGGCAAAGGTGACGCATTGCAGTCCGCCGCCGCTATGGCCCGTGCTGAAGCTTGCATAGCGCTCGTAGCTGACACGAGCGCCGCGGCTGTGGCCGCCGTGGCGCCCGGTGGTGACGACCCGCTCCATCGCGAAGCGCTGGCCGTTATGGCGCCCGGCGCTGAACACGATCGGCATCGCTTCGGCGCGACCGCCGGAATGGTGGTTGGAAGACGCCGAATGTCCAAAAGACCGAACCGGCTGGGCACGGCCCCCCTGATGAGCCCCATGTCCTGCATGGGACCGGGCTTGAGCCACGCCCCCAAGGCTGAGGATAAAGGCAGCGCCGAGGGCAAGAACCCGGAATTGGCCGGCTGCGGTCATATCGACTCCCTCATGAGTTCACCAAGTCGTGAGGGTCGGTAGCAACAGGGCCGTGAGGAAGGCAACCCAACTATGTCAGTTTGTTGCAACGCCTGTCGAAAACTGACGCGCTGAGACAGGTTGCACGTCACATTTTCGGACTACAATCCTATTCACGCGGTCGTGATGGAACCGCATCGATGGTAAAATCGACGCGATTCCATCGGGCACGTCGTCTGTAAGTTACTGACTTATTTACAAGCCGTGATCATGATCTCGACCAGCAGGCGGGGATCCGCCATGCTAGCCTCGACGCAGGCGCGGGCCGGGGCGCCGCCTTCGGGAACCCAGGCAATCCACACCTTGTTCATCGCGTCGCGGTCGCGGATGTCTTTCACCCAGATCTGCGCCTGCAGCATCCGGGTCTTGTCCGTGCCATGCACCTCGAGCGCCTTGTCGATGGCCGCCAGCACCTGAGTGGTCTGGCCCGTGATGTCTTGCGACGTATCGTCCGCCGTCATCCCGGCCAGGTAGACGAAGTTATGATATTCAACGGCTTTGGACAGAACCTTGTTGGAATCGGTCCGGATGATCTTGCTCATGTGAGCGCTCTCCTTGTGGCGGGAGAGCGCTTTGTAGCAGCGCCCAGGGCGGGCTCAAACCCGCCCTGGATCGAAGCAGCTGCTAGCGCACCGGCGCACCGCCCGAAACGGTGGCAGCCGTGTTGGCATTCTGCGGCGAGGAAGACGCCGCCAGGCAGGATTGCAACGCGTTGTCGTAGTCGTACTTATCCGTCAGTCCACGGGTCGTAACGCCGGGATTACCGTTCATGGAGAAGGGCGAAGCGGTCTGGTCCCGCTCCGAGATCAGGTAGCGGTTCTGTCGGTCGAAGGCCTGGTTGGTGCTGGCACGGCAGGATGCCACGGCCGCGACGTTGGACCGGTTGACGGCGCTGGGCGACGACGATGACGACGACGTGCAGCCGGCAAGCAGCACGAGCAGGGCGGGCAGGGCGGCGCGAAACATTGGGGGGCTCCGGGGGAACGATATGCAGGTGTTGAACCTGAAGATGGACTGCCCCCCGCCCCATGTCACCCAGGCAGATCCAGCAAGCTGTCCGCAGTGTCGAAATCGCGCAACACTGTGTCATCGACGGCCACTTCGGCCACGGCCTCGCCATGCTGCCGCAACAGCGATCGCGCACCCTTGTCGCCCGTCAACGCCATCATGGCCGGGAAGTAGCGCCGGTCCCACAGGACGGGGTTGCCGAACTCGCCGTCGTGGCTGGGCACCACGATGGTGCGACCCTCATCCGGGTCGTACGTGTCAACCAGCCGGTCGATCGTGGCGGCGGTCACCAGGGGCATGTCGCCCAGCACCACCAGCGCCGCGGCAGCCGTCGCCGGCATCGCCGCCAACCCGGCGCGCAGGCTGGCGGACAACCCCGCCGCAAAGTCGGGCGCCGTGACGAACTGGACCGGTCGCCCCGCGAGCGCCGCCCGGACTTCGTCCTCCCGGTGTCCCGTCACGACCAACACCGGTCGCGCCCGGCTGGCCAACACGCCGTCCACCACGCGGGCAACCATGGCCCGCCCGGTGGAATCCGCCACCAGTAGTTTATGCCGTGGCGCCATCCGGCTGGATTGACCAGCGGCCAGAATCACGGCCGCCACACCATGCGGGGTCGCCCCGGCGGTGGCGCGGGCGCGGGGCAGGGGCCGCGCCGTGACGTCCTTCAGCAGCCCACCAACACCCATTCGGGCGATCGTGTTGCCCGTCACCGGCAGGCCCGTCGCCAAGCGGTGCAGCACCAGGTCGATCCCGTTCGGCTTCGGGCTGCGCGCGCAGCCCGGCAGCACCAGCGCCGGAATATCGCCGATCCGCCCCAGGCAGATCAGATTGCCCGGGTCCACGGGCATGCCGAAATGAAGGATCTCCCCGCCCGCCGCCACGATCCCGGCCGGCCCGACATCCCGCCGGTCCACCACGGCCGAGGCACCGGCGATCAGCAGCAAATCGGCCCCATCTTCCAGCAGGCTTCGCAGAGCGGCGGCGATCGGCTCCGTCCGATGCGGGCATTGCAGCGGCGGCAGCAATATCCCGCCCACCCCCAGCACGCGCGTCTCGGTCGCCGCCACCGTGCCCTCGATAACGGAGGGCTTCAGCCCCGGCAGCGTGGTCAGCACCAGCCCCACCCGGCGCGGCTGCCACGGCAACACCCGCATCGCCCCGCCCGCGCAGGCCTCCAGTGCCGCATTCATGGTGCAGCCCGGGACCGCGAACGGGATGATCTTGATCGTTGCCACCATTTCCCCGGCCGTCACCGGAGTGGAATTGGGCAGCGTTGCCACCGTCACCGCCTCGTCCACCGCGTTCACGGCATCGATGCGATCCCGGTCGGCCAGCAGCAGCCCCGCCGTGGTCGCCGTCAGATTCACCCGGCCGGTCGCAGCGCGGGTCGCCGTCAGCCCCGGGCCGAGCAAGGCGGTGGCAATCCGCCGCGCCGCCGCGTCCTCGCCCACATCCCCAGCCTCCAACCGCGCCGCCACCACCGGGTCCAGCCCGGCGGCGCGCAGCCCGGCAATCGCCGCCGCATCCAGCACCAACCCCTTCTTGAGCACGCGACCCGGCACGCGATGGGTATGCACCAGCACGGCCCCTTCGGCGTCATCCAGCGCAGTCGGCCCGAAAATCACGCGAGCGCGCCGCCGCGCCGCACCGCCACGATCTCCGCCAGCACCGACAACGCGATCTCCGGCGCCGTCACCGCGCCGATGTTCAACCCCACCGGCCCACGGATCCGCGCCAGCGCATCGTCGCCATGCCCCAACTCGCGCAGCCGCTCCAGCCGCTTGGCATGCGTCTTCCGGCTGCCGAGCGCCCCGATATAGAACGCATCCGACTTCAACGCCCGGTCCAGCGCCGGGTCATCCAGCTTCGGGTCGTGCGTCAGGGTAACGATGGCCGTTCGGCTATCCGGCCGCAGCGCATCCATCGCGTCATCCGGCCATTCGTTCGAGATGGCGACGTTGGGAAACCGCTCCTCACTCGCGAACGACCGCCGGGGATCAACCACCGTAATCCCATACGCCAGTTGCACCGCCAGCGGCACCAGTGCCTGTGCGATATGCACCGCCCCCACGATGACGATCCGCGCCGGCGGGTTATACGCGTGCAGAAACCAGGTGGCCCCATCCACCTCGTGCACGCCGCTCTTCTCACTGCCCAGCGCTTTGCCCGCCGCCTCGCTCAGCGCCGGGTAGGCGGTATCGGGCAGCAACACCTGCTCCCCGTCCGGCAGCCGCGTCGCCAGCACCACCGGCTTGCCATCCAGCCGGGCGGCCTGGACGGCCTCCAGCACGGACTGCCTCATGCCAGCGCCTCCACGAACACCTTCAACTTCCCGCCGCAGGCCAGCCCGACCTCCCACGCCCGCTCGTCGGTGATACCGAAATCCAGCAATTGCGGCGGCGCCCCGGCTATGGTCGCCTGCGCCGCCTCCGCCACTGCGCCCTCGATGCACCCGCCGCTCACCGACCCGGCCATGCGCCCCGAGGCCGTGATCGCCATCTGGCTGCCCGGCGGCCGAGGCGAACTGCCCCACGTCTCCGTCACGGTGGCCAGCGCCACCTTCTCGCCCTCACGGGCCCACCCGGCGGCGATGGAAAGAATATCTTCGGCTTCGGTCATGCGGCGAACTCCTGCAGGCGACCCCGCACCGGGGCCGGGCGGGATAGCGAGGTGATCAGCGCGCGCAGGCTAGCGATGTTATGGACAGGGCGGAACTCGTCCACATGCGGCAGCATGGCGCGTATGCCCTGAGACTTCGGTTCGAACCCGTCCCAGCGCAACAGGGGGTTCAGCCAAATCAGCCGCCGGCAGGATTTATGCAGCCGGTCCATCGCCTCCGGCAGCCCGTCCGCCCCGGCGCGGTCCAGCCCGTCCGTGACCAGCAGCACCACCGCCCCCTGGCCCAGCACGCGCTTGGCCCATTGCCGGTTGAATTGCGCGATGGTGTCGCCGATGCGCGTCCCGCCCGACCAATCCGGCACCAGTGCGGACACCGCGGCAAACGCCGCCTCCGGGTCACGATGCCGCAGCTGCCGGGTGATGTTGGTCAGCCGTGTCCCGAACAGGAACACGCTCACCCGGTCCCGGTCATTGGCCACTGCGTGCAGGAAGTGCAGCAGGATCTGCGCATACCGCCCCATCGACCCGGAAATGTCGCACAGCACCACCAGCGGCGGCGGCCGCACAGTTCGCTCGGCCCGGGCCAGATCCACCAACTCCCCGCCATGCCGCAGCCCCGCCCGCAACGTGGCCGCCATGTCGATGCGCGTCCCCTGGGCGGCAGGCCGCG
>NZ_LMUY01000045.1:71375-100153 GCF_009765685.1 Acidisphaera sp. L21 | reverse complement strand
CGTCTGCAGCCGCTCCGTCTCACTCACGGTCAGCGTCGCGTCCAGCTCGTGCTTGTCCTCCGCCTTGGCGCGATCTGTGCGGTCGTTGAACGCCTCCGCCACGCGGCGACTGCCGGGCGGTTGGCGAGCGGCCGGGGCGGGGTTCCGGTCCCCCATCAGCGCCAGCGCAGCGTCTAACTGGCCGGCCGCCGGGTCGCGCCAAAACAGTTCGAACGCGCTGTCGAACACCTCCGCCTGCTCGTGCCGATGCACCATCGTCGCACGCAGCGCCGTGTGCATATCCGCGCGGGACGTAACGCCCGTATGCCCCACCGCCTCCATCGCCGCCAGCATATCCGCCGGCCCGACCGGCAACCCCGCCCGCCGCAGCAGCCGCGCGAATTCCAGCACATTGGCCGCAAAGGCGCCGGTGGGGGGGCTATCATTCATGGCGATGCCGCATCGGCCCCGACTACACGCCCGCCTGCATCGACGCAACGCAGCCGCGTGCTACCGCTTGCCCGCCACGATCGGCCGCCCGATCGCCCCGGCGAGCGCCCGGCCATAGTTCACCGCCCGGCCGAGTTCCGCCCCCAACCCCGCCGCCGCCGACCGAATGGCAATGACCGCGCTGCGGCCCGCGGGAATGTCGAACTTCGCGCACGCCGCGGCCACGATCTCGCTCACCGCATCCTCCAACCCAGCATCGCTCCCCAGCCGTGCGATCTCGTTCACCGGCCGCTCCGGCTCCGCCACCACCCGAGCCTCCCACGGCTGCCCCCACACCATCTGGGCAAACGCCTGGTTCGCCCGGTCCCACCGCTCGTCCACCTGCGCCCGCAACCCTGCATCCAGCCCACGGAACGACACCAGGTTCACGCCCCGCAGCCGAGCCTGCTCCTCGGTAAAGAACGTCGCCGTCCGGGCTTGCCGCCCGAGCGAAACATGCGCGCCGGACCGCCGCAGCCGCCGCGCCACTTCAACCGCCACCGGCCCAGGGCTGCGATTATCGGCAACGGCAACGATGTCGGCATCCAGCAACACCGCCACCCGCGGCAGCAGCCCCAACTCGGCAAAAATCCGCTCGACCATCGGTTCGTGCGACCGGCGGTCCCGTGTCGAGACCGCGCGAATGCGATCGTCACAGGCCGGGCGCCATTGCGCCAGCACGCCGGGCAGATCCAGCCGCCGCATGCCCAGATTGGCGCGGACAAACCCCGCGAACGGCCGCGGCTCCAGCAGGAACTGCGTGCGCCAGGTGTAGTGTGAATTCAGATACTCGCCCGGCGGCTTGACGGTGACCAGCACCTCCATCGCGAAACCCAGCTGCGTCAGGAACCGCCGCAGCAACGCCGGCACACCCAGCAGCGGCCGCACCAGGCACAACGACTCGTAGGACAGGATCAGCGTGTCGGGCTGTGCCGCGGCCACCTGCGCCGCCAGGCTGGCCAGCAACTCCGCGATCTCCGGCCGCTTCCGCCGCCCATCCAGTGCCTCGCCGAAATACTGGTGGCTCAGATGCGGCACCGTGGCCGACCGCGGCGTCAGATCTGGATACAGAATGCCGGCGTGGGCAAGGGCAGGGCGCAGGTGCGAAAGCACCCGCTGGAACGACGTCGTTCCGGTGCGGGGCAGGCCGATATGGATGATGGCGCGGCGCATAGGAGAGTGGCGGCAAAACCCGTTGTGCGATCTGCATCCCATAGGCCCAAGCCGGCGCCCGCCACAAATCCAAATGGCTGCACACCATGGCCTGTTACGTTTCGTGATCTTCGGCTCGCCACGCCGGCTTGCCACGGACGCGTCCTGCGCAGAAAACTGGGAACATGAACCGATTTGCGTCCGATGCCCGCCGGGTCGCCATGATGCCGATATGGGCCGCCCAGTTACTAACCGGCGCAAAGTCCTTCATGGACAACCCGCTCATAGGCAGTGAGGCACTGAACCAGCGCGGCCTGCATACCGGCCGCGTCGCCCTGGCCCATCGCCTGGCTGCCTTCCGCCGGGATCGCCTGGCCGGCCTGCTATCCCCCGCCGATCGCGCCACCTTCGACCATGATGGCTTCATCGTGCAGCGCGACTTCCTGCCGCCCGACCATTTCGCCGCCCTGCTGCAGCAGGTGCAGTCCCATCGCGGCGATGCCCGCGAAACCGTGCAGGGCAACGCCATCACCCGGCGCGTGGCACTCGACCCGGCGACCCTGCAACGCCTGCCCGCGTTGCGCCAATTACTCGACCTGCCCGCCTGGACCGGCCCGATACGCTACGCCGGCAGCTTCGACACCGAACCGGTGAACTACATCCAGACCATCCTCACCCACTCGAAGGACGGCCCGGACGACCCCCAGTGCGACCTGCACGCCGACACCTTCCACCCCACCGTGAAGGCCTGGCTGTTCCTCACCGACGTGCCGGAAGACGAGGGCCCGTTCACCTACGTCGCCGGCTCCCACCGGTTTACCCCGGAACGACGCGCGTGGGAGCGGGCGGTCAGCCTCGGCATGGCGCAGCAGGAAAACCGCTTGACGCGGCGCGGCTCATTCCGCGTCCGCCCGGACGAGCTCGCCAGCATCGGCCTGCCGCCTCCCACCAAGCTCGCCGTGCCCGCCAACACGCTGGTCGTGGCCGATACGCACGGCTTCCACGCCCGCGGCCCCAGCGTTCGCCCCACCAAGCGGGTAGAGATCTGGGCCTACGGAAGGCGCAACCCCTTCGTGCCCTGGACCGGCCTCGACCTCTGGACCATCCCCGCCCTCGGCCGCCGTCGCTCCCCCATGTTCTGGAAATTCGGCGACACGCTGGAGGCAATGGGCATCAAGCGAAACGTGTGGCGCCCGCTGCAGAACGTCGGCCCGTTCGACGACGCCTAGCGCCGCCTCGGCCAAGGATCCCCACCTGACCTCACCCACGCCGACGCGCGGCTTCGACGGCATCCAGGGCCTGCGCGCGCTCGCCGCCCTGGCCGTCGCGTTCCTCCATGTCGCGGATGAGGCGGGGTCGCTGGCAGGCATGCCGGGCCAGTCGCCCTACCCGGCGATCGACCAGGTCCCGCTGGAGGCCGGGGTCGACCTGTTCTTCGTCATCTCCGGCTTCGTCATGGTGTGGGCGTCCTGGGGCGCCTTCGGCCGCGCCGCCTCGATCGCCCCCTTCGTCTGGCGCCGCCTGTTGCGCATCGTCCCGCTCTACTGGTTGCTCAGCGCAGCCACGGTGCTGGTAGCGGTCGCCGCCCCCGGCATCATGAGCGACGGCCTGCGCGACGGCTGGGGCTACGTCGCGTCCTCCTTCGGCTTCATCCCATGGCGGCGGCTGGACGGCGCGGTGCAGCCGATCCTGCGACTGGGTTGGACGCTGGAATACGAGATGCTGTTCTACGCCATCGTCGCCTGCGCCCTTGTGCTGCGGCGGCCGATCGCATTGGCGGCGATCCTGCTCGCGATCGGCGCCCTTGCCGCCGCAGGCCAGGCCCTACCACTGGCCTCCGCCCCGGCGGTGTTCTGGACCGACCCCATTGTGCTGGAATTCGCATTCGGCGTCGTCGTCGCCACCGCGGCGCGGCAGGGCTGGCGCGCCGGCTGGCCCGGCCTGGCCGCCCTGGTCGCCGCCCTTGCCCTCGCCATTCTGTTCGGCGCCGGCCACCGTGTGCTTGCCCGCGGTATCCCGGCGGCGCTGCTGGTGTTCTGTGCTCTGTCGTGGCGCAGCCTCCCCGCCTGGCTGATCCTGCTCGGCGACGCCTCCTACGCCTTCTACTTGGTGCATCCATTCCCGATGCGGGCGATGCGCGTGGTCTTTGCCCACCTGATGCTGCCCACCAGCATCGCCATCCCCGCCTATCTGATTTCCACGATGGTGGTATGCGCCCTGGTCGCCATCGCCCTGCATCTCCTGGTGGAACAACCACTTCTGCGCTGGGGCCGTCCCCGCACGAATGTTGCATCGCCGCAAGTCGAGGGCTGACGTGCCCATCATTGGGGAGTAAGGCTCGCTCATGTCTTCGACGCACGCTGCAGCCCCACCGGCCCAGGCTTCCGCTCCGGCGATGCCCGTCTACTCGCACCAGCAGATCATCAAGGTCATCACCGGGATCATGCTCTGCATCCTGCTGGCGGCACTGGACCAGACGGTGGTGATCCCAGCCGTACCAGCCATCGCCACGCAGTTGAACGCATTCGGCCACCTGTCCTGGATTGTGTCGGCCTATCTGCTAACCTCGACCGCGGCCACCCCGATCTACGGCAAGCTATCGGACATGTATGGCCGCCGGGCATTGCTGCTGCCAGCGCTGGCGCTGTTCATCGTTGCCTCCGTGCTCTGCGCGCTGGCCCAGACGCTGCCGCAACTCATCATCTTCCGCGGCCTGCAGGGTCTCGGCGGCGCCGGCCTCATGGCGATGGCGCAGGCCGCCATCGCCGACGTCGTCTCCCCGCGCGAACGTGGGCGCTATCAGGGCTACATGGCCGGCATGTGGGGCGTCGCCTCCGTCGGTGGCCCGGTGGTCGGCGGCTGGGTGACGGACACGCTGTCCTGGACCTTCGTGTTCTGGATCAACGTGCCGCTGGGCCTCGCCGCGATGTGGCTCTGCAACCGCGCGCTCAAGCTGCTGCCGGTGCGCAATCTGCGCGGCAAGATCGACTATATCGGCGCCGCCCTGCTCACCGCCGGCGTCACCTGCATCCTGCTGGTACTCAGCTGGGGCGGCTCGGAATATCCCTGGCTGTCGCCGACCATCTTCGGAATGGCGCTGGCGTCGGTGGCGCTGTTCTGCGGCCTCATCTGGCACGAAAAGCGCGTGCCGGACGCGATCCTGCCGCCCCGGCTGTTTCGCAGCGCCGTCTTCAGCCGCGGAGTCCTGCTGTCCTTTATCACCGCGACCGGCTTGTTGGGCACAACCTTCCTGCTGCCGCTGTTCTTCCAATTGGTGCGCGGGGTGGACGCATCCGCCTCCGGCTTCCTGGTTATGCCGTTCCTGGTTTTCAACGTTATCGGCGCCTTCACCGGCGGCCAGTTGGCCCGCTGGTTGGGCCGCACGAAACTGCTGATCGTGCTGGGGATTGCCGGCAGTTGCGCCGGGTTCGCCGGCATGGCGATGGTCGGGCAAACCACGCCGGTGATCCTGGTGATGGCGATCATGGGCCTGCTCGGCGTGGGGCTCGGGATCTGCATGCCCAACACGCTGGTCATGGTACAGAACTCGTCCGAACGTCGGGATGTCGGCACCGCCACCGGGGCGATGCTGTTCCTGCGCTCGATGGGCGGCGCCTTCGGCAGCACCCTGGTCGGCGCGCTGCTCACCGGGGTCTACTCCGTCCAACTCGCCGCCTCCGGCTTCGGCCAGGGCGCCGGCGATCTGGGCGCCGTCAAGCCCGGCGGCGTGCTCGCCCAACTGGGCTCTGCGGCGCAGGCGGCAGGCGTCAGCGCCCTACAATCCGGCTTTCGCTTCTCGTTCGAGGCTTTGTTGGTCCTCTCGCTGGTCGGCCTGGTGGTCGCACTCGGCCTGGAGAACACCCAGCTCCGCTCAACCCCCGCCAGCGAACCCGCCGAACCGGCCGCACTCGGGCATTAGCCCGGCCGGGCGGGCGCCACGATCGGGGCGCAATTGGTGCGTCCGGACATGACGCAGTCCTGGATCTTCGAATCGGCGCGGATGTGCTGCATCAGCCACCATCCCCCCGCCACCAGCACTACCACCAAGATCAGCGCCACGATTGCGCCGCGATTCGAGCTCGATGATTCGTCCATTCAGCCACTCCTTCCGGCATCGACATAGCCTGCGCGGTGAGATTTGTTGACAGCCATGCGGGTTGGCCGGCCATAACGCGCCATGCGGGCAGCGTACACTCTTTTGATTCTGGCCTCACTCCTGCTGCCCCGCGCAGCCGGCGCGGCGGACCGGTATTTCGCCACCAGTGACGGCGTGCGCCTACATTATATCGAGGCAGGGCCAAATTTCGCCCCCACCCTGGTCTTCGTGCCGGGTTGGACCATGCCGGCCTGGATCTTCCAACGCCAGATCGACGCCTTCTCCCGCGACTACCACGTCATCGCGTTCGACCCGCGTGGCCAGGGCGACAGCGACATCCCCGCCACCGGATACGAGCCATACCGCCGTGGCGCCGACATCGCCGACCTCATCAAGGCTCTGGGCAATCGCCAAGTCGTCCTGGTCGGCTGGTCGCTCGGCGTGCTGGACAGCCTGGCCTACGTGCACGAGGCCGGGGACGGCAAACTGCTCGGCCTGGTGCTGCTCGACAATTCCGTGGGTGAGGACCCCGCCCCCGTCTACCACCCGCGCCCGCCCGGCCCCCGCCCGCCCCGCGTCGGGCGGGAGGCGACGATGGCGCGCTTCGTCCGTAGCATGTTCCACCGCCCGCAGGATGAGACCTACCTGGACCAACTGACCGAGACGGCACTGCGCACTCCGCCCAACGCGGCCGCTTCCCTGCTGTCCTACCCGGTGCCGCGCACCTATTGGCGCGACGCGATCTACACCGTCCGCAAGCCGATCCTCTACATCGTCACCCCACGCCTGGCCGCCCAGGCCGAGAATTTGCAGGCGCGGCACACCAACGTGCGGACCGACGTCTACTCGGATTCCGGCCACGCCCTGTTCATCGACGACGGCAACCGGTTCAACACAGAATTACTCGACTTCCTCCGAACGGCAGTGCTCCACCAATGATCCGTGCCCGCCTGCTGCCGCTATTCCTGGTGTCGGGGGCGGCCGTTGGCTTCGAAACCGCGCTCACCCGCTATTTCGCCGTCGCGAAATGGTCGGAGTATGGCTACTGGGTGATCTCCATCGTCATGGTGGGGTTCGCCTTCAGCGGCGTGGCCATGGCGTTGGCCCGCGAAACCGCGCTGCGCCATGCCAAGTTCCTGCTCTCCTGGCTGCCGGTGGCGCTAGTGGTCACGGCCGCTTCCGGGTTCTGGGGCGTCACCGCCAACCCGTTCAACCCGCTGCAACTGCAAAACGCCGCCACCTACGGGCCGCAGATCTGGAACATCGCGCTCTACTACGCGGTGCTGCTGCCGTTCTTCTTCCTCACCGGCATCTATATCAGCCTGTGCTTCGTGCTGAACGACGACCGCGTCGCCCGCGTCTACGGCGCCGACCTGCTGGGCGCCGGGGCAGGGGCCGCGCTGGTGCTGGGCCTGATGTTCATCGTGCACCCCTTCCTGCTGGTGCCCGTCCTGCTCATACCGCTGGCCCTCGCCACCTGGTTCGGCCCGGCCCGCATCGCCGGGATCGCGGGCCTTGCCGCCCTGGCAATCTGCGAACTCGGCCTGCTGACGGGCAGCCAGGCTGCCTATAACGACTTCAAGGCCATCTACGCCCCGCTCCACGTCCCCAACAGCCGCGTCCTGGCGCAGGTGAAATCCCCCCGCGGCCTTTATGTCCTGCTCGATGACTTTACCGAGCGGGTGGACACCGACGTCTCCAACGACCTCGGCCTGCTGAACGTCCCGGGTCCGCCCCAGACCTACGGCCTGTATCGCGACGGCAACCGCATCGCCTCGCTGCCGAAGCCCGGCCTGCTGGATGTCGGCTACGCCCCCGCCACCCTGGCCGCACTGCCCTACGTGATGCACCCGCATCCCCGCGTGCTGCTCGCCGGTTCATCCGGCGGCTTCCGCGCCGCAGAGGCCCTGGCGCTCGGCGCCCGCGAGGTCACCGCGCTGGAGCCGGATCCGATCGTGTTGGGCTCGCTGCGCTACGGCCTGGGCGGTTCGCTCCCCCTGGCTGCCGACCCGCGCGTGCGCCTATCGCCCGAAAGCCCGCTCGCCGCCGCCCGCGCCGGCACCGGCTACGACCTGGTCGACGTCTCCGCCGACTTCCTGGACGCCGGGGAGGCGAACAGCACCGCCTTCACCGCCGAGGCGTTCACCGCCGACCTGCTGGCCCTCGCCGAGGGCGGCATCGTCTCCATCCCCGTCTCGATCCGCGAATTCCCGGTCTACGCCCTGCGCGTCCTATCCACCGCCCGCCAGGCCTTGCTGGCCGCCGGCGTCGCCGACCCGGCCAAGCACGTCGTGATCTACCGCTCCGCCTGGAACGTCCGCATCCTGCTGTCGCTCGAGCCATGGAGCGACGCCCGCATCGCCACCATGCGCAAATGGGCCGACCAACGCTCGTTCGACGTCTCCTACTACCCCGGCATGGACGTCGCCGCGGCGCGCGAGGCCATCTACAACGACCTGCCCGCCGTCTCCTTCGACGACGGCGCTGTCACCTCGGGCGCCGGGTCGGAGGACGCGATCGCCGACGAGGCCGGCCAGGTCCTGCGCGGTGAGCCCACCGTGTCGGAGGCCGCGTTCTCCCTCGCCCCCGCCACGCTGGACCGCCCTGCCTACTACGACGTGCTGCGCCTTTCCCATCTCGGCACCATCCTGCGGCGGCTGGAAATCCTGCCCCAGGCCGAGATCGGCCAACTGGTGAACCTGGCAGTGCTTGCGCAGGCGGTCGTGATCGCGCTGCTGGTGCTGCTGGTGCCATTGCTGGCCGGCAAGAAGCTGCGCGCCACCGGCGGTGCGATCGTGCGCCCCGTGGTCTATTTCGCCGCCCTCGGCCTGGGCTTCCTGTTCATCGAGATCGCGATGATCGAGCGCGCCAGCCTGTTCCTCAACGACCGAACCTCCGCCTTTGCCCTCGTCCTCACGGCGATGCTGGTCTTCTCCGGCTTCGGCAGCCTGCTGGCCGAGCGGGTGGGGCAGGGCGGCATCGCCATCGCCTCCGGCATCGCGGTGATCTGGTGCATCGCCGCCTATGCCGGGCTGCTGCCGGCGATGCTGGCCACGCTGGACTGGCCCTGGCTCGTCCGCGCCGGCTTGGTCGTGCTGACGGTGGCGCCGGTCTCGATCGCGCTCGGCATGCCGTTCCCGCTGGGACTGGCCAAAACCGGATCCGGCCCGATGTTGCCCTTCGCTTGGGCCGTCAATGGCGCCTTCAGTGTTGTAGCTACGCCACTCGCGAACCTTTTGGCCACACAAGGCGGCCTGAGCTGGGTATTACTGGCAGCCGCGCTACTCTATGTTATTTGTTTCGCAGCCTATCCCTCGTTCCGGAAGATACCGCAGTGGCAGCCATCCCCCACCTGACCCGCCGCGCCGTTTTGGGCGCCGCCGCCGCTACCGCGATTGCGCCGGGCGCGTTCGTGCCGCGCGCGCTCGCCGCGGGCACGCCGGGCTGGACGCGGGACGCTTTCATGGAAGCGATGCGCAAATCCGGCCGCCCGATCGACCTGACGCAGGCCCAATTCGACGCCATCCAGGCGCGCAAGCCCGCCGCCATGGCCCGCATCGCCTCCTACCTGAAGGACCGCCTGGGCAGCGCCGACCCGGCCGTCATGCATGCGTTCGACCTGCTGCCGCGCGAATACTACCATTACAACTACGCCGATCACCGGGCCATGTCCGGTGAGGCCTACGAGGCCGATCCGAAGCCCTGGGCGCTCGGCTACGGCTCCGCCCTGTCGGACTATCTGGGCCAGGCCTACATGTCGCAGATCTGCAAGCCGACCGCGCATGACGTCACGCTCGAGATCGGCACCGGCAGCGGCTTCCAATCCTCCCTGCTTTCGCGGATCGTCAAGCGCTCCTACTCGATCGAGATCATCGAGCCGCTGGGCCATGCCGTGGCAAAACTGTGGGCGCCGCTGGGCTTCGACAATATCGAAAGCCGCGTTGGCGACGGGTATTTCGGATGGCCGGAGGTGAAAGAAGGTTTCGACATCATCATCGTCACCTGCGCCGCCCAATACACCCCGCCGGACCTGTTCAAGCAGTTGAAGCCCGGTGGCCGCATGATCATCCCGATCGGCCAGCCCTTCAAGCGCGGCCAGGTGCTCTACGTCTACACCAAGGACGCCGAGGGCAAGGTCCACTCCAAGCGCGACGTCGGCGTGTTCTTCATCCCGATGACCGGCGCCATGATGAACCGCCCGAAGCCCGCCGATACCTCGACCCCGAAGCCGGATCCGGTCGCCGCGACCGAAGCCGCCCCCGCCGCAACCCCAGCCGTCGACGCGCCCAAATAGCCTAGACGGAGCGGCGGATTTCCACCGCTCCGAACACCGCCAGCACCGCCCCCGCCACCCGATCGATCCACCGCCGCGCGCGTGGCCCGATCGCGTGGCGCACGGCGCTGACCCCGGCCACCACGCCACACCACCACACCATCGACCCGGCGAGCACGCCGCCCACCGTCGCCGCCGCACTCCCCGCCGCGAACCCTTCCGGGGGTGCCATGCTGGCGAAGATGGCGGCAAACATGATGATTGTCGGCGGGTTGGTCAGCGTCAGCAGCACAGCGCTGGCAAAGGCCCGCCCGGCGCCCACCACCGGGGCGTCCGCCGCCGTATCGGACGGCCGGGCAAACACCGTGCGCACCCCCAGATACAGCAGGAACAGCCCGGCGGCGAAGTGCAGCGGCTGCTCGTGCGCCAGCATGAAGCGCGACAGCCCCGCCAGCCCGAGCACCGCCACGCAGGCATACAGCCCGTCTCCCATCGCGATCCCGGCACCGGTCGCGATGCCGGGTCGCCAGCCCTGCACCAGCGTGCGGCGCATCAATAGCAGGCTCATTGGCCCCACCGGCGCGGCCACGGCCAGCCCGAACCCCATGCCCTTCAGCAACAGCCAGATCGTCATCGCACACCTCAAATCTCGTTCCGATAGGAGCACGAGAACGCCCGCAAATGCCAGTGCATGTGCGGATTCGCAACATTAGCTAAAGAAAATACCAAATGGGATGAGGTTTCCTTTGTAACCTCCTATTGCGACGCTATAAGTGCCCCGAGTCGTACGGGAGGATCTTCGTCATGTACCGGTCTGGTCTGGCAATGGCGTTTGCTGCCGCAGTGGCTGTGGCGCCCCTCGCTGCCCACGCGCAAGCCGAGCAGCAGGCGCTGGTCGATCGATCCACGCTTGCCGCCCAGGATCTTCTCAACGAAGCCACCGGCAAGGACGCGCAGAGCGTTCTGCGCCGTGCCCGCGCCGTTATGATCTGCCCGCAGGTCTTCCGTGCCGGTTTCCTATTCGGCGGCCAGGGTGGCGATTGCGTGCTGGTGGCCCGCGACGGCAGCGGTTCCTGGTCTTCCCCCGCGTTCTACGGCCTCGGCTCCGGCTCCTTCGGGTTCCAGGCGGGCATGCAGGATAGTGAGGTCATGATGATGATCCTCACCGAAAAAGGCCTCCGCGCCGTCATGGACGACCAGTTCAAGGTCGGTGCCGATGCCGGCGGCGTGCTGGTGAAGTGGGGCGGCGGGGTCGAGGGTGCGACCACTGGCGCGGTGGGCGCCGACATCGTCGGCTTCGCCAAGTCCCGCGGACTCTACGCCGGCATTTCCCTGTCCGGCAGCGTCATGACCACCAAGAGTGAGTGGAACCGCGCCTATTACGGCAAGGAAGAGGCCGCGCAGCAGATCGTCTTGTCGATGGACGCCAACAACCCCGGCGCCTCGCCGCTGCGCGAAGTGTTGGGCCGCTACGGCGCAAGCGTCACCGCCGGCACGCCGGTCGCATCCAACGCTATCCCGATCGCCAGCGCCGAGCCAGTCTCGCCCGTCCAGGCCACGCCGATGTCGGCACCGTCCACCCGGCCCAACAGCTACCCACCGGTGCAGCGCCAGACCCTGCCGGTCCCCCCGAGGGCACCGCGCTACTAGCAATCGTGGCCATCTAGCGCCCCAGGCCTACTGGGGCGCTGCGCCTACGCCTCGGGTGTCTTTTCCGCTGCTTTCTTGCCGGTGCGCGCTGGTGCTTCCGTCTTCAGCAACTCCGCCTTCAGCGCCTCGGTGCGGGCGGCGGCCAGTTGCTGGCGCAGCGTGTCGATCTCGTGCTGCAGCGCCACCATCTCGCCACTCGGCGGATCGGGCGGCTGCGGCGCCGGGGCCTCGCCATTCAACGGAGTCGGCAGGCCGCTGCGATAGAACGGGGTGAACAGGCTCATGGCCCGCTCCATCATTTCCACGTTCTGGCGGCCGATATCCTTCATGCCGGGGAATAGATTGCCCATCGTCTGCTGCATCGCCGTTCGCATCTGCTCCTGCTGGGTGGCGAAGGACGACATTGCCTGCTCCAGATACGAGGGTACGAATTGCTGTAGGCTGTCGCCGTAGAACCCAATGATCTGCCGCAGGAATGCCGTCGGCAGCATGGCCCGGCCCTTGCTTTCCTCTTCCACGATGATCTGCGTCAGCACACCGCGCGTAATGTCCTCGCCCGTCTTCGCGTCGTACACCACGAAATCCCGCCCAATGCGGATCATGCCGGCAAGGCTGTCGAGCGTGATGTAACTGGAGCTCTCGGTATTATAGAGACGACGATTGGCGTATTTCTTCACCACGACCGGCGGCTGCTCGGCTTTCCCGTCCGGGAGCGGATTAGAATCGGACACTGACATTGGTTCCTCCATGCAACGCACTATAGCACGCGTGCGTCTTGGTGGCGTAGGCCGCGTGTGGGCGTTCACGATATCTGGTGACGAAATTAATGGAATTCATCGACCCGCAGGACTGGATAACTATCTGGCAAAGCGAAATGTCGGCCCTCGCCGTCGACCAGGAATATCACGAGGCAATCACGGCAGCATCTACCGCCTGGACAGGGCTGCTGCGTGACGCACGGAATGACCAGCCGGCCGGACGCGCCAGCCCCGATGCGCCGCCGCGGCCCGCGCCCGTTGGGCCTGCATCTAGGCCTGGCGATGACGTCGAGCGCCTCCAGCGCCGCATTGCCGAGCTCGAACGCAGCCTTGCCGCCGCTACCCCCGCCAAATCTTGACCCGGCCTTCGTGCGCGGCATCGCCGCCTATCGCCGTCACCCCTACCAGCGCGACCTAGCCGACCCGCCCGTCCTGTGGTCGGAGGGCGGCAGCCGCCTGCTGGATTACGGCGGCACCGGCCCATTGCTGCTTGTGGTGCCCAGCCTCATCAACCGCGCCTACGTTCTGGACCTCGCGGCCGAGCGATCCATGCTCCGCTTCTGGGCCGCCAATGGGGTTCACCCGGTGTTGCTGGACTGGGGCTGGCCCGGCCCGCTCGAACGTCAGTTTACTCTTACCGACTACGTCGCCATCCGCCTCGCCAACGCCATCGCCGCGCTACCCGGCCCGGTCACCCTCGTCGGCTACTGCATGGGCGGCTTGCTCACCCTGGCTGCCGCCTTGCGTGCCCCAACCCGCGTCAACGGGCTAGTGCTGCTCGCCACCCCCTGGGACTTCCATGCCGCCGATCCCCAGGCCGGCCCCCGCGCCAGCGCTGCCGCGATCCAACTCGGCCCCATGCTCGCTGCCGGCGCCCTGCCAGTGGACGCCGTGCACGGCATGTTCGCCATGCAGGGGGCCGAGGGCGTCGCCGCCCGCTACCGCACCTTCCCCGACCTCGACCCAGCCAGCGAGCGCGCCCGCATGTTCGTCGCCCTGGAGGATTGGCTGTGGGACGGCATGCCCCTGGCCGGCCCCGTCGCGGCCGAGTGCATCGGCGGCTGGTATGGCGAAAACACGCCCGCCACCGGCCAATGGCGGATCGACGGCACGATCGTCGACCCGGCGGCCCTGCGCATGCCCACCCTGGTCGCCATCCCGTCCCGCGACCGCATCGTCCCCCCTGAAAGCGCGGCACCCCTGGCCGGCCTCATCCCAGGCGCAACGATCCTTCGCCCGGCGGGCGGCCATGTCGGCATGGTGGTGGGCGCGCGGGCGCACTCGGAACTGTGGCAACCGGTGCTGGGCTGGTTGCACGCGCAATGACTGCCTATGTTAAGGGCAAAACAGGGAGTTTGCCGCTATGTCTGCCTCCGCAAACGACGACATCGTCATCGTCGCCGCCGCCCGAACCCCGGTCGGCAGCTTCAACGGCGCCTTCGGCAACGTGCCCGCGCACGTCCTGGGCACCGCCGCGCTCAAGGGCGCGATGGAGCGTATTCAGCTCGACCCCGGCGACGTGGATGAGGTGATTTTCGGCCACGTGCTCACCGCCGGGCTGGGCCAGAACCCGGCGCGGCAGGCCGCGATGGCTGCCGGCATCCCCAACAGCAAGACCGCCTTTGCCATCAACCAAGTCTGCGGCTCTGGCCTACGCTCCGTCGCACTTGCCGCCCAGCAGATCCGCACCGGCGAAAGCGCGATCGTGATCGCCGGCGGGCAGGAGAGCATGAGCATGGCGCCCCACGCCGCCTACCTGCGCGCCGGGCAGAAGATGGGCGACCTCGCCATGGTCGACACCATGCTGAAGGACGGGCTCATCGACGCCTTCCAGGGCTACCACATGGGCACCACGGCCGAGAACGTGGCCAAGCACTACCAAATCACGCGCGAGCAGCAGGACGCGTTCGCCGCTGCCTCCCAGCAGAAGGCCTCCGCCGCGCAAAAATCCGGCAAGTTCAAGGACGAGATCGTCGCCGTCACGGTCAAGGGCCGCAAGGGCGACACCATCGTCAGTGACGATGAATACATCCGCCACGACTCCACGCCCGAACTGATGGCCAAGCTGCGCCCCGCCTTCTCCAAGGACGGCACCGTCACCGCCGGCAACGCCAGCGGCATCAACGATGGCGCCGCCGCCCTGGTGGTGATGAGCGCGTCCGAGGCCGCTCGTCGTGGCCTCACACCGCTCGCACGGATCGCCTCCTTCGCCACCGCCGGCGTCGACCCGGCGGTCATGGGCACGGGCCCGATCCCCGCCAGCCGCAAAGCGCTGGAGCGGGCAGGCTGGAAGGCCGACGAGTTGGACCTGATGGAGGCGAACGAGGCCTTCGCCGCCCAGGCCTGCGCCGTCAACAAGGACCTCGGCTGGGACACCAGCAAGGTGAACGTCAACGGCGGCGCCATCGCCATCGGCCATCCGATCGGCGCTTCGGGCGCCCGCGTGCTGGTAACCTTGCTGCACGAGATGGCCCGCCGCGACGCGCACAAAGGCCTCGCCACCCTTTGCATCGGCGGCGGCATGGGCGTCGCCATGTGCCTCGAGCGGTAGGCGCGGGCGCCACGACACCCTCTCCAACTCCCCGCCCTTAACCGGGCGGGGAGACTTTTTAACCGCTGCCGAAACTCTGCGTTGCGCTCCGCGCGTTAGGAGGCAAGGATATTGCTAGGCGCCACTGTGGATTGAACCGCACGGCTAGCCGTATCAGGGAGGAACAGCATGGCAAGGGTAGCCCTCGTCACCGGTGGAACGCGCGGGATTGGTGAGGCGATCAGCGTGGCACTGCACGCCGCCGGCCGCACCGTCGTTGCCAGCTACGTCGGCAACGATCACGCCGCAAAGAGCTTCAGTGACGCGACCGGCATTTCGGTCGCCAAATTCGACGCGTCCGACTTCGCCGCCTGTGAAGGCGCGGTCAAACAAATCAGCGAGCAGCACGGCCCGATCGAAATTCTGGTGAACAACGCCGGCATCACCCGGGACGGCACCATGGCCCGCATGTCCCGCGACATGTGGGACGCGGTGATGGATACCAACCTCGGCTCGTGCTTCAATCTCTGCAAACTCACCTTCGACGGCATGCGCCAGTCCAAGTTCGGCCGCGTCGTGAACATCGGCTCGATCAACGGCCAGGCCGGCCAATACGGCCAGGTCAACTACGCCGCCGCGAAATCCGGCATCCACGGCTTCACCAAGGCCCTTGCGCAGGAGGGTGCCCGCTTTGGCATCACCGTCAACGCGATCGCCCCCGGCTACGTCGATACCGAGATGGTGCGCGCCGTCCCCCCGGACGTGCTCACCAAGATCGTCGCCCGCATCCCGATGGGTCGGCTAGGCCATGCCAGCGACATCGCCCGCGGCGTCGTGTTCCTCACCAGCGATGATGGCGACTTCATCACCGGGTCCACGCTGTCCATCAACGGCGGTCAGCATATGTACTAAGCCCAGGGCTCCGCCCTGCACCCGGAAGGGGACAGTCGTCCCCTTCATCCCTTCAAGGGGTCCAGGGGATGACTATCCCCTGGCGGGGTATGGGGCCGCGCCCCATGCTTAATACTCGAACTGGTAAGACAACCCGACGCTATTCCCGCCCGCGCCGGTGCCAACGTCCGTCTCCGCCTTCAGCCCCTTATAGATATCGATCTGCACGGTCGCCTGCGTATTGGCGCCGGTCGTGCCCTGTTTCGCCCCCACATACACGCCGTTAGCGACGTATTTCCCCGCCTCGATCGTGGCGGCACTGCTGCCGCCGCTGCCTCCGCTGGCGCCGCCGCCCACCGACAACCGGTCCAGCCCCAACCCCTTGCGCACGCCTTCCAGCGGGTTCGACGCACCGCTGGTGGTCCCGGACAGATCGGCCAACGCCGCGGCGATTTCGGCATATTGGAACGGCCCCAACTCCTTCGTGCTACGCCCGAACAGCAACTGCGCCAGCACTTCGTCCTGCGGCGAGGGCGGCGAGGACGACAGCGTGATCTTCGGCGCACTGGCATAGCCGCTCACGATCAGCATCGCCGTCCCCGTGCTCGTAGCCGAATCCGCCTCGAAATCCAGCGACGGGTCGATCTTGTTGGTCACCCCCGCGCCAACGAAACTCACCTTGCCCCGCGCAAACGTCAGCGTCGTGCCCGCCAGGCTGAACGTGCCCCGGCGCATGTCGAACCCCCCGATGATCTGCGGCGCCGCCGTGGTGCCGCCCACATGCAGCCCGCCGCCCAGCACCGCATCCATGCCCCGCCCGCGCACGAAGATCTGCCCCGGCGTGTCCAACTGCAGGTCCAATCGGATCACCGGCCCCGGCTTCGGCGGCGCTGGCGGCGGCACACCCGCGATCCGCACCGGCAGTACCGCAACGGAAACGGGGAGGTGCTCCGGAATGTTGATGTTGGCCTGCCGGATGGCGATTTTGCCGCTTGCCGACAGCATGCCTTCCACATCGCCGCGCACGGCCAGGTCGGCGTCCAAATCCGCCGTCAGCCGTTCGCTCGCCAGCGGCCGGGCGTTGCGCATGGTCAGCGCAATATCCACCGGCATCGCCCCCTGCAGCCCCACCGTGCCGCTGGCGGAGATGGTGCCGTTCCCAGCCTTGCCCGTCAGGCTGGCAATCCGGATGGTCTGCCCGCTGCCCTGGATGGTCGCGGCCAGCGCCGTCACGCGAACGCCCTGGCCGAAATCCTGCACCTCGCCATTCGCCAGCGTCACCGTGCCGCTGACCTGCGGGGCGGCGACGGTGCCGTTCACCCCTGCATCCAGGCTCACCTGGCCGCGAGCCCGCCGCCCATCCGGCGCCAGGATCGGGTCCAGCATCGCCAGATCAACCCCACCGGTCGCCCGCACCGCCAGCGCCCCAGCGCCCACCGGCACCCGCCCGGTCACCGCCAGGTTGGACCGCCCGGCGGACAACCGGGCATCCACCGTCGCCGACTGCCCTGCCAATTGCGCCGTCGCGGTGATGTTGGCCGGCGGCAGCGCCCGTGCCTGCCCGCTGCGCATGTGCAGCCCGGTGGCCGTCAGCCGCACCGTCCCAGATGGCGCGGCCGGTGTGCCCGTCAGCTTCGCATCCGCGCTGATCTCCCCCGTGGCATCCACCGCCGGCGCAAACGGCTTGGCCAGATCCGGCGTCACCCCCCGCAGCGAGGCAGTCAGGTTCAGCGCCGGTGTCACCCGGCCGGCCAACTCCAGCACCGCCTGCTGCAGCCCGATGCGCAGCCGGTCCACCGCCACCCCGTCCCCGAAACTGACGCGGGCAGGGGCCAGCAAACGGATCGTCTGCCCCTTCCAATCCGCCGTCAGCGCCGCAAGCTGCACCGTCCTAGCCGTCGCGTTCAGCGTGGCCGCAGTGTCCACCGTGGCATTGGCACCGGCCACATTGCTCAGCGCGGCATTCAGTTTGATGGCCAGCGCGTCCTGCGGCCCGTTCACTGCCAGCTTGGCCGTGCCGCCCATGCCGCTCGCCTCGATCCCGTCCGCGTTCAGCGTTGCGGCCACCACCGGGCGAGTCGTGGGGTCGGTCACTCGGGCCGCCAGCACGGCGCGCCCGACGCTGCTGCCGGGAATGCCGGCGCGAAGGGCCGTCAGGTCCAGCTTGGCCACGCCGCCCTGCATGTCCGCCACCGCGGTCACGCTGCCGCTGACGGCCTGGCCCACCAGGGCGCGCAGATCCTCCAGCCGCGTCATGCGCAGGCTTACCTTGCCGTCCGGCAGAGTGGCCCCCGGCGCCATCGTCACACCGCCCTCGGCGTGTAGGCTCTTCCAATCCGCCTTCTCGATCGTGGCACGCAGCACGCCGTCCGCCGAACGATCCGCGTGCAGCGACAGGTTCAGCGGCGCGCCCTCCAGCGTGCCCTGCGCCACCACCGCCCCGGCGGGCTTGCCGGGCAACCCGGTGGCGTTCAGCGACACCTTGACCGGCCCACGCGGCACACCCTTGGTGCCGATATCGCCCGCGACATTTGCCGCGACGGTCAGATCATCCGTCGGCCCCTTCGCCGTGCCCTCGACCGTCAGCGCGCCCTCGATGCTCGCGGCCAGCACGGCCAGATTGCTCAACCCAACCTTGTACCGGACGTCCAGTGCGCCAGCCTTATCCGTCCCGCTGGCATCCAGGCTCAGCGTGCGGCCGGCCAGTTGGGCTCGGCTGATGGTGATGTCGCTGCCGGTCATCGCCACCGTCACGCCCAGCTTGGCCGCATCGCCGACCAGGCCGGGCACCGGCGCCATCCCGCCGGTAATGCCGAGCGTGCCATCGACCGTCACATTCGTGGTGCCGCCGGCCATCGTGGCATCGACCGCCAATTGCGTCCGCCCCTGCAGATCCACCCCGCCCACCGCCGCCAGCGGCTTCAAATCCGGCGCCGTCAGATCGACATGCGCGGTGATGTCGCCCCCGGTATTGGCCGTCCCCTTCGCCTGCAGCAGGGGGTGCGTCAGGGTGAAATTCAACGGCCGAGCCGGCGTGTCCAGCCGGGCATCCGCCTGCAGCACCAGCGGCGCACCAGCCAGCAGATCCGGCTTCGGCCCAGGAATCCGCAGCCCCTCCACCGTCGCGCGCAACGCCGCCGCGCCCTGGTTGCCCGACAGATCGGCGGACAAGGTCGCGATCTGGGCGCCACCCGCCGCCAACCCGCTCAGCCGCAGCGTCCCCGTCGCATCCGGCTTGGTGAACGGCCCATGCACATGCGCGTCCAACGCCACCGACTGCCACGACACGCCCGGCGCCGGAGTCATCGCCGGGGCGTTCGCCACCACGTCCAAATCCGCCGATTGCCCGGCAATATCGACCACACCCTTCGCCGTCGCGTGCAGCGGCCCGGCAGCCAATTCCAGCGCCGTCGCCTCCGCCGTGCGGGGACCGTCCACGCTGGCAGTCAGCCCGATCGCGCCGATATCCGGCAGCTTGGCAATGGCGGCGATCAGCCCCTTCGGCGGCTCCGCCACGCGCAACCGGGCGGCCAGATGCGTCGGGTCGATCGTGCCATGCACCTCGTAGCTCCCCGGCGAATCCAGCCGGTCGATCGTCACATCCGCATCGCCATCCTCCAGCGAGGCGAGGTGCGCCTTGCCATCCAGCGCCACCACGGCGGCCACACCCGCCACCGGCTTGCCAATCTCGGCCCGCCGCACATGGATCGCTTCCACCGACACACGCACCGGCAGCGAAAACGGCTCGTTGCTAGCGGGCGACGCCGTGGACGCGCTTGGCGCCGTCTCCGGCAACCGCGCCACCACGATCCGCCCGGCAGACAGCATCTCGACCCGGGCCTCCTTGTGCAGCAGGGCCAGCGGCGACCAGTCCAGCGCCACGTCGTCCAGCGTCAGCCACGCACCCTTGGCGTCTCGCACCTCCGCATGGCCCAGCCGTAGCGCGTCTGGAAACCGCCCCGCCAACCCGGCGATCTCGATCTGGCCGCCCGTCAACTGCCCGGCTAGCCGCTCCACCAGGCGCCGGCCCGGGTCGATGTTCAGCAGCAGGATCGCCGCCAGCACCACGAAGATCGGTGCCAGCACCAGCACGCCAACCACCCAGCCGAGAATCCGCAGCACGGTGCGCATCAGAAAGCTTGCCCCAGCCCGATATAGGCCTCCGCGATCTCATCCTTGCGCCGCTTGTTCAGCGGCACCGCAATGTCCAGCCGGATCGGCCCGATCGAGGTGTAATACCGTGCGCCAATCCCCACGCCCGTGAACAGCGTGCCGCTGAACGGGGCGGACGTGCTGCCCACCTGGCCCGCATCCACGAACGCCACCGCGCCCAGGCTTTCGCCGAACCGCTGTCGGTACTCGATGGTGCCCGCCGTGACGGACGTCCCCCCCGTCGGCCGCAAACTGGGAAAGCGCGGCCCGAGCGACTGGAACCGATATCCCCGCACCGTGGCGCTCCCACCCGCATACAGCCGCTGGTCTGGGGGCACCTCGAACGTGCTGGCGCCCTGGATCGACCCCACCATCCCACGCACCGCAAGCACGCTGCGCCCCTCGGTTGCCGCCAGGTTGAAATAGGTCGAGCCACTGGCCACGATCGAGGTGAAGAACGTGCTGTTGCCCCCGAACGGCGCCGTCGGCGTCACCACCAGCTTGCCCTTGATCCCATGCGTCGGGTTGAACAGCCCATCCGGCCCGGTGCTGTCGTACGTCACGCCGATCGGCACGCCGACCAGGCTGTAATCGTCGGTCATCCCCTCCTGCGTCACCCGCTCCTGCACGCCGCTGATCCCGACGGAGCCGCTCCACTGGTCGGTGAACTTGCGGCTGAACGACACGCCGCCCAACTCCGCCTTGCGGCTGTAGGCGTAGAGGTTCTCCTTCACGTAGCCCGCATTGTACGTCAGCGACTGGTCGCGCCGCAGCCAGTCCGGCTGGGTGAAGGTGGCGTTGAAGTTGTAGCCGGCGCCTTTCACCTCCGCCCCCGTCTCCGCCTGCGTAATCGCCGCCCCCAGCGTCAGCGTCTCCGCGTTGCCGAACACGTTGCGGTAGGTGAAGGTCGTTCCCGCCGTCGGCCCCGTATCGGTCGAATACGCGATGTTGAACGACACCGCATGGCGCGGCCGTTCCGCCACGGTGAACGTCAGCGGGATGCTTCCATCCGGCGCCAGATGGTCCGGAATGCGCGCGTCGACGGAGGAGAAGATGCCGCTGGCCGACAGGTCCTGCCGTGCTTTCTCGATCGTCGCCGGACTATATTGCTCGCCCGGATGCACCAGCAGGCGCCGCCGGACATAGCTGTCGTTGGTGACCTTCAACCCGTCCACGTCGATCGCGCCGATATCGACCCGCGGCCCCGCATCCACGTGGAACGTCACGTCCAGCACCTTGTCCGCCGGCGTCTCCACCGCGTCCGGATTGCTGACCTTCGCCAAAGCATGGCCGCTCGCCCGCAGCGAATCGAGCAAATTGTCCTGCGCCGCCAATACCGCGGAGGCGATGGCCGGGTCACCCGGCTTGATGCCAAGCTTGGCCCGGTCCGCATCCGAAATCGCGCCATCCACCGTCACCCGGCGCAGATGGAAGACCGGCCCGCGGTCCACCGTAATGGCGATGTCGGCCTTGCTATTGGCCGGCTTGGCCGCCAGCGCGTCGGGCAATCCCGGATCGTCCAGCGCGCGGCCATCGATGCGGACCATGGCCTTGCCGTCGTAATAGCCGAAGCTGTGCAGCGCGGTCTGCAGCCGGTCCTGATCGCCCTGCGCCCGCGTCACCAGCGCAAACGGCCCCACAGGCGCGCTTTCCCGCAGCGATATCAGCGTCGAACTGTCATGCAGCGCGCCGTCGATCGCGGCATCCCCGGTGGGCGCTATTTTAATGTCGTACGGTTGTGGGTCCGCGGCCCGTGCCGTGGGCTGGATCGTGGTCGCAACTGCGGCGAACAGGGCCAGGCGTCGGATGATGCGGCGGCGAGGCATACTTCGCGCTATACAGGGATAGATCGCAAATAACGAGACGTGTTAATGCGCCAAGTGACGCCCTTTGGTCACTGCTACGTCATTGTTCCAGCGCCCTGCACAGGCTATTTCCGCACCATGGCAGCCCCACTCAGCAGCCGGCGTGGCTCCGAAGGCCGCTCCGCCATCCCAGGTTTCAGCGATGCGGCGGCCCACAAGGCCGGCCAGTGGCAGGACGACATCAGCAGCGGCCGCCGCGTGCTGCGTGGCATGCGCGTGGTGCGTCGCGGCGTCATCGCAGTGCTTTGGACACTACTGTCCTGCGTGGTGCAGGCCGTGCTGCTGGCGCTGCCGGGCCGGGCCAAGGTGTCGTTCGCCCGGCTCTACTGGTCTGTCTTCACCTGGCTGATCGGCGTGCGCGTGCGCGTCGTCGGCGCACCGATGGCGAACGGGCAGGGGCGCCGGGTCATCTACGCCTCCAACCATTGCTCGTGGCTCGACATTCCCGTACTCGGCGGCCGGCTCGAGGCGTGTTTCGTGTCCAAGGACGAAATCGCCACCTGGCCCGGCGTCAGCCTCGTCGCCCGCCTGGGCCGCACCGTCTTCGTCACCCGCACCCGCGGCGCCACGGGGCGGGAACGGGACGACATGCGTGCCCGGCTCGAGCACGGCGACGACCTGCTGCTGTTCCCCGAGGGCACCAGTTCCGACGGCAGCCGGGTTCTCCCGTTCCGCTCCGCGTTCTTCTCCATCGCCGAGGGTCCGCAGCCGCCGCTGATCCAGCCGATCTCCGTCGTATACGACCGGCTCGGCGGCCTGCCGACCCGGCGCAGCACCCGGTCATTTTTCGCCTGGTATGGCGACATGAACTTGACCGATCATTTCTGGCACCTGGCGCAATGGCGCGGCATGCGGGTGACGATCCTGGTGCATCCGCCGCTGGACCCGCGCGACTTCCTCAACCGCAAGGTCCTGGCGCAGGCGACGTGGGATGCGGTGGCCGCCGGCGCCGCCGCCATGCGCCAGAACCGGGAAGACCAGGCGCTGCTTCTGGTGCATCCCAGCCTCCCCGCCCAGGCCGCAGCGTGACCTTGGCGCCACCACGCCGCACTCGTCATCGTTACGATGCTTGACAGTCGGGCCGCCCCGTCTGTCACTCTGATCCCATAAGAATGGAGGCCCGAATCCGCTGCGGACCTTGACCCGCCTGCGCGTGAGGATAAGTGCTCCCGCTTCGCTGCCGGGCTTCTCCGGCGGCGGTGCCTGGAAGCAACTGGCCCCATGACCGATCCGAAGCGCCTGCACGTCATCACCTGGGGCTGCCAGATGAACGTGTATGACAGCGCCCGTATGGCCGACGTGCTCGCCCCGCTGGGCTACGCGCCGACCGCCACCGCCGATGACGCGGACATGGTCATCCTCAACACCTGCCACATCCGCGACCGCGCGGCGGAGAAAGTGTTCTCCGAACTCGGCAAGCTGCGCCGGATCAAGGACGCCCGGGCCGAGGCCGGTCACCGCACCGTGCTCGCCGTCGCCGGCTGCGTCGCCCAAGCCGAGGGCGAGGCACTTCTGGAACGCGCGCCCTACGTCGACATCGTGCTCGGCCCGCAAACCTATCACCGCCTGCCGGAAATGGTCGCCCGCGCCGCCCGCGCCGCTGGGGCCGTGATCGAGACCGATTTCGCCACCGTCGAGAAATTCGACGCCCTGCCGGAACAGGCTGCCACCCAAGGCCTCACCGCCTTCCTCACCGTGCAGGAAGGCTGCGACAAATTCTGCTCCTTCTGCGTCGTGCCCTACACCCGCGGCGCGGAAATGAGCCGCCCCGCTATGGCCGTGCTCGCCGAGGCCCGCCGCATGGTCGCCGGGGGCACCCGCGAAATCACCCTGCTGGGCCAGAACGTCAACGCCTGGTCCGCGCCCGGCACCGACGGTTCCACCTGGGGCCTGGCCGACCTAGTCCGCGCCCTGGCCGCGATCCCGAACCTGCTGCGCATCCGCTACACAACCAGCCATCCCCGCGACATGAACGACGCCCTCATCGCCGCCCACCGCGACATCCCCGCGCTGATGCCGTTCCTGCACCTCCCCATCCAATCCGGCTCCGACCGGATGCTGACGGCCATGAACCGCCGCCACACCGCCGACGAATACCGCCATCTGGTCGGCCGCTTGCGCCAGGCCCGCCCGGACCTTGCGCTGTCGTCCGACTTCATCGTCGGCCACCCTGGCGAGACCGACGCCGACCACGCCGCCACCATGGCCCTGGTGCGCGACATCGGCTTCGCCCAGGCCTACTCGTTCAAATACTCGCCCCGCCCCGGCACGCCCGCCGCCGGCGCACCCGCCCAGGTTCCGGAGGCCGTGAAGGATGCGCGGCTGCAGGAATTGCAGGCGGCCCTGCGCGACAGCCAGGCCGCGTTCAACGCCACCAGCGCCGGGCAGATCGTTTCCGTGCTGGTCACTGGCCCCGGGCGACGCCCCGGACAGATGGGCGGCCGCACCCCCGCGCTGCAGCCGGTGCACTTTCCCGGCTCCGCGTCGCTCATCGGCACCGAGGTCCCGGTGAAGATCGTCGCCACCACCCCCACATCCCTGTCCGGGATCCTTGATCCCGGATTTCTGGTAGAGGAGCTCGCCCGCGCTTGACACAACCCGCCCCGGCCCTTGCCGTGACCATCCCGCCTGGCCTCACCGGCCGCGCAGTGACGATGCAGTTCGAAGACAATGCCTTGTTGCCGCTGCTGCTCGGGGATCATGACCGGCATCTGTCGCGGCTGGAGCAAGGGTTGGGCGTGCGATTGGCCTGTCGCGGCAATCGCGTGTCGATCAGCGGTGATCCGGCGCGGGTCGAAGCGGCACAAGCCGCCCTCGGTGGCCTGTGGCAGCGCCTGCGCACCGGTCAAACTGTCGCCAGTGGAGACGTGGACGCCGCCATCCGCATGACCAACGCCCGCACGGCCGAGGCCGACCCACGCCTGCCCCTGGCCGATCTGCCCGCCATCCGCACCCGCCGCGGCTCCGTCGGCCCACGCTCGCCCGGGCAATCCTCCTATATGGAAATGCTCAGCCGGCACGAGATGGTGTTCGGCATCGGCCCCGCCGGTACTGGCAAGACCTACCTCGCCGTCGCCCAGGCCGTGGCCATGCTGCTCGCCGGCCAGGTCGAGCGGATCGTGCTATCCCGCCCGGCCGTCGAGGCTGGTGAGCGCCTCGGCTTCCTGCCCGGCGACATGAAGGAGAAGGTCGACCCCTACCTGCGCCCGCTCTACGACGCATTGGGCGATATGATGCCCGGCGACCAAATGGCCCGCCGCATCGCGGTGGGCGAGATCGAAGTTGCCCCGCTCGCCTTCATGCGCGGCCGGACACTCAGCCATGCGTTCGTCATCCTGGATGAGGCGCAGAACACCACCCCCGCCCAGATGAAGATGTTCCTGACCCGCATGGGTGAGGGCACCCGCATGGTGATCACCGGCGATCTAACCCAAATCGACCTGCCGCCCGGCACCCGATCCGGCCTGCGGGAGGCGCTGGACACGCTGGAGGGCGTGCAAGGCATAGGTGTTAACCGTTTCGATGTACGAGACGTGGTGCGCCATCCACTGGTTGCGCGTATAGTGGATGCTTACGAGCAACGGGCGGTGGCCGAGCGGGATACCCGCGGCCGCGCCAAGCGGGAGAGTGATGGAGCCCCCAAGTAGTCGAAGCCTAGCCCCTCAGGGCCAGGCTTTCGCGGACCCCGGCGAACCCCCACGATTGTGGGGGGATAGCCCGGCGATCATCGTAGCGGACCCCGCTTGGCGCAGGATGGTGCCCGGGGCCGACCGGCTGGCGGCTCGCGCTGCCGTCGCTGCGGGCGGCGTGGGCACGGTCGTGCTCGCGTCCGACCTCGCGGTGAAACGCCTGAATTCTCGCCATCGCGGCCGCAATAAACCCACGAACGTGCTCACCTTTGACAGCGGTGACGTCATCCTCGCCGCCGGCGTGGTCCGGCGGGAGGCGAAGGCCGCCGGCCGCCGCATGTCCCACGTGCTGGCGCATTTGGTGGTGCACGGCGCCCTGCATCTGCGCGGCCACGACCATGGCGGTGCCGGCGAGGCGCGGCGAATGGAACTGCAGGAGGCGCGTATCCTGCACGCCCTCCGCGTCCCTAACCCATGGCGCCGCACATGAGCGACACCAGGGGCCGCCACTTCCTGCACGGCATCCGCCAGCTATTTTGGCGCCGCAATGCCGAGCACAGCCTGCGCGACAGCATCGCCGAATTGGTGCAGGAGGCGGAGGACGCAACGCAACAGCCCGGCGAGCTTCCGGAACTAGACCGCCAGGAACGCGCGCTCATCGCCAACGTGCTGCGCATGCGCGGCACCACCGCCGACGACGTGATGATCCCCCGCGCCGACATCATCGCCATGCCGGTGGACGTGACATTGGACCAGGCGCTTGAACAGATCCGGCGCGAGGGTCATTCGCGCATGCCGGTATTCCGGGAGCAGTTGGACGAGATCGTCGGCATGGTCCACATCAAGGACGTGTTCGGCTATGTCGGCCGCCCGGATGCCTTCGAACTCGAAGCGATCGTCCGCTCACCCCTGATGATCGCGCCACAAGTGCCCGTGCTGGATCTGCTGCTGCAAATGCGCCAGGCCCGCATGCACATGGCCCTGGTCGTCGACGAATACGGCGGCATCGACGGCCTGGTCACGATCGAGGATCTGGTCGAAACCATCACCGGCGATATCGCCGACGAGCACGACGAGGAAGACGTCCCCCTCGTCACCGAACGTCCGGACGGCACGTTGGACCTGGATGCAAGGCTGCCCGTCGATGATTTCGAAACCCGCTTCGGCGCGGTGCTGACGGACGACGAGCGCTCCGCCGACATCGACACCGTGGGCGGCCTCATCTTCACCATCGCCGGCCGCGTCCCCTCCCGCGGCGAGGTGGTCACCCACCCCTCCGGCATGGAATTTCGCGTTTTGGATGCCGACCCCCGCCGCATCCGCCGCCTACGGGCCAAATTGCCCCAGACCAACCCGCCCATCGCCGACGCGGCGGAGTAGTCTGCTAGCCCATCTCCAGCACCACGTTGCCGATGACGCGGCCCTGCTCCACCGCCTCGTGCGCCGCAACGATGTCCCGCAGCGGCAGCCGCAGACCCACCGCATGCTGCAATGACCCGGCGGTGAGCATCGCGCCCAACCCGGCCTCGGCGATCGCCCGGTCTGCGTCGCTCAGCTCGTAGACGATGAAGAACGCAGCGGTGATGCTGTTGAACAACATCCAGCCCACCGGCACCGCCGATTCCGGTGCGCCGATGCCATAGATCGCCACATGGCCGCGCGGCCGCAGCGTGGCGGGCAGATGCCGGGCATTGGCGGTGAAATCCACCTCCACCACCCCATCCACACCCAGCCCATTGGTCAGCGACCGGACCTTCTCCCCCAAATCGTCCTTATGCCGATCGATCGTCGCGTGCGCCCCGGCTGCCGTGGCATGGGCGGCCTTCGCCTCGCTGCTGGTCGTGGTCAACACCTGTGCCCCACGCGCCCGGGCAATCTGGATTGCGTAATGCCCAACCGCACCAGCCCCGCCCGCCACGAGCAGAGTGCGCCCCGGCTCGGCCCCAGCTAGCCGCACCGCCTGCCACGCCGTCAGCGCGGGGATCCCCAGGCACGCGCCCGCCGCCCAGTCGACTTCGGCTGGCAGCAATACCGCCTGGCGGGAGGGCAGGGCGATATACTCTGCCGCCGTGCCCCATGGCCGCTTCCACTGGCCATTCCAGATCCACACGCGCTCCCCCACCCGGCTCTCCGGCACGCCAGCACCGACCGCATCGATCTCCCCGGCGCCATCGCTATGCGGGATGATCCGCGGCCCCGGCATCGGCCGGCTCCCCGCGCGGCTTTTCACGTCCGACGGGTTCACCCCCGAACTGCGCAGCCGCACCCGCACCTCGCCCGGCCCAGGATTCGGCGTGGGCATCTCCTCGACCCGCAGCACGTCTTTGGCAGCGCCCTGGCGCTCGTAGAAAGCAGCGAGCATCGGTGTTCTCCTGTTTCTGGTCCGCCGTCAGCGTCGGCGTGCGGACCCCGCAACCCTTCTACGCCGAGTTCGCCCTTGCTTCACGCCACCCGATCGCCAATTAAGACAGGTGACAGGACCGGCGCGGTCCCCATTCGGAAGGTTCGCAGATGTTCATCGAGACCGAGGGCACCCCAAACCCGGCAACCCTGAAGTTTCTGCCCGGGCGGGACGTGATGGGGGACGGCACCGCCGACTTCGCCACCGCTTCCGCCGCCGAGCGATCCCCGCTGGCCCACGCCCTGTTCCAGCTCCCGGGCGTGGCCCGCGTGTTCCTGGGCGGCGATTTCGTCACCATCACCAAGTCCGACCTGGCCGATTGGCAGACGCTGCGCCCGGAAGTGCTGGGTCTGATCATGGAGCATTTCGTCGCCGACCGCCCGGTCATGGAAGGCACGCATGACGCGCTGGACGAGGACGTGGCACCGGAAGATCGCGAGATCGTGGAGCAGATCAAGGAACTCCTCGACACCCGTGTGCGCCCGGCCGTCGCCAGCGATGGCGGCGACATCGTGTTCCGCGGCTATCGCGAGGGCGTGGTGATGCTGCACATGCAGGGCGCCTGCTCTGGCTGCCCGTCCTCCTCGGCCACGCTGAAGCACGGCATCGAGAACATGCTGAAGCACTATGTTCCGGAGGTTATCTCCGTCCAACAGGTCGAGATGTAGCAGCGATGCCGATCGACGAGAGCGCCAAGGCCGCGCTGTTCACCGAAGCCCGCACCCACAACAAGTGGCGTGACGAGCCGGTGTCGGATGACACCCTGCGGGAGATCTATGCCCTGCTCAGCATGGGCCCGACCTCGGCCAACGCATCCCCGGCGCGGTTTGTGTTCCTGCGCACGCAGGACGCCAAGGACAAGCTGAAGCCCGCTCTGTCCGCTGGCAACCTGGACAAGACGATGTCCGCCCCC
>NZ_LMUY01000045.1:0-71291 GCF_009765685.1 Acidisphaera sp. L21 | reverse complement strand
GCGGAAACAGCGTTCCGCAACGGCACGTTGCAGGGCGCCTACCTCATCATGGCGGCGCGCGCCCTCGGCCTCGATACCGGCCCGATGAGCGGCTTCGACAAGACCAGGGTGGACGACGCCTTCTTCGCGGCGAGCGGCTGGAAGACCAATTTCCTCGTCAATCTCGGCCATGGCGACGGCACGGATTTGTTTCCACGCGCGCCTAAGCTGACATTCGACGAGGCCTGCGTCCTCCTCTGAATGCGCCTGCTGGCCCTGGATGCCGCCCTCGGCCCGTGCTCCGTCGCCCTGGTCGCGGACGGCGTCTGTCTAGGTATGTACCGCGGAGAAGATAGCCGCTCCGCCACCTCGCTCCTGTCGGGCATGGTTCAATCGCTGCTCCGGGATCATGGGGCAGGGTTCGACGCCGTGGCGGTGACGGTCGGGCCGGGCAGCTTCACGGGCCTGCGCGGCGCCCTCGCTCTGGCGCACGGCTTGGCGTTGGGGGCGGGCGTTCCCGTGGTCGGCGTAACGGTAGCCGAGGCATTTCTGGCCGACGCAGCGCCCGGTGAGCATCGCACCCCCTGGGTCGCTGTGGACACCCGCCGCACCGGCCGTGTCTTCCTCGGCCAGGGAACAGCCATGGCCGCCATGGCACTCGATGCGCTGCCGGTGCCGGACGGCCCCATCATCGTGTATGGGGACGCTGCCGATGCCGTGGTGGACCGCCTGCGACAACGCGGCGCCATCGCGACATCATCCGGCCAACCAGCGGTCAGCGTGCATGCAGTGGCTCTCGTCGCCGCCCGGCGACTCGCTGGCGGCCTGGCCCCCTGTGACGCGGTCCCGCTCTACGTCGAACCGCCGGAGGCACGTCCTGCCGCCGCCATGCGACCTGCCCCGGCGTGACCCCGTGCGGCGACCTGCATCGTCCGGCGCTCGTCGCAATACACGCCGCCGCCTTTCCCCCGGCGGAACAATGGGCCGACAAGGCGATGGCCGAGATTCTGGCCATGCCCGGCGTGTTCGGCTTCATCGAAAACCGTGGCGGCATGATCCTGGCCCGCGCGGTCGCCGGGGAGGTGGAAATCCTGACCCTGGCCGTCGCCCCGCAAGCCCGGCGCCGAGGTATCGGTCGCGCATTGGTGGCCCAAGTGGCATCCGCGACGCCGGGGCAGCCGATCTTCCTGGAGGTAGCAGCCGATAACGCCGCGGGGCAGGCGCTCTACCGCACCGCCGGTTTCCTCGAATGCGGGTGCCGTCGCGACTACTACGGCCCCGGGCGAGATGCGCTGATTTTGCGTCGCTAGTGGCGCCGAATCACCACGATCGTGGTGCCATCCGCTGCATCCTCGGTCGATACGATCGTATGACCTTGCTCGATCGCCGAACGCGGAACGTTGCGTCGCGGCTCGTCCCCCCGCAGTACGACTCGCAGCAACTCGCCCGGGGCGAGACGGTCCAGCGCGATCCGAGTACGCACGTATGTCATAGGACAGAGTTCGCGCGTGATATCTATGTCAGTCATACGCAATAAGTCCCTTACAAGGCGGTTATTTCAAGCATTCGACTGTTGCGAAACTTCCAAATCGGTTTGTATATGGCGCGCCTTTACCTTTTGGAGTGATCGAATATGGCCGACGACGCCGCTTCACTGAACATTCTGACCCTGACCGCTCAGATTGTTTCAGCTCACGTCGGGGCCAATTCTGTTTCGCCGGAAATTCTACCGGATTTGATCCGCGATGTTTACCGTACAGTCGCCGGGCTCGGTGCAGCCCCCGCCGCAACGCCGGAGCGTCCGCAGCCTGCAGTCCCGGTGAAGAAGTCGGTGTTCCCCGACTACATCGTCTGCCTCGAAGACGGCAAGAAGCTGAAGATGCTGAAGCGTCACCTGATGAGCTCCTATAACATGACGCCCGACCAGTATCGGGAGCGTTGGGGCCTCGGTTCCGACTACCCGATGGTCGCGCCGAACTACGCCCAGCATCGTTCTTCGCTGGCCAAGAAGATCGGTCTCGGTACCGGCGGCCGCGCCGCGGCCTAATCAGGCAGTTTAGCGGGGCCGGCCCCGGGGTGGTGCTGTCAAGATTGGACAGGCTGCCTCGGTATCGGCTACGCCGTGCGGGTAGTCGTAGCCAGGGAAACGATGGAATCGCGCATCGAGCGCTTGTGCGTCGAACGGGGTCTAAAGATGACCGGGCAACGCCGGGTCATTGCACGTGTGCTATCCGACGCCGAGGATCATCCAGATGTGGAGGAGTTGTATCGCCGCGCCGCTGCGCTGGACGAACGCATCTCCATCGCTACCGTCTACCGCACGGTACGCCTGCTGGAGGAGAAGGGTATTCTCGCCCGCCGCGACTTCGGCGGCGGCCGCGCACGGTACGAACCGACGGCACATGGCAAACACTACCATTTGATCGATGTGGAGACCGGCAAGGTCATAGAGTTCGAGGACGCGGAGCACGAGAGGCTGATGCAGACCATCGCCGCCCGTCTTGGGTTCGACCTTGTGTCGCATCGGCTGGAACTGTTCGGCAGCAAGCGCCCAGCCAAGACCGTAAGCGCTGCACGAGCCAGCACGGCGGCCGAGCCCGGTGCCCCGATCCCGCCCGACCGCAGGGTTCATCGGTGAGGGTGGATCGCCCTACCGTCACAGAGATGCCAGGGGATCGAACCTCGAACCGGTCTAGCTTCGGCGAGTTGCGGGCCGGCCATCTGGGCCTGCGCATCGCCACCACGCCGGACGAAATCGACGCCGTGCAGGCCCTGCGCTACCGCGTGTTCTACGACGAGATGGGCGCCGAGCCGGACGCCGCCGCCGTTCTGTCCCGCCGCGACTGCGACGCCTACGACGCCGTGGCCGACCATCTGATCGTCGTCGACCACGACGTCAGCGACGGGCCGGACGGCGTGGTCGGCACCTACCGCATGGTGCAGCGGGAGGGTGCGGCCATCGTCGGCCGATTCTATTCCGCCGCCGAATACGATATCGCCCCATTATTGAGCTTTCCGGGCCGCATCCTGGAACTGGGCCGCTCCTGCGTAGACGTGCGCTATCGCGGCCGGGCCGTGATGCAGTTGCTGTGGCGGGGCATCGCCGCCTACATCTTCGCCAACGAAGTCGATCTGATGTTCGGCTGCGCCAGCCTGAATGGCACCGACCCGGACGCCATCGCCGCCGAACTGACCTTCCTGCAGCACAACCATCTGGCCCCGCCGGCGCTCCGCCCCCGCGCCGTGCCCAGCCGCTACGTGGACATGCGCCGCCTGCCGCCGGAGCAGATAGACGCCCGCCGCGTGCTCACCACCCTGCCTCCCCTCGTAAAGGGCTATCTGCGCCTCGGCGGCATGGTCGGCGACGGCGCCGTCATCGACGACCAGTTCAACACGATCGACGTTGCCATCGTGGTGAAGACCGACCTGGTGACCGGGAAATACATCGACCACTACAAGCGCACGACCTGAGCATGCCCCAATTCAACGTCGTCATGACGGCGCCCCGGCTGGCCGAGGCGGCCGTCGCCGTGCTGGAACACGCCGGCTGCACCATCCACTACATGCAGGCCTATCCCTCGGCGGAGGCCGTGGCCGAGCAGGTGCGCGCCTGCACCGCCGACGCAGTGCTCACCCGCCAGGGCCCGGTGATGGCCATCGCGATGGATGCCTCGCCCAAGCTGCGTGTGATTGCCCGGCACGGTGTGGGCGTGGATGACGTGGACCTCGCCGCCGCCGCCGCCCGCGGCATCGTTGTCACCCGCGCCCCCGCCTCCAACACGCCTGCGGTGGCCGAGCACACCATCGCCATGGTGCTGGCCCTGGCCAAGCAACTGCGCCCCATTGGCGCGGCCCTCGCCGCCGGCGCCTGGCGCGAAGGCGCGCCCCCGGTGCGCGACATCGCCGGGCTGCGGCTGGGCATCGTCGGCAACGGCTCCATCGGCCAGGCAGTGGCCCGCCTTGCGGAGGCATTCGGCATGGTGGTCACGATGTGCCGCACGCCGGGCAAGGGCGGCATCACCTTGGCGGAGATGCTGCCCCAGATCGACGTCCTGTCGTTGCACTGCCCCTATTCCCCCGCCACCCACCACATGATCGACGCCGCCGCCTTGGCCGCGATGCCGCCCGGCTCCTTCGTCGTCAACACCGCCCGCGGCGGCTTGATCGACGAGCCGGCCCTGCTGTCCGCCCTCGACACCGGCCACATCGCCGGCGCCGCCTTCGACGTGTTCGAGCAGGAGCCACCGCCCGCCGACCACCCGCTGCGCAGCCACCCCGGCATGATCGTCACCGCGCACATGGCCGGCACGACCCCGCGCTCGCTCACCGCGATGGGCGTGATGGCCGCCGAGTGCATCGCAGCCGTGCTGAGCGGCCAGCCGGTTCCCCCCGGGCGAACCGTGCAACCCTGATGCGCCGCTGGCCCACACAGTTTTCCAGCTATCTGGCCTCCCTGGCTGGATGGCGTGCCGACATTGCGGCCGCAATCCTTGGCGCATTGTCCGCCGCGGCCTTGCCGCCGGTATACGCCATCCCCGTACTGCTGATCAGCCTGCCCGGCCTTCTGGCCTTGGTGGACAGTGCCAAGACCTGGGTAGGCGCCCTGCGCCGCGGCTTCTTCTTCGGCCTGTGCCACCACATCCTCGGCCTCTACTGGATCACCGAGGCGATCCTCATCGAATCAGCGCGCTACTGGTGGCTGGTGCCGCTGGCGGTACCGGCCTTGTCGGCCCTGATGGCCCTGTTCATCGCCGTTCCCTGCGCCGGTGCCCGCCTGGCAATTCCCGGCTGGCATCGTGTGATGCTGTTCGCCGGGCTGTGGACGCTGGCCGATCTGGCCCGGCAGTTCATCGGCACCGGCTTCCCCTGGAATCCTTGGGGCAGCGTGTGGGCCATCCCCGGCTTCATGGGCGACGTGATGATCCAGCCAGCCGCCTGGCTGGGCGCGCCCGGCCTCACCCTCGTCACAGTATTGCTGGCTGCCACTCCGGCGCTCGGTGCGCGCTGGCTTGCCGGCGGCGGGGTGGCCCTGGTCGCCTGGATCGCATTCGGCATTCACCGCCTGGACCAGCCCATACCCACTGCACCCGGCGTCAGCGTCGTGCTGGTTCAGGGCAACGTCCCGCAGACCGACAAATGGGACCGCACGATCGCCGCCACAGTGTTCAACCGCTACCTCGCACTCACGGCGGAGGGAGTCGCCGCGGCCAAGCGCCAAGCCCCGAACCAGGCCATCGCCGTCGTATGGCCGGAAACCGCCAGCCCCTATCTGCTGGGCCAGGACGCCGGTGCTCGCGCCGCCATCTGGCAAGCAGCTACCCCGGCAACCGCCGTCCTGGCCGGCAGCATCCGCTTCGATGCCGCCGGCGAACCCTTCAACACCTTGTTCGCGCTGAACGGGCCCGACAGCATCGCCGGCACCTATGACAAATGGCACTTGGTGCCATTCGGTGAGTTCCCGCCGAGTTGGGTGCCATTCTCGGTTCAGATCGTGCCCGGCCATCTCGCCTTCGGCAGCGGTCCGAAAACGATCGACGTTCCCGGCCTGCCGCCCTTCGGCGGGCTGATCTGCTATGAGGCCATCTACCCGGCGCAACTCGTCGACGAGGATCACCGGCCGGATTGGCTGGTCAACATCACCAACGACGCCTGGTTCGGCAATTCCACCGGCCCGCGGCAGCACCTGATGGCCGCCCGCATGCGCGCCGTGGAAGAGGGGCTGCCGCTGGTTCGCGCCGCCAACACTGGCATCACCGCCGCCTTCGACGCCTCTGGCCGCGAGCTGGGACGCCTGCAACCTCGGGTGGCAGGGCAGATGGTGATCAACCTACCAGGGCAACGCGGCCGCACGCCATTTTCCCGGCTTGGTTTAGGCATCCCGCTGCTACTCGCGCTTGGCGCTTGTTCATCTGGATTAGGTTTTGTCAAAAAAAGAGATCGAAACAGATTTTTCGGGATGAAGATCTAAAATCGCGGTAACGTCCAAAGTTAGCGATCGATTTATTGACAATTCGCGGTTGTGCCTTTAACCAACCCTTCATACGTCAGGCACGCCGCTATCCGGCCGCCGGCGGGAAAGGGCGAAAGTGAGTATGGCTGAGCAGGTCGAGAGCCGTCCCAGCCCCGTGGATGTTCATGTCGGGGCGCGTATCCGTCTTCGCCGCACCCTCATGGGCATGTCGCAGGAGCGCCTTGGCGACGCATTGGGCCTGACCTTCCAGCAGGTTCAGAAATACGAACGCGGCGTCAACCGGGTTGGTGCCTCCCGCCTGTTCGACCTATCCCGCATCCTTGATGTTCCCATCAGCTTCTTCTACGACAACATGCCTGATTCCATGGTCGGCCCGTCCGGTGTCGCACAGCAGAACCGCCCCGCCATTCAGGGCTTTGCCGAGCAGCAGGAGGGTTTCGGGAGCGACGAGACCTTCACCAAGCGGGAAACGCTGGAACTCGTGCGCGCCTATTACCGGATCACCGACCCGAATGTGCGCAAGCGCATGTTGGACCTCATCAAATCGATGGGCCCAACCGACGATTAGATCCGCGCCTACCCGTGTCGTCTGAGGGGCGCGTCTAAGCCAGCCGCTTCTTCTCCTCGATCTTGTCCCAGATCGCCGCCGACAGATCGGCCCCTCCGAACCGGGTAAACTCCTGCAGCCCGGTGGGGGAGGTGACGTTGATCTCCGTCAGCCAGTCGCCGATCACGTCGATGCCGACAAACAGCAACCCCTTTTCCCGCAGCAATGGCCCGATCCGGGCGCAGATCTCCTTGTCGCGTGCGGTCAGCTCCACCGCCTCCGGACGGCCACCCACATGCATGTTGGACCGCGCCTCGCCCTCCGCCGGGACCCGGTTGATCGCACCCAATGGCTCGCCATCCACCAGGATGACCCGCTTGTCGCCCTTGCGCACCGCCGCCTCGTAGCGCTGGATCATCAACGGCTCGCGGGACCTCGCCCAATGCATCTCCAGCAGGGAGGCTAGGTTCTGGTCATCCTCGCGAATACGGAACACCCCGGCGCCGCCATTGCCGAATAGCGGCTTGACGATGATGTCCTTGTACTCGGCCCGGAAGCTGCGGATCGCCTCGGTGTCCCAGGTGATCAGCGTCGGTGGCATCAGATCCGGAAAATGCGTCACCAGCAGCTTTTCCGGCGCGTCCCGCACATTCGCCGGGTCGTTCACCACCAGCGTCTTCGGGTGAATATGCTCCAGCATGTGGGTGGCGGTGATGTATGCCATGTCGAACGGCGGGTCCTGCCGCATCAACACCACATCCATCGTCGCCAGGTCCAGCCGCACTGGCTCGCCGAACTTGTAATGGTCGCCCTTCACCCGCTGCACCGTCACCGGCTGCGCCATCGCGGTCAGCCGTTCGGTATTGGGCGCACCTGGGGACACCTTGCCCTCCCGCAGGCTCATATGGCGAACCTCGTAATGCCACAGGACGTGACCGCGCTTCTGCGCCTCCAGCATCAGGGCGAAAGTCGAATCGCCATCGATATTGATCGTCTCGATCGGGTCCATTTGGACGGCAACTTTGAGCGGCCCGGGCATGGTGCGTTCCGTAACAGTGTTTGCCGCACACGTAGCAGATCGCAGGCCGGAGGGAACGGTGCACGCCTTTGCCCGTTCTAAGGGGGACGCCAAACGAAGAACAAAGGATTTGCTATGAAGCTTTCTCTTACGGCCGCGGCGTTGGTCCTGGCGAGCGGCGTTGCATTCGCCCAAGGCACCAGCACACCCGCGACGACTGGCTCGGCCGCAACCACTAGCCCGGCCGCCCCCATGGCTCCCCCCGCAGCCATGTCCCCGACCGCCACCGGTCAGGCAGGCGCGCAGACCCCCGCGGCGGCGATGAACACCACCCCGCAGACCAGCTCACCCAGCCCAAGCTCCGTGCAGACGCGGAACACCACGCACCGCACCGCGGCCGCTCCCGTCGCCGGGCGTAACAGCTTCACTATGAGCCAGGCGAACCGCCGCATCAGCGCGGCCGGCTACACCAAGGTCATGGGCCTGAAGAAGGACAGCCAGGGCATCTGGCGCGGCCAGGCGCAGAAGGATGGCAATCCTGTCGCCGTATCGCTCGACTACCAGGGCAACGTCACCGGCCAATAGGCCGCAGACGCCGTCCCACAACGAAACAACCTACAACGAAACAAACGGAGGGTGCCATGCGCACTGTTGCACATCTGTATGACAACTACTCGACCGCACAGCAGGTCGTGAACGATCTCGAGGCTGCTGGCTTCTCGCACGAGAACGTCAGCCTCGTCGCCAATGAGGGCGTGAGCAGCACCGCCCCCGTCACGGCCGACCCGATGGTCGAGCCCGCGACCGGCACTGGCGCCGGCACCGGCGCTTCGATTGGCACGATCATCGGCGGTGGCGCCGGCCTCCTCGCCGGCATCGGCGCGCTGGCGATCCCCGGCGTTGGCCCGGTCATCGCAGCTGGGTGGCTGGTGGCCACGCTCACGGGCGCTGGCGCGGGTGCCGCGGCCGGTGGCCTGCTCGGCTCTCTGACGGGTGCAGGGCTGTCGGAGGAGCATGCTCACGTCTATGCCGAAGGCGTTCGCCGCGGCAGCACGCTGGTATCGGTGCGTGCCGATGAGGCTCGCGTGACCGAGGCGGAGGTGATCATGACCGGTCACGGCCCCGTCGACATCGCCGACCGCGGCACCGACTACCGCGCCGATGGCGGCTGGGACCGGTTCGACGAGTCCCGTGGCGCGCTGACCGCTGACGAACTCGCCGCCGAACGCTTGCGCATGTCCACCCGCGCCGGCATCTAACTGGCGCATCGAACGCCAGGCGGGGAGGGCCTCGCCTCGCGTTGACGTTGCGCTGTTGCCCGGTGGTGCTAAACCACCGGGTCAAACAGGAGCAGCCCATGACCGTCAGCGCGCAGGCCATCCCCATCCTGTCGGACAACTACGCCTGGCTCCTCAGGGACGACGTCACCGGATTCACCGCGATCGTCGACCCTGCGGAGGAGTTGCCGATCGCCGCTGCCATCGATGCCGCGGGCGGGCGCCTGGACGCCATCATCCTCACTCACCATCACGATGACCACATCGCCGCCGTGGCGCCGATCCGGGCGCGTTACGGCGCCAAAGTGATTGGCGCCGCCGCAGACGCGCACCGCCTGCCAAAGCTCGACCAGGCTGTGAAGGAGGGCGATACCGTCGCCATTGGCAGTGCCAGCGCCCGCGTCATCGACACGCCGGGTCACACGGTTGGCCACATCTCTTATTTCATCGAGCCCGGCGCCGTCCTGCTCTGCGGCGACACCCTATTCAGCCTCGGCTGCGGCAAACTTCTAGAGGGGACCGCATCCGACATGTTTGGCAGCCTGCAAAAGCTGGCAACTCTACCCGGCGAAGCGCTCGTCTGCTGCGGCCACGAATACACTCAGAGCAATGCAAAATTCGCCCTTACCGAGGAGCCGGACAACAGCGCCCTGGCAACCCGCGCCGCCGAGGTCGCGAGCCTGCGGGCCGCTGGTAAGGCCACCGTGCCGTCCCGCCTCGCAGATGAAATGACGGAGAACCCCTTCCTTCACGCGCACGACGCAGCCAGTCTGGCCGGCATACGCAGGCGCAAGGATCATTTCCGTTGAAACTCCTCTACCAGCCGTCCAGCCCGTTCGGCCGCAAGGTCATGGTATGCGCCATCGCGCGCGAGATCGACGACCAGATCGTCACCGTGCTCGCCGGTGGGGAGAGCGAGCCGGTGGTGGGCGTGAACCCGCTGGGCAAGATCCCATGCCTGGTCGCCAATGACGGAACCGAGCTATACGACAGCCGGGTCATCTGCGAATTCCTCGACGGCGTCGGCAGCAGCATCCCGCTATTTCCGGACCACGGCCTGCGCATGCGGGCGCTTCGGCTGCAGGCACTGGCGGACGGCATATCCGACGCTGCCGTACTGCGCCGTGGGGAGCAATCCCGCCCGTCCGAGCCCGCGCGGGACGACGTTATCGAGAAGCAGAAGCGCAAGGTCGCCCGTTCGCTCGCAGTGCTGGAGGCGGATGTGCCTGCCGACCATCTCGACATCGGCACTATCGCGGTGGCCTGCGCGCTCGGCTACCTGGACCTGCGCTTCGCCGACGAGCCATGGCGCGATGCCCATCCCGCCCTGGCCGCCTGGTTCGCCAAAATGATGGAACGGCCCTGCCTGGCGCGCACCATCCCCTAACGCGGGCGTCGCCCGCCGCTAACCTCCGCCCCGGCCGAACGGTCGAGCCGGAGGAACCATGGGATGGACGATAGCGATAGCAACCCGACCACCAGGAACGCCGGCGACACGTCCTGCGTCGCCAGCGACGTCCCACCCCGCCAGGCTAGGCTGATGTGCAGCAGCAGGGCAGCGAACCCCACGCCCAAGCTGAGGCTCACCTGCTGGGCCGTGCTCGCCAGGCTGGTGGCGCGGCCCATCTGCGGCGGCGCAATATCGGCATAGCCTAGCGTGTTCAGGCTGGTGAACAACAGCGAGCGGAAGAACCCGCCGATCAGCAGCATCACCAGGATCAACAAATGCGGCGTGGTCGGGCGGAACAGCGAGTAGCTGCACAGAAACAACCCGTTGAACACCGCGCAGCCGATCAGCACCCGGCGGAAGCCGAACCAGCGCACGATCGGGTGGATCGCCGCCTTGTTCAGCAGCGCCCCGGCCGCACCGGCGAAGCTCAACAATCCCGCCGCCAGCGGGGTCAGCCCAAACCCGATCTGTAACAGCATTGCCAGCAGGAACGGGATCGCCCCGAACCCGAGTCGGCAAAGCCCGCCACCGAACGTCGCCGCGGCAAAGGCCTGCTGACGCAACAGCCGCAGATCCAGGATCGGGTGGGCGCACACCCTCGCATGCAGCACATACAGCGCCCAGCACGCCGCCCCACCGAGCAACGTCGCCGCCACCGCCCAGTTCGGCATGCTGTCGCGCCCGATGGTCTCGAACCCGAACACCAGAGAGGCCAGCCCCACGCCGGACAACAGAAATCCCCGCCAATCCAGCGGCGGCACCGCGCTCTCCCGCACATTTGGGATCATCGTCAGCACAAGCACGATGCCAAGCGCCCCGGCTGGCAGGTTGATGAAGAAAATCCAGCGCCACGAGAAGAACGTCACGATGAACCCGCCCACCGGCGCGCCCAGTATGGAGCCGAACACTGCCGGCGCTGTCAGAAACGACATGGCCCTCATCAACTCGCCCTTCGGCACCGTCTTCAGCATCACCAAGCGGCCCACCGGCACCATCATGGCGCCGCCCATGCCCTGCAGCAGCCGCGCGCCGATCAGAAACCCTAGGGAGTGTGCGGCGCCGCATAGCAGCGAACTGGCGGTGAACACGCCGATGGCCGCGGCGAACACGCTACGGGCGCCATACCGATCGGCCACCCACCCGCTGACGGGAATGAACACGGCCAAGCTGAGCAAGTAGGAGGTAATCGCAAGATTGAGCCGCGTCGGCTCCTGGCCCATCGACTGCGCCATGGCGGGCAGGGCGGTGGCGATGATCGTGGAATCGAGCTGCTGCATGAACAATGCGCAGCCTACAATCAAAGGTATGAGCACGCTGCCGGTGGCAGCGACCACCGGTATTCTCGCTGTTTCGCTTCCAGACCCCATCCAACGCACCATCGGCCGATTGCGGGAACGGAGCAAGAACCTCATCTGGTAAACGCATCGAAGCCCCGCAACAAAATGTAACGGGGCGCTGGCGCTATTTCTTCGGGTCGAACCCCAGGAAGCCCGCCGAGGGCACGGCCGCGCCGCCATTGCCGGCAAAAAGCGCAGGCGCCTGCCGGTTTGCGGCGGGCGCGGTCTGCGCGCGCGCGGCAACGGTTTGTGCCCGGGCCTGGGCGCGTGCCTCTGCCTTGGCCTGCGCCTCGGCCTTGCGACGATCGGCCGGGCTCATCGGGGCCGCGGCATCCTGCGTCGGCGGGCCGCCGCGTTGCCCACCACTGCCACCGCGCAGCGACAACAACAGGAACGAGATGTCGTTGCGACCCAAATCCACCGACAGTTCCAGCGGCGTCAGCCCCAGCAAATTCGTGCCATCTAAATCGGCCCCGCGGGAAATTGCGTCCCGTGCCGTGAGGATATCGCCGCGGTTGATCGCGTCGAACAGCGCCTCCGTCGGGGGCAAGTCGGCGGCCGAGCGGTCGGCTGGCGCCACCGAGTCGGGCCGCGCCCGCGCGCCGGGCACCGCGGCCGGCGGTGCATCGCTCGCCCGCGGCACCTGTACTGGCTTCGGCGCGCCAGACCGGATGCTCTGCTCGTTAAAGTCACGCTGTGCCAAGGCTGGCAGGGCCAGGAAGCTGACGGCGATCAGGACGGGCAGGCCGAGTGTCGTGCGCATGAGTGGCGTTCTAGACAGATCCGTCACGGATTTCCACTGTTAGGCAACGCTCTCTCGTCGCCAGGCTGCGAACGCCAGCCCCAGCAACAAGGGCAGCGCCGCCCAGGCCGGCAGCAGGGGAATGGCGTTCACCCCCGTCACCAGGTGGTCATGGTTGCGCCGCAGCCCGATCCAACTCGCACCCGATGTGACCCGGTCCGGCTCGACCGAGCGCAACTCCGGCGCGCCCGACGGCTCCAGCCAATGCACACTGCCGCTGGATGCGCGGGTGATATCCGCCAAATAGGTTCCAGTCGCGCGCAAATCCGCAATTTCCAGCGGGTTACTGCTGCCGGCAGCGGCGAAGGCCGTGCGCGTCCCATCGCTCACTCGCCACACCCCCGGGTCCGGCGCCGCCAGCGTCACGGTCGCGCGCCCGGGTGCCGTCGGCTTCAGCGTCAGCGTCGTCGCCTGCCCACCGGGGGAGGTCGCCGTCACCGGCGGCGGCGGCGCGTCCGACGTCGTGCGCCGCTCGATCGACAGGGTGCCGCCGTCCACGCTGGCCGTCAGCGCCTCTTCCTCCAGCGCAGGCTCCTTCATCAGCCAATGTGCCACCCGGCGCAGCAATTCCGCCTGCGGTCCGCCGCCTTCATGTTCCCGCGACCACAGCCAGATCTGGTCGGACAGCAGCAGCGCCGCCCGCCCTTCGCCAACCCGGTCCAGCAGCAGCAGCGGCTGGCCATCCGGCCCGCTCATCACCGCCTGGCCGCGCGTCGTGTTTGGCACCAGCCGGCGATACCACTCGCCCCAGGCCGGCGTGCCACCCGGCTTGTCGCCCGGCAGCCCGGCGGTCACCGGATGGCGCTCCCCTAGCGCCGTCACCTGCGGGCGGAACGGCGCCTCGATGGTGCTCGCATTGCCGCTCAGCGGCTCGGCCGGCAGCACCGGCGCCAGCGGGCTGTAAGCCAGCGAGCCCGGGCCGCTGAATTCCGGCCCCACCGACAGCAGCAACGCCCCGCCTTGCCGCACGTAGTCCGCAATGTTGCGCAGATAGGGCGGCGGCAGGATCCCCCGGTTGGAGAACCGGTCCAGGATGATCAGATCGAATTCCTTGATCTTCACCTGGAACAGCTCGCGCACCGGAAAGGCGATCAGCGCCAACTCGTTCAGCGGCGTCATGTCGTCCTTCTCGGGCGGCCGCAGAATGGTGAAGTGCACCAGATCGACCGACGGATCCGCCTTCAGCAGCCGCCGCCACGTCCGCTCCCCAGCATGCGGCTCCCCGCTCACCAACAATACGCGCAGCCGGTCGCGCACCCCGTTGATCGACACCACGGCATGGTTGTTCAGATCACTGACCTCGCCTGGCATCGGCGCTGCCGCCAATTCCACCACCGTCGGCCCAGCCCGCGTGATCGGGATCTCGATCGATTGCTCGGTGCCGACCGGAACCTGCACCACGCGCGGGGCCTCACCGTCCCGCTGAATGGTCAGTGGGGCGCTTTGCCCAGCGTGATCCACACCCAGATCATCCACCGCCAACCGCAGCCGAACCGACTTGCCGACGATGCCGTAGGACGGCGCCTCGATGATGCGGATGCGGCGGTCCGTCTGCTCCCCACTGGCCGGCACCAGCACGTGCAGCGGCACGCTCGGCGCCGCCTTGGGGATATCGTGCACCTCCCCATCCGTCAGCATCATCACCCCGGCGAGGCGGGAGCGTGGGATATCCGCCAAGGTCCGGTCCAGCGCGCTGAACAAACGCGTGCCGTCATGCCCGCTTTCCGGCACCGTCACCGTGCGCAGTTCCATGCCGGGCATCTGCGCCGCCTCGGCCTGCAGCTTCGCCGCCGCTTCGTCCACCAGTGCCGCGCGATTGCCCACTGCCATCGACCCGGTGCGATCCACCACCATCACCGCGATGTCGTTCAGCGCCTCCCGCGTTTCCTGTACCAGCCGCGGCCCGGCGAGCCACAGCAGCACCACCGCGAAGCACAGCAGCCGCAGCACGCCACCCCGTGCCCGCCGCCACAACGCCGGCCCCGCCGCCAGCACGCACAGGGCGGCCAGCACGCCCAAGACCCATAGCGGGACTGTTGGGTCGAACCGGACGGCGCTGATGGATTGCAAAATTACTGGCCCAATCGCTCAAGGATATGCGGCACGTGGACCTGGTCGCCCTTGTAGTTCCCGGTCAGTGCGTAGATCACCAGGTTCACGCCGAACCGGTAGGCGAGCGTGCGTTGGCGCGGGCTGCCATCGATCGCGACGGTATTGCGCCCGGCGCTGTCGATGGCCCACGCCGCCGCCCAGTCATGCGAGCCGATCACCACCGGGCTCACATCGTCATTGCTGCGATCACCCTGGCGCTGCACCCAAACCGTGTCGCCATCCGTCCGCCCCGGATACTGGCTCAGCAGGTAGAACGCGCGGGACAACACATGCTCCGTCGTCAACGGCGTCAGCGGCGGGATCGCCAGCCCGGCTGCCGCCGTGCGCAACGCCGCCTGGTCGCCACGGCTGTCGATCAGGATGATGCCGCCATCGCGCATGAACGCGTTCATCGCCGTGATCGCCGCCCCGGACGGAACCTGGCCCGGCGTGATCGGCCAATACAGCAGCGGATAGAAGCTCAGATCATCCGTGCCAGGCCGCACCCCCGCCGGGTCCGCCAGATGCGCCGCCGTCCGCGCATTGACGTAGGTCGCCAGCCCCAACAGCCCCGCCCGGGAAATATCGTCTATCGCCGGATCATCGGACACGACATAGGCCAGCCGGGTCTCCAACGCCGCGCGCCACGGTGGGGAGGGCAGTTGCGCATGCGCCGGCAGCGCCGCCACCAGCAGCAACATCGCTGCCGCAGCCGCCGGCCGCAGCAACCCACGCAGCCGCAGCGCGATCAGCAGGTCGAACGCCAGCAACGCCAATCCTGCTGCCACCAGCCATGCCCCGATCGCCCGTTCGTGCACCCCGCCCGCCAGATCCTGCCGCGCCGCATTCGGCACCGGCGCGGCGGCGTCCAATTTGCCCATCGCGCTGGACAAATTCAGCGCCCGGCGCCCCGCCTGCGGCCCATACAGGCCCGGCGGATGCTGCGGCGACACCGCGGTCTTGGCGAAATCCGCCGCCGGCAGCCCGGCCGCAGCCGGCGGCGGTGGCCCCAGCACGCCAAACCCGTCCAGCGTCTCCGCCGGGCTCAACGGTGCCGCATCCGGGGCCGCGCTCACCCCCGCCGACAACGCCACCAGCCGCCGCAGCATGTCCGGAAACAGGCCGGACAGCGGCAGGTTCGACCAATCCGCATTCGCCGTCACATGGAACAGCACGATCCGGCCCGCCCCGCGCGACGCCTCCGTCACCAGCGGCGTGCCATCCTGCAGCCGCGCCCAGGTATGGTCGGCCAATTGCGCCGACGGCTCCGCCAAGACCTGACGGTTCACGGTCACCTCCGCCGGCACCGTCAGCCCCACGAACGGCGAGTTGGCCGGAAACGCCGACAGCTTGGCCGGTTGGCTCCACGACAGTGCCCCGCCCAACTGGCGATCCTCCGCCAACAACCGCTCCGGCATCAGCGGATCGGGGTTGGCGGGCTGGCCCAGATCATCCGTCGTATCGGCGCTGCGCGGGCCCGCGAAGCGCAGCAGCAGCCCGCCATTTTGCACCCATTTCTGCAGTTCCGGGATTTCGGAGGGCGCCAGCGGCCGGTCGGCAAGAACGATCACCGCGATCTCCCGTTGCAACAGAGTGTGCAGATCGGCACGGCGTAGTTCGGTGAACGGGGCCAGCGCCCGCTCCAGGTAATACAGCGACCCGACCAGCGGCGTGTCCGCCCCGGCCTCCGCCGTCACCAACCCTACCGGACGGCGACGGAATCCCTCATCCAGCAGCAGCGTCGCCCCGGCGGAGGCGGGGCCTTCCAGTACCAGCCGGGTCAGCCGATTGCGCAATTCGGGCGGCAGCACGATCGGCATCTCCGCCTCCGTCGCTCCTTGCGCCGCATGGGCCGTGGCGCGGGCCAACGTGCGTCCATCGCCACTTTGCGCCAGCACCGCCAAATCCGTCGCCACCGGCTCCGGCAGCATCGCCACGCGCGCCACCAGCCGGTCCGCCTCCGCCCGCGGCTGCAGCAGCATCGGCGCGGTGGGCGCGGCCGGCGCGATCTCCGTCACCGAACCAATCGCGGCCAATGCGGTGTGAAACGCCTCATCCCCCGCCGCCGCCACGCCATCTGCGATGTAGACGACTGTGCCGGACACGCCGCGCAATGCCTGCGCCGCAGCGGCATGGTCGGGCGGCCAGGGCAGCGGGTGCAACGCTGCCAGACGCGGCCGCAAATCGGCGATCGGCATGACCGGGGACAAGGTCGGTGCCGCATCCTGGCCGGACCGCGCCGTGGTCAGCAGCGCCGCCGATCTGCCGGCACGCTCCGCCCGGTCCAACGCGGCGTCTGCCGCGGCGATCCTGGCGGCCCAGTCCGGCGCGGCGGCCCAGCCATCATCCACCACCAGCACCAGCGGCCCCGTGCCGACCAGCGCACCCGCCGCATCCAGCACCGGACCAGCCAAACCGACGATGAGCAGCCCCGCCGCCAACACCCGCATCAGCAACAGCCATAGCGGTGTGCGCGCCGCCGTCTCCTCCCGCGGGCGCAGCCCGATCAGCAGCCGGATCGCCGGGAAATCCTGCACCCGCGGCGCCGGCGGCGTCACCCGCAGCAGCCACCACAGCGCCGGCAGGACCGCCAGCGCAACCAGCACCCAGGGCGCCGCAAAAATCATACGATGCCCGCCAACGCCGTATACAAGCTTAACAAGGCCGAAGCGGGCGGCGCGTCCGTGCGATGGGTGGCAAACCCCCAGCCCGCAGCCCGGCACAACGCCGCCAAACCGGCCTGCTGTGCCGCCAATGCCTCGGCATACGCATCGCGAATACCCTCGACCTGCGGCACCAGCATGTCGCCATCCGCCTCCACACCGCGAAACCGCACCCGACCGCTATACGGCAGCAGGGCCTCGGCAGGGTCTAAGATTTGTAACAAATGACCACGCACCGGTATCGCCGCCATCTGCGCGATCACGTGCCGGATGTCGTCCAGCGGTTGCAGGAAATCGCCGATCAGCACCAATCGGCTATGCGCGGGCAGGGCGCTCACCGGCGGCACCCCGCTCCCCGGCCCGTCCGTCGCCAACGCCGCCGCGATGGCGGTCATCGAGCCGCCGGTCCGCTGCCCCAGCAGCCGCACCCGCTCCCCGCCCCGCAGCAGCAGCGACGCCGCGGCCAGCAGCAGCAGCTCCGCCCGCTCCACCTTCTCCGGCATCGCCGCACCCGACCGCCAGTGCATCGAGGCCGAGCCGTCGCGCCACAGATGCACCGTCTGCGCCGCCTCCCACTCCGTCTCGCGCACATAGGTGCGGGGGGATTTGGCGGATTGCCGCCAATCGATCCGCCCCGGCGCGTCCCCCGCCTGGTACGGCCGGAACTGCCAGAAGCTGTCCCCCTGGCCAACCCGGCGTCGCCCATGCACACCCTGCGCAACCGTCGACGCCACCCGCTCCGCCGCCACCAGCAGCGGCGGCAGGGCGGACCCGAGCGCCTCCGCCCGAAGGACTGCCTGGCCGGAACGCGCCGGCGTCGGCTTCAAAGCCGCTTGACCAATCCGGCGATCACTTCCCGCAACTCCACCCCCTCTGCCCGGGCGGAGAAATTCAGCGCCATCCGATGCCGCAGCACTGGCAGCGCCAGGGCCGCCACGTCATCCAACGACGGCGACAGCCTGCCATCCAACAACGCCCGCGCCCGCGTCGCCAGCATCAGAGCCTGCGCCGCGCGCGGCCCCGGTCCCCAGGCCACGTGATGCCGCACGATATCGTCCGCCGCGGTTTCCGGCCGCGCCCCGCGCACCAGCGTCAGGATCGCGTCCACCACGCTGTCGCCCACCGGCACCATGCGGATCAGGGTCTGCGCCGCCAGCAATTGCTCCCCTGTCAGCACCGGCTTGGCGCGGGCCAGCTTCGCCCCGGTCGTGGCCAGCAGCATCGTCCGCTCGTTCGCGAGGTCCGGATACGACACATCCACCTGCAGCAGGAACCGGTCCAACTGCGCCTCGGGCAGGGGATAGGTGCCCTCCTGCTCGATCGGGTTCTGTGTCGCCAGCACGTGGAATGGCTTGGGCAGCGGATGGTCGGCGCCGGCCACCGCGACCTTGCCCTCCGCCATCGCCTGCAGCAGGGCCGACTGCGTGCGCGGGCTTGCGCGGTTGATTTCGTCCGCCATCAGCAATTGGCAAAACACCGGCCCCGGCACGAAGCGGAACGACCGGCGCCCCGTCGCATCCTCGTCCAAAATCTCCGACCCGGTGATGTCGGCCGGCATCAGGTCGGGCGTGAACTGCACCCGCTTCGGCGCCAGCCCCAGCACCGTACCCAGCGTCTCCACCAGCAGCGTCTTGCCCAGCCCCGGCACACCCACCAGCAGCACATGGCCGCCGGACAGCAGGCAGATCAGCACCTGCTCCACCACCTCGTCCTGGCCGAAGATGATCCGCCCGACCTCCGCCCGCGCTGCGGCGGCCTTGGCACCCAGTGCCTCCACCTCTGCGACTAGCCCATTACCCACTGTCACCGACATGCCGCACTCGATCCTTTCGTGCCTGTAGCCAGCAACCCGGGCTCGTCCGGGCCACCCAGCGACCGGTATACTCGCCCAACGCAGGACGGATATGGCGGTCGGGTCTTTGATCGTCAGGGGGATGCTACCTATATCCAGCGGGAACGGAAGCTTTGGCGGGGGTTCGAAACGCGTTGTGAACGGTGCCAAACCTGACTTGCACGATAAACGGGCAGCAACGCCCGCCATTGGCCGGATCGGTGCCATCCCCTCGCTGGCCACGCCGTGCCAGGCGGCGAAGCCTGCCCGGGTGCGCGCGGAATGCGGCGACCTGCCCTTCCTCATCAAGCGCGACGGCACCTGGATGTACCAGGGCACGCCAATCAACCGGAAGGAACTGGTTTGCCTGTTTTCCGGCGTTCTCAAGCGGGAGGCGGACGGCTCGTTCTGGCTGGAAACCCCGGCCGAGCGCGGCAAGATCGAGGTGGAGGATGCCCCCTTCGTCGCCGTCGAAATGGACTGGACCGGCGATGAGCGGGACCAGGTGCTCACCTTCCGCACCAACATCGACCAAATGATCACCGCCGGGCCGGACCATCCGATCCGCGTCGCCCACGACCTATTGACGTGTGAGCCCACGCCCTACCTCAACATTCGTCCCGGCGCGGGATCGGCCCCCGTGGAGGCGCGGATCAGTCGTGCCGTGTATTACGAACTGGTGGCCCTGGCCGTACCCGGCATGCTGCGTGGCCGCCGGGTGCTGGGGGTTTGGAGCTGTGGCGCCTTCTTCTCCCTCGGTGACCTGCCCAATAGCGAGGAATAGCGGTTGGACCTGGACGAACTGCGCGCCCGTCTGGCGCAGCGTGATGGAACCGTGCCCGCCCTACTCGGCGACGCGCTCGCCGCCCCGGCCAACAGCGACGACATTGCCGACCTGGCCCAGCGTATTCTGGTCCCCGCCGCCGTCCTGGTGCCGATCATCCACGGCCCCAATCCTGGTATCCTGCTGACCAAACGCACCTCGACCCTATCCTCCCACGCCGGCCAGGTCGCCTTCCCCGGCGGCCGGCTGGACCCGGGCGAAACCCCGCTGGAGGCCGCCCTGCGGGAGGCGGAGGAGGAAGTCGGACTGCCCGCAAACCTGGTCGAAGTCACCGGCCGGCTGCCCGACTACGTCACCGGCACCGGGTTCAGCATCAGCCCGATTATCGGCCTGCTCGCCCCCGGCTTCGTCCCCATACCCGCGGCGGCCGAGGTGGAGGAAGTGTTCGAACTGCCGCTCTCCGTTCTGCTGGACCCATCCGCGCCGGAACGCCGGCGCGCCGAATGGAAGGGCCGCAAGCGCGAGTTCTGGGTCTGGCCGCACGAGCGGCATTATATCTGGGGCGCCACGGCGGCGATCCTCGTCCATCTCGCCCATCGCCTCCGCGTCGCGGCGACCGTCTGATGCTGCGGGCAGGCGAGGTTTTCCTGGCACTGGCGCCGATTCTCGCTGGCGCATTGCTGTATGGCGTCGTCTACAACCGCCTGCCGACCCGCCGCGCCGTGCTCCTGTTGGCCCTCGCGGAATGCGTCGTGGCCGGCCTGCTGATCTGGACCAGCATCACCGAGTCGATGACCCCGCACGAACCCTACGTCCCAGCGCGCATTCAGAACGGCCAACTGGTCGACGGTCACGGTGGCTAGCACCGCCGCCTTGCTCGCAGACCCGGCAACCCAGCGCCTGCTGGCCGTGCTGCCCACTGCGCGCCTGGTCGGCGGCTGCGTTCGCGATGCATTGGCCGGGTTGCCGCCCGTCGACATCGACCTGGCCACGCCCGACCATCCCGAAACCGTAGCCGCCGCCCTGGTCGCCGCAGGTATCCGCGCCATCCCGACCGGGATCGCCCACGGCACCATCACCGCCATGCTCGGCGGCCGCCCGTACGAAGTCACCACCCTGCGCCGCGACGTCGCCACCGATGGCCGCCATGCCGAAGTCGCCTGGACCGATGATTGGCAGGAGGACGCGGCCCGGCGCGACTTCACCATCAACGCCCTGTCGCTATCGCCCGACGGCGCCCTGCACGACTATTTCGGCGGCGCCGACGACTTGCGCGCCGGCCGGGTCCGCTTCGTCGGCAGCGCGGCGGAGCGTGTGGCCGAAGACTACCTGCGCATCCTCCGCTTCTTTCGGTTCCAGGCCCGCTACGGCACCGGCGAGCCGGAACCGGCCGCACTCGCCGCGATTCGCACCGGCCTGCCCGGCATCGGCCGCCTATCGGTCGAACGGATATGGATGGAACTGAAACGCATCCTCCAAGCTCCCGACCCCAGCGCCGCCCTGCGCCTGATGGCCGATAACGGCGTCCTGGCCGCCACCATCCCCGAGGGCGCCGACCCCGCCGGCGCCACCGGCCTGCCGCCCGACCCGCTGCTGCGCTTGGCCGGACTGCTCACGGGCGACCGCATCGCCTTCGCCACCCGCCTGAAACTCTCCGCCGCCGAGGCCGATCGCCTGGTCGCCCTGGCCGGACCCCCACCGCACGGGGGCGATGCCGATCTCCGCCGCCAACTGGCCGACATCCCGGCGGATATCCTCATCGGCCGCTCCCACCTCGCGCGCCAGCCGCAGGCGATCCGCGATCGGTTGGCCGCCATGCCCCGCCCAGTCTTCCCGCTCGAAGGCCGGGACGTCGTCGCCCTCGGCATCCCGCCGGGCCCCGCCGTGGGCGAGCTACTCCGCCGCAGCCGGCATTGGTGGCTGGCCGGCGGATGCCTCGCCGATCCCACCGCCTGCCGGGCCGAACTGGCGAGGCTGGCGACAGCCTGATAACACGCGGCCCCATGGACGCACGCACCCCGGCCTCCCTGCTGGCCGAACCCGGCAACAACCGCCTGCTGCGCCGCCTCTGGCGCGACCATCTGGCCCGGTATCGCGGCCGAATGTTCGTGATCCTGGTCGTGACCGCCATCATGGCCGGGCTGACGGCGCTGTATCCGCTGGTGATCGACCGCGCCTTCTCCATGTTCGCCGCGCGTGACCGGCGCATTCTGTATCAGGTGCCCGCGCTGGTGGTGATCATCACCGCCGCCAAGGCCGCCAGCACCTACGCCCAAACGGTTCTCACCCAGGGCCTGGTCCTGCGCATCATTCGCGAACTGCAGGCCCGCATGTTCGCCCACCTCACCACCGCCGACCTGTCCCGGGTGGAACGGGAGGCGCCGGCCCAACTCGCCGCCCGCTTCACCACCGACGCCGCCATCATCCGCGAGGCATTGACCCGCGCCATCGGCGGCATCGCCAACGGCATTACCGTCGTGGGCCTCATCGCCTCGATGCTGTGGATGGACTGGGTGCTCAGCCTCATCGCCGCCGCCCTGTACCCACTCGCCGCGCTACCGATCCAGCGCCTGGGCAAGCGCATCCGCCGCGCCTCGGGTGGCATGCAGGAACGCATGGGCGAGGCCGCCGGCATGCTGACCGAAAGCTTCAGCCAAGCCCGCACCGTCCGCGCCTACCGCCTCGAAGCGGTCGAGACCGAGCGGGCCAACCAAGCCTTCGGCCATCTCAACAAGGCGCTGATGCGGATGACCCGCACCCGCTCCGCCGTGGACCCGATGCTGGAGGTATTGGGTGGCGTCGCCATCGCCGCCGTCATGGGCTTCGCCGGCTGGCGCGCCGCGGTCGGCACCAACACCGTCGGCAATTTCACCGGCTTCGTCGCCGCCTTGCTCATCGCCTCCCAACCCTTGCGCGCCCTCGGCTCGCTGAACGCCGCGGTGCAGGAGGGCATGGCTGGCCTGTCCCGCGTCTTCTCCGTCATCGACGAGCAGCCCGGCATCGTCGAGCAGCCCGGCGCCGTCGCGCTACCCGCCGGGCACGGCCGCGTGGTGTTCCAGGATGTGCGCTTCCTATACCCGGACGGGCGGGAAGGGCTGCGCGGCCTGTCCTTCGTCGCCGAACCCGGCATGACGGTGGCGCTGGTCGGCGCATCCGGGGCCGGCAAATCCACCGCCCTGGCGCTCATCCCGCGCCTGCACGACGTCAGCAGCGGCAGCATCACCGTCGACGGTGCCGATCTGCGCCAGGTGTCGCTGCAGAGCCTGCGCGATGCCATCGCCTATGTCGGGCAGGACACCATGCTGTTCGACGACACGGTGGGCGCCAACATCGCCATGGGCCGACCCGGCGCCGACCCGGCCGCCATCGAGGCCGCTGCCGAGGCCGCCGCCGCCGGTTTCATCGCCGACCTGCCCGAAGGGTTCGACATGCCGGTCGGTACCGGCGGCGGGCGCCTGTCCGGCGGGCAGCGCCAGCGCGTGGCCTTGGCCCGTGCCCTGCTGCGCGACCCCCGGATCCTCCTGCTGGACGAAGCGACCTCCGCCCTGGACGCGGAAAGCGAGGCAGCCGTGCAACAAGCGCTGGCCCGGCTGCGCGCCGGCCGCACCACGATCGTCGTCGCGCACCGCCTTTCCACCGTCCGCGACGCCGATCTGGTGGTCGCCATGGCCGACGGCGCCGTGGTGGAGCAGGGCACGCACGCGGAACTGATGAGCAAGGAAGGCCTATATGCCCGCCTGGTGCGCACCCAGGCCTTTGCGACCTGACGCTGGATGTGCGATGACCGAACGGTCACTCGCCTTTCACCGCTGGAGTTGCCCCGTTGAGTCTGGACGAAGAGAAGACCGACCATCAGGACGAGCCCAGCGGAGAGGAGCAATCCCCGGACCGTGGCAAGCCCGGCGGCCAGGACGAGAAAAAATCCTCTGGCAAGGATGGCGCTGCCGAAAAGAAACAGGAGGAGGTCGCCAAGAAATCTTCCCCTTGGGTGAAGATCATCGGTCTCATCGTCATCCTTCTGGCGATCGCCGGCGGCGTTTACTACTACCTCGCCAATCGCGACCTCGAATCCACCGACGACGCCTACACGGACGGCCGTGCGCTGACGATCTCGCCGAAGGTCGCCGGCTACGTCGTGGAATTGCTGGTCAACGACAACCAGCGGGTGAAGGCTGGCGACGTGCTCGCCCGCATCGACCCACGGGACTTCATCGTCGCCCGGGACCAGGCGCGCGCCAGCCTCATCATCGCTCAGGCGCAGAAGGCCGCGGCCGAACTGAACGCCCAGATCGCCCGCAAGAACTTCCCCGCTCGCTTGCTGCAGGCGCAGGGCCAGTTGCAGCAGGCGCAGGGCCAGCTGTTCCAGGCCCAAACCGACTACAAGCGCCAGCATTCCGTCACGCGGGAGGCGACGACGCAGCAGAACGTCGACCAGTCCACCGCACAACTGCAACTGGCCCAGGGCCAGGTGACCGCCGCCCAGGCCGCCGTCGACCAGGCCGAGCCGGTGCAGCAGAACATCGGCAGCGCCGACCAGCAGGTGAGCCAGATCGACGGCCAGGTGAAGCAGGCGGAGGCGCAATTGGCCCAGGCTGAACTGAACCTCAGCTACGCCACCATCAAGGCGCCGCAGGATGGCTGGATCACCAAGCGCAACATCGAAATGGGCAACTACCTGCAAGTCGGCGCCTCGATCTTCTCGATCGTGACGCCGGAGGTTTGGGTCACCGCCAACTTCAAGGAAAGCCAGCTTAACCGAATGCGCCAGGGGCAGAAGGTGACGTTCGAGGTCGACGCCTATCCAGGGCTGAAGCTGGACGGCCATGTCGACAGCATCCAGCTCGGCTCCGGCTCCAAATTCACCGCCTTCCCACCGGAAAACGCCACCGGCAACTTCGTCAAGATCGTGCAGCGCGTACCGGTCAAGCTGATCATCGACCGCGGCATGGACCCGGCGCAGCCCTTGCCGCTCGGCCTGTCCGTGGTGCCCACAGTGACTTTGAAATGAAGCGCATCTGGCCGGCGCCATGACCGAGGACAACACCAAGTCGGACGCCGCGTGGAAGCCCAAGGCCAATCCATGGCTGATCGCCATCGTCGTGACGATGGCGGCGTTCATGGAAATCCTGGACACCACCATCGTCAACGTCAGCCTGCCGCACATCGCGGGCTCCGTCTCGGCGTCCTATGACGATGCCACCTGGGCGCTCACCTCCTACCTGGTGGCGAACGGCATCGTGCTGCCGATCTCGGGCTTTCTGGGCCGTGTCATCGGGCGCAAGCGCTACTTCCTCATCTGCATCGCCATGTTCACCGTCTCGTCCTTCCTGTGCGGCACCAGCACCAGCCTGGGCGAACTGATCATTTTCCGCCTGATGCAGGGCTTCTTCGGCGGCGGGCTGCAGCCGAACCAGCAATCCATCATCCTCGACACGTTCGAACCGGCGCAGCGTGGCAAGGCGTTCGGCGTCGTCGCCGTCGCCGTCATCTTCGCCCCCGTGATCGGCCCGACGCTGGGCGGCTGGATCACCGATAACTATTCCTGGCGGTGGATCTTCTTCATCAATATCCCCGTCGGCATCTTCGCCTTCTTCGCCGTGGCCGCCCTGGTGGAGGACCCGCCCTGGGTGCTGCGCATGAAGGCCAGCGTGCGCGATTTCGACTATATCGGCCTCGGCCTGATCGCCCTGGGCCTCGGCAGCCTGCAGATCATGCTGGACCGGGGCGAGGACGACGATTGGTTCAGCTCCCCCCTCATCGTCACCTGCGCCTTCATGGCGGTGCTGGGCATTGCCGGGGCGATCTGGTGGCTGCTGACGGCGAAGAAGCCGATCGTGAACCTGCGCGCTTTCGGCAACCGAAACTTCGCCGTCGGCTCGGTGATGATCTTCGGCATCGGCGCCATCCTGTATTCCGGCGCGGTGCTGCTGCCGCAATTGGCCCAGCAACGCCTGGGCTACACGGCCACGCTCGCCGGCATGGTGCTGTCACCCGGCGCGATCATGATCCTGTTCCTGATCCCGATCGTCGGCCGCATGCTGCCCTACGTGCAAACCCGCTACGTCATAGGCTTCGGCTTCTTCACCTTGGGCTGCGCCTATAGCTACGCGCATGGCGTGACGCCCGACGCCTCCTTCGGCACGCTGGCGCTGATGCGCGCCACGCAGACGCTGGGCCTGGCCTTCCTCTTCGTGCCCACCAGCGCCATCACCTATTCCACCATGCCCCGATCGCTGAACGGTGACGCCAGTTCGCTCTATGTGATGCTGCGCAACGTCGCCGGGTCGATTGGAATATCTTTGGCGACCGCCGGCATCACCGAGCGAACTCAGGTGCGCCAATCCTACCTGTCGCAGAACCTCAACCCCTTCAACCCGGCCTTCAACGACTATCTCGCCCAAACCGAACATACGTTATTGAGCATGGGCCGGGCCGCAGGGCAGGTGAGTAGCCAGGCGATGGGGATGGCGCTGCAAACGCTGAACCTGCAGGCTGCCGTGCTCGCATACCGGGACGTGTTCGCCTATTGCGCCATTGCTGCGTTCTGCATCGTGCCGCTGACGTTCCTGTTCGAGGCGCGGACCACGAAAGGCGCATCGGGCGGGGGGCATTAGCATTTGAGCGGTAGCAGCGACTGGAAGCCCAAAGCCAACCCGTGGCTGATCGCCCTGGTCGTCACCCTGGCGGCGTTCATGGAGATCCTGGACACCACCATCGTCAACGTCGCCCTGCCGCACATCGCCGGCGCGCTGTCGTCTTCCAATGACGAGGCGACCTGGACGCTCACCTCCTACCTGGTAGCCAACGGCATCGTGCTGCCGATCTCGGGCTTCCTGGGCAACCGGCTCGGCCGCAAGCGCTACTTCCTGATCTGCATCGGTGCGTTCGGCGTCTGCTCGTTCCTGTGCGGCATCGCCAACAGCCTGCCGCAATTGATCATCTTCCGCCTGGCCCAGGGCTTCTTCGGCGGCGGGCTGCAGCCCAACCAGCAATCCATCATCCTGGACACCTTCCCGCCGGAAAAGCGCGGCATGGCGTTCTCCATCACTGCCGTCGCCACCATCGTCGCCCCCGTGCTCGGGCCGACCCTCGGCGGGTGGATCACCGACAACTACACCTGGCGCTGGATCTTCTTCATCAACATCCCAGTGTCCGCGCTCACCTTCTTCGCCGTCAGCACCCTGGTGGAGGACCCGCCCTGGGTCGCCAATGCCCCGAAGCGCAAGATCGACACGATCGGGCTGGGCCTGATCGCGCTGGGACTGGGCTGCCTGCAGGTAGTCATGGACCGCGGCGAGGATGACGACTGGTTCGGCTCCAACTTCATCGTCGGCATGGCCATCGCGTCGGCCATCGGCATCATCGGCGCCATCGCCTGGCTGCTGACCGCGAAGAAGCCGATCGTGAGCCTGCGCGTGATGGGCGACCGCAACTTCGCCCTCGGCTCGTTCACCACCTTCATGCTGTTCGGCATCGTCTACTCGTCGGCGGTGCTCATTCCACAATTGGCGCAAGAGGTGCTGCAGTACAACTCCACCCTGGCCGGCCTGGTGCTATCGCCGGGTGCAGCGCTGGTCTGCTTCACTATTCCGCTGGTACAGCGGGCGATGGGATTCGTGCCGACAAAATACATCGTGGCATTCGGCTTCCTGGTCATGGGCCTGGGCATGACCTACTCGATGATGCTAGTGCCCGATATCGACTACAACACCCTGGCCAAGATCCGCGCCGCGCAATCCTTTGGCATCGCCCTGCTGTTCGTGCCCATCAGTACCCTGGCCTATGCGACCTTGCCGAAGGAGCTGAATGGCGACGCCGCGGCGCTCTATACCATGTTCCGCAACGTCTCCGGCTCCATCGGCATCAGCGCCGCGACCGCGATGGTGACGGAGCGTACGCAGATCCGCACCGCCCACCTCGTCACCCACCTCGACAAGTTCAACCCGGCCTATAATCAGACGATCGAGCGATACCAGCAGACCCTGCTGTCCATGGGCCATGCGGCGGCGACCACGATGGATACCGCCACCGGCCAAGTCTACAAGGCGTTGCGCACCCAGGCGCAAGTGTTGGCGTATTCCGACGTGTTCATGTTCTGCGCCATTGGCGCGTTCTGCGTCGTGCCCTTCGCCTTCCTGTTTTCGAGCGTAAAGGCAAAAGGCGGCGGCGGCGGTCACTAGCGCACCCGCCGCCGGGTTCAGGTCACTGGCCGACGGTGACCAGGCCCTTCAGCCCGTCCAGGATCCCCTGGGACAACGCGCCCTTGGTCACCAGATCCTGCAGCGTGGCGTAGGGACGCTTATCGACGATCTGCTGCGCGCGAACCGGGCCGACGTTCGGCAGGATCTTCGCCAGGTCGGCAGCACCGGTCTTGTTCACGTTCGCCAGCGCAATCTTGTCCTCGATCGCGGCGAACACATTGGACGGGACCGCCTTCTTCTCCAAAATCTGTTGCTTCTCGGTATACGGCCGGTTGGCGATGATCGACTTCACCCGCGCGGGGCCCACGCCGGGCAGCGTATCCAGCGTCTTCTCGTCGGCCGAGTTTACGTCGATCAGCACCGGCCCGGACGGCGCGGCGACGATCGGCTTGGCCGTCGTGGTCGATCGCGTCGGTGCCACCGGCTTCACCGGCGCGGTGATGCCGGGCTTGGCCGGGGCGGTGGGCGCCGTGGTCTGCGCGAACCCGAGTGCGGGTAGTGCGAGCGCCCCGGCCAATAGGACGGCGATACGAAACTTCATGCGTGTGGTCTCCTGTCGGTTCGCAAGTGACACCGATTCCCGATTCAAGGCCAGCGGACTTCCGGCGGCATGCTCATCAGGATCGCCTCCACATTGCCCCCTGTTTTCAGCCCGAACAGCGTGCCACGGTCGTGCAGCAGGTTAAATTCCACGTAGCGCCCGCGCCGCACCAATTGATGATGCCGCTCCGCCTCGGTCCAGCTCTGGTCCATCCGGCGCCGGACGATCGCCGGGTAGACGTCCAGAAACGCCAACCCCACGTCGCGGGTGAACGCGAAATCCTGCTCGGCCCCCTGGCGCTCCAGATGATCGTAGAAGATGCCGCCCAAACCACGCGGCTCGTTGCGATGCGGCAGGAAGAAGTAGCGGTCGCACCACGCCTTGAACTCCGGATAATACGCCGGGTGATGTGCGTCGCAGGCCGCCTGGAACGCGCCGTGGAAGCTGGCCGCATCCTCCTGCGCCGCCGCCGAGTCGGGCCACATCGGCGTGATGTCGCCGCCGCCGCCGAACCAGCCGCGCGTCGTCACGATCATGCGCGTGTTCATGTGCGCTGCTGGCACGTGCGGGCTCTGCGGATGCACCACGACGCTTACCCCGGCAGCCCAGAACCGCGGATCCTCCGCCGCCCCGGGGATGGAGGCGCGGAATTCCGGGCTGAACTCCCCCGACACCGCGGACACGTTCACACCCACCTTCTCGAACACCCGGCCATGCATCAGCCCGATCGTGCCGCCGCCCTCCAGCCCCGGGCGAGTCCATGGGTTGCGGGCGAACCGGCCGGCCGGGCGATCCTGCAGCACGCCGCCAGCATCCTCGATCGTCTCGAACGCTGCACAAAGCCGGTCGCGCAACGTGCCGAACCAGGCTTCCGCGGCCGGTTGCAGGTCGGCATGGGGGGAGGATTGCGGCATTTCAGGGCGCTCCGATATGCAAGCGTAGGGAAATGCGGCCTTGCCGTGTTGCAGGGCCGAAATCCCTCCCGTAGAACAGGCAAAGCCTCGCTTGAGAAGGGTAAACGTTCAATGTCGATAACATCTTCCGACGCGATACCGTTGGCGCCAGGTCATGCCGGGGATGCGACGACGACCAAGCGCGACTTCCTGAAGCTGGTCGCAGCCGCAGGCGCGGCTATCGGCGTCGGCGCCATCGTCTGGCCCTTGGTCGACAGCATGAACCCGGCCGGCGACGTGCTGGCGCTGTCCTCGGTCGACGTCGACCTCAAGTCGATCACCGAGGGAATGGGCATCACCACCGTCTGGCGCGGCAAGCCGATTTTCGTGCGCCATCGCACCGCCGACGAGATCAAGACCGTCGAAGCCGTGCCGCTGAACCAGTTGATCGAACCCGCCAGCGACCAATCCCGCATCAAGGACGGCCACGCGCAGTGGATCATCCTCATCGGCATCTGCACCCATCTCGGCTGCATCCCCCTCGGCAACAAGCCGACCGATCCGCGTGGTGAATGGGGCGGTTGGTTCTGCCCCTGCCACGGCAGCCAATATGACGTGTCGGGCCGGGTTCGCCACGGCCCGGCGCCGGCCAACCTGGCGCTACCGCCGTACGCGTTCGAGTCCGACACCAAAATCAAGATCGGCTGAGGGACAGACAAGATGGCCGGACTACATCAAAGCGATTTCAAGAACCCGGTTCTAAACTGGTTCGACTCCCGTATGCCCATTCTGACGATGATGCAGAAGGAATACGGGACCTTCCCGACGCCGAAGAATTTCAACTACTTCTGGAATTTCGGCGCCCTGGCGATGATCAACCTGGTCATCATGATCGCCACCGGCATCTTCCTGGCGATGAACTACACCGCGCACACGTCCATGGCGTTCGACAGTGTCGAGCGGATCATGCGCGACGTGAACTACGGCTGGCTGCTGCGCTACGTGCACGCCAACGGCGCCTCGATGTTCTTCATCGTCACCTACATCCACATCTTCCGCGCCCTGTACTACGGTTCCTACAAGGCGCCCCGCGAATTGCTGTTCATGCTGGGCGTGGTCATCCTGCTGCTGATGATGGCCACCGCCTTCATGGGTTACGTGCTGCCCTGGGGCCAGATGAGCTACTGGGGCGCCACCGTCATCACCAACCTGTTCTCCGCAATCCCCGTGGTGGGCGAAAGCATCGTCACATGGCTATGGGGCGGCTTTTCCGTCGATAACCCGACGCTGAACCGGTTCTTCTCCCTGCATTACTTGCTGCCGTTCATGATCACCGGCGTGGTGTTCCTGCACATCGTGGCACTGCATATCACCGGGTCGAACAACCCGCTGGGCATCGATGTAAAGACCCCGCAGGACACCATCCCGTTCCACCCATACTACACCATCAAGGACAGCGTCGGGATCTGCGTGTTCCTGCTGGTCTTCGCCATCGTGGTGTTCTTCGCCCCGAACTACATGGGCCACCCGGACAACTACATCCCGGCCAACCCGCTCTCCACCCCGGCGGAGATCGTGCCGGAATGGTATTTCCTGCCGTTCTACGCAATCCTGCGCTCGGTTCCGTCCAAGCTCGGCGGCGTCAGCCTCATGTTCGGCGCCATCGCGGTGCTGTTCGTGCTGCCCTGGCTCGACACCTCGCCGGTCCGCTCGGCTCGCTTCCGCCCCATCTACCGCCAGTTGATCTGGGTGCTGGTGCTGGCGCTGTTTGTGCTGGGCTTCGTCGGCGCCCATCGTCCGGAAGGCATCTGGGTCGTGCTGGGCCGCGTCGCCACCGCCTACTACTTCCTGCACTTCCTGGTGCTGCTGCCGCTGCTGGGCAAGATCGAGAAGCCGTTGCCCCTTCCGGAAAGCATCAGCAGTCCCGTGCTACCCCGCGGACCCGGCGGTGGTGGCGGCCCCATGCCCCACGGCGCCACGGCCAAGCCGATGGAGAAGATCTGATGCGTCTCGCCCTGCTCGCATTGGGTGCCTTCCTGGCGCTGCCCGCTCTTGTTCCAACCGCCCGGGCTCAGGTGATGGACCCCGAGCCGCTGCCCAAGATGCGATGGAGCTTCGACGGACCGTTCGGCACATTCGACCGTGCCGCGGAACAGCGCGGCTTGCAGGTCTGGCAGGAGGTTTGCTCCAACTGCCACTCCATGAAAGAGGCGTATTACCGCAACCTGACGGGGATCGGCCTGTCGGCGGACCAGGTGAAGGCCTTCGCCGCCGGCATCACCATCACCGGCGGCGCGACCGACGATTCCGGCCAGCCGATCGACCGGCCGGCGCTGCCAGCCGATCATTTCCGCACCCCGTTCGCGAACGAGAAGGCAGCGCGAGCGGCCAATAACGGCGCGCTGCCGCCCGATCATTCACTCATCGAGAAAGCTCGTGAAGGCGGCGCCACCTACATTGCTGCCTTGCTGGAAGGCTATCGCGACCCACCGGCCGGCATGAAAATGGGCGACGGGATGAACTACAACATCGCGTTCGAGGGCCGGCAGATCGCCATGGCCCAACCGCTGCACGACGGCCAGGTGACCTATTCCGATGGCACCCCCGCCACGGTGGAGCAGATGTCCCGCGACGTCGCGACATTCCTGACCTACATGGCCAACCCGGAAATGGAGCAGCGCAAGCGCATGGGTGTGCGCATCGTCCTGTTCCTTGCCGGCATGACCGTCGTGACCTATGCCGTAAAGCGGAAAATCTGGTCGGACGTGCATTAAGCATCATGGATAGCATTCAGCCGGTGATCGGCATCATCGGCGGCTCTGGTCTGTATGACATCGACGGGCTGGAGGCCAAGGAATGGCGGCACGTTCCAACACCGTGGGGCGAACCGTCGGACGAATTGCTGTTCGGCAGATTGGACGGCGTGCAATGCGTCTTCCTGCCGCGCCACGGCCGGGGCCACCGCCTCTCCCCCAGCCACCTCAACTACCGCGCCAACATCGATGCGCTGAAACGGTCGGGCGTGACCGACGTGCTGTCGCTCTCCGCGGTCGGCAGCCTGAAGGAGGAGTATCCTCCCGGCCACTTCGTCATCGTCGACCAATTCATCGACCGCAGCTTCGCCCGGGAAAAAAGCTTCTTCGGCCAGGGCTGCGTCGCCCATGTGAGCGTGGCCGACCCAGTTTGCCCCCGCCTGGGCGACGCGCTGGAGGCATCCGCCCGGGATCTAGGCCTGCCGGTAACCCGTGGCGGGACCTACCTCGTGATGGAGGGCCCGCAATTCTCCACCAAGGCCGAGAGTAATCTATACCGGAGTTGGGGCTGCGACGTCATTGGCATGACCAACATGCCGGAGGCCAAACTCGCCCGAGAGGCGGAGCTTTGCTACGCCACCGTCGCAATGGTCACGGATTATGACTGCTGGCATCCGGACCACGGCCACGTCACCGTCGACCAGATCGTCTCGGTCATGTCGAGCAATGCCGACAAAGCCCGCGCCTTGGTTCGCGCCGTAGTGCCCTTGGTCGGGGTATCCCGTGGGCCATGCCCGGCGGGCTGTGACCGCGTCCTGGATTTCTCGATCTCGACGCCCATCAGCGCTCGCGATCCGGCACTGATGAGTCGTCTCGACGCCGTAGCCGGCCGCGTCCTGGGGTAATGGCCACCAGAAGCCCCTCTCCCACGGATGGGAGAGGGGTTTGTCGCGGGCTAGATTCGGCCCAAGACCAGCAGAACGATCAGGATCAGAACGATCAGGCCGATGCCACCGGTCGGTCCCATGCCCCAACCAGCATTGTAGCCATAGCCGCCGCCGCCCAGCAGAAGGACGATAAGGATAATAACGAGGATTGTACCCACGGGTGACACCCCTTCCGGTGTTGCTTGCCGGTTCAGAACGCCGTCAAGCGCCCAGGGTTTTCACGTCCGCGTGCGAATTCGTTAGCATCCAATAATTAGCGTCAGCCAGGTAAATGACGGGCCAGAAAGTCCATCGTCCGCCCACGCGCATGCTCGGCAGCATCCGCGTCGAAGCTCGCCCGCTCGTCACAGCCGAAACCATGGCCTGCGCCCTGGTAGATGTAGATCTCGACGCCAGGTTGAGAGGCACGGATCGCCTCGACATCCGATAGCGGAATGCCGTGGTCCTCGGCGCCAAAATGCAATTGCACGGCGCAATTCGGATGCTCCTCACGCGTCGCCGCAATCCCGCCGCCATACCAGCCAACCGCGGCCTCGAACCGGTTGCTGCGGGTCGCGCCCCACCAGGCAACGGTGCCGCCCCAGCAATACCCGACGATCCCAAGCTTACGCTGCCCCAGCGCGGCGGCGGCAGCATGCACGTCCGCCATGGTGGCCTCGGCCGTTACCTCGGACCGCAGTTCGATCCCGCGCTTGCGGTCCGCATCGCCGTAGCCCAGTTCCACGCCGCGCTGCACCCGGTCGAATAAGGCCGGCGCGATGACCGCGTAGCCCGCCGCGGCGAATTGGTCGCACACGTTGCGCATATGGCCGTTCACGCCAAAGATCTCCTGCACGACAACGAGGCCCTTCACCGCATCATCCGGGCCGGTTTGGTACGCACCCAGCTTATGGCCATCCTCAGCCGCTAGCTCGATCATCCGGCCCATTACGCTTCTCCTCGGTTTCGTGGCAGGCTGCTGCCATGGGTGAGATAGTCAATTTGCGGCAGGTGCGAAAGGACAAGGCCCGAATCGAGAAATCGGCCGAGGCCGTCGCCAACCGTGCTCGCCACGGCCGCACCCTTGTCGAGCGCGAACGCGACCGGCTGGAGGAGGAGCGGGCGCGTCGCACCCTGGACGGCGCGAAGCACGACCCGGCGTGAACTTCGTCGCTGTGAAGCTGGTGTCGCTGGTGGTGCTGCCGTCGGCGCTGCTGGTCGAACTCGTCACCGCCGGATGGCTACTGCGCCGCTGGTGGCTCGGCCGTGCCCTTTTGGCACTGGGCGTGCTGGGCCTCGCCGCGTGCCTGTTACTCCCCGTCGACAGCTGGGCTATTCGCCCGTTGGAGGACCAGTTTCCCCCGATCAACCAGGATCCGCCCCGCCTGGACGGAATCATCGTACTCGGCGGCTCCATCGACGACCTCACCAGCCTGGACCGCGGCACCCCCATCATCGCCGCCGCCGCCAACCGGCTCACCACCTTCCTCATCCTCGCCAAGCGCTACCCGGCGGCCAAGCTGGTGTTCACCGGCGGCTCCGGCCAGATCGAGCAGGTCGCCAACGAGGCGCATTTCGCCCGCATCCTGCTGGCCGATCTCGGCCTGCCGCCCAGCCGTGTGGTGTTCGAGGACAAATCCCGCACCACCGCCGAAAACGCCACCCTCTCGCGCGACCTGGTGCACCCGGCGCCGGGTGAGATCTGGGCGCTGGTCACCTCCGCCAGCCACATGCCGCGCTCGGTCGCGGTGTTCCGCGCCGCCGGGTGGAACGTGCTGCCCTGGCCCGCCGGCTACATCTCCCGCGACAACCTCACACGGCTGTCGCCCTCGCTTGGCGGCAAACTGGCGACGCTGGACCTGGCCGCCCATGAGTGGGAGGGCCTGCTGTATTACTGGCTCGCCGGAAAGACGAACTCGCTGCTGCCAACCCCCGCCAACGACTGATCCAGCGGCGCCGGAGCGATATCGCGGCCCTCCATGTCGCGCAGGGTTCGCTGCATCACGCGCGTCCGCGTCCGCGCATCCTCGATCGTGCGGGCCATGCTGCCGGCGTTGCGGGCCAGGCGCTCCAACACCTCGTCCATCCGCAGCATCTCCTGCCGCGTGGCGCCCAATAGCCGGCCGATCTGCTCCGCCTTCTGCTCCAGCGACAGGGTGACGTAGCCGAGATGCACCGTACGCAGCAGCCCGGGCAGCAACCCCGGACCCATCAGCAACACGCGATGGGTGCGCCCCAGATCATCCACCAGCCCCGGCATCCGCGCCGCCTCGGCGTACAGCCCGTCCGTGGGCAAGTACAGCACCGCGAACTCGGTGGTGCGGGGCGGCATGATGTATTTGCTGGCAATGCGCCGCGCTTCCGTCCGCAACGCGGCTTCCAGCGCACGCCGGGCTGCGCGCTCGGCCTCCATATCCCCGGCCTCCGCGGCTTCGATCAGGCGTTCGTAATCCGCCAGCGGCAGTTTTGCGTCGATCGGCAGCAGTGGGCGCAGATCACCCTGGCCTGGCATCCGGATCGCAAACTCCACGATTCTTCCATCGCCGATCGCAACATTGGCCTCATAACTGCCAGCCGGCAGCAGATCGTCCAGCAACGCGCGCAACTGCGTTTCGCCCCAGCCGCCCCGCGTCTTCACATTGGAGAAGATCCGCTTCAAATCGCCAATCCCGGCACTGACGGCGGCCACTTCGCCCATCGCCTTCTGCACGGCGGCAAATTGCTCCAGCACCCGGCCGAAGCTCGCCGTCATCTGCTGTTCCACCGCGGCGTGCAACTGGCTGCCAACCGTATGCTCGATCGCCAGCAGCCGGGCGGCGCTGGCCTCCGCCATCTCGCGCAACTTGCCCTCCAGCAGCAGCGCCACCCGGCCGGAATTGTCCTGCGCCTCCAGCCGCGCCTGCTCCAACCGGGTCGACAAGGCGCGCTCGCCCGCCTGCATCTGGCTACGGGTCGCCTCCGCCTCGGCCCGCCCCGTGGACAACGCGTGCTCCGCGATCAGCCGCAGATCGCGCACCAGCGTCAGCACCCGGAACACCGCAATTAGCCCGCCCAGCAGCAGCATCGCCGCCACTCCGCCGACCGCCGCCCAAACCTCAATCGGTAAATCCGCCACCCAGTCCCCTCCAGCACCGGCGACTCGCTACACGATTCGGGTCGAGTCTCGCTCTGCTGCGCACCGTGGGACAACCATTCGGGCTTCACAGGCTATATACCGACGCACGCCTGGGAGACCCGCCAAGTATGTCGAACGATGCGTCGCCCCCGGGCGGCAGAAAGGCGTTGCCGCTCGTAGCCCTCGGCGCGTTGGGCGTGGTGTTCGGCGATATCGGCACCAGCCCGCTCTACGCCGTGCAACTCTGTTTCCAGAACGACCCATCGTTCGCACACGACCCGGCATCGATCATCGGCGTGCTGTCGCTGATCCTGTGGTCGGTGATCCTGATCGTCTGCATCAAATACACCGGCTTCATCCTGCGCGCCGACCACGAAGGCGAGGGCGGCACCCTGGCCCTGCTGGGCCTCATCCGGTCGAAGGTGCCCCCGCTGCCCTTCGCCCGGCCGAGCGCGCTCACGCTCCTCGTCCTGCTCGGCTCCGCTCTGCTGTACGGCGACGGCATGGTAACGCCTGCCATCTCTGTCCTGTCGGCAGTGGAGGGGCTGAAACTGGCCAGCCCCGTGTTCGAGCCATTCATCGTGCCCATTTCCGTCGGCATCCTGCTGGCTCTGTTCGTGTCCCAGCATTTGGGCACCGAAAAGGTCGGCCGCTTCTTCGGCCCGATCATGCTGCTGTGGTTCGCCGCCATCGCGGTCCTGGGCCTCGCCGGGGCATGGCAGCACCCCGCCGTTCTGGCCGCCTTCAACCCGATCGCCGGGCTGCGCTTGTTGGTCGGGCACGGCTGGGCCGGTTACGCCGTTCTGGGCGCGGTCATCCTCTGCGTCTCCGGAACCGAGGCATTGTTCGCCGACCTCGGCCATTTCGGCCGCCATCCCATCATCGTCGCCTGGTATGTCGTCGTGCTACCCTCCCTGGCGCTCAGCTATCTGGGGCAGGGCGCCGCGCTGCTCACCGACCCGGCGCAGGCCGCCAACCCGTTTTTCGCCCTGGTGCCGCATTGGGCGCTCTATCCCATGGTCACCCTGGCCACCGTGGCGACGGTCATCGCCTCCCAGGCGCTGATCTCCGGCGCCTTCTCGCTCACCCAGCAGGCGATCAATATGGGGTTCGCCCCGCGCTACGCCGTGGTCCACACATCGGAGAACACGCCGGGCCAGATCTACCTGCCGGTGGTGAATTACGTGCTGATGGTCGGGTGCCTGGCGTTGGTGCTGGGGTTCCGCTCCTCCGACGCGCTCGGTTCGGCCTATGGCCTGGCGGTGATCGGCACCATGACCATCACCTCGATGACGTTCTACGTCGTCACACGCTGCGTCTGGGGTTGGTCGCGCCCGCGTGCGCTGGCCCTGATGGCAGCATTTCTGCTGATGGACGGCGGCTTCCTGGTCGCGAACCTGGCCAAACTCTTCTCCGGCGCCTGGGTCCCGCTGCTGATCGGCGGCGTGGTGTTCGCCATCCTGCTGATCTGGACGACCGGCCGGTCCCGTTTTCGCGAGGCCATGGCGAAGTTGTCGATGCCGCTGCCGGAATTCCAGCAGATGGCGGAATGCTGGCAACAGCGCGAGCACGGCGGCGCAGTGTTCCTGACCGAGAACCCGGACAAGGTCCCGATGATCGGTCACCACGAATGGCTGCGCACCCACGTCACCCATGAGAACGTGCTGCTGCTGCGGGTGGAGACGACGACGCGGCCTCACGTGCCGGAAGCTGAACAGCTGACCATCGAGGATCTGGGCGGCGGCATCTATCGCGGCGTCGCACGCTTCGGCTTTATGCACCCGCCCGTCATGTCGCGCGCCCTCGCCGAGGGTCTGCCGTTCGACTACGCGCGGGCCGTCTTCTTTCTGCCCCTCGTGGTGGTAAAGCCTGCACCAACGTGGTGGCGCGGCATATTCCGCCGGCTCTACCTCTTCCTCGGGCGCACCGGGCTGTCGCCGATCGAGTATTTCGACCTCCCGGTCAGCCAAGTCATCTCCGTCGGCATCGAGTTGAAGCTGTAGCCGGTGTCACACCTGGGGAACACAAAGGGCCAACGGCGCGTTCATTCCTCATCCAGAGGAGATGTCTCATGAGTGAGCAAACAGCCAGCAAGGCCGGCCCGACCATGGCAGAGAGTGTGGAGGAGGTACAAGGGATCTTCCCAAGCGACGCGGCGATGCAGGACGCCATCGCGAAACTGACCCTCGCCGGGTTTGATCGCGCCGACCTCAGTCTACCCGCCACCCACACCACGCCCGGCCACGCCACCCCGAACCAGGGCGCCGCCGATCCAATGACCGACACCGATGTGAGGCAGGCCCGCACCATGGGCACCAGCATGGCGGGTGCGGTGGGCGCGATGGCAGCGGCGGGGGCCACGATCGCCACCGGGGGCGCAGCCGGTCTTGCGATCGCTGCCGCGGCTGCTGTGGGCGCCGGGTCGGCCTTGGCTGCCAACGCCGCCGGCACCGCGGCGAAGGTCACCCAGGAGGAGGGCAGGGACGAAGCAGCCGCAGCCGGCGAACTGGTTCTGGCCGTCCACGCCGCAACCCCCGAAAAGCGGGCGGATGCCGAACGCATCATGCAAGCCAGCGGTGCCAGCAAGGTCGCATCCGTGTCACGCGTCGCCGCGGCCGCACCCGGTATGGATTCGTCGGCATGGACGGGCTGAAACGCAGACAAGCCAAAAACAAAAAAACCAGGCTCAGCCAATGGCTGCCTGGTCACCAACACCCCAGACATAAAAATGGCCGGCCCTGACGGGGCCGGCCAAATTGTTTAGGCGAGCTTCAGATTGCTCGCGGCGGCCTTGCCGCGCTCCATCACAACGTCGTAGCTGACCTTCTGGTTCTCATCGAGGCCACGAAGACCGGCTGCCTGAACTGCCGTGATATGCACGAAAACATCTTTGCCGCCGTCCTGCGGCATGATGAAGCCGAAACCCTTGGTGGTATTGAACCACTTTACCGTACCCATAGCCATAGCTGCGTCAACTCCGTCAGAATGCCGTACGAATGTACGGCACGTTTGGACAATCGAACCGTAGAACGACTTGACGGACAGCACCCAAAAATAGGTGAAGGCGCAGCAAGGCGGTGGCCGAAGCGATTGTGGTGCCTATCAATTGCAGCATCGCGACGACAAGTCAATCACAGGATTGTGGCAGCCCTGGAGTTCGCAACTGCAGCATTCTTCAATGTAAAAGGGGGCGGCCCTCGCGGCCCGCCCCCTTCTTTCTTCGTGAACGAAAGACTTCTTCCTTAGAAGTCCATGTCGCCCATGCCGCCCATCCCGCCCATGCCGCCGCCGCCACCCGGGCCGCCGGCCGGGGCCTTACGCTCCGGACGCTCGGCGATCATCGCCTCGGTGGTGATCAGCAGGGCCGCGATCGAGGCCGCATCCTGCAGCGCCGTCCGCACGACCTTCGTCGGGTCGATGATGCCGGCCGCAACCATGTCCTTGAACTCAGCGGTCTGAGCGTCAAAGCCGTAGTTGTATTCGCCGTTCTCGATCACCTTGCCGGCGATGACGGCGCCGTCTTCGCCAGCGTTCTCGGCGATCTGGCGCAGCGGAGCCTGAACCGCCTTGCGAACGATCTCGATGCCGAGCTTCTGGTCCTCGTTGGCGGGCTTCAGCGTCGCCAGGATCAGGCTGGCACGGGCCAGGGCGACACCGCCGCCGGGCACGATGCCTTCTTCGACGGCCGCACGGGTTGCGTGCAGCGCGTCGTCGACGCGATCCTTGCGCTCCTTGACCTCGACCTCGGTCGCACCACCGACGCGGATGACGGCAACGCCACCAGCCAGCTTGGCCAGACGCTCCTGCAGCTTCTCACGATCGTAGTCGGACGTCGTCTCCTCCACCTGCGCACGGATCTGCGCGCAACGGCCCTTGATCGCCTCGGCCTCGCCCGCGCCCTCGACGACGGTGGTGTTTTCCTTCTCCATGATGATCCGCTTGGCGCGGCCCAGCATGTCCAGCGTCACCGTCTCCAACTTGATCCCGAGGTCTTCGGAGATCACCTGGCCGCCGGTCAGGATCGCCAGGTCTTCCAGCATCGCCTTTCGACGATCGCCGAAGCCCGGTGCCTTCACGGCCGCGACCTTCAACCCACCGCGCAGCTTGTTCACCACCAGGGTCGCCAGCGCCTCGCCCTCGACATCCTCGGCGATGATCAGCAGCGGACGGCCCGACTGCACCACGGTCTCCAGCAGCGGCAGCATCGGCTGCAGGCCGGACAGCTTCTTCTCGTGGATCAGGATGTACGGGTTATCCAACTCGGCGATCATCTTTTCCGCATTCGTGATGAAGTACGGGGACAGATAACCGCGGTCGAACTGCATGCCCTCGACCACGTCGAGCTCGGTGTCGATGCCCTTGGCCTCTTCGACGGTGATGACACCCTCGTTGCCGACCTTCTGCATCGCTTCGGCGATCATGCGGCCGATATCGGCCTCGCCGTTGGCGGAGATCGTGCCGACCTGGGCGGTCTCGGCCTCGGTCGTGATCTTGCGGGTGCGGCTCTTCAGCTCGTCAACGACGGCGGCAACCGCCATGTCGATGCCGCGCTTCAGGTCCATCGGGTTCATGCCTGCGGCAACCGCCTTGGCGCCCTCGCGCACAACGGCCTGGGCCAGCACGGTCGCGGTGGTGGTGCCGTCACCGGCCAGGTCGTTCGTCTTGGTCGCGACCTCGCGCAGCATCTGCGCGCCCATGTTCTCGAACTTGTCGGAAAGCTCGATTTCCTTGGCGACGGTCACACCGTCCTTGGTGATCCGCGGTGCGCCGAAGCTCTTGTCGATGACCACGTTGCGGCCCTTGGGCCCCAGGGTCACCTTGACTGCGTCGGCCAGGATGTCCACGCCGCGCAGCATGCGTGCGCGAGCATCACCGCCGAAACGTACGTCTTTCGCTGCCATGTATCTCTACCTTTCTAGGGGGAATGAAGGATGGTCGAGGGGCAGGTGTTAGCCCTCGATGATCCCCATGATGTCGGACTCTTTCATGATCAGCAGCTCGGCGCCGTCGATCTTGACTTCGGTGCCCGACCACTTGCCGAACAGGATCTTGTCGCCGGCCTTCACGTCCAGGGCGACGATCTGGCCCTGCTCGTTACGGGCGCCGGGTCCTGCGGCGATGATCTCACCCTGCATGGGCTTTTCCTTCGCCGTGTCCGGGATGATGATGCCGCCGACGGTCTTTTCTTCGGCTTCGATGCGCTTGACCACAACGCGGTCATGCAAAGGACGGAACTTCATTGAAGTGTCTCCTCAGTGGATCAAACACTGTGTGTTGCAATCCGGAGCAAGAGCTTTGGCACTCCCACCCTCGGAGTGCCAGCGGTCTACTCGCGGTGCCCGGACTGGTCAAGCCCGTTTTGGCAGTCCAAGGATGAGAGTGCCAAATCCGTAGCGAGCCAGGCGCGTGTCCTAGTCCCGGATGCCTCTCGCGTCCAGTCGGGGACGGCTGAGCCCCCGGCAAGCAGAACTGCGGTATGGGCGATCGCTCTCATCGCGGATTTCGAATGGTGACCGACTAATATACCAGTTCGTACAGGTTTAGGACTACTTCTTCATCTCTCCGTGCCGCCCACCAGTGCCGCGGTGGATCGGCTCGTCTTGCACTGCATAAAATATTGATTGTGGTTGCAAGTTTCCTTGTGGAAAAGTCAGCGTAATGCAATGTAGTGACAGAGATCGTGGCACAAACACAACCGGAGTCGATTGGTGATGGCTGAGACGAATTCAACGCAAGCCATACTCGGGCTGACGGCACAGATAGTATCTGCTCATGTCTCCAATAACGCCGTCTCACGAGACGCGCTTCCGGAGTTGATCCAACAGGTTTTCACCACCTTGATGGCCGCAGGAACAGAGCAGGTGGAACCAGAACGGCTTCAGCCCGCAGTTCCTATCAAGAAATCCGTCTTTCCGGAATACATCGTGTGTTTGGAAGATGGCAAGAAGCTCAAGATGCTGAAGCGGCATCTTCAAACGTCTTATAACATGACGCCGGAGCAGTATCGGGAACGTTGGGGCCTTCCCCACGATTATCCAATGGTCGCCCCTCGCTATGCCGAGCATCGGTCTGAACTTGCCAAGAAGATCGGTTTGGGTCGCAAGCCAGCGATTGAGGTGGAGGAGCCGGCGCCCGCCACACCCCCAGCCCGCCGCGGTCGCAAAGCCGCCTAGCCACAAAAACATCACATGTCAGCGGGGGCGCACTGCCCCCGCCAGAACGTTGCAACCGCCTGGGCCGGATCACGTTTATTCGATCCAAACGGGGCGTTTCTAGATGTCGGACCGAGTGCCAGCGCCGTCCCGAAACGCTGCCAAAGTCACTGCCGCCGGCATCCCCGGCACCGAAGCACTCCTAATCCTCGCTGTATTCGTCGTCATCGTGACCGCCCTCTACTTCGCCCGCGAAGTGGTCATGCCGATTACGCTTGCCGTCCTGCTGTCATTCGTCTTGGCGCCGTTGGTCAATCGTCTGCGCCGGATCCACGTGCCGCGGGTGGTCGCCGTCATGCTGTCGGTGATGGTGGCCCTCAGCATCATCCTGGCGTTGACCGGGCTGATCGGGCTGCAGATCGCCAACCTCGCCGGCAACCTCCCCAAATACCAATTCACGATCGAGACCAAGGCGACCTTGGTGCAGAAATACACCATTGGCCGTTTGTCGGACCTGCTCACCAGCTATGGCCGCCAAGTCCAAATCGTCGCACCTCCCGCACCACCGCCCCCCGCCAGCACCCCCAGGCCAAGCCCCTCCGCCGACCCGAAGCCAGTGCCCGTGCAGGTGCAGGAGCCGCCGCTCTCCCCACTCCAACTTGCGCGGGAGGTCCTGGCGCCGGTCTTCTCCCCGCTGGCGAACGGCGCGATCGTGTTCGTCGTCACTATCTTCGTGCTGCTGCAACAGGACGATCTGCGAGACCGCCTGATCCGCCTGTTCGGCTCCAGCGATCTTCACCGCACCACCCTGGCGCTGGACGACGCCGGGCGCCGGCTGAGTCGCTACTTCCTCACCCAATTGGCAATCAACGCCGGGTTTGGCTGCGTCATCTGCGCCGGGCTCCTGGTAATCGGCGTGCCCAACCCGGTGCTGTGGGGGATCATGGGCGCGATGCTTCGCTTCGTCCCGTATGTCGGGTCCTGGCTGGCCGGTCTGCTGCCGATCGCACTTGCCAGCGCCGTCGACCCGGGCTGGTCCATGGCACTGTGGACGATCGCGCTCTACGGCGTGGTCGAACTGACGGTGGGGCAGGTGGTGGAGCCGTTCATCTACGGCCACAGCACCGGCCTCTCCCCGTTATCCGTCGTGGTAGCGGCGATCTTCTGGTCGTGGCTGTGGGGCCCGATCGGCCTCATCCTGTCCACCCCGCTCACCCTCTGCCTGGTCGTGCTGGGCCGCCACGTGCCCCGGCTGGAATTCCTCGACGTCATCCTTGGCGACAGCCCAGCGCTCACCCCGGTCGAAAGCTTCTACCAGCGCATCCTGGCCAACGACGCGGACGAGGCGCTGGAACAGGCCGAGCAATTGCTGCGCGAGCGCTCGCTCTCCTCCTATTACGACGAGGTGGTGCTGCAGGGCCTGCGCCTCGCCGCCGTCGATGTGGATCGCGGCCTGCTCCCGACCGATCGCGCGCAGGACGTCGTGAAAACCGTCCTGGAACTCGTCTCCGACCTGGAGAGCCACGAAGACCGCGATCAACCAACCGGCCCAGCGGAAGACTCACCTGTCGCCCCGCCGGAGCGAGAGACCCGGCTGCCGCACCGTCCTGTCGCCGGCCCGGATTTCGACAAAGGCGAAGGCTTTCCCGTTTTGTGCATCGCCGGCCGCGGCCCGCTGGATGAGGCCGCCGCCGCCATGCTCGCCCAATTGCTGCGCAAGCACGGCCTCGCCGCCAAGGCCGCGCCCCACACCGCCGTCGCCCGCAGCCAGATCGCGGGGTTGGAGGCCAGCGCCATCGCCATGGTCTGCATCTGCTACATCGAAGTCAGCGGCAGCCCAACCCATCTGCGCTACCTCATGCGCCGCCTCCGCCAGCAGGTGCCCGGTGTGCCCGTCCTGATCGGCCTGTGGCCCAGCAGCGAGGCCATCCTGCACGACGACCGGCTGCGTGCCGCCATCGGGGCAGACGTCACCTCCGACTCCCTCACCTCGGCGGTGAATGCCTGCCTGGACGCCGCGGAAGACCGTTCCAGCATCGCACGGTCGGATACAGTGCCTGCCTAAAGGCGTATCGGCACACTTGATACATTATAACGTTTGTGGGCCTATGCCGGCCGTCAGTGTCTTGTCCGGTGCCCCACATGAAAATCCGCCCGTTCGTCGCAGCCATTGCCGCCCTGTTCGCCCTGCCCATGCAAGGCCGGGCAGCGGCGCCGCAATCCATCGTCGCGGCCGAGAATTTCTACGGCGACGTGGCGCACCAGATCGCCGGAGCGCAGGCGACCGTTACCAGCATCCTCAGCAACCCCGACCAGGACCCGCATCTGTTCGAGGCGAGCCCCTCGGTCGCACGCAACATCTCCGCCGCGCGAATCGCGATCTATAATGGCATCGACTACGACCCCTGGATGGCGAAGCTTCTGGGCGCCGCACGCAGCGACACCCGGACCACCATCGTCGTCGCCGACCTCATCGGCAAGAAGCCCGGCGACAATCCGCACATCTGGTACGACCCGGCCACCATGCTCGCCATGGCCAAGGCGCTGACGGATGAACTCGGCCGTGCCGACCCGGGCCACGCCACGATCTACCAGGCCAACTTGGCCAAGTTTCAGACCTCGCTGCAGCCGATCCAGGCGAAGATCACCGCCCTGCGCACCCGCCTGGCTGGCACGCCCGTGACCGCGACCGAGCCAGTGTTCGGCTACATGTTCAACGCGTTGGGAATGGAAATCCGCAACCAGCCGTTCCAACTGGCGGTGATGAACGACACCGAGCCCAGCGCCTCCAACATCGCCGCGTTCGAAACCGATCTCAAGACGCATCAGGTGCAGCTGCTGGTCTATAACAGCCAGGCCTCCGACCGGATCGCGGTGCGGATGATGAACCTCGCCAAGGCGTCGCACATCCCCGTCGTGGGTGCGACCGAAACGGCCCCCCCGGGCAAGACGTACCAAACCTGGATGCTGTCCGAGTTGGACGCGATCGACCACGCGCTGCCCAAACCATGAACGCGCCAATGAACGCATCAATGAACGCAATCGAACTTCGTAACGCCAGCCTGGTGCTGGGCCAGCGCACCATCCTGCAAGACGTCACGCTCGATATCGGCCCGCACGAATTCATCGGCGTGCTGGGTGCCAACGGTGCCGGCAAGACAACGCTGATGCGGGCGATACTGGGCCTGCTGCCCACCGCGTCCGGCAGCATCCGCGTGCTGGGCGAGCCGGCCGCGCGCGGCAACCCGGCCATCGGCTACATGCCGCAGGCCCGCGCCGCCGTCGCCACCATGCGGCTCAGCGGCTGGGAGTTCGTCGCCGGCGTGGTGGACGGCCACCGCTTAGGCCTACCCTTCCTCGGCAAAGCCGGCCGCATGGAGGTTGATCGCGCACTGGACCTGGTCGGCGCAAGCAGCCTGGCCCGGCGCCAACTCAGCCAGACCTCCGGCGGCGAGCGGCAGCGCCTCCTGCTGGCACAGGCCCTGGTATGCCGCCCCCATTTGCTGCTTTTGGACGAACCGCTGATCAGCCTCGATCCGCATCACCAAAGCGGCGTGGTGGAATTGGCCAAGGCGCTGCAGGTCGAACTCGGGATCACCGTGCTGTTCAGCGCGCACGAACTGAACCCGCTACTGTTCGCGCTGGATCGCGTGCTGTATCTGGGCGGCGGCCACGCCGCACTCGGCTCGGTGGATGAGGTGATCACCGGCCCCGTGCTGTCCCGCCTGTACGGCTCGGAGATCGAGGTCGTGCGCGTCAACGGCCGCATCTTCGTCATGTCCGGTAGCCATGATCTGGAACGAGATCATCGCCGCCACGACCATGACCACGACCACCATCACCACGAGGGTGCGGCGCATGCTTGAATACGACTTCATGCGCAACGCCTTCGCCGCCTCGGCGATGGTGGCGATCGTCTCCGGCATGGTTGGCTATTTCCTGGTGCTGCGCGGCCAAACCTTCGCCGGGCACGCGCTGGCGCATGTCGGCTTCACCGGCGCGACGGGCGCATTCCTCGTCGGCATCGCGCCGCTCTGGGGCTTGGTCGGGATGACGGTCGCGGCCGGCATCGGCATGGGGTTCATGGGTGAAAAACTCGCCCAGCGGGACGTTGCGATTGGCCTGGTGCTGGCGTTGTCGCTCGGTTTCGGCCTGTTATTCCTGCATTTCTACACCGCTTTCGCCACACAGGCGACCGCGCTGCTGTTCGGCAACGTGCTGGCGGTCGACGCGGAAACGGTGTGGACTCTGATGGGGCTGGGCGTCATCACCCTGGTCGGCCTCGCGGTGATTTCGCGGCCCCTGCTATTCGCCAGCCTGCAACCGGAATTGGCCGAGGCGAAAGGCGTATCCTTACGGCTCTACTCGATCCTGTTCCTTGCCATCGTCGCATTGGCCACCGCGGAATGCGCGCAGATCGTCGGGGTGTTGCTGGTGTTCACCCTCATGGTCGGCCCGGCCGCCGCGGCACAGCGCATGACCAACAGTGTGCTACCCGGCGTCATCCTGTCCGCCGTGTTCTCTTTGGCGGAGGCATGGCTGGGCATCACCCTGGCCTTCTACACCGACTGGCCCAGCAGCTTTTGGATTACCCTACTAAGCGCCGGAGTCTATCTGGCGACCACGCTACCCCGCTTCGCCCGCGCCTAACCCAGCCAATCCAAGATGATCTGCGTCAATTGCTGGGGTGTTTCCAGCGGCATCATGTGACCGGACCCTTCGATCACCTGCATCGTCGCGCCCGGGATGCCGTCGCGTAACTCCGCCGGCTCCGCCAGGCTGCGCAACCCATCCTGCGCCGCGGCGATCACCAGCGTGCGGCAATGGATCTCCCCCAACCGGTCGGTATCGCTGGCGCGTTTGATCTGCAATTGCCGGACGAACGCCTCGCCCCCCATGCGAATGCCCATGGCGCGGATCCGCTCGATCATCACGGTGTCACCCGCCCGATCCGGATGCAGCGCCGCCGCCGCAGCCCCGCGGCTAATGCCGCGGAACACCCCGTCGCCCACCCGCTTCACCGCTTCGGCCTTGCGCTCCGCCCGCTCCGGCTTGTCGGCGCGCGACGATGTGCCCACCAGGACCAGCGCGGACACCCGATTCGGCGCCATCCGCACCATCTCCCGCGCCACGTAGCCGCCCATGGAAAATCCTATCAGCACGAAGCGGGCAGGGGCCGTTGCCAATACCTGTTCCGCCATCTCCGCGATCGTATGCCCGAACCGCAGATCGCCGAAATGCAGCGTGCCGACGCCGCCCAGCGCCTCCGCCATGTCATCCCACAGCGCGTAATCCAGCATGAAGCCGGGAAGCAGAACGAAATTCATCGTGCCTAGAACCGCTCCAACAGGGAACCATAACCGCCAACGCGATCACCAATCCCGTGGCTGCGCAGGGCGTGCCAGTAGGTCGCGGTGTTGATCGCCAGCACGGGCTTGCCTAGCCATTCCTCCGCCACCGCAGCCAGCCGCGCCATGGCCAGATTGGTGCCGACCTGCACGATGGCATCCACATTCGGCCCATCCACCGCCAGGATCGCATCACGCAAGCTCGCCTCCGACACATTGGCGATCGCCGTCGGGCTGCTGCAGCGCAATCCGTGCACCACGGACACATCGAACCCGCACTCGGTAAAGAAGCGATGCACCTGCGCGTCGCCCACCGGCATGTAGGGCGTGATCACCGCAACCCGCTTCACCCCATCGTAACACCGCAGCGCCGCCTGGCACGCATCGGACGCCATCGTCACCTTGCGACCCCCCGCCGCCGTCTGCAGCTTGTCCTGCAGGGTGTTCGCGCCATCCACCCCATCCCAGAACGTCTCCGCCGACATGCCCATGATCAATGCGTCCGGCTCGCAGGTCACGATCGCGTCGACCGCCGCCATCGTGGCGCCGCGGATATCGTTCATAAGCTGGCTGAAATCGGCGTCGCTGTTGACCGGGTTGTTCGGAATGATGATGCGGGAAATGTGATTGGTAACGCCGGGCGGCCGCATCGAATCATATTCCGGCTGCACCGCGGTGTTGGTGGACGGCACCAACACCCCGAACACCATCCTCGACCCCAGCGCATCCGTCATCCTACGACCCTTCTCAACCCTGCGCGGCGATCGTCTCGCCCGCTGCCAGCCCCAGCGCGAAGGCCTGTCCCAACCCGTTACCCGGGATGTAACCGGCAGCCCCACGCCCCGACACGCCAGCGGCCGCGCCGCCCGCGGCCAACAGGCCAGCAACAACCGTGCCGTCCGCTCGCAGCACGCGGGCACCATCATCCACCCGCAGCCCACCCTGCGTATGCGCCATCCCGCCCGTGATCTTCGCCGCGCGATAGGGCGGTAGGACAGGCCTACGCGGCGCCCGCCCGAACGGGTCCTGCGGCCCGGCATCATGATACGCCGCCAAAGTCGCGCTCAACGCCGTTTCTGGCAGGCCGAACGCGGCTGCCAGTGCGGCGGCATCCACCGCCTTCACCACGCAGCCCCGCGCCACCGTCTCGCGATACGGCCCCATGCTCATCGCGCTCTGGTGCATCGCCTCGTCGAACACCTCCACCGCCCATCCGCCGGGTTGCGCCAGCACGAAGGCACCGAATTCGGACGGCCCCATCGACTCATCGGCGAACCGCTCGCCCCGCGCATTCACCACGATGGCGCCCAGCGACGTCAGCCCCGGCCCCAATCGCCCCAGCCCGTCCACCGTCACATGGCCCTGGCCCTGGTAGCCCTCCATGAACAGCAACGCGCCGCCCAACGCCTCACCCCAGGCCAGCGCCCGGCCGTCATTGCGGCCCAGCCCAATATTATGCGCGCCCACCATCTCCGGCATGTAGCGCGCGATCATCGCGTCATTGCCCGCAAACCCGCCGCAGGCGAGCAGCGTCCAGCGCGCACGATACCCGGTGCTGCCAGTCTGCACGCCCATCACCGCGCCGTGCTCGGTCAACAATCCCGTCGCTTCCACGCCCTTCAGCACCGTCAGCCCGGGCATCGCCTGTGCCGCAGCCATCAGCAGGGCCGCCATTTCCCGTCCGCTCTCGCCCGCCGTCGCATGCAGCCGGGCCGCGCTATGCCCCGGCACCGGGATCGTCGCCACATGCAGCGTCAACCCGATTGTATCGGCCAGAAAATGCGCCGCATCCGCCGCGCGGGTGGTGACGATGCGCACCATCGCCGGGTCGAACGCGCCCTCGGTTTTCCGAGCGATATCGGCAGCCCACAATGCCGCGCTGTCGGTAATGCCAGCCGCCGCCTGGGTCCGCGTCCCCGCGGCTGAGAACAAGCCGCTGCTGGCAGCCAGGTTCGAACTATCCCCCGCGGCGTCATCCAGCAGCAGCACCTCCGCGCCCAAAGACGCCGCGCGCAGGCTCGCCAACAATCCCGCTGCCCCCGCGCCAATGACGATCGCGTCGTACCCCGGCGAATCCGTCATCGCGCCCCCATCCATCGCCGTGACCGCGCGCAGGCTAGGCGCCGCGGCCCCGATGTAAAGCCGCGCTTACCCGGCCGGCAGCATCCGCCCACCCGCCGGCGCCACCGCGCGCGCCGGGCGAGGCGAGGCCTGCATCGCCTCCGCTACCATCGCGGCGGTTACGGCGGACAGCGTCCAGCCCAGATGCCCGTGCCCGGTATTGTAGAACACGCCCGGCCGCTTCCCGGCGCCGACCCGGGGCAGCATGGTCGGCATCATCGGCCGCAGCCCGGCCCATGGCGTCACCTCCCCGGTGCCGACACCCGGAAACATCCGCCGCGTCCACTCTACCAGTGGGGCAATCCGGTCGGCGCGGATGTCGCGGTTCTCGCCATTGAACTCCGCCGTCCCCGCCACGCGAAACCGATCGGCCCCCAACCGGCTGGTCACGATCTTCGCCGCATCGTCCAGCAGGCTTACCCACGGCGCAGCCTTCTGGTCGGCATCGCCGCGCAACCCCACGGTGATGGAATAGCCCTTCACCGGATAGATGTTCACCCGATCGCCCAGCATCGCAGCAAACCGGCGGCTCGCAATGCCCGCGCAGATTACCACCCCATTGCAGTGGTGCACCCCATTTACCGTCTGGATCGAAACCCCCGAGTCCACCGCATCGATGCCCAGCACGTCGCTGTCGTATTCGAACGATGCCCCACGCCGCGCGCACGCCTCTGCCAGCCCACGCGTGAATTTGTGAATGTCACCGGTCGAATCGGATGGCGTGAAGAACCCGCCGAAGTAGTCCCCCGCCAGCGTCGGCTCGATCGCCCGGATTTCTGCCGGCGTCACCGCCCGACGATCCAGCCCGCCCTGTGTCAGCAGCCCATTCACCCGGCTGGCGTGGTTAAAACTCGCCCTGTCCCGATACACGTGCAGGATGCCACGGGTTTCGTGGTTGAAGTCGATCGCCTCCCGCGCCGCCATGTCGAACAAATGCTGCCGGGCCTGAATGGCCAGCCGCGTCGTCTCGATCGTGTTGCGGCGGTAATTCGGGATCGCCGCGGCAAACTGCGCCAGCCAGGAGTATTTGTGCCAGCCCGGCTTCGGGTTCATCAGCAGCGGCGCCTCCGCCCGGCCCAGCCATTTCAATCCCTTCAGGATCGTCCCGCCGCTGTTCCAAACCTCCGCATTGCTGGCGGAAAGCTGCCCGCCATTGGCGAACGACGTCTCCATCGCCGCATAGCGATGGCGGTCGAACACGGTGACGTCGTAGCCCTTGTCCAGCAGGGCATAGGCGGTAGTAACACCGGTAATTCCGGCGCCGATGACGGCAATATGGGCCATGGCGGTATAAACTCGCGACCAGAGAACGACATGGACCAGCCCCGAAAGGCCAGCCCGGCGGTCCCCATCTGTCGCTGTACCTGAGAGCTCGCCCCGGCATCGAAATGCCGGGCTTCCCCTTCGGTGGACGCTCGAAGCGCCTCTCTCCAGATCGTCTCGCTATGCGGTCCTTGGTGCCTGAGAGATTCCCGGGGGGTTGCTCCGTCGGCGCCGGCCCGCTCGATGGGCCGAACTCTCCCGCATAGCCACTCGTTGACGAGCAGGAACTACCCCGCCCGCAACGATCTCCACCAGCGCCCGGTGCGCATGGCTGGGTCTAGCGATAGGCGTCCAGCAACCCGGCGATCAACCGAGCGCTCTGCGCCAGACTATCCACCACGATGTATTCGCCCAGCGTGTGCACCCCATCGCCCCGCACGCCCAGCCCGTCCAGCGTCGGAATTCCCATCGCCCCGCTGAAATTACCGTCCGACCCGCCGCCAGCGCTCTGATGCGTCAGCGCATACCCCATCTCGGCCGCGATTCCCCGCGCCGTGTCCACCATGTGCAGTGTCGCCTCACTCGGCTCCCACACCGGCCGGGTCACCCCGCGCGTCACGGCAAAACTGGCCCCGCCCGGGCTGCCCGCCAGCGCCAGCATCGCCGACACGCCACGATCCAGGTCCGCCTGTCGCTTCGCCATCGACAGCGCTTCCCCCGTGCAGGTGGTCGCCACGCAGTTCACCCACTGTCCGCCATGGATCACCCCCACGCTGAACGTGCAGTCGTCCGTCGTCATCGCCTCGATCGCCAGGGTCTGTCGCGCCATCTCCGCAATGGCGGACCGCCCGTCCTTCAACCGCGATCCCGCATGGCTCGGCGTCCCCGTCGCCACCAGGTCGAACCGCGCTATCGCATAGCGCCCGCTCACCACCCCGCCGTCGCCCCGCGCCGGCTCTGGCACCAGCACGTGGTGCGCCTTGGCCGACTCCGCCTCGATCAGCGCGCGGCTGGAGGGGCTGCCGATCTCCTCATCCGGCGTCAGCAGCACCGTCAGCGGCATCGGCAACGCGCCGGCCGCCAGCAACTGCCGGATCGCCTCGAACGCGGCGTAGGTCCCACCCTTCATGTCGCAAATGCCGGGCCCGTAGCATTTCTCGCCTTCCCGCCGGAATGGCAATTGGGCCAGCGTGCCGATGGGATGCACCGTATCCAGATGCGCCATCACCAATAATCCAGGACCATCGCCCGCGCCGAACCGCGCCCGCACGCAATCCCCGCGGCCCATCCGCCCGGCAATACGGTCGACCTTGGCGCCCATCGTCGCCAACTCGCCGCTCGCAATATCCAGCATGCGGTTGACCGCCGGCGTGTCCCAGGTCGGGCTTTCGCACTCGACCCAACGCCGCAACCCGGCGAGCATCGCCTCGCTATCGAAGGGCAGACGGCTGACATCCATGGGCAACTCCCAGCGCGATTTCCCCGTCAACCTGCCGTGGATTGGCACGCCAAGCCAACCCCGTGCTACTGCTAAATCGTAAGCTGCGGCATGGACCGACCTCTCTTAACTGCATCCGCCGCCCCATTGGCGTAGATATTTGGGCAATGGCGATGGCAGCAGGGCGGCACAGGAAAGGCGAAGCATGGATACTCTTCCAACCAACGAAGCCGCACCCGGGGCCACGCCAGACCCCAATTCCGTCAGCGCCGCGACGTCCCTGCAGGAGCGGCGTTTCCACGTGTTGAAGAACGATGACAATTTTGCCGTGCTCGACAGCATCGGCGACATGCTCGCGACCCCCGGCAGCACCGACGGGCTGTATTACCGCGACACCAGACACCTGTCGCAGATCAGCCTCATGGTCGGCGGCGCGCGCCCCCTGCTGCTCAGTTCCAGCCTCAGCCGCGACAACCTGATGCTGACGGCGAACCTCACCAATGCCCGTATCTACGACGTGCACGGCATCGAGATCGACCAGGGCCTGATCTACATCCGCCGCTCGGTCTTCCTGGTGGGCGGCGCGTGCTTCTGCCGTCTGGCGCTGTTCAACCACGGTATGCAGCCATACGACATCATGGTGCATGTCGGCTTCGAGTCCGATTTCGCCGATTTATTCGAAGTCCGCGGCATGCACCGCCTCCAGCGCGGCACGCAGCAGGCGAGGGTGGTGTCCCCGGATTCGGTGCGTGTCGACTACAACGGTCTGGACCACGCGCCACGCCAGACCCTATTGCGGTTTGACCCCATGCCCGTCGACCTCGGGCCCGATTGCGCCGCGTTCCGCGTTCAATTGCTGCCCGGCAAGCACGCCACCACCGTGTTCATCCAGGTGGAATGCGAACCACACCGTGTGGACGAGCGCCGCCCCGGCCTCGCCTTCGGTTCCTATCTTCTGCAGGCGCGGCGTGCGGCGCGGGCCAGCAGCGCCAGAACCGCCTCCATCGAATCGACCAACACGGAATTCGACGAGGCGATCGCTCGCGCCGCCAGCGATCTGCGCATGCTGACCACCAGTAAGCCGACCGGCCCATACCCCTATGCCGGCATCCCCTGGTTCAGCACTGCCTTCGGCCGCGACGCGCTCATCACGGCATTGCTGGTGCTATGGCAGGACCCATCGCTCGCCCGCGGCGTGCTGGGCTACCTGGCGCAGGAACAGGCGACCGAGTTCGACCCATCCTCCGACGCCGAACCCGGCAAGATCCTGCACGAGGTCCGGGCAGGCGAAATGGCTGAAATGCGCGAGGTCCCGTTTCGCCGCTACTACGGCAGCGTCGACGCCACGCCGCTTTTCGTCATGCTTGCCGGCGCCTATTTGGAACGCACCGGCGACGTCGAAGCCTTGCGCGCCATCTGGCCGAATATCGAGGCCGCCTTGGGGTGGATGGACCACCGTGGCGACGGCGACGGCTTCGTCTCCTACCACCGCATGACCGAGGACGGGCTGGCCAACCAGGGCTGGAAAGACAGCTACGACAGCATCTCCCACGCCGATGGCACCCTGGCGACCGGCCCGATCACCTTGTGTGAGGTGCAGGGCTACGTCTACGCCGCCCGGCGCGCAGCCGCGGACATCGCGCGCCAGTTGGGGCACGACGAGCGGGCCACCGCCCTCGACGCGGCCGCCGACCGGCTGCAGATTGCCTTCGAAGCCAAATTCTGGAGCGACCGCCTAAAGACCTATGTCCTGGCCCTGGACGGCGCGGGCGCGCAGTGCGATGTGCGGGCGTCGAACGCCGGGCATGCTCTGCTCACGGGCATCGCCTCGCCCGAACGGGCAGCCTTGGTGGCGGCCGGGCTGATGTCTGCCGAGTGCTTCAGTGGCTGGGGCATTCGCACACTTGCGGTGGGGGAAGTGCGCTATAACCCCATGTCGTACCATAACGGCTCGGTCTGGCCACACGATAACGCCCTGATCGCGCTAGGCTTCGCCCGCTATGGGCTGATCGCGGAGGCCGCACGGCTATTTGGCGGCCTGTATTCCGCCGGCGGCACGTTCGAGATGCGCCGGCTGCCCGAGCTGTTCTGCGGTTTTACCCGGCGACTGGGGCAATTACCGACGCCGTACCCGGTTGCCTGTTCGCCCCAGGCCTGGGCCGCTGCGACGCTCCCGGCCCTGGTGCAGGCCTGCCTCGGCCTGTCATTCCAGCCCGGCACCGGAACCGTGCGCCTGGACCGCCCGATGCTGCCGTCATTCCTAGACCAGATCACCCTGCGCAACCTGTCGCTGGGAACGGCAATGCTAAGCTTGACGGTGCGGCGCAGTGGAGAACAAGTCTCCGTCGAGACATTGCATCGGCACGGCGATGTTCAGGTCACGCTGACGTCTTAACGGTGCTGGAGAGCATCAGGAATCAGCGCGTCTCGGACGCGCGGCATTGGCGATTGAAATAACAGTTGAAGAGTCACAAAGTATTAATCGGCTTTGAGCCATACAGCCGATCGCAATTGATCTCCTGCGTCGCACGGGAATGCTACTGGCGTTGCAATAGTCTGTCGAATTCGTCAGGCCGGCAAATCTCCTGCTGCCACGGCGGGATCTCTCCAAACGAGTCGCAATGCTGACATCATGATGTGTCAATTGGATGACGACTGCACAGCGTTGGCTGCGATCGTGCCGCCCGGCGTTGCTTTAATCGTCTCGTAACTCGGGATAAAGTTTGCTGCTTCGCACATCGATACAGACATTCCGGATTTAGAGATCTCACCTAAATCAAATCGTTTTCATTTCAAAAACATAGAACACTCGGAGCGGTCTGAAATTTTCTTTAGCAAATTCAATTAGTTGCAGGAGATATCGGTCAATTTGCAATTACATTCCGGCTCCGAATTATAACACGGCTGTTATCCGGATCTGCATTTTTAGGCTTGATGGTCATACCGCACTGCGGTAACTGATGGCACCGATGTTCGGCAGCGCGAGGATAAACGGCAGATGGCAAGCGGTACAATCAATGGGGGCGTCGCCTCCATAACATTCTCTTCCACGGATAACCTTGGCGTTGCCCAATCGACTGCGGCAACAATCAGCCAGGCGATCACGGCGGGTACGCTAACACCGTTTACTTACACCTCCGGCATCGTCGCACCCGAGCCTGCCTCTGGGGCAGGTGGTGTTGCGGTATTCAATGCGCCGACCATTGGTGCAGTGTTCGTAAACGGTGCGGATCAGTATATCGTCGTCACGGCGACCGGCCCGGTATCGATCCAGGGCGGCGCGGCCGGCGGCACGCTGCTCGCAGGCAACGGTGCACCGGGTGCAGCGCGCAACGTCACCTACACGAATATCACCCCCTCGGCCGGCAGCGCTGTCGACACGATCATTGTGGCGGGCGGCAACAACCTCATCCAGACCGCAACGTCCGGCGGCGGCAACTACAATGTTGCGACCGGCAGCGGTAACGACACCATCAACCTGCTGACGGGCAACGGCACGATCAACGCCGCGACCGGCAACAACCAGATCAACCTGGGCACGGGCAGCAGCAGCGTCACCTCCGTCGGCTTCGACACCATCACTGGTGCTTCGGTCGCAGGCGGCGGCACCGACACGGTGAATGTCACTTCGGGTCAAACGTCGATCAACACCGGCTTCAGCAACTTCATTGTCAACGACACCTCCGGTAACCCGCTGCTGGTTACCATGGGCTTCGGCGTCGACTCCATCACCGTCACCGGCACCGCCGGCGCGACTGTCAAGGGCATCTTCACGTCGACAGCGCTTGGGCCGAATTCTGGCCTGGTGGCAACCGACACCAGCACGGGCGACAGCGTCGTTGCGTTCGGCAATGCCACGGTCACCGCCGCGGGCGGCAACGACACGCTGGTGTCTGCTGCGAGCAGCAACACGCTCGTTGCTGGCACGGGCAACGATCTGCTGGTCGATAGCGGGTCTGCTTCGACCACGTTCAGCTTCACGTCTGGCAAAGCTGGTGGCTTCGACACGATCAACGGCTTCAAGGCGAGCGACGTGCTCTCCTTCACCGGCTACGGTTCCAGCCCGCTGGCCGTCTCGACGCCAACTGGCACGGGCTCGACCTACATCCTCGCCGATGGCACCACGCTCACCATCAACGGCGTCGCGGTTGCCTCCACCCAGATCAAGACGCTCTAGGTTTCAATATCCTCCGCCGCGTAGGGGCCAGGCTCGGAAACGAGCCTGGCCTTTTCTATTGGAGCCGCTGCATCCTCCGCCGTCAGGATCTCGCAAACCTGCCCAACTGCATGCCCCAACTGCGTGACTGGGCGGTCGGATGACCGTGCGCCACCTTGCATCTTCCTCACCCAGTCCGTTGCAAGCTAAATAACTGCGCGAGGGCCGCACCGAAATGCCAGCAGCCTTGTCGGGGATCGAAGGATAAGATGCGCATGCGCTACGCCCAAATGCCGGAACCCGTGGTCCCGCCGGGTACGCCGCCGCCACCGGGTCAGCCGCCGCTGGAACATCCGGACGGCTCCCCGATCGATCTACCGCCCGTCATGCCGGATCCGGACGAGGATCCGCCGCCGCCATTGCGCATGCGGCAGCAACGACAGGGATTCGTCGAAGCCTACTTCGAGAGTGGCAGCGCGCCGTTCGTCCAGCCGATGGAGTAAGCGTACGGCCCATTCATCACCCGCACCATGGACTTCGCCTTGCCCTGGCCGCCCATGATTGCGACGCGCGTCGGCTTGATGATGGTGACGCAGGTTTCGATCGCGGAATTGGCGCGAACTTTGCCGTGCGCCGCAAAGTCATCGTAGTCAGCCTGATTGGTGCAAAACGCGTCCCCCATCTGCAGAAAGGACGGAAGCTCCACAGCGCGCGCCGACATGGGCGCGGAGAAGATCGCGGTCATCAAGACGGCTGCAGCAACAAGACGGGACATGGGGCGCATTCTCATTAAGGGCTTCTTGCACCACCACAAGACGGGCGGTGTCGTCAAGCTTTTCTCAAACCGGCGCGGCGCGGCGGCGCCTCGGTGGCGTCGGAACCGGGATCGCCTCCAGGTCGTCCGGGCCACCAAGTGCCGCGGCGAGCGCGATGCGAAGCGACGCCAGTTTGCGATCATTCTCCACCTTCAGCCCGAACACATCCTTAACGTAGAACACGTCGACCGCGCGCACCCCGTAGGTCGTTACATGGGCCGACGCAATTTGCAGCCCCTCATCGCTGATCGCCGCTGTCACATCGTGCAGCAGGCCGGGGCGATCGCGCCCATTTACCTCGATCACCGTATGGGTGTGGCTGGCGCGATTGTCGATCACCACGCGTGGCGGAACATGGATCGCCCGCATTCGCCGCCCCAGCAGCGCTTCGCCCACCCGGCGGATCTCCGCCGATAATTGCAGGCGGCCCGATAACGCCTGTTCGACCAGCACCGACAGCCGGGCCAGCCGGTGCGGCGCATCGAACGCGCCGCCAGCAGCGTCCTGCACCCAGAACGTATCCAGCGCCATACCATTGGTCAGCGTGTGAATGCGGGCGTCGACGATGGACGCCCCAGCGACGGCGAGCGCCCCCGCAATCTGGCTGAACAGCCCGGCATGGTCGGCCGCGTAAACGGTGATCTCGGTGACCGCACGGGCGGGCAGGGGCTCCGCCTGCACCGTCAGCGGCGCGCCGGTGGCCTGTGCTTCCCGCACCAGTCGGGCATGGCGCAAATGGGTTTCCGGGTCGAAACCCAGCCAGTAACTCGGATAGCCCAGCCCCAGGAAGTAGCTCCGCTCCGCCTCCGTCCAATCCGCCAACTCGGCCGCAATGGCCTGTTTGGCCCGAATCACCCGCACGTCGCGCTCCGTCGTGGCCAAGCCGCCAGCCAGCACTTCGGCGACCCGGGCATACAGCTCCCGCAGCAGCGTCGCCTTCCAGCCATTCCACACTCGCGGCGACACGGCGCGCATGTCGGCAACCGTCAACACCAGCAGCAGCTTTAGCCGCTCCGGCGACTGAATGGTCTCCACCACGTCCAAAATGGTCTTGGGATCGTCGATATCGCGCTTGAACGCGGTCTGGCTCAGCAGCAGATGCTGCAGCACCAGCCAGGACACCATCTCGGTCTCCTCGGCCGCCAGCCCCAGCATCGGGCCGATGACCAGCGCCAACTCCGCGCCCAATTCGGAGTGATCGCCGCCCCGGCCCTTGGCGATGTCATGCAGCAACGCCGCCACATACAACGCCCGGCGGGACTGCAAATCCTCCATCAGCCCCGACGCGATCGGCGCCACATCCGACAACTCGCCCCGGTCCAGCGTGTCCAGCACGCGCACGGCCTCAATCGTGTGCTCGTCCACCGTGAACACGTGGTAGGTGTCGAACTGCATCTGGCCGACGATTCGGGCCCAATCCGGAATATAGCGGCCCAGGAACCCGGTTTCGTTCAACACGTGCATCCAGCGGGCGCCATCCTGTCCCCCCGTCAGCAGATCCATGAACACCGCCGCCGCGTCTGGATCGCCGCGTAATTCAGCGGCCAACCGATCGTGCCGGATCAGTGCCCGAATCGCCAGCGGATGCAGCGCCAAATCCCGGTCCCGGGCAATCTGCAGCATCCGCAGCATCTGGATCGGTTCGGCCTTGAAGTCGCGGCCCGGCGCCGCCAACAGCTTGCCATCCGCCAGCACGAAGCCCTGCGCCAGCAGCGCCGCGTCGGTGGTTTCCTCCAGCGCCGGCGGCCCCAGGGCAGCCCGCACGATTGCCGGCTCCAGCACGGCGGTGATGCGCGTCACCTCCCGTGCGGTCAGGAAATAGTGGCGCATGAACCGCTCCACTCCATCCTGCCGCCCATGCCGCGTGTAGCCCATTCGCGCGCCGACCACCGGCTGCATGTCGAAGGTCAGCCGCTCCTCCGCCCGTCCGGCGACGTAGTGCAGGTGGAACCGCACCGTCCACAGAAAGTCCCAGGACCGGCGGGCATGCTTGGCCTCCCGCTCCACCAGCACGCCGCCGCCGGGGCTGTGCGGGCCAACCAGGTCGCCCATGACGCGCGTGTTGAACACGTAGCGCGTCATCCAATACAGCGTCTGCAGATCGCGCAGGCCGCCGCGGCCCTCTTTGATATTGGGCTCCACCAGGAATGGGCTCTCGCCGAACCGGCGATGCCGCAAATCCCGCTCGACCTGCTTGGCCGTAATGAAATCCGCCGTGTGCGTGGCACAAGCGGCGGAGAATCGGATCGAAAACTGGCTGAACAGCGCCGTATCGCCCGCCACCTCGCGCGCATCGATCATCGAGGTGCGGACCGTCACATCCCGCTCCGCCTCGGCAATGCATTCTGCCACCGTGCGGGTCGCGTGTCCCACCTTCAGCCCCAGATCCCACAGGAAATACAGGCTGAACTCCACCGCGGCCAAGGTCTCTGGCGGCGGCGATTCCGGCGTGATGAACAGCAGATCGATATCGCTGAATGGCGCCAGCATGCCGCGCCCGTAACCGCCCGTCGCCACCACCGCCAGCGGCTCGGTCGCGTTCACCATGCTGCGGGCGTAGCTGTATAGCGCTCCGTTCAGCCCATCGGTCAGCGACGCCAGCGCTCGGGCGCTCTCCAGCCCGGTCAGCTGGTAATGCTCGAACGCCTCGCGCACATGGTGCTGGATCCGCGTCAGATGCCGGCGGAACACCGCCAGGGCAGCATCCCGCGGCAAGACGCCGCTCGGCTGGCGTGCGGCCTCCAACGCTTCCATCAGCAGCGTGGTGGCGGCTTCCGGCGCGTCGGGCAACGGGAGGATAGTCAGCATTCGATCGATGATAGCGCGAGCGACTTCAAATGATAGAGCGCATCCAACGCTTCCCGTGGGGAGAGTTTGTCGGGGTCGATCCCGTCCAACGTCGTGCGCAGCCGATCCGGCGCTGGTTCGGCCGTGGGCAGCGCGGCGAATAGCGGCAGGTCCGGCCCCGTGGCGCTGCTGCGTTCCAGCGCCGTCAATAGCCCGGCAGCCCGCCGCACGGTCGCGGCAGGGATGCCCGCCAGCTTGGCGACGTGCACCCCCCAGGACCGGCCGGCCGCCCCTTCGCCTACCTCGTGCAGGAACACGATTTCGTTCTTCCACTCCCGCACCCGCATCGCGTGCGGACAAAGCTGCGGCAACGCCTGGCCCAACCCGGCCAATTCGTGGAAATGCGTCGCAAACAGCGTCCTGCAACGAATGTGGGAGTGCAGGGCCTCCAGCACTGCCCAGGCAATCGCCAGCCCGTCCAGCGTCGCCGTGCCGCGGCCGATCTCGTCCACCACGACCAGGCTGCGCGGCCCGGCCTGGTTCAGGATCGCCGCCGTTTCCGTCATCTCCGTCATGAAGGTGGATCGGCCGCGTGCCAGATCGTCCGCGGCACCCACGCGGCTGAACAGCCGGTCCGCCACGCCAATCCGCGCCGCCGCCGCCGGCACCGGCAACCCGGCCTGCGCCAGGATCACCAGCAGCGCATTCTGCCGCAGAAATGTCGACTTACCCGCCATATTCGGCCCAGTCAGCAGCAAGATCCGCCGTGCGGGCGACAAATCGCAGTCATTTGGCTGGAAGGCGACCCCCGTGGGCAGCGCCGCCTGCACCACCGGGTGCCTGGCCGCGGTCACGTGGAACGCCGTATCGCCCGTCACCTCCGGCCGGCACCAATTGCCCGCCTCCGCCAGCCTGGCGCAGCTCTGCAGCACGTCCAGCGTCGCCAGCGCGGCCGCGGCCCGGCGCAAGACCTGGGCATGCTCCAGCACCTCCGCCACCAGCACCGCGAAGATCTTCGCCTCCCGCGCCGCCGCCCGGCCCGCTGCTTCGCTGATCCGGCGATCCAACTCGGCCAAATCGGGGTTGGTGAAGCGGGCGGCATTCGCCATGGATTGGCGCAACACCAGGTCCTGATGCCCCCGCAGCCCATCCGCCGCCGCCGCCGGCACCTCCATCACGTAGCCAAGCTGGGCATGATGCCGGATCTTCAGCGCCGCCACGCCGTAGCGCTGGGCGTAGTCCAATTGCAGCCCGCTGATCACCCGGCGGCTGTCGTCCCGCAGCCGCCGTTCGGCGTCCAACTCCCCATCGAATCCCTCCGCAATGGCGCCCCCATCATCCAGCCGCAGCGGCGGCGAGTCGGCCAGCGCCAGGCGCAACCGCTCCGCGAGCGCCGGGTCGACCCGCAGATCCGTGGCCAGCCGGTCCAGCAGCGGCGTCTCGCCTGGGCTTTTCACCCCCGCCAGCGTGATCGCCGCCTCCAGCGCCACCGCGATCACCTGCCGGATCGCCAGCAAATCCCGCGGCCCGCCACGCCCCAGCGACAATCGCCCCAGCGACCGCGTCGCGTCTGGCGCACCCCGCAGCGTCGTGCGCAACGCCGCCGTTGCCGGGGGCTCGCCCAGCAAACCGCCCCACGCAATCTGGCGCGCCCCAATCGCCACCGGGTCGGTCAACGGGGCGGATAGCCAGTCCGCCAGCATGCGCGCGCCCGGTGCCGTCAGCGTGTTGCCAACGGAACCGAGCAGCGTGTGCTCCACCGACCCATCGCGTGCCCGGGTAATCTCCAGGCTGGCGCGGGTGGCGGCGTCCATCGCCAGCGCACCGGTGCTCTCATTCTTCGCCGGCGGCGACAGCGTCGGCAGCTTGCCCGCCTGCGTCGTGCGGACGTAGGCCAGCGCCGTCGCCGCCGCCATCGCCTCCGAATCGGTGAAGGCGCCAAACCCATCCAGCGTCGCCGCCCCGAACGCCTCCGCCACCCGAGCCCGTGCTGCCAAGGGAGGCGGCGGCAGCGTATCCGGCGCCCGGCGAGGCTCGTAATCGCCCAAATTCAGGTCGGTCGGCGCCAGGATTTCCGCCGGGTCCAGCCGGCCCAGCAGGGCAGGCAAATCGCCCACCGCCTCCGTCTCGAACAACCCGGTGGAGATATCCAGCCATGCCGCCCCCACTTCGCGCCCCACCCGGGCCAGCGCCAGCAGCAGATTGGCGCGGCCACCCTCCAGCAGCGCCTCTTCCGTCAGCGTGCCCGGCGTCACCAGCCGCACGATCTCCCGCCGCAGCGGTCCCTTGCCCACGCGGGCGGACGCCGCCTCCATCTGCTCGGCCACCGCCACCCGGAACCCACGCCGGATGAGCCGGGCCAGATAGCCCTCTGCGGCGTGGATCGGCACGCCGCACATCTGGATCGGCTTGTCCTCATGCGTGCCGCGATGGGTCAGCGCGATGCCGAGTGCGGCGGCCGCCGCCACCGCGTCGTCGAAGAACAATTCGTAGAAATCGCCCATCCGGAAGAACAACAGCGCATCTGGCTGTTCTTCCTTCGCAGCGAGCCATTGGGCGATAGCGGGTGAGGCAGCCATGGCCCTGGCGTTACACTGCGCCCGCCCCCGACGGAAGTCCGCCTGCGCGCCATCGACACTGCCCGGCGGTGTCGGCATGGTTACAATCGGTTTAGGGGAGTCGGGAATGAGTGCGACGCAGAACGTTGGTCCCACAGAAGGCAGCGCGGCCGATGTGGGGCGCCGCCTGCGCGCGATCTTCGGCGGATCGATCGGCAATCTGATCGAGTGGTATGATTTCTACGTCTACAACTCGTTCGCGGTGTATTTCGCCGGCCTGTTTTCCGCCAGCAACGACCCGACCGTCCAGTTCATCAACGTCTTCGGCATCTACGCCGTCGGCTTCTTCATTCGCCCGGTTGGCGGGCTGTTCCTGGGCTATTACGCCGACCGCTACGGCCGCCGCGCCGCGCTCACCCTGTCGGTGATGCTGATGTGCGCCGGGTCGGCCCTGGTGGCGATCCTGCCAACCTACGCCCAGGTCGGCATCTGGGCGCCGATCCTGCTGCTGCTCGCCCGCCTGCTGCAGGGTATCTCGCTCGGCGGCGAATACGCCTCCTCCGCCACCTATCTCAGCGAGATGGCGGGCTCGAAATGGCGCGGCTTTTACAGCTCGTTCCAATACGTGACACTCATCGGCGGCCAGGTGTTGGCGGCGCTGGTGCTGCTGGTGATGCAGCTTTGGTTCACCAGGGCGGAACTCATCGCGTGGGGCTGGCGCATCCCGTTCGTCATCGGCGCGGCGTGTGCCCTGTACGGCCTGTATCTCCGCCGCCATCTGCCGGAAACCGACGAGTTCAAGCGCGTCCAGCGCGGCCCGCGGATCAACGTATTCCGCGCCTTGGCGGAACACCCGCGCGAATTGCTGCTGGTGTTCGGCCTCACCATGGGCGGCACCACGGCGTTCTACACCTTCAGCAGCTACATGCCGACCTACCTGTCCAACACGCTGAAGCTGGACCCGAGCTGGGTGGCCCAGATCTCGTTCATCACCCTGCTGCTGTTTGCACTCATGCAGCCGCTGTTCGGCTTCATCAGCGACATCATCGGCCGCAAGCCGGTGCTGCTGTGGTTCGGCATTCTCGGCACGCTCTGCACCGTGCCGATCCTCACGGCGCTCGGCGGCACGCATACGTATATGGGTGCGCTATGGCTGGTGCTGGCGGCGCTCGTGATCGTGTCGGGCTACACCTCGATCAACGCCGTGGTGAAGGCGGAGCTATTTCCCGCCGGCATCCGTGCGCTTGGCGTTGGTTTACCCTACGCGTTGGCGGCGTCGATCTTCGGTGGCACCGCACCGCTCATCGCGCTGTCGTTCAAGCAAAACGGGCACGAGGACTGGTTCTACTGGTACGTGACGCTACTGATCTTCCTGTCCCTATTGGTCTACGCGACCATGCGCGACACGAAGAAGTCGTCCCGCATCGCCGACTAGCCCGCAACGCTCCCCTCGACCTCATCGGGCGAGGGGAGCAACCCGTCAGTCGTCCCCGTGCGTCGGCAAATCGGTAACCCGGCGACGCACGGACCGACGGCGACGTTCCGGTTCGCGGGGAACCACCCGTTCGAACAGCAGCACCGACCGCCCCGTCACGACGTATTCGTCCCCGACGCTGACTTCTTCCTCATGGTTCGGCGCGTTGGTGTCGAACACCAGCCGCCACACGGTGCCCCCGGCCACTGCGGGCAGGGTGAAGCCCACACCCTCATGATGCGAATTCAGCACGATCAGCATAGAGCTATCGCTCGACACCCGGCGCACGCCCGTCGCCCTCGCACGCCCATCCAGCAGCATACCGAAGCAGCGCAAATTGCCGTCGCCCCAATCCTCGCCGGTCATCTCCGTCCCGCCGGCGTTCAGCCAGGCCACGTCGCGCACGCCCGATAGCGGATCCATTTCTCCCGTGAGATACCGGCCACGGCGTAAAATCGGGTAGCGATGGCGCAGCGTAGTCAATTCCTGCACGAAGCTGACCAGCCGCTGTCCGCGTTCCCCAATGCTCCAATCTAGCCAGGAAATCGTATTGTCCTGGTTGTACGGGTTGTTGTTGCCACCCTGGGTGCGGCCGAACTCATCCCCTGCGAGCAGCATCGGCGTCCCTTGGCTCAGCAGCAGGGTCGCCAGCATGTTGCGGATCTGCCGCTCGCGCAGGGCGTTGATCGCCGAGTCGCTGGTCGGGCCCTCGACGCCGCAATTCCAACTGATGTTGTTGCTGTTGCCGTCCTGGTTGTCCTCGCCATTCGCCGCGTTGTGCTTCTCGTTGAACGAAACCGCGTCGTTCAGCGTGAAACCGTCATGCGCGGTGATGAAGTTGACGGAAGACCACGGCCGCCGCCCCCGTCGGTTGAATTCCCCGGCCGAGGCGGATAGCCGCGCGGCCATTTCCGACACCGGCGCCTCCGCCTTCCAGAACGCCCGCGTCGTGTCCCGGTATTTGTCGTTCCACTCCGCCCAACCCGGCGGAAACTGCCCCACCTGATAGCCGCCGGGCCCGATGTCCCACGGCTCCGCAATCAGCTTCACGCCGGACAACACCGGGTCTTGCCGGCAGGTATCCAGGAACCCGCCGCCCTCGTCGAATCCGTGATCCTCGCGCGCCAGGATGGTGGCCAGGTCGAAGCGGAACCCGTCTACATGCATCTCCGTCACCCAGTAACGCAGGCTATCCGTCACCATCTGAAGCACCCGCGGATGGCTGATGTTGACGGTATTTCCTGTACCCGTGTCGTTGATGTACAGCCGCCTATCCCGCGGCATCAGCCGGTAGTAGCTGCGATTGTCGATGCCGCGGAATGACAGGGTCGCCCCCTGTTCATTTCCCTCGGCCGTGTGGTTGTAGACCACGTCCAGGATCACCTCGAGCCCGGCCTCGTGAAACCGGGCCACCATCTGCTTGAACTCGGAAAACGCGAATTCCGGGCTGAAGGCATATCGAGGATCGGGTGCGAAGAAGCCGATCGAGTTGTAGCCCCAGTAATTCGTCAGCCCCTGGCGCAACAGGTTCTCGTCGTTGACGAAGGTCTGCACCGGCAGCAATTCGACCGACGTGACGCCCAGCGCGCGGATATAATCCAGGATCTCCGGCCGCGCGAACCCGGCGAACGTCCCACGCAGTGCCTTCGGCACCTGCGGATGCAGCTTGGTGTAACCGCGAACATGCGCCTCATACAGGATGGTGCGTTCCCAGGGCACCATGGGCGAGTGGTCGCGTCCCCAGGTGAACGCCGGGTCGATCACGCGGCATTTCGGCACGTAGGGCGCGCTGTCCCGGGTGTCGAACGACAAATCGCCGTCCTTGTGCCCCAAGGTGTAACCGTAACAGGCCGGATCCCATTTCAGCGTGCCGACATGCGCCTTGGCATAAGGGTCCAGCAGCAGTTTGTGGTGGTTGAAACGATGTCCCTCCGCCGGCTGGTATGGGCCGTGGACGCGATAGCCGTAGACCGTTCCCGGCCGCGCATCCTTCAGGTAGCCGTGGAACACCTCGTCGGTGTATTCTGGCAGTTCGATCCGCTCCAACTCCGTGGTGCCCGCCTCGTCGAACAGGCACAATTCGACCTTCTCGGCGTAGGCGGAGAACAGTGCGAAGTTTACGCCGAGCCCATCCCAGGTTGCGCCGAGCGGATGCGGCCGCCCTTCGCTGATGCGGTCCTGAATCACAGCAATTGGCAAAACAGATGTCCTCTTATGGTCTGACAGTCACAGGATCGAGACGGCATCTGCGTAGAATATATCAAATAGCAACTGCCACCCCATCTAGGAACAGGGGCGGCCACGATAAGGGAGGAACAGCATGCCGGTAACAGGGTTCGAGCAATTCGAGGTGGGGCAGAAATTTACCTCCGCACCCCGTGCGGTCACGACCGCAGACATCAAGCAGTTCGCGGCGCAATTCGACTTTCAACCGCAGCATATGGACGAAACTGCGGCGAAGGCCACCTTGTTCGGCAGCCTGGTGGCCAGCGGCTGGCACACCGCGTCGCTCACCATGCGGCTGATGCTGGAGAGCATTCTGGAGGGGGTGAGCGGACGTGGGCTGGGCATTCGTATCAACGATATCACCTGGTCCTCGCCGGTGCGCCCCGATGACGAACTCCACGCCGTGAGTGAGGTGATGTCGCTTCGTCCATCCCGCTCCAAGCCGGACCGCGGTTTGGCCGTCATCCGCACCACCACCCACAACCAACGCGGCGAGGCAGTGCAGGAGATGACCGGGACGCTGCTGATCCTGCGCAGCGATGCCCTGCTGCACCTTGGAAACTAGCCTTCGGCGGCTACTCGGCCGCGTCCAACTCGCGTTCGGCTAGCAAGTGCAATTGCGGCTCCAGCGTCACCAGGTCGCGCTCGGCGACGCAGCAGAGATATTCCAGCGCGGCAGGCTGGCTGTCCGCATTCTCCGGCAGCAACTGACCGTCCGGCCCCAGCGGCAGGGCGGTCAGTCCCAGATCGCCATACACCTTCAGCAGGCCCGGCCCGGCCCGCCACACTGCCGGGTCCAGCCCTTCCTGCGCCGCCAGGTCGCGCAGGCGCCAGATTGCGGAAATCCGGTCCGCCGGCGAGCCCGCCGGGTCACCCAGCCCCAGCATCACCCGTCCCATCCGCAGGAACGGAATGCCGGACCGTCCGGCCTCACCCATCACGATGCCATCAGCCTGGTTCGGCGGCTGCGCACCCAGTGAGGCATAGCGCAGCCGGCCCTCGCCAGCCCAGGGCAGCCACGTCACATGTCCCGGCCGCAGCAGCCGCCACAGCGCCAATAGGGCCATCAGCACGGCCAGCGCCATCACCACGCGCAGGCTGTTGGGCAGGTCGGGGGACAGCACGATCTCCCACCACGAATTCTCCGACAGGCGGCGCACCTGCGGCTCGAACGCGGCGAGCGCGATCACGCACACCGCCAGCGCGATCAGCGGCACCATCACCTCCGCCTGCAACGTGCTCGTCAGCACCCGGGCATGCCGGTAGAACGCGTCGCGGAACGGCGCCACCAGCACCGCAGACAACGCCAGCACGGCGGAGATCCAGAGCTGATTGCCCTGCGCCGCAGTGTATCCCGCCGCCACCAGCAGCAGCGCGATCGTGCCGCCCCAGGCCAGGGTTACCCGCTGCGACAGCCCGATCGCCAGCACCATCAGCGCCGCCCCGATCAGCGAGGGCACGAACTGCCCGGCGCTTGCCGCCATATCGGCGAAATCCGGGTCGATCCAGGAAAAATCCGGCCGGTCGTCCAGCACGCCCAGCGACAGCAGTAGCGCGCCGCAGATCGCCACTGCACCGGTTGCCGCGCCCACCGCAAAATCCGGCTCGCTGATACGCACCAGGCCCTGCAGGCTGCGACCGACCTTGCCACCCTTCACCAGCGCCCCGCCGCGCAGCAGGATCTCGTTCAGCGCGAACATAGTGCCGGCCATGAACAGGGGGATGATGTAGTAATACAGCCGGAATACCAGGATCGCGCCCAGGATCACCGGCGGCGGCAAATACGGCTCCAACCCCAGCAGCATCGCCGTGTCGAACACGCCCAACCCGCCGGGCAAGTTTGCGATCAACCCGGCGCTGTAGGACGCAAGGTAACAGGCCAGGAACCGCAGATACGTCAGCCCCGGCGTCGGCGGGATCAGCGCGTAGAAGATCGCCGCCGTCACTGCCACGTCGACGGACGCAAGCGCCACCTGCACCACCGCCATGCGCCAGTTGGGTAGGTTGAACTCGTGCCCACGCACCCGGACCGTGCCGGCGACCTTGGAGATCACGACATACGTCGCAACCACGGCCCACATCGCCGTCCCTATGGCGTAGAACGCCCATAGCGGCAGGACCTTGGCGAAGAACGGCACCGAAAGCGGCTCGAAAAACAGGATGCAGCCGCCCAACACCAGCCCGCCCAGCCCGAACGTCAGCGAGCAGAACCCCACCACCTTGGCGATCTGCACCGCCGTCAGCCCCCAATGGGAGTACAGCCGGTAGCGCACGGCCGCACCCGACACCGCGGCAAAGCCCAGGTTATGCGACAGTGCGTAGGCGCAGAACGAGGCGAAGGCGACGCGGCGATACGTCACCTTGTGCCCGGCATAGATCGTGCCGAGCCGGTCGTAGAACGTCAGCACCCCGTAGGACAGCACCGTCCAGCCAAACGAGATGATCAGCGCGCTGGCCGGGATCGCCGCCAGCGCAATTTTGATGTCGGATAGTTTGAGGTGCCGGAATTCCCGTTGCACGACGTAGATGGCGCCCACCAGCAACAGGACGCCGAGCAGCGCAGGAAGGTGTCGAAGATACCGTTTCACGCTGCCTCTGCCGGTCTATTGAGCGCGTCGCGGATCAGCGTCACGGTTTCGGACACGCCATACAGCGCCACGAACCCGCCAAAACGCGGCCCCTCCTGCTGGCCCAGCAGCACCTGATACAGACACTCGAACCAGTTCTTCAGGGCAGGGAAGGGGTGGCGCTTGCCGACTGCGTACACCTCGTCCTGGATGAATTCGGCCGTGCTGTCGGTGGGCATGGCGGCCAGTGTGTCGGCCAGGTCGCTCAGCGCCGCGGCCTCGATCTCGGTGGCGGGGCGGAACCGCTTCGCCGGGCGCACGAAATCCCGGTAATACGCCACCGCGTAATCCACCAGTCGCGCCAGGAACGGGGTCGACTCCGGCCCGGCGCCCGGGTGATAGCGCCGGATGAAGCCCCACAGCATATCTGGCCGGTCGGCATTCACCACGCTGGCCAGGTTCAGCAGCATCGTAAACGGGATCGGGCTGCCGGCATCGTTCGGAATGCGCCCGCCGCCAATATGCCAGGCCGGGCTCGCCGGGTCATCGCCACCCTTCGACACATGGGCGATGTAATCGTCCACGGCGCGGGGAATGACGTCGAAAAACAGCCGCTTCGCGCGCTGCGGCTGATGATACATGAATTGACCCAGACTTTCGGGCGGAGCGTAGCGCAGCCACTCATCCACCGATAGGCCGTTGCCCTTGCTCTTGCTGATCTTCTGCGAATGCTCGTCCAGGAACAGCTCGTACGTGTAGCCGACCGGTGGCTTGGAGCCGAGCACGCCGCAGATCCGCCCGGACAGCTTCACGCTATCGATCAGGTCCTTGCCGCTCATCTCGTAATCGACGTTCAGCGCATGCCATCGCATGGCCCAATCCGCCTTCCACTGCAGCTTGCACGCCCCGCCCGTTACGGCGGTGGTGAAACGCTCACCCGCCGCGTCGGTCCAGGTCACGGTGCCCCCCACTGCGTCGGTCTGTTCGATCACGACCTGCATCACCTCGCCGGTCACCGGATGGATCGGCAGGATCGGCGAGTAGGTGGCCCGCCGCTCTGGCCCCAACGTCGGCAGGATGACCTGGCGGATCTCCTCATGCAGGCTCAGCACCCGCAGCAGGGCCGCGTCGAACCGGCCCGAGAGGTAATATTCGGTGGCGGATGCGAATTCGTACTCGAAGCCGAACCCATCCAGGAAGGCGCGCAGCCGGGCGTTGTTATGCGCCCCGAAACTGTCATGCGTGCCGAATGGGTCCGGCACCTGGGTCAGCGGCTTGCCCAGGAATTCCCGCAGCATGGCGCCGTTCGGCACGTTGTCCGGCACCTTGCGCAGCCCGTCCATATCGTCGCTGAACGCCAGCAGGCGGGACGGCTTGCCCGTCAGCGTGGTGAACGCGTTGCGAACCCAGGTGGTCCGCGCCACCTCCCCGAACGTGCCGATATGCGGCAGGCCGGAGGGGCCGTAGCCCGTCTCGAACAACGCCTCCGCTTTGCCCGACGCCTCCAACCGGGCGGCGACTTTGGCGGCTTCCTCGAACGGCCAGGCCTTGGGCAGGGAAAAATCGGTGTTGCGAACTGTGTCGGACATCGGCCGCACGCTAGGAATTGCGCCCTCTTGGGTCAATTGGCTCCAGCATAGTTCTGCCCCCCGCTCGCCACGGCGCGCTCGACGGCCATATACCGGGGTATGAATTCCCCGCAACTGGCAACGCCACAGACCGCCGCGATCGTCGCCGGCCACGGGCGGGCTAGCATCCTCACCGATGACGGCGAACTCGCATCGGGCTCGCACGCGGACATCTTGCGCCTGCTGGGCAGCGCCACGCCGCTCCTGGTGCACGCCCCGGTGACGCTGCGTCGCCTGGGACTGCGCCCGCGCCCGTGCTTCGACCTGCTGGAACTCTACGCCTTCGTGCGGCCCGCCGCCCCCGCCGCCCCCACTGTGCGCGGCCTGGCGCTGGCACTGGATATGGAGCCGCCCGCCGATATGGAGGACGCGGCCGCCCTGCTGCCGACCCTTGTGGAAACGTTGCTGGCGCGCCTGTCCGCCGGCCGCGACACCCCCGCCAACCGCGACGCCGGCGCGCTGGCGGTGCGAATGGGCGCCGCCGGTTGGGCATGGGCGCCCTACATCACCGGCGCCCTCGGCCCTTCCAACGCCCCCGCCGGGGACGCACTCCGGGTCTGGAAACGCCTGCCCGAATGG
>NZ_LMUY01000044.1 GCF_009765685.1 Acidisphaera sp. L21 | reverse complement strand
TGACGGTGGCCGTGGGCAGCAGCCTGTTCGACGACCGCTACGGCCTGGCAAAAGCCAAGCCGCGGGCGCTGGTGCCGATGAAGCAATTTCCCAACGACGCGCTGGACTCCGATTTCTGCCACGGCGACCTGCTGCTGCAGTTCAACGCCAACACCGCCGAAACCAACATCCACGCCTTGCGCGACATCGTGAAGAACACGCCCGAATTGCTCGCCCTGCGCTGGAAGATGGACGGGTTCCTGCCCCCCCACACGGTGAAGAAGCAGTCCCGCGACACCGTACGCAACCTGATGGGCTTCAAGGACGGCACCGAAAACCTCGACCCGCGCGACACCTCGCTGATGGACCGCATCGTCTGGGTCCAACCCGGCGCCGACGAACCCGCCTGGACCATCGGCGGCAGCTACCAGGTCGTCCGCCTCATTCGCATGCTGGTCGAACGCTGGGACCGCACCCCCCTTCAGGAACAGCAAACCATCTTCGGCCGCGACAAGACCGAGGGCGCCCCCCTGGGCATGGCGCACGAGCACGACAAACCCAACTATGCCACCGACCCGGAAGGCGAGGCGATCCCGCTCACCGCCCATATCCGCCTTGCCAACCCCCGCACCAAGGCCACCGATTCCAGCCTCATCCTCCGCCGCGCCTATAATTTCAGTCGCGGCCTCACCAAGGCCGGCCAGATGGACATGGGCCTCATCTTCGGCTGCTTCCAAGCCGATTTGGAAAAGGGCTTCCTTACCGTCCAGGCCCGCCTGAACGGTGAGGCGCTCGAGGAGTACATCAAGCCTTTTGGCGGCGGCTATTTCTTCGCCCTCCCGGGCGTCGCCGACAAATCCACGTATTACGGCGAAGCCCTCCTAAACACATAGCAAGGCCCTGCCTTCCACCCCTCAACCCAAAGGTTTCCAAAGGACGACTGTCCTTTGGCGGGGTGCGGGGCAGCGCCCCGCTACTTCGCCAAAAATGCCGCAAACGCCTCCTTATACTCTGGATGCCACCGCGACAGCGCCGGCCGCCCCTCCGTCAAATCCTGTGCCGCCCATAGGATGCGCCTATTATCCACATCCCGCGTCACGTCCCCATCCGGACACAGGATGTAGAATACCCCCTCGTTCATCCCCTCGATCAGCATGTCCACCACCTGCTCCGGCATCCACGCCCCCGCCGGCTTCTCGCTCCGGTTTCGCCGCGTCATCCCGGTGAACGTAGAACCCGGCACCAGCAAATGCGCCGTGATCCGCGCCCCTTCCTCGTTGCGCAAGCTGTGCGCCAACGCCTCCGTCAGCGTCTTCACCCCGGCCTTGCTCACGTTATAGGCGGTGTCCCCCGGCGGGCAGGTAATCCCCTGCTTCGACCCGGTGTTGACGATGGCACCCGGCGTCCCCTGCGCCAGCATCGCCGGGCTAAAAACCTGCACCCCGTTGATCACGCCCCAAAGGTTCACCTCCAGCACCCACCGCCACCGGTCGATCGCCTCGTATGGCCCCCCACCGGGCGCGGTGCCGGCATTGTTCATCAGCACCCCCACCTCGCCGAACCTGGCATACGTCGCGTCCTTCAACGCCTGCACCTGCGCCAACTGGCTCACATCCGTCGGCACCGCCAACACCGCCTCCGCCGACGACACCGCCGCCACCGCAGCCGCCGCCTGGTCCAACATGTCGCCGCCCAAATCGGCCAGCACGACCTTCATGCCCAACGACGCAAACCGCTCGGCCGCGGCCAGCCCGATGCCGCTCGCCGCACCAGTGACGACCGCGACCCGGCCGCTGCTCAAGACAGGATGTCGGCTCATGCAAACAACTCCTTTGACACTAAAACGGGAACGCAACACTGCCCGTCGATCACGGGAACGGTTCCTTGCGCACATTGAACGCGATCGAAATCCGCGCCCCATCACCATTATGCGGCATGACGGTGTGCGGCATGTAGCTGGGAAACAGGATCATCAGCCCCGGCGTAGGCTTGAACAGGATATTCGACGCCGTCAGCGCCGGAAAGAAACTGCCGGAGCGGGTGGGGCAGGGGTCCGTCAAATGGATCGCCGTGCCCTCCGCCGCCGGGTCACTATCGCCGCTATCCACGTAATACACGCCGGACCAGGTGGCCCCAGGGTGCGTGTGCATCTTATTGAACGCCCCACGGCGGCTGACATTCGCCCACACGCTCAGCGTCCAATCCAGCGCCGCAACCGGCGTATCATGGTCGGCATAGAGCCGCGCCGTGGCCTCGTTCGTCATGGCCATGATGCGCTGGACCAACGCCTTCCCAGCCTGCCCACAAAACCCGAGCGTCCCCGTTTCGGAATGCCACCCGCCGACATTGGTCAACGCGGCACCCGGGCTGGCGCGCTCATGCACCAGAATGGCCTCGCGCAACTGCCCGTTCAGCCCGGTGCTCTCCGGCCAGTGATGATCCAGCACGGGGCTGCCAAACAGGTTGCCAAACCGGACGCCGTCGAGTGCCTGCATCCGTTCGTCCCACTGCTGCGCCACTACGCAGACATGCGGTGGGCTCGGCGCCATGTCAACGCGCGCAAAGTCCGATAACGCCAGCCTAAATCGGTGCTTTACGTCGGGCGCTCTCGGATTGGCGCGCACCGCGCCCGGGCTCGCCCACCCGGCGGTGGCACCCTCTCAGGCACCACTGGCGCCGCCGCTTGCGGCTCCTGGCACCGGGCAAGGAAAGGCGCCGGGTCCACCCCCAACACGCGGCAAATATCGCGAAGGAGCGCCTCTATCGATGGGTCGCCAATCTCGTCGACGGCATCCAGCGATTCCAGCCGTTCGGCCGCTTCGCCGTCGGCATCCCGCGCACTCGCTTCGCGCAGCACTCGAGCGATCTGCCGCCTTGCCATGGCATGGCGATCATCCGCCCCGCCCGGCCGTGCCCAGCCCCGATCCAGCCGCTCGGCCAGCAGGATGGTTTGCCGGATCGCCCGGGACACCTTTGCAAACGCCGCCGCGATAACCACGGTCCGGTCCACGACGTCCCGCCGGGCTTCCCCGGCCGCAGCGGCAGCCTCATCGGCCGCAATCGCCTCGGCCAGCGAGGTCGCAATCGCCGACGCCCCCTCCGCCACACTGGCGGCAGCATCCGCCAAGTCCATCTCCGCCTCGGCCGCACGCCCCACCAGGCGGGCAACGCTCATCCCGATATCCACCAGTTCATCCACCCGCGCGCGAAACGGCGCGGGTGGACGAACGGTCTCATCGGAAGGGGAGGGATGCCTTTGCATGGGCCCCAGCAAGGACCACACGGCAGGCCACAGTTTCAAGCATCCGATCACCGCCCGCTCGGCACGCTCCTCGTCCCGCCGAATCAGGTCACGGAGAGTCGCGCCGAAACTTTCGTAGACGCCATCCTCACCTGTATTCGCCTGCACGAACCCCCGCAGCGCACCACGGAGGCAAACGGTCACCGTGGCCGACCCGGTCACGGCGTCGTCAAAATAATCATAATTGAATATGGCGGAAAGCTTAGTCGATACCGGAAGGGCGCCCTCCGATCCATGACAGACGTGAACGCCTTTACTTCCACTGTCTGAAAGTTAACATTGTTGATCTATTGATGCTGTTCGAGAACAGCAGAGGGATCAGGAAAGAGAGAGAGAGATGGACATTGTCTGATGGTGAAAACCGGCCCGTCGCGCTTGTCACTGGTTCAACATCCGGGATCGGTCTCGCTGTAGCTCGGCGGCTCGTGCACGATGGCTACAGGGTTGTTATCCACTCTCGCAATTCGGCGAGCGCCGGACAAGAAATTGCCAAAGAACTTGTCTTTGCTCGCTATATCCGCGCCGATTTAGCTCAGCAGAAAGAGCGAACGCGGCTTGTTCGGGAAAGCTTGGATCTGTGGGGACGTCTCGACGTTTTGGTGAACAACGCCGGATTAAGCGGCATTATTCCGCACTCCGACCTTAAGGCGGCAACCTCAGAAATCTGGCATGAATTGTATGAAGTGAATGTCGTTGCTCCATTTCATCTTATTGCCGAAGCTGAAGCTTCACTTCGTGCTTGTTCTGGAAATGTTGTCAACATTAGCTCACATGCTGGAGTGCGCCCCAAGGGAGCTTCTATCCCATATGCAGCAACCAAAGCCGCGCTCAATCACATGACACGCTTGCTGGCCGTGTCGCTTGCCCCGGATATACGAGTGAATGCTGTGGCACCAGGCCTTGTAGATACTCCTATGACCTCTGATTGGACGGCAGCACAGGATCTATGGCGGACTCGCGCTCCAATGCGCCGGCCTGCTACTCCAGATGATATCGCACAGGCAGTGATGATGTTGGTGGAGTCCACCTATTTGACCGGCGAAATTTTGCTCTCGGATGGAGGTCTTAATTTAACCTAGGGGGAACACGAGTGTCCGTTTGGGTTGTGTTTTTGGCGAAGACGGACTGGCGGCTTCCCATCAAACCCTGCCGTTCCGACATCAACCAGCGACGGCCCCTTAGGCCTTGCCTTAAACCCGTCGCGACCGCCACGCCGTCCAATCGACCGCCTCCGACGCCAGCACACCCAACCGCTCGGCATCGGCTAGCTTCTCCGTAAATACCACGAGGTTGAGCGCTTCGGAGCGCGCGCTCGGCACAATCAACCCGTCGAAATCGAGAAAGAACGCCGCCGCCGCAATCGCCTGTGTCGCGGAATAATTGAAGCTCGCGTACCGCCCAATCTCCACACCCAACCCGGACAAGCTCCTCACATCCACAAACCGGAGCGAACGATCCGTCCGCGCGCCGATCCGGTGCAATTCGTGTTGCATCCGGCTCGGCCAAACTGGTTCCAGGGACAGCCGGTAGCCGATCTCGGCAAGCGCGCCGGTCGACGCCAGGCTGGTGTACAGAACCTCGAA
>NZ_LMUY01000043.1 GCF_009765685.1 Acidisphaera sp. L21 | reverse complement strand
GGTGGCGCAAACCGGCGAGGGCCAGGTGGTCGATATCGGCCTCTACGAATCGATCTTCCGCATGCTGGACGAGATCGCCCCCGTCTACGCCAAGCTCGGCACGATCCGCGAGCGGATGGGCGCCGACGTGCCCGCCGTGGTGCCGCACGGCCACTGGTGCACGAAGGACGGCCGCTGGATCGCGCTGGCCTGCAGCAGCGACAAGATGTTCGACCGGTTCGCCACCGCCATCGGCCGCCCCGAGCTCGCCGGCGACGGCCCCTACGGCACCACGAAGCGCCGGGTCGCCGCCCGCGATGCGGTGAACCTGCTGGTGGCCGACTGGGTCGGCGGCCTCGACTACCCGGCGTTGATGATCGAGTGCGACAAATTCGGCGTCCCCTGCGGCCCGATCAACAGCATCGCCGACATCTTCGAGGAGCCGCAATTCAAGGCCCGCAACAACATGCTGGTAGTGGAGGACCCGCGCATCGGCACCGTCACCTTGCCGGCCGGCGTGCCCACCATGTCCGCCACCCCACCGGTGCTGCGCCACACCGGCCGCGCCATGGGTGCCGACACCGACGAGGTGCTCCGCTCCCTGCTCGGCCTCGGCACCGAAGAGATCACCGCCTTGCGCACCAGCGGCGCGATCTGACCTAACTCCTTAGGAGAATGCTATGACCAGCAAACGCGAGATGACTCTCGTCGCCTTCCTGCAGGCGCAGAACTGCTCGAACTATCCCGGCTCGTGGCGGCACGAGAGCAGCATGAGCGACTTCCTGACGCCGGATTACTACCAGCGCGTGGGCCGCATCCTGGAAGACGGCAAGTTCCAGATGGCCTTCTTCGACGACCGCCTGGCGATCCCCGACATCTACGGCGACGACCACACCTCCACCGTGGAAAACGGCGTGCGCGCCGTGAAGATGGACCTGACCCCGATCGTCACCGCCATGGGCATGGCAACGTCCAAGATCGGCTTAGGCGCCACCTACTCCACCACCTATTACGAACCGTTCCACGTCGCCCGCCTGTTCGCCACCATGGACCTGATGCTGGGCGGCCGCACCGCCTGGAACGTCGTGACCTCCCTGAATGACTCCGAAGCGTTGAATTTCGGCGCCAAGGGCCATCTGGAACACGACGCCCGCTACGACCGCGCCGACGAGTTTCTCGAGGTCGTGATGGGCCACTGGGACACCTGGGGCGACGACGCGCTGATCGTGGACAAGCAATCCGGCCGCTTCGCCGACGCCTCCAAGGTCCATCGCCTCGACCACCGCGGCAAGTTCTTCCAATCCCGCGGCCCATTCCCGGTGCCGCGCTCCGCCCAGGGCCACCCGGTGCTGATCCAGGCCGGTCAAAGCGGCCGCGGCCGCCTGTTCGCCTCCCGCTGGGCCGAGCTGATCTTCGCCGTGTTCCCGACGTTGGCGATCGGCAAGAAGCAATACGCCGAAACCAAGCAAGCCATTGCCGACGCCGGCCGCGACCCGGCCAGCGTCAACATCGCCCCCGCCGTCTACGCCATCGTCGCCGAATCGCAAAGCATGGCCGAGGACAAGAAGGCCTATATCGACAGCCTGGCCAAGCCGGTCGACGGGCTGAACCTGCTGTGCGAAGTGCTGAACACCGATTTCAGCAAGAAGCCGCTGGACGAGCCGTTCAGCGACGAGGAACTGGCCGCCATCACCGGTTGGCGCGGCTTCTGCGACCGGGTCATCATGCTCAGCGGCAAGAAGAACCCCTCTGTGCGCGACTTCGTGCATTTCTCCGGCCGCGGCACGATCAAGGAATTTCCTATCTTCCTCGGCACGCCGAAGAAGATCGCCGACGAGATGGAAGAGTGGTTCGGCAGTGCCTGCGACGGCTTCGTCATCTCCGCCACCCATATCCCCGGCTCCTACGAGGATTTCGTCCGCCTGGTGGTGCCGGAACTGCAGCGCCGCGGTCTGTTCCAGAAGGAATACAAGGGCAACACGCTGCGCGAGAACCTGGGCATGAAGAAGCCGGAGATCGGCGCCTGGCGCCGCCCAGCCCAAGCCGCCTGACACGGTCGGGCGCCAAGCTGGCGCCCGTCTCGTCTATCGCGCTTGCGCTGCCATCGTCGTCCGTTTCGGCTCCCGCTCGGGCCGCTGGCTCGCCACCCCATCGGACGGCAACGCCACCGACAGCGCCCGTGCAATTGCCCGGATCGAACCGGGGTGGATCAGCGACAACCGCCGCAGATAGGCTGCGATCACCGGCGGATCGTCATGCGGCACATCGTGGTGGATCGTCGGCGCCCACAACCGATCCAGCCGCGTCGGATCACGCTCGATCTCTTTCGGAAACAGCGCCACGCATCGCGGCATGGCCGGGTCCGCTTCCACCCGCGCAGCCGTCTGCCCACTCAAATGATCCAGCAGCGCCGCGCACGGATCATGCCCGAACAATGCGCCGAGGCTTGTCGTGGCGATCGGCCTCGGGTTCATCTCGATCAATGACGCTCGGCCCGTCGCCTCATCCAAAATGAAGTCGAAACTGACGAAGCCGGAGCATCCAAGGGCCGCCACCAGCTTCTCGACCGCGGATTGCATCTCCGCGTTTTCGATATGACGGACCATCGTGCTGGGGCCGGTCGGTCCCGGATGCGTGCGCTCGGCAACGAAACTGACGCCCTCCAGCACCCGGCCCTGCCAGGCCGACACAGTGCGCATCGCGGGTTTGCCCATGGTGAAGGCCTGCAGCACCGGCAGGCTGTGCGTGGCTTTGGGCCGCAGCGCGGTGCGCCAGATCATGGATCGCGACGCCAGCCGCACCCGTCGGCGCATGGATCGGTCCTGCAGCCTCGCCACGGCCCCATGCAGATCCGCCGCACTGTGCGCGATGGTCACGCCATGGCCACCACAGCTATTATCCGTCTTCAGCACCGCCGGGTAACCCCACGCCACGGCCGCCGCCACCATGTCGTCCGCGTCGTCGGTCACGCGAAAGGCTGGCACGTGCACACCCTGCGCGGCGGCAAGTTGCATCAACCCCGCCCGGGTGCACGCGGCGTCGTAGCCGGACGGCGCCCCCAGCGAGGTTTCCAGCAGCGCCAACAACCGGGCCGTGACCGAGCGGTCCTGCACCAGCCCGCGCAGCAACCCGGCGGATATCTCGTCGAGCGGGATGACGATCTCGGCGTCCCAATCCCGCACCGCCTGTTCCAGCCGGCTGCGCAGGAACGGCAAGGCGAGCCACATCTTGCGGTGCCGGGGCAGGGTGAACCGCCGCCTCACATGCCGGGTTTCGGCACAGTAGAAGCCCGGTGGGCTTAGCGTGGCGCACATCGCGCCCAGCGCCCCCATCGCGGCCGGTAGGCGCTCCCCGCCAACATCGTTCACCAGGGCGACAAACAGGATCCTGCTTGGCATGGCCGTAACTCTCGCTCAGCCCTCGGCAGGGATGGCGTCCGGATGCGGCAGCACCGGCCGCCGCCGCGGTTGCCGTACCGTCCGCGCGACCAGGTGGCGCGACAGGCGGGTTGCCGTGAATTTCGCTCCGGCGGCGAAGCGCAGCATCGGGCCAAAGCTGGTGGCGGAGGCTGGGCCGATGAAATACAGGCCCGGCACGCTCGATTCGAAGTTTCGCGACAGCGACGGTGCGCCGTCGGCGGTGCCGATCGCCGCTGCCAACGCCGGGTCGAGGAACGGCACGCGGTCGACCGCGACCCGGTACCCGGTTGCGGCGATCACATGGTCCACCTGCAACACCCCGGTGTAGCCATCTTGCCGCAGCAGGCTCAGCCGCGCCTTGCCATCCACTTCGGTCGCCTCGGTCACGACGGTGCCCGTGACGATCGGCACATGCCCCTCCACCGCGTCGCGCACCGCCCAGCCCGGCGCCGGGCCCAGATAGCGCCGCACGATGGTAGAGCGGAATTTCGCCGGCATCGCATGGAACAGCAGTGGCGCCCGGGTGCACAGGACCGACTTCCAGCCCGGCCCGATCGACGTCATCGGCGTGCGGATTTTGTCCCGCAGGCTGCGGCGCCCCAGCGGCGTCTGAAATCGCACGGTGTTGCGCCGGGCGATGATGGTGGCGATGGCGCCCACCCGGCGCAAGGCAGCCGCAATGTCCATCGCCGACGACCCGCCGCCGATGACCGCCACCGACTGCCCTGCGAACTGCGCCAGGCTGTGATGGTCGGCGCTATGGCTGAGCAACGCCGGCGGCAGGCCCCCCAACACAGGCGGCACCTGCGCGTAATGCTGCACGCCCCCCGCCATCACCACCCGGCGCGATCGCATGCGGCCCCCATCGGCGAAAATCGTCTCGAACCCCTTTGCGATCTGCCGGATCGCGGTGACGGTGCGCTCCTGCACATTCGGCACGTGGCGCTTCTGGAACGCCTTTCCGTAGGCCACGAAGGTACCCAGACTGACGGGGATGCCGGTGTCGGCGTAGGCAATGCCCTCGGCGGCGCAGAACGCAGCCAGTGTGTCTAGCCCTGCCGGCTCATACAGCGTCGATGCGAAGCCTTCGGATTTCAGGTGCATGCCCTCTGGCATGCTCGCGCTCCACGCACCCATCGGGTCGCCAGCGATCTCGAATTCGGCCCTACCCCGCAGAAAGGCGGCCAGAGACAGCCCGTATGGACCAGCCCCGACAATCAGTGTGTCGGTCATGCAACCATGCCTTCGTATTTCGGTGTTTTGCCACGGCAGGCGGAGCGAAACAACCGCACCCTCTTATCCCGAGATTAATATCACCCGTTGGGTCAATTCAATAACGGCTCGTTCAGGGTGTCGAAACGATGCGCTCATCGCATGAGACCCCGCGCCCTAGCCGGGCAGACCGCCTTGGAGCAACGGCGCGCTGTCCAGGATCAACCGGGCCAATGCCCTTGCGGCGACGCCGGCATTGCCCAGCACGACGAAGTCGATTTCACCCAACGGCGGCAGTCCCAACTCGACCTCGGCCAGGTCCGGTGGCACCAGCGACACGGCATGCGGCGCCACGCCCAACCCCGCCAGCGCTGCGGCATAGCTGCCGCTTTGGGAAAAGCTGGTGCACACCACCCGCCAGGCGCGGCCCGCCGCCTCCAGCACGTCCAGCGCCCGCAGCCGGGTAATGCTGGGCGGCGCCAACAAGATCAGCGGGACGGGCAGGGACGGGTCCAGCCGAATGTCCGGCCGGCCGATCCAGGCCAGCCGTTCCCGCCACACCGTCTCCCCTTGCGGCCCGGGGCGGGTGCGCTTGACGAAGATCAGGTCCAGCGCGCCGCCCTGCAACTGCTCGTGCAGGGACCCGCTCAGACCCACCGTCAGTTCCAGATCCACGGCCTGGTGCGTCTGCACGAATTGCCGCAGCACCTCCGGCAGGCCACGCAATACCAGATCCTCCGACACGCCGAACCGCAGCCGCCCCCGCAGGCTGGACGCGGTGAAGTGCCGCCGCGCACGGTCCTCCGCCTGCAACACGCTGCGGGCGAACCCGGCCATCGCCTCCCCGTCCAGCGTCAACGTCACGCTATGGGTGTCGCGCACGAACAGCCGCCGCCCGCAGGACCGCTCCAGCCGTGCCACGTGCCCGCTGATGGTGGATTGCGCCAGCCGCAGCCGGCTCGCCGCCTCGGTAAAGCTGCGCGTTTGCACCACGGCGTCGAAACTGCGCAGCAGAGTAGGGTCCAACATCGCCTCTGGTTATCGCAAATCACGATAACAGTGAATGTCCCCAACCACGCGCTTCCCGGGTTAGAAGAATGTCGAGGCAACGAAGGCTGGCAAGATGGCGCGCAAATTCCGCTCCCCGATCGACCCCTACATCCTGATGATGGTGGCCACCGTCGGCATCGCCTCCATCCTGCCGGCGACCGGCATGGGCGCGACCATCGCGAACTGGGCGGCCACGCTCGCCATCGGCATCCTGTTCTTCATGTATGGCGCCAAGCTGTCCCCGCAGGCCGCGCTGACGGGGCTGACGCATTGGCGGCTGCACGGCGTGGTGCTGCTGTCGACCTTCGTACTCTTCCCCGCCCTCGGCCTGGCGCTGGGCTACCTGCCCGAAAGCATCCTGCCGCGCTCGCTCTACAACGGCCTGATGTTCCTCTGCGTGCTGCCCTCCACCGTGCAGTCCTCGATCGCCTTCACCTCCATCGCCAAGGGTAACGTCGCCGCCGCCCTGTGCAGCGCGTCCGCCTCCAACCTCATCGGCATCTTCGCCACCCCGCTGCTGGCTGCGTTCCTGATGCACACGCAAAGCGGCGGCTTCTCGTTCGGCGTGCTGCTGGACATCATCACCCAATTGCTGCTGCCGTTCATGGCCGGGCAGGCGCTACGCCCCTGGATCAACGGCTGGCTGACCCGGAACAAATCCTCTCTCGGCTTCGTCGACCGTGGTTCCATCCTGCTGGTCATCTACACAGCCTTCAGCGAAGGCGTCGTGTCCGGCGTCTGGCACCAACTGGACCTTGCCAGCCTCGGCACGCTGGTCGCCATCTCTCTGGTGTTGCTGCTGCTGGTGCTCGCCATCACCACCATCGTCAGCCGCTACATCCTGCGCTTCCCGGTGGAGGACGAGATCGTCGTCGTCTTCTGCGGCTCCAAGAAAAGCCTCGCCAGCGGCCTCCCCATGGCCAGCGTGCTCTTCGCCGGCTCGCAAGTGGGGCTCATCGTGCTGCCGCTGATGTTGTTCCATCAGCTGCAACTGATGCTGTGCGCGACCCTGGCCCGCCGCTATGGCAGCCGCCCGATGGAACCCGCTTTGCCGGACGCGGTGGAAACCCGCGTCGGCGTGGTGTCCCGCACCACGGCCTAGAACATCGAGCCGGGCGAGGCGCTCACCAAGGGACGGTGCGGCCCAGATAATCGAGATACTGCAGGCCCGGCGTGCCCTGCTGCGACAGCAGCACGTTCACCAGCTTAGGCACGCTTTCCTCGATGCTCAGCCGCCCATCCGGGCCGCCCAATTCGGTGCGAACCCAGCCCGGCGCCATCAGCACCATCGCGCGTGCCGATCCGGCGTGGCGTGCTGCGAAGCTCCGCATGAACATGTTCAGCGCCGCCTTGCTGCCGCGATAGACCTCGCGCATGCCGGTCTCGTTGTTGCTCACGCTGCCTTGGCCGGACGACATCACACCAATCGTGCCCGTGGTGGCAACGCAGTGCTCCAAGCTCTCGATGACCCGCATCGGGCTCAGCGCATTCGTCACCATGACGCGCACGAACTCGTCCGTCGTCACGTCCGCGATTGTTTCCGCCGGGTTGTTGGTGGTGCCGGCGTTCACGAACAGGATTTCGAACATTCTGCCCGACAGCCGGTCCCGTAATGCGGCCACCTGATCCGGCGCGCAGATGTCGACCGTTTCGATCTCCACCCGCCCAGCGAACTCGTCCGCCAGGTCGTGCAGAAGAGTCCGCCTTCCGCCCTCGCGAACCGTGCCAACGATGGTCCATCCCTTCTCCAGGAACGCCGCAGCCATGGCATGACCAAGGCCACGCGAGGCGCCGATAATCAGAATCGTGCTGGGTATAGGCATTGCGCAAATCCTCTCGCGTCACCGGCCAAGACTATGGCCACGCCACCCACTCAGCGCCAGACGCATCGATTGCACACTATAGTTGCACCTCGCGCCATGTCCTATGCTCGGGTGATGAATGACCTGGATCTCAACCTGCTCGTCGCACTGGACGCTCTACTGGCCGAGGGCAGCGTCACCGGCGCCGCCCGTCGCCTCCGCCTCAGCGCCTCCGCCATGAGCCGCACCCTGGCCCGGCTTCGCGCGGCAACCGCCGATCCACTCCTCGTGCGCGCCGGCCGTGGCCTGGTGCCGACCCCGCGGGCGACCGAATTGCGCGAGCGCGTTCACGCACTCACCCGTGACGTGCAGGCGGTGCTCCGGCCGCAAATCAGCGATCTGGACATCGCCTCGCTCGAACTGACGTTCACGATCCGCGCCAGCGAGGCGTTCATGGAGTTCCTGGCCGCTCCCGTCGTGGCCGCCATCACCCACGCCGCGCCGCGTGTCCGCCTCCGCTTCGCACCCAAACCGGACAAGGATGCAGCGCCGCTTCGGGAAGGCCTGATTGATCTCGAAATCGGTGTGCTCGGCGGCTCCGCGCCGGAAATACGCACCCAATCCCTGTTCCAGGACTCGTTCATCGGCGTGGCACGGGTGGGCCATGCTCTGCTCACCGACCCAGGCGCGACGCCCGAACGCTATGCCGCCTGCGGCCACGTCGTGGCGTCCCGCGACGGCAATGTCGTACAATCCGTCGATGACGCGCTGGCAACGCTGGGCCTCAAACGGGCAATCCGCGTCGTCGTGCCGGGCTACCCGGATGCAATGCGGATCGCGAGCCAATCGGATCTGGTGACGCTCGTGCCCCGGTCCTGCTTTGGCAATAAACCCGCCAATGGCCACGAAATCAGCTCGGGCCTCGCACGATTCGAGATCCCATTCCCCACGCCGGCCTTCATGATCTCCGCCATGTGGCATCCCCGCATGGACGCCGACCCGGCGCATCGTTGGCTACGCGACGCCGTGATGTCCGTCTGCCGAGCCGCCTATTCGACCCGCTGACTGGCGGCTGGCCACGAACCTCCGTTTATGCGCCTGCGGGCTCCACCACCACGCACGGCAACTGCCGCTGGTTCAACCGTTGGCACGCGACCGAAGCCTGGTTCGCCGACAAATTCCCCAGCCGCGCCCGATACAGCACATTGCCCCCGAACGGCGACGTCGGCGGCAGCAGCACTGCGGCCGACCGCAACTGATCCATCGCCTCCGTCCGCGCACCCTCCGCCACCGCCCGCGCCAGCGCCGGGTTGCCGAACGCGCCGACCTGAATACTCCACCCACCACCGGCCCGCGGGTTGGGCGGGGCAGGGCGGTAGACCGCCGTCGTCGTGCCCAGCGGCGCCGCCTGAATCGGCGCTGCACTATACGACGGCGTCGGCGCGGCATACGACGTGCAACGCCGGGTCGGATCATACGCCGCATCCGGGTTGCACGACCCGACCGAGGCGACCTGCTGCACCGGCGCCGACGCCGCCTGCACCAGCGGTGCGCAAGGATGGTCCGGATCGTAGGCGGCATTCTCGTCACACCCGGCGGCCAGGCTGGTGACGGTCGGCGCCGGCCTGGGTGAGGCAGCGGCGTAGGTGGCGCCATAACCGACACCATAGGTCGCCAGCGGCCCACTGAGCGGCACGGCATTGCCCAGATTCGGCGTGATCGACGCCAGGTAGTTCACCGTTTCCGCTGGCAACGGGTTGCCCGCACCCAGATAGCTGTCTAGCCGGTCCGGCCCGGCATTATACGCCGCCAGGAACCCCGGCGCGCCATACCGGTCATACATCTCCTTGATGTAGGCCGTGCCTGCCAGGATATTGTTGTGCGGATCGTATGGGTCGTCACCCAACCGGTGCCGCCGTTTCAGCCCGGCATACGTGGCCGGCATCACCTGCATCAGCCCCATCGCGCCGACCGGAGACACCGCCTGCTCTCGGCCGCCGGACTCCTGGTGCATCACCGCGCGCACCCACTGCTCCGGCACGCGAAACCGCGAAGCTGCCTCCCGGATATACGGCCCCCACGGGTCCGACGCCGGGCCCGGGGGCGGATAGTAGCGGCTGGGGGCGAAGCGCGCGGCCTGCCGTTCGGCCGCCGGGTCATACCCATCGTACGGCACCGCCCCGTCGGAGGAATAGCCATAGCCGCCGGTATTGGCGCATCCGGCGACCAACAGGACGCCTAACATGGCCGCGGCCGGAACCAGGCGCGCGACCCCCGTGGTGATGAACTGCATCCAAGGCCCCGATCTGCCGGCGACGGATTGATGGTGCCCAGGAATACAGGCGCGCTCGCCCCCTGTCGACGCAGGGTTTCGGCGGGGTATGGATGTTGCTACGCCTCCCCACCATGCGCGCGCCCGAGACGACGTCAACAACCCAACCCTCCTTGGCCGTGGCCGGCATACAGCTTCAATATGGCGGCGTCGCGGCGCTGCAGGGCATAGACCTGGAAGTGGCAAGCGGCGAATTCGTGGCCCTGCTCGGCCCGTCCGGCTGCGGCAAAACGTCGCTGCTGCGGACCATCGCCGGCTTCGTTCATCCCCAGCAGGGCGCCGTGCGGCTGAACGGGCGCGACGTCGCCGGGCTGGCACCGCGCCACCGCAACATCGGCATCGTCTTCCAGTCCTACGCCCTGTTCCCGCACATGAGCGTGCTGCAGAACGTGCTATTCGGCCTCGAATGCCGCGGCATCCCCAAATCTGCCGCCACCCAGCGCGCCCGCGACGCGATCGGCCTGGTGGGCCTGTCCGCCTTCGCCGACCGCCGCCCCAAACAACTCTCCGGCGGCCAACAACAACGCGTCGCCTTGGCCCGCGCCATCGTCATCGAACCCGACCTCCTACTCCTGGACGAACCGCTCGGCGCCCTGGACAAACAGCTCCGCGTGCAGATGCAAACCGAACTCAAAGCCCTGCAACGCCGCCTCGGCGTCACCGCTCTGTTCGTCACCCACGATCAGGAGGAGGCGATGTCCATGGCCGACCGCATCGTCGTGATGCGTGACGGAAAAATCGCCCAGATCGACACGCCGGAGAGCTTGTTCGCCGCCCCCAACTCCGCCTGGGTGTGCGAGTTCGTCGGCGCTGGCAACCTGTTGCGCGGCGACGCCGCCAGCATCCTCCCCGGCGCCCCACCCGGCAGCGTCGTCCAGGTGCCGTTCGACAAACTCCGCGTCAGCCCCGCCGCCAATGGCATGCCGATCACCGGACGCCGCTTTTTGGGCGCCATGGTGGAACTGCAAATGGCCACGCCCGGTGGCATCGTCTGCGCCCACCTCTCCCCCGCCGCCGCGTCCGCCTTCACAATCGGCACCCACGTGCATCTGCACGCCGACCCGGCCGATTGCCGCGTGCTGCCCCACTGATGAACACCCAAATGCCGCGCCGCGCCGCGTTGGCGCTCTACCTCGGCCCGGTGACATTGTTCTACCTGGTGTTCCTGGTCGCCCCCTACGCGATGGTGCTGCGGCTGAGCGTGTTCCGCTTCAGCGCCATGCAGCTCTACATCCCGCAATTCACCCTGGCGAACTACACCGCCGTGCTCACCGACCCGTTCTACCTCGCACTCATGGCCCGCACGATCGGGCTGGGTGTGCTGGTGACGGTGATCTCCCTGCTGCTCGGCTATCCCCTGGCGCTCAAAATCGCCCGCGCCGGCCCGCGGCTGAAAAGCCTGCTGATCGCCATCACCCTGTCACCCCTGCTGATCAACCTGCTGGTCCGCACCTACGCCTGGCTGGTGCTGCTGGGCGACACCGGTGTGGTGAACAAATGGCTGCAGGCGCTCGGCCTCACCACCGCACCGCTCCCCCTCGGCGGCAACATGTTCGCCGTCGTGGTCGGCCTGGTCCACGTCAGCCTGCCGCTGATGGCGCTGAGCCTGATCGGCGTGCTGGAACGCATCGACGCCGCCTTGGTCGACGCGGCCGACAGCCTGGGCGCATCCCGCGCCCGCATCCTGCGCAAGATCATCCTGCCGCTCTCGCTACCCGGCATCGGCGCCGGGTCGCTGCTGGTGTTCACCTTCACCATCAGCGCGTTCATTACGCCAAGCCTGCTGGGTGGCAATCGCGTCTCCACCATCAGCACGGTGATCTATGAGAAATTCACCTTCTCCGCCAACTGGCCCGTGGGTGCGACGCTGGTGATGGCGCTGCTGGTGATCAACGCCGCCGTCATCGCCCTGCACGGCCGCCTGTTTCGGGAGGCATGATGCTCGACAAGGCGCTGGATATCCTCGGCTGGCTGGTGGTGCTGTTCATCCTCGGCCCGCTGATCGTCATCATCGGCGGCTCGTTCACCGAAACGCCCTACGTCGCCTTTCCACCCGCCGGCTTCACCCTGCGCTGGTACGAACAATTGCTGCATCGGGGCGATTTCCTGCAGTCCTTCCTCATCAGCATCGTGCTGGCGGTGCTGTGCAGCCTCTGCGCGATGGCGCTGGGCGTGGCTGCCGTCATCGGCCTGCACCGCCACGGCGTCACCGGCCAACGCCTGTTCCGCGCCTTCCTCATGTCGCCGCTGGTGCTGCCAACCATCGTCACCGGCGTGGCGCTGCTGCAATTCTACTACCTCATCGACATGGACGCGCCGCTGACCGGGCTGCTGATCGGCCACATCCTGATCACCATCCCCTATGTCTGCCGTACCGTCGGTGCCGGCCTGGTCGGCCTCGACCCGGCGCTGGAGGAGGCCGCCGGCAGCCTCGGCGCTGGCGGCCTGCGCATCTTGTTCCGCGTCACCCTGCCGGCGATCGCGCCCTCGATCATGGCGGCGATGATCTTCGTGTTCATCACCTCGTTCGACCAGGCAACGGTATCGATCTTCCTGGCCGGACCGGACGTGATGCCGTTGCCGGTGCGGATCTACACCTACATCGACTTTGCCGTAGACCCGATGGTGGCCGCCGTCTCCACCCTGCTGATCATCTTCGCCTTCGGCCTGATCGCGCTGCTCCAGAAGGTGCTAGGCCTCGATCGTGCTATGGGAACCGGAGTCTAATTCCCGACCACCCGGTTCCACTGATCCAATAACGCATCCCGCTGCGGGTTGATCACGTCCCAATCCGGGAACCGCAGCCCGTTGATCCGCGCCTCTCCGGTGACGAACTTCTCCGCCTGCTTCAACGGCACCTTCGCGTTGGACGGGCTGTACAATCCCTCGGCAAACGCGGCCTGGTAGTCGACCCCCAGCGCGATATCGGCCCATGCGGCGGACAAGTCCGGCCGGGTCGCCGTCTTCGGGATCTGCAACCCGGTGCGCTGGCCCCACACGCCCTCCTTCGGATGCACCATCGCCACCGGCAGCCCGGCATCGACCAATTGCTGGGCGCGGTGATTATACATCAGCCCGGCCACCACTTCGCCTTGCTGGAACATGCCGTAGCCCTGGGTGATGCCGCGCCACACCTTCGGGTTCTTCAGCCGCTTCACCGCCGCGAACCCCGGCGCCATGTTCGCCGCATCCCCGCCATTCAGCAGCGCCGCGATCAGCAGGAACGTCAGCCCGTACGAGTTGGAGATGTGCGGCACCCCCACCGCCTGGTCGATCGACCACAAATCCCCCCATGACGTCGGCGCCGCCAAGGCGGTGCGATACAGCAGCGGGAAGTCGTACACCGTCGTCGTATACAGCGGCATCGCCTTGGACGGCCGCAGCGACGGGTAGAGTGCCGCCACATTCGGGATCTGAGCCGACATATCCGGCGCCCACAGCCCCATCGATCCGCCCAGCGCTGCCTCGTCGTCGTTCACGTACACCACGTCGTAGGGGGACCGGCGGCGCGCCGTCGCCAGCTTCGGCAGGAACGTCGTCCCCTGGCCTAGTTCCAGCACCACGCGCACGCCGTGCTTCGCCTCGAAATCCGGGATCACATTCTTGCGCAAAATCTGCTCGAACAACCCGCCATAGGTCGCAACGACGAAGCTGTCGCTGCTCTGCGCCTGCGCCCTTGGGGCAAGCGAGGCGGCGGCCAGGCCGCCAAGCACCAGGCGGCGGTTCGGATAGGGCAGGGGCATGCTCAGGCAACTCCAACTCAGTCCCGCTGGCTCTAGCACACCGCGTGCCGTGCCGCAGGACCGCCGCCCTTTTGTCTTGCATGCAAGTGTTGTAGGACCAGTGAAAGACCGCGCCAACGGCGCCGCAGAGTCGAGGAAACAAACGATGGCAGATCAATCCCCCCCATCCGCCGGCCGCAAAACGCCGGAGACCTTGCGCAGCCGCCGCTGGTTCGGCCCGGCCGACCTCCGCTCCTTCGGCCACCGTTCCCGCGCCATGCAGATGGGCTACGCGCCGGAGGAATGGACCGGCAAACCCGTGATCGCCATCCTCAACACCTGGTCGGACCTGCAGCCCTGCCACAGCCACTTCAAAACCCGGGTCGAGGACGTCAAGCGCGGCATCCTGATGGCCGGCGGTTTCCCCGTGGAACTCCCCGCCCTCTCCGTCTCCGAAAGTTTCGTCAAGCCCACCACCATGATGTACCGCAACATGCTAGCCATGGAGACGGAGGAGCTTCTGCGCTCCCACCCCGTCGACGGCGCCGTGCTGATGGGCGGCTGCGACAAGACCACGCCGGGCCTGCTGCTAGGCGCCACCAGCATGAACATCCCCGTCATCTTCATGCCCGCTGGCCCGATGCTGCGCGGCAACTGGGGCGGCAAGATCCTGGGCTCCGGCTCTGATAGCTGGAAATACTGGGACGAACTGCGCGCCGGTAAAATCACCGAGGAAGACTGGCTCGGCGTCGAGGGCGGCATAGCCCGGTCCTACGGCACCTGCATGACCATGGGCACCGCCTCCACCATGACCGCCATCGCCGAGGCCGTCGGCATGGTGCTACCCGGCGGCTCGTCCATCCCCGCCGCCGACGCGGGTCACATCCGCTTGGCCTCCGAATGCGGCCGCCGCATCGTCGAAATGGTGTGGGAAGACCTGACCCCGCAGAAGATCCAGACCAAGCCAGCCTTCGAAAACGCGATCGCCGTCGCCATGGCCATGGGCTGTTCCACCAACGCCATCATCCACCTCATCGCCATGGCCCGCCGCGCCGGGCAGGAGATCGGGCTGGAGGATTTCGAGCGTTACAGCCGCCGCGTCCCCGTCATCGGCAACGTGCGCCCCACAGGCTCCACCTATCTGATGGAAGATTTCTTCTACGCCGGCGGCATTCGCGCGTTGATGGGCAACATTCGCGACCATTTGCATCTCGACTGCCTCACCGTCAGCGGCCGCACCATCGGCGAGAACATCGCCGGCGCCAAAGTCTACAACGAGGACGTCATTCGTACTACCTCAAACCCCATCTACGGCGAAGGCTCCCTCGCCGTGCTCACCGGCAACCTCGCCCCCGACGGCTGCGTCATCAAACCCGCCGCCATGGACCAGCGCTTCCTCAAACACTCCGGCCCGGCCGTGGTGTTCGACGATTACCCCTCCCTGAAAAAAGCCGTCGACGACGAAACCTGGGACATCACCCCCGACCACGTCCTGGTCCTGCGCAACGCCGGCCCCCAGGGCGGCCCCGGCATGCCCGAATGGGGCATGCTGCCAATGCCCAAGGCTCTGCTGAAACAAGGCCATCGCGACATGCTGCGGATGAGCGATGCGCGTATGAGCGGCACCAGCTACGGCGCCTGCATCCTGCACGTCGCCCCCGAATCCTACATTGGCGGCCCGCTGGCCCTGCTGCGCACCGGCGACATCGTCACCATGGACGTCGACGCCCGCACCATCCGCATGGAGGTGTCGGACGAAGAACTCGCCACTCGCCGCGCCGCCTGGATCCCGCCGGAAAAGCGCTTTGAACGGGGCTACGGCTTCATGTTCACCAAGCACATTCAGCAAGCCGACGAAGGCTGCGATTTCGACTTCCTCCGCACCGATTTCGGCGCGCCGGTCACCGAACCAGTCATCTATTAGGACTAGCCAAATGACCTTGAAGACAGAAACCCGCGACAAGCTGAAGCGCGTCAGCACCGCAACCCTCGCCACCGCCCTCTACAAGCGCGGCTTCCGCAACCAGATGATCCAGGGCGTGCAAGCGCTCTCCCCACCCAAAGCCGATTCCATGGTGGGGGAGGCGTATACGCTGCGCTACATCCCCGCCCGCGAAGACCTCAACGACATGAGCGTATTCCGCAACCACGCCCATCCCCAGCGCAAGGCGGTCGAGGAATGTCCGCCCGGCGCCGTCATGGTGATCGACAGCCGCAAGGACGCCCGCGCTGCCTCCGCCGGCGGCATCCTGGTCACGCGGCTCATGGCCCGCGGCGTCGCCGGCATCGTCACCGATGGTGGCTTCCGTGATTCGGCAGAGATCGCCGGGCTGGACATCGCGTCCTACCACAACCGGCCCAGCGCCCCCACCAACCTCACGCTGCACCAGGCGATCGACATCAACGTGCCGATCGGCTGCGGCGACGCCCCGGTCTTCCCGGGCGACGTCATCGTCGGCGATGCCGATGGCTGCATCGTCCTGCCCGCGCACCTGGCGGACGACCTCGCTGCCGAGGCCACCGAAATGACCGCCTACGAGGATTTCGTCACCGAACGCGTCCGTGCCGGCCACCCCACGCGCGGCCTGTATCCGCCGACGGACGAAGCCAATCTGGATCTGTTCAAGACATGGCGCGAGAAGAACGGCCGCTGACCGAGCCTCGCATCGCGGCTGCCCGGCGGCGCACCACCGTCGCCATGGAGGTGCGTAACCATCTCCGCGACTCCATCGTCGCCGGGCGTATGCTGCCGGGCCACCCGCTCTCCGAGAACGAGGTCGCGGCCAGGCTGGGCCTCAGCCGCACCCCAGTGCGAGAGGCATTCATCAAGCTAGAGGAAGAGGGCCTCATCGCCATCTATCCCCAATACGGCAGCTTCGTCGCCCCCATCCGCGTGGCCGACATCTACGACGGCCAATTCGTCCGCGAATCCCTGGAATGCGCCGCCCTGGCCAAGCTGGTGGAAATCCTGCAACCCGCCGACGCCACCGCCTTGGAGGCGGCCGTCGCCACCCAGCGCCGGCATTTGATGGGCGAGCCCGACCCGTTCTTCGAAGCCGACGAACATTTCCACGCCGCCCTCATGCAGATGGCCGGCCACGAACGCGCCTGGTCCGTCGTCGAAACCGCCAAGCGCCAGCACGACCGCGTTCGCCGCCTGACGGTTCACGACCCGCTGAAGCGCCGCGCCGTGTTCAAGGAGCATAGCGAGATCGTGGACGGCATCCTCCGCCGCGACCCGGCAGCCGCACTGGACGCGATGCGCCGCCATTTGCGCGGCGTGTTCGTCTCGGTGGAGGCCGTGATGCAGCGCCACCCCGAATTCTTCGCCCTCACCGCCGAGAGCGCCGCAGCCCTTCCCAAACGCCCCGCCAAGCCACGGCGCGCCGTGGCATAAGCCTATTCCTAATGCGTCAGCATCGTCCCGCTCGGGTCCAGTTGGCGATACGTCGCCTCGGCCAGCGTCAATAACACCGGCCGCTCCACCGCCGCGACCAGTGCGAAACTCAGCGCGTCGTCATTCCAGGAAAACGCCGCGTATCCATTGGATTGCAGGAAGGCAAATCGTGCCGGCCCAGCTTTGCCGGCCTTCACGAACAGCGTCAGCCGGCCGCCCGCGCCATCCTGGAACATGAATTGCGCCGCTGCTTCTCCCGCCTCCGGGATCAGCCGCCCGCCCATCAATTCGTATCCCTGCGCCGACAAATCCGGCACCTTCAGCGTGTGCCCGACCCGGCGCGACAGCCATTGCACCAGATGCGCCTCCTGCGCCGCGGCGACCTCCACCGGATGCGCCTTTTCCACGACGAACACGCGATGTGCCTCGATCGCATCCACGGCCGTCGAGGCCTGGCCGGCTTGGCGAACCGGCGCGTTCCACCCCCGCGCCTCCCACCCGGCGCCTACCCCAATCGCCAGCAGCAACACCGACGCCGCAACCGCGCTCAGGCTGCGCCGCAACCGCGCCCGTCGCCGGCCTATCAATGTCGCAACGCGCAGCCGCGATGGAAGAGGCTGCTCCGCAATCGGCGCCAACCGCTCGCGCAGGGCGTGGCGCAGCGCCAGGTCGGCATCGACGCGCGCCTGCAACGCCGGGGCGTTCGCCAGTGTTGCCCCGACAGCGTCCCGCCGTGCCACCGACAGCCGGCCATCGACATAGGCTTCGATGTCGTCCTCGCCGATGGGGCGCCCGTCCTCGCTCACTTCACCCTCCGCAACATCACGCGTTCACCGCCCTCCACCAGGCGCCGCAATTGGGCCCGTGCCCGGCTCAATCGCGACATGATCGTGCCCTCGGGCACGCCGAACACGGCGGCCGCCTCTGCGTAGGACAGGTCTTCAACACCCACCAGCAATAGCAGCGATCGTTGGTCCTCCCCCAAACTATCCAGCGCGGCCAGCGCGTCGCGGGCCATCAGCCGACGCTCGCCATTGGCGTCCTGGCCCTCATGCCCATGCGCCTCGGCCAGTTCCACGTGACGGCCCTGCCGGGTGCGGCGGCGTATGTCGTTCAGGAACAAATTGCGCAGGATTGTCATCAGCCAGGCGCGCGTGCTGGCGTCCCGCCGCCGCAAATGCCAGCGCCCGATGGCCCGTTCCAGGCAATCCTGCACCAAATCGTCTGCCGCCTCCTGATTGCGCACCAGCGCCCAGGCATACCGGCGCAGCGCCGGTATGTGGGGTTCTAGCGCCGCTGATAGATCGGTCACGGAGGCGGCTGGATCGTTACGGCTTGGCCAGATGCCACGCGCCGTTCAGGAAGCCATCACCCTTGCTGTCGGCCGGCATGGTGTCCTTGGCGAAGGTATACAGCGGCTTGTCCTTATACGCCCACTGCTTGCTGCCGTCGTCGCGGGTGATGACGCTCCAACCGCCGGATGCCGTGGCAGAGGCCGTGGCCATCATCGCCGGCCAATTCCCTTGGCACGGGCCGTTGCAGACGGACTTGCCCGCGCTGTCTTTGTCGAACGTGTACAGCGACATGCCCTTGGCATCCACGAAGGCTGGCCCCTTGGCGGTGGTCGCCACCGTGGCGGGCGCCGCGCCCTGGGCCATCGCGCAGCCACCCATGGCAAGGCTCAGAAACCCGGCAAGTAAGACGAGATTTTTCGGCATCGGTGTCTCCCATGCAAATCGGCGCTGATGTTGCGCGCCATCATCAAGACACTGCCCGCAGTGGTTCATTCCATCCTTGCTGCTAATTCCTCGCCAGCGCCAGCGCGGCGCGCAACCGACGCACCGCCGCATTCATCTCCGCCACTGGCAACGCTGCATACCCCAACAGCAAGCCATGACACGCCGGCGCGCTCGCGTAACAGACCGACAGAGCACTGGGTGCCAAATTCATCGAGGCCGCCGCGCGCACCGCCGCCGCGTCATCGAACTCACCTAGCGGCCGCGCTACCAAATGCATGCCGCCAGGATCCGCCACGATCGTCAGCCTATCGGCGCAATGCGTCCGCATCGCCTCGATCATGGCCGCCTGCCGTTCCGCGTAAATTCGACGCGTCCGTCGCAAATGCGCGGCGAAATGCCCCTCCGCAATGAACCGCGCCAGCGCGCCCTGGCCCAGCATCGACGCGCCGCCCCCCGCAAGCGCAACCTCTGCCGGCCCAGCCAGCGCCCGTGGCAGCACCAGGTAACTCAGCCGCAACGCCGGAAACAGCAGTTTCGAGAAGCTGCCCACGAACGCCACCCGTCCGCTCCGATCCAACGCCCGCAATGGCGACAACGGCCGGCCGGAATAGCGGTATTCACCGTCGTAATCATCCTCCACGATCCACCCGCCCGTCCGCTCCGCCCAGGCTAGCAGCGCCAGGCGCCGCTGCAGGCTCAGCACGATGCCCAGCGGGAAATGATGCGCCGGCGCCACCACCGCCAGCCGCGCACCCGGCGCCAAGGCCATCGCGCGATCCGGCACGAACCCGGCCTCGTCCACCGCCACCGCCACCGCGCGCACCCCCGCCGCTTCCAACGCCAACCGAATGCCGGGATAACCCGGTTCCTCCATCCACGCCTGCTCCCCCGGCGCCAACAGCAGCCGGGCCAGCAATGTCACGCTCTCGCGGATCCCCGTGGTCACCACCACCTCCGCCGGGTCGCAGCGAAACCCGCGCAACGCCCCCAAATGGTCCGCAATCGCCGCGCGCAACCCGGGATGCCCGAACGGATGCGGCATGCCCGCGATTGCCCAGGACGGCCGCCGCCACTCCGCTTCCAGCAATTTGGCCCAAAGCGGGAAGGGAAAATCCCGGTCCGGCTGCCCAATCCGCAACGCCGCATCTGGACCGGCCCGCATCGTGGCCGCTTGCCTCGGCGGCCCCTGGATCGCCGGTGCCGGTGCGGCCAGCATCTCGTCCGGCAAATCCGCCGCGACCGACATGCCGGAGCCAGGGCGGGCCACGATGTAGCCCTCGGCAATCAACTGCTCCAGAGCCAGCAGCACCGTGCCGCGGGCGCAGGCCAACTCGACCGCCATCAGCCGAGACGACGGCAGCTTCATGCCCCCCGCCAACCGCCGCTCCAAGATCGCCCGGCGCAACTCCGCCCCGATCTGCCGATGCAGCGGTTCCCGCCCGGTTGCGTCCAGCGCCAGGCCCAGCGGGGCGGCCTTGCTCGGGTTGCGCATCGAACTGGTCCAGTCATTTTCTACCGAACCGGTTCTTTCGCCTGAGCCGGATAGAGTCAATCCTCCACCCCGCCAAACCAGATTAAGGATCATGACCATGGACGTAGCCCCCAGCGACCGCACCCGGGTTCGCCGTATGCCGAAGCGTGGGGCCTACGACCGCGCAGCCATCGATGCGATCCTCGACGCCGGGCTGCTGTGCCATGTCGGCTACGTCGTCGAAGGCCAGCCCTATGTCACCCCAACGGCGCATTGGCGCGACGGCGACTACGTCTACTGGCACGGCTCCTCCGCCAGCCGCATGCTGCGTACCCTGGTGGGCGGGGTGGAGGTGTGCGTCACCGTCAGCATGCTGGACGGCCTGGTCCTGGCCCGCTCGGGCTTCCACCACTCGATGAACTACCGCGCCGTCATGGCCCTTGGTCGCGCCGAATTGGTGGAAGGCGACCACAAACTCCACGCCCTCAAGATGTTCAGCGACCGCCTCGTCCCTGGCCGCTGGGAAACCCTGCGCCCACCCACCACGCAGGAACTGAAGGCGACCACGATCCTGCGCCTGGAACTGACGGAGGCGTCGGCCAAAATCCGCACCGGCCAACCCGTCGACGACGACGAAGATTATGCGCTTCCGGTTTGGGCCGGCGTTCTGCCACTCTCCGTCATCGCTGGCGCCCCGATTCCGGACCCGCGCCTGGCCCCCGGCACGCCGCTGCCGGCCAACATCGCCCAGTTCACGCCCGAAGGAGTGACATGACCACCATCTACGACAAGGCCGAACGCTTCGCCGCGCTGCATCGGGAGGGGTGTTTCGTCATCGCCAACGCCTGGGATGCGGGCAGCGCGCGCATCCTGGCCGGGCAGGGGTTCTCCGCCATCGCCACCACCTCCGCCGGCCTCGCTTTCATGCTGGGCCGCCGCGACGGTCGCGCCAGCGTGTCCCAGGCGGAGGCGCTGGCCAATGCGGGCGACATCGCCGGGTCAACGGATTGTCCTACGTCGGCCGATCTGGAGGACGGCTACGGCGCCTCCCCGGAGGATTGTGCCGCGACAGTGCGTCTGGCCGCGAACGCTGGCCTGTGCGGCTGCACGATCGAGGATACGACCGCCGACCCGGCCGCCCCGATCCACGTGTTCGACACCGCCGTCGCCCGCATCCGCGCCGCCGCCCGCGCCGCCCGCTCGGTCACGCACCCGTTCATCCTCACGGCGCGCGCGGAAAACTTCCTGCACGGCCGCCCCGACCTCGATGACACGATCCGTCGCCTGGTCGCCTTCGCCGAGGCGGGTGCCGATTGCCTGTACGCCCCCGCTCTCCCCGACATGGACGCCATCCGCGCCGTCGTTGCCGCAGTGTCGCCAAAGCCGGTGAACGTGCTGTCCGGCCCACGCGACGGGCTGGTGCCGCTCTCCACCCTAGCCGCCGCTGGCGTACGCCGCATCAGCGTCGGCGGCGCATTGGCGCGCGCGGCGTATGGCCAGGTGATGGCCGCTGGGCATTTGCTGCGCGATGGCGACCTCCCCGGCGCCCTATACGGCGTCGCCTCCCACGCAGCGGTGGAAACCGCGATCGTTGCCGGCGAATAGTTCGGCCGCCGCCGAAGCGTGGCGCTCCTGGTTGGGCCTATGCCCATGCATCCAACCAGGAGGATGCGCCGTGATCACCTGCTTCATCCGCTACGAAATCGACCCGTTCAAGAAGCCCGCGTTCGAGGAATATGCGCGCAATTGGGGCCAGGCGATCCCACGTTGCGGCGCCGACCTCATCGGCTATTTCGCCCCGCACGAGGGCTCCGCCACCACCGCATACGGCATCTACAACATTGAAAACCTCGCCGCCTACGAGGCGTATCGCGAGCGCCTGAAACACGACCCGCTCGGTCGGCAAAACTACGAGTTCGCCCAGCGCGAGCAATTCATCCGCAAGGAAGATCGGATTTTCCTACGTCTCGCTTCGGGCTGATCTAACCCGGCCAGCGCAGGTCGAATGCTTGTAGCAGTTTGGCCTGCCCAGCCGGGCTCACCCGGATGGCGCGCGTGCCGTCTACCCGGCGCACCCAGCCCCGATCCAGCCAGCACGCGCACAGCGCCGCACCCACCGCCCCGGCGATGTGCGGGCGACGTTCGCTCCAATCCAGGCAAGGGCGGCAGAACACCGGGCCGCCGCCACGCTTGGCCGCGCGCGCGGTGGCAGCATCCAGATCGACCCCCATGCCGCGAAGAAACGTCACGCCCGCCGCCGTCAGTGCGCCACATTCATCGGCGAATTCCAACTCGCCGCGCTCGATCATCCGGTCCGCCATGGCAACGGCCAGTTCCCCGGCCAAATGGTCGTAACACGTGCGCGCCCGCTTCATCGCTTGGTCCCGCGGCCCGGTCGACACCCGCCGCGGGGCGGACGCCACGCCGGACGCCACCGACATCATACTCTCCAGCAATTGCGCCACCGCCGCCGAGGCCAGCCGGTGATAGCGATGCCGCCCCTGCCGCTCCTGCGCCAGCAACCCGGCCTGCGTCAGCCGCGCCAAATGCCCGCTGGCAGTCTGCGGCGTCACCCCCGCTACCCGAGCCAACTCCCCCGCCGTCAGCGCCCGCCCATCCAGCAGTGCCGTCAGCATGCAAGCGCGCGCCGGGTCGCCCACCAGGGCCCCAGCTTCGGCAAGTGCAGCGATATTGGTCATGGTCTGGTTCCTCGGCAGGCGCCCAGTCTACGCCGGACTGCGCTCCGATGCTTCGGCCAACGCCGAACTATCCGGCAACCGCGCCAGATGCGGTATGGGGGAGGCGGCGATCACCAGCGCCTGCACCCCGAACCCCACCGCCGCCAGCGCCAGGCACGCCACGGGACCAGCCACCGATCCCACCCAACCGCCCAACGCCGCGCCGATTGGCCGGGCGCCGAACGTCGCCATCATGATCAGCGCCGACACCCGCCCCAGCATGCCCGGCGGCGTCACCGCCTGGCGCAGCGTGGTCTGCCCGATCGTCCACAAAATCGGCCCGGCGCCAAACAGGAACAGCGCCACCGCCGGCACACCCCAACCCGGCACCCAGGGCGATGCCAACATCACCAGCGCCGCAATGACGGACACGACCGGCCCCGCCGCGATCAGCGTGCCGAACCGCACCCGCCGGCCCAGCCACGGCGCCCCCATTGCCCCCGCCAACATCCCCACGCCGTAACATCCCAGAGTGATCCCCACGGCGGCGGAGGACAGGCCCAGCGTGGTCAGCGCATACGGCATGTACACCGCCTGCAGCACGAACCACGCGATGTTCCAGCCCACCGCCGTCAGCAAGATCGGCCGCAGCAGCGGATGCCCCCAGGCAAATTGCGCCCCCTCCCGCAGATCATGCAGCACACCCTTGCGTGGGGTCGCCGGTCGGGCCGGTTCGCGCAGCCCCGACAGCAGCAGCGCCGCCAACAACGACAGCGCCGCCGCCGCCGCGAAGGTAGCCGGCACCCCGGCCCACCCGACCAGCGCCCCTGCCGCCGCCGGCCCGGCGGTGAACGCCATGCTGCGCACCAGTTCCAGCCGCCCATTCGCCAGTGTCAGCGCCCCTTGCGGCACCAGCGCCGGCACCAGCGACGGCGCCGCCACGCTGTAGGCCACGGTGCCCGTCGCCGCGACACACCCCAGTACCGCCAGCCAGCCCAACGACACATGGCCTGACATCGCTAACAGGGGAATCGCCATCAACGCCGCCGCGCGCGCCAGTTCCGCCCCGGTCATCAACCGCCGTCGGGCCGTGCGATCGGCCAGCATCCCCAGCGGCAGCGACAACACCAGGAACGGCAATGTCTGCACCGCCGCCAGCATCCCGGTCTCGCCCGGGCCGGCCCCCAGCGCCAGCACCGCCAGCATCGGCGTGGCCGCCAGTGCGATCTGGTCGGCCGACTGCGCCGCCAAATTGGACCAGGCGAGGCGACGAAACGCAGCAGGCAGGGTGGCATTCATGCGACACGACTCCAACGACCCCCCCAAGCTGCCGGCCTCGCCCGATGCCAACACTCCGCATCTTGCTCCCCAAACCCGCGCCCCCCATTTCGATTGCGGCGCAAGACCCGGAGTGTCCGTTCGATGCTTGCCCGGCATGGTCCGATGCCTGAGAAGGAGCACGCCATGAACGCCATCGCCCCCGCCACATTCGACACCGAAGCCGACCGCTGGACCGCGCTCCGCAACCGCGACAAGCGTGCGGACGGCCGGTTCCTCTACGCCGTCGCCACCACCGGCGTGTACTGCCACCCCTCCTGCGCCGCCCGCCCGGCCCGGCCCGAAAACGTGAGCTTCCACGCCGACCGCAGCGCCGCCGAGGCCGCCGGCTTCCGCCCCTGCAAACGCTGCAAGCCCGACCAGCCGCCCCGCGCCGAACGCGAAGCCGCCCTGGTCGCCGACGCCTGTCGCAGCATCGAACAGGCGGAGGAACCCCCGGCGCTGGACCAACTGGCCGCCGCCGCCGGGCTCAGCCCGTTCCATTTCCACCGCCTGTTCCGCCGCATCGCCGGCGTCACGCCCAAGGCCTACGCCGACGCCCGGCGTGCCGATCGGGTGCAATCCGGCCTGCGCGCCGGCGACAGCGTGACCGAGGCGATGTACGACGCCGGCTTCAACTCCTCCGGACGATTCTACGCCGCAGCCGCGAACATGTTGGGCATGGCGCCATCCATCTTCCGCGCCGGCGGGGCAGGGGAGACGATCCGCTACGCCACCGGGCATAGCACGCTAGGCCCGGTGCTGGTCGCCGCCACCGAACGCGGCGTCTGCGCCATTCTGCTCGGCGAGGACACGGCCGCCCTGCAATCCCGCTTCCCCCGCGCCCAGCTGGAGGCCGCCGAAGCCGGCTTCGGCGACTGGGTCGCGCAAGTCGTGGCCCATGTCGACGCCCCGCGCGACAGCTTTACGTTACCACTGGACATCCAGGGCACTGCCTTCCAGCGCCGGGTCTGGGAGGTGCTGCGCAGCATCCCACCCGGCGCCACCAGCAGCTATGCCCAGGTCGCCGCGCAACTCGGCAACCCGAAAGCCGTGCGTGCCGTGGCCGGCGCCTGCGCCGCCAACAAACTCGCCGTCGTCGTCCCCTGCCACCGCGTCGTCGGCTCCAACGGCGCGCTGTCGGGCTATCGCTGGGGCGTCCAGCGCAAACGCGCCCTGCTGGATCGGGAGGCCGCGGGCGGCGCGGACTAGGGCCGTTCACCCATCCACAAAGCCATCCCGCGCGCCTCTGGCAAAACCGATGCAAAGCCGAGTTGCTCATACAATCGATACGCCTCGCCATTCGCCATCAGGCTGACGTAAACCTCCGCCGGTACAACCGCCGCGACATGCGCCAGCAACGCCGCCATGATGGCCTTCCCAAGCCCGCGGCCCTGATGCTGCGGGTCGACCGCCACATCGACGATATGCAGAAACAACGCCCCATCGCCGACGATGCGGCCCATGCCGATCGTATCCTCGCCGTGCTGAACGCAAACCGCGAAAAACGTGTTGGGCAGACCGCGATCGGCCGCTGCTGTACTGCGGGGCGCCAGACCGCTGACCCGACGAAGCCGAAGATAATCCGCGGTATCGGGCGTCGCCTCGTGCAGCATGTAGTCAATCGGGAGTGTCACAGGTCTTCCTTTCGTGGAAGCCGCCGTGACCGGATTGCCTACGCCGTATCGACCAAAGCACACCGGGCGACGGCGGCAATGGTCATAGACGATGACGACATGCCGCTCCCTACTGGAAGCGCCACCAATTCGCCCGGACCGGGGTTATGACCGTCATCATCGCCGAAATAGTTATCGTGGCGATGCCGCGCCGGCAAGGGTGCCGGGTCTAAAGCGTGTCCTCGTGCCGGCAATTCACCAGCAACTCGGCCACGGACGCGTTATTGGGCAGATGCAGCACCGCCTCCACCAGCACGGCCAGATCTTCCGGCTGGGTCATCTGGTTGCGTGCCATTTGGGCGGTGGGCACGTGTGCCGTCATGTCCGTATCCACGAAGCCCGGCGCCACCGTGGTCGCACGGATGCCATGTGCCCAGCCCAGCCGCCGCACCTCCTGCGTCAGCGCCACCACCGCGAACTTGCTCATCGCGTAGGCCAGATTGTCATTGCGCACCCGCTTGCCCGACAGCGACGATACGTTCACCACCCGCCCGGTGCCGCTGGCGACCAGATGCGGCCAGGCGGCGCGGATCACCCGCATCGGCGCCATGGAGTTGACGTTCCAACATGCCTCGAACGGCGCGTCCGCCCCATCCAACAGCGTGCCCTTCGGATTGATGCCAGCCGCGTTCACCAGCGCGTCGATCCGCCCGTGGCGCTGCATGGCGGCGGCGGCCCAACTCGCCGCGGCTTCCGGCTGGCTGGCATCGTAGCGGTGATGCGACAAATTCGGGTGCTCCGGCAGCCGCGCCGGGTCGCGCACGCCGGCGCTCACCAGGCACCCGGCGGCCAACAGCCGGTCGAGCACCGCCCGGCCAATGCCGCGTGTGGCGCCGGAGATCATGACGACGCGGTCTTTCGGGTTCAGCATCAGGGCACCTCGGGTTGGGCGGACAGATCCCCACCGGACAGATCGAGCGGCTCGAAGCTATTCAGCACGGTCTGCACCTGGCCGGCCTCGTCTTCCATCACGCGGACGCTCAGCACGGTGCCACCCCTTTGCACCGCTTTCTTATAGGTTGCCAGCCGCGCCCCCTCGGCCTCCTCACCGAATAGCCAGGTCCACAGCCCGCTCTGTTCCGCCGGGGCGGCGGCCACGTCTTCTAGGCTGGACTGGTCTACCGGGTGGCGCCGGATGTCGCTGGCCGGCACACCCATCTCGCGCAGCGCCCGGACCGCGTTATTGGCGCGTTTGCCGCTGTCATACGCAACAATGATCGTCTCGTATGCCATCCAGCTGCCTCCGATGCCGCCACGGTTGTAGGGCCAAGTCCGGTTGGCTGGCCAGATGGCCCAACCTACGTGGTCACGGTCAAGGGAGCCCGGAACCAACGGGCATCGAACGGCTTATCAGACCATGGGAACGTTGCAGTCTGTTTCAGCCAAGCCAGTCGTCGTCGTGCTGGTAGAGGACGAGTTCCTTATCCGAGCCCTCATGGCGGACGTTTTGTCGGATGCCGGGTTCGACGTGCGGGAGGCCGCGGATGCACATGAGGCGCTCGTCATCCTCCAGGCGCATCAGGGCGAGGTAAGCCTGCTATTCACCGACATCCACATGCCGGGCACCATGGACGGCCTGGCCCTCGTCCACCACGTTCACGAAAACTGGCCATGGATCCGCCTCCTGATCGCGTCCGGCAAAGCCAGGTTGGAGCCATCGGACCTGCCGCCCGGCGCCCACTTCGTGCCGAAGCCCTATGACCTTAAGGACACGGTGGATCGTGTGCGCCGTATGGCGATTCATCATACGGCACCGCCGACAATGCAGTAGTAATCCTGTTTTGCAACCGTAATCAGGCCGTCGCATCGAATAAGCAAATACACTTGGGGCCGCGACCATAGTGGTACGCATGTCAACAAAGCTCGCGATTACGTGATGTCGGCTAAAATCGAGTCGCAGCCGCTGCCGAAACTGTTAAACTAGCGGCCAGCCGGCACTTTATGTCCCCCGGCGGGTAGGGCGCACTCGGCGGACCATGCGGATTACGGAGTCTGACTACCTCTCAACCATTGGGCTCATCCACGACGCGGCGCTGGATAGTGCCGCGTGGGACCCATTGTTGCGTCAATTGGCGCGACTGCTGGGCTGCGTGGCCGGCGGATTGACGGTCGAGGACCCGGCGACCGGCCGCGGCAATCCCATCACCTATTTCGGCTTCGATCCACAGCATGTCGCGCGCACGTTCGACCGCTATCTACCGATGAACCCGCTATTCGGCTGCGCCCAAAAGATGCAGCCCGGCGCCATCATCGCCAACGGCGACGTCATCCGCACGCAGGATTTCCGCCGGACCGAGTTCTATAACGGCTGGGCCAAGCCGCAGGGCCTGTGCAGCCCGCTCACCCTGGTCGTACACCGCATGGGCAACACGGTGATCCCGCTGACGTTGGTGCGCCCGGATGGTACCGGGGAGGCGACCAAAGCCGATCGGAATTTCCTGCATCGCCTGGCGCCCCATCTCATGCACGCCATCCGCGTCTCTATGCGGGTGCAAAGCCACGAGCACCGTTTGCAGGCCATGTTGGAAATGCTCGGCGCCATGTCCGGCCCGGGTTTCCTGCTGGACGGCCTGGGTCACGTCATGCTCACCAGTCCGGCCGCGGACCAGATGCTGGCCGACCCGGCGACCGATTGGCTGTCTGTCACCGCTGGCGCGCTGCAGATCCAGGACGCATCCAACGATGCCAGGCTACAGCGCGCCGTGTCCCATGCGCTGGGCCGCCACAGCACGGCCACCGGCACCGTGATCGAGGTAGCCCGCCCTGGTCGTCGACCCATCAGCATCACCGTGACACCGCTCCCGAGTGCCCAGACCCGCTGGTCCGAACTCGGCATGGACGGCGCCGGCCGCGCCCGCTGCCTGGTGCAGGTGGAAGGGCTGGAGGGTGACGATTTTGCCCGCCGCTTCGACCTCACCCCGGCCGAAACGCGGCTGCTGGATGCGGTGTTGTCTGGCAACGGCCTGGCGTGGTCGGCGCAGCAACTCGGCATTTCCCGCGCCACCGCCAAATCGCATCTGGACCGGGTGTTCCAGAAGACCAACACCTTCCGCCAAACCGAACTCATTGCCCTTGCCCGCCAGCCGGGTGCCCGCCGTACTCAGCATTAGAGCCTTGTTGCAGGGATCGGTGATTGTTATGCCCTCGCGACGTACGAGGGTGGGACAATGACCGCGTCGGCATACGCGACCGAGCATCTGCTGCTGCTCGTGCTGGGCCAGTTGATCGTGATGATCGGCGTGGCCGCCCTGGGTAACGCCGCCGCCCGCCGGCTGGGCCAGCCCGGTGCGGTGGGCGAGATCCTGGCCGGCCTGGCACTCGGCCCATCCCTGTTCGGTCATGTGTTCCCCACCGCCTCGGCGGCCTTGTTCGACCCGGTTGCCATTACCGCCATCACTGCCATCAGCCAACTCGGCCTGTTGCTGCTGATGTTCCAGGTCGGGACCGAGTTCGAGTTCAGCCGCCTCCGCCTCCCGCAGGAGCGTGGGGCCGTGCTGCGGGTCGCCCTGGCCTCCATCCTGGTGCCGTTGGCACTGGGCTGCGGGTTTGGGTTCGCCTCGGCCGGCACGTTGGCGCCGGGTGCCAGAGTTGTGCCCTACAGCCTGTTCTGCGGCGTGGCGGTGGCAATTACCGCCGTGCCGATCCTGGGCCGCATCCTGCGCGAATACGGGCTGACCCGGAATCGCGTCGGGCTGATCGCGATCTCTGCCGCGGCCATCAACGACATCGTCGGCTGGATGCTGCTGGCGTGCATCACCGCCTTCACCATGCAACAGCTATCGGCCGCATTCTTGCTCTGGCGCGCTGCGGCACTCGTCGGTGGCGGCCTGCTGCTATGGTTCGTTCTGCGGCCCATGGTGCCGCGGGTGCTGGCCTACTTCCCAGTGCGGGCGGGGGCATTGCCCCCCGGCCTGCTGGCCTGCGTGCTGTGCCTGGTCATGATGCTCGGCTGTGCCAGCAACATGATCGGCATCTTCACCATCTTCGGCGGTTTCGTCGGCGGCCTGCTGTTCCATCGGCACGAGGCATTCGTCGCCGCCTGGCAGACCATGGTCGGCCGCTTCGTCCTGGTTTTCTTCTTGCCGGTGTTCTTCACCTTCACCGGGCTGCGCACCAACCTGCTGGGCCTCACCATGGCGGACATGCCGTGGCTGGCCTTGATCCTGGCCATCTCCATCGGCGGCAAGGTCATCCCGGTCTTCGTCGCCGGCCGCGCCTCCGGCTTCGATGGCTGGCAGGCGGCCACACTCGGCGTGCTGATGAACACGCGGGCGCTGATGGAACTGATCGTGCTGAATGTCGGCTACGATCTGGGCGTGCTGCCGAAACGTGTGTTTACCATGCTGGTGATCATGGCGGTGGTGACAACGATCATGACGGGGCCGCTGCTGCAGGTGCTACTGCGCCGGATCGGTTACGCGAAGATCGTCCGCGTCGCCGCCTAGATTTCGTCGGCCCTGGGTTTCATACGCCCTGAACTTCATACGCCCTGGGTTTCATACGCCCTACGTTTCATAAGCCAGGCAAATCGCGCCCCAATGCCGGCCCCGGATCGTCACCGGGCCAGATGCATGCTTCACCACCGCGAACACGCCGCCGCCCATGTTGCGACGGTAGGTCTGCAGCAGGAACGGCAGGGTATCGTTGGCCGAGGCACGGATGTTGGTGCGGTCCCGAAAGGTGCGACGCTGGCGGCAATTGGCATGGTTCCACACCGGGTCGCTGCTCTGCGGCTGGGAATATGCTTGGGTGTGCGTCGGCAGGTAGCCGTTGCGGTCCGTTGCAACGCAGTACACCACGCGTGGATCGAACTTCAACGCGGCCTCGATCAGCGGCGGCATGATGCGGTCGGCCGTCTTGGTGTAGCGGGCCATCATCTGGACCGGGTTGGTGCCGGGGATCGCCTGGTAATCCTCGTCGAACATATCGTCTTCGGTCAGCCGGCCGGCATCCAGTTCCCGCGTGAACAACGCGCTCACCTGAACCGCGACGCGCTGCACGTAATCGATGAACGGCGTATCGTCGGTGACGCCGCCGCCCTGCAGCACCGCGCCCACCATTTCCTCCGAAATGGTGACCAGGCCCAGGATCGTGTCACGCGCGCGGCGGATATCGCTATCCGAGCCATGCATGTCGCGCGACATCTCCCGCATCGCCTCCCGCAACTCGGTGCAGCGCCCGCTGACCTGCTGGGTGTGATCGGCGATGTGGTCCGTCCGCTCGGTAATCTCGGCCATGCGCTGCTTGGTCATTCCCACCAGGCGCAGCACATCCGTGCTCTGGGTGTTCACCAGATTGGCCTGCGTGGCACTGGTCTTGGCCCGGCCGATCATGATTTGCGCCCCTGCGCGCAATCCCTCCACCGTAGCGCGGATGCCGACCGTCGCCTCGGCTGTACGGGCGGCTAGCGTGCGTACCTCGGCGGCAACGACCGCGAAACCGAGCCCGTATTCGCCTGCCCGCGCCGCCTCGATCGCGGCATTCAGCGCCAGCATCCTCGTCTGCGCCGCGATGGAACTGATCTGGATCGCAACGGCATCGATACTGCGGAGCGCCTGTTCCAGCGTCGCACCATCCGCTCCCAGGGCAGCCACATCGGCGGCAAGCTGCGACACCCCAAGTGCGGCCAGTTCCAGCGACGCATAGGATCGGTCCATGTCGGACCGCGCCGTCACGGCATGCCGTCGCGCCTGTTCCGCCGCTGCGGCCACCGCGATATTGTCGTTGGACACGAGAGAGGTGAACACCTGTAACTGATCGAGCGCCACGACTCCCTTCGTCACCCGCGCCGACACGTCCTCGACCGACCCGGCGACATCGGCCACGCCCAGGCTCAGCAGGCCAGCCTCGCGCGCCATGCGCATGATGATCGGGTCGGACGGCGGCTTCATACCATTTTGGCAGTCACACAGTATTTCCCCAAAACCATAATCACTCGAAGTTTCGCAATGCTTAAGCTTTGGGCGCTCGGTCGGTGCTAACCCGGTGTGGTGGCGACGAAGAACAGGCGAGGGAACGGCAGCAACACCGTCCCATCGGGTTGCGCCGGATGGGCTTCGGCGATGCAAGCCTGGTAACGCGCCAAGAAAGCCTCCTGCTCCGCTGCATCCAGGCGTTGCAGGAAGGGGCGCAACGAACTGCCCTTGAACCACTCCACCACCGCCGCAGCCCCGCCCGCGAGCGGGTGGTGGTAGATGGTGCGCCAGATGTTCACCGCCGCCCCCGCCCCGTGCAGCGTGCGATAATACCAGTCGGGGCTGTGCCGGCTGTCGGTGCTGCGCGCGGCGCCCGCCAGCTTGGCCGCCCAGGCGCCATCCTCGGCGACATCCCGCATCAGGATATGCGCGGGCTCGGCCAGATTATCCGGGATCTGCACCGCCAGGCTGCCACCCGGCGCCAATCGGCCAAGCAGCGCCGGCAGCAGCGTGGCGTGGTCCGGCACCCATTGCAGCGCCGCGTTGGCCAGGATCACGTCGACCGGCTCGCCGCTGCCGCTCCACGCCGTGATGTCCGACACCTCGAACCGCACATCCGGCAGGCGGGCCCGTGCGGCGTCCAGCATGTCGGCAGAACTATCCACGCCGCTGACCACGGCGCCAGGACACCGGTCCCGCAGCAACGCGGTCGAGTTGCCCGGTCCGCAGCCGAGGTCGACCGCGACGCGCACCGCCGCCGCCGGCAACTGTGCCAGCAGGTCGCGAACCGGCCGCGTCCGCTCGTCTTCGAACTTGGTATATTGCGTTGCCGACCAGGCCATGTCGTCGCTCCATCATCGTTGGGGCAGAGCCTACGACCGGCGCAGCCCGTCACCTATGATGCGACCTGACGATTTGTGATACCCTGAAGGTATCGATGATCGACCTGCACCGCCTTCGCGCCTTCGTCGCCCTTGCCGAGGAAGGCAACGTCACCCGCGCCGCCGAGCGCCTGGGCATGCAACAGCCGCCGCTGACCCGGCTGCTTCGCGGCATGGAAACCGAACTCGGCGCCATCCTGATGCACCGCCTATCCCGCGGCGTGCGCCCCACCGAAGGCGGCAAAGCCCTGCTGGCCGAAGCGCGCCTCATCCTGGCCCGCGCAGCCAAGCTGGCGGACATCGTGCAGAAGGCCGATCGGGGGGAGCAAGGCAGCCTCGCGCTCGGTTTCACCAGTTCCGCCGCATTGCATCCCTTCGTGCCCGCCGTGCTGCGCCGCTTCCGCGAAACCCTGCCCGGCGTCGCCGTCACCCTGGACGAAGCTGGCACCGCCGAGTTGGTGGACGCGCTGGTGCATGGCGCGTTGGACGCCGCCTTCGTCCGCTCCCCAGTGAAGGGCCAGCCTTCCTTGCAACTCGACATGGTGTTGGACGAGCCGATGCTGGCGGCCATTCCCGCGGGCCACCCTTTGGCGATGACGAACCAGAAGCTACCACTCGCCGCCCTGGCCGCCGAACCATTGATCCTGTATCGCCGAGCCAGCGGCCCCGGGCTGCACGATGCCATCGTGACCGCCTGCCGCACGCAAGGTTTCAGCCCGATCATCGCGCAGGAGGCGCCGCGACTGCCCGCCACGCTCAGCCTGGTGGCCGCTGGGCTGGGCATCTCCATCGTCCCCGCCTCGATGCAGCGGCTGGGTGGCGACGACATCGTCTATCGCGGCTTGTCACGCAGCGGCGGCCTGTCGGCGCCGATCCACATCGCCACCAGGCGCCTCCACCCCTCGCCAGCGCTAACGAGGTTTCGCCAGATGGTCGACAGCCTGCGCCGTGCCGCAAGCGGAAAGCAAGTAAAGGACAATCCTAAGGAGCGTAACGCTGGGTAAAATTCACGAGGAGTTGGCTGCCCCTGTCTGAAACCAAGACCGTAAAAATAAGGCTAGTCTCAGATGTCGCCGAGTGGTTAACAACTGCCTGCAGCCAGTCATTTCATCTTTCGCCGCCCTCTACCTTGAGACGAGAATCTTTGATGCGGGTGCCCATTCTGTTTCTGGCCATCGTCCTGTGTCATAGCGCCGCGGCCGATGGGACCACGCCGGCCTGGCTCGTCGCCCTACGCCCTGATCTAGTGATGCTCGGCCACGACGCGGAAATCGCCTCTCTCTGCCAGCACTATCGGCGTCACGAGGATGGGGCCGCCGTGCTGAATTCGCTCGATTCCCTCGGCGAGCGCGAGTTGCAGGGGCTGGACGCGAGCTTTGCCGAAAATGCCATTCTAGAGGGCCGTGCCGCGGCGCTGCTGTCGATCCAGCAGACCGGTCTACAAGGCTGCCCCAAGCGCCGCCCCGACCGGCTGATCATCATCCAGCGGCAGAGCAGGACACCCATTCGAAAATGGCCTCAGGTCAAATCCTAGCCAAGCGCTAATGCGCCTTGTCACCCTTCTTGTCGCGCGGCGCCAGCGCGCCCGGGGAGAGCGGCCATGGCGTGGGAGTTCGCGCCTTCTGGCCCTCGCCGGCCGCGATGCGCAGGGCCTCCTCAGCTGCCTTTGCCGCCGGGTCTTGCATCAAAGCCAGATCCAACTGCGTCGGACGATACATGGTCTTCGGTGTGCGCACGACAGTATGCCTCCTGGAAGGTGCGCCTATCCTGTCCGTAATTACGGCACAATACCGTAATAATACGGGCTTCATCACGTACTGCCAGTCCAACCGACCTCGCTATGGCTGATCCCGGCGTGAAAGTTACTCGCCATAGGCTAGCGAAGTCTCTGACACAACGCGACCTCTGCAATGGGCTAATGTCCTTCACGAAGATCACTATGACAGTAGGGTGCCGCTGCGGTGCCAAAACAATGAATTAAGTATTTCCGCCCAACAGTTCTGTATAGTCACTCGTTGGCACGGCTGCGGTCGCGCCCCGTGACCGTCTGGGCTTCCGGGTTATCGGTCACAATTCGAGACGAAACTATCCCATGATGCCGGCGTTCCCGTGGCATACAACAATCCGGTCCCGATCATGTCAGTATCTCAAGGCCTTCTGTTCGCGGCAATTCTGTGCGGCATCGCGGCATGCAGCAGCGCGCCGCCGAGTGCGTTCTCACCGGCGGTCCGGGCCGATAGTGGTCTCGCCGCGACCGGGTCGGCCGGGGCGGCCGGCGGCGCTGGCGCCCCTCTGCCCGGCACGGGAAGCGTGACGACGGCGGCCCACTAGGATGATGCTGGCGTCCACCGCGCTGCTGCGCGGTGGACGCCAGCCATCGATCAGGCCGTGGGCGTCGCGCCGATCGCCCGGCCGACATCGCCCCGCGCCAGCGTCAACGCCATCAGCAGGTCTGGAATACTGGACCCGCCGCCAGCCATCGCGACGCCGGGCACCATTGGCTGCGCTGCATGCTTCACGGCGTCGGCCAAGATCTCAACCATTACCTTCTTCAACGCCACCTCCGCACCGCCATAGGCATCCACCTGAGCCCGCGCCGCGTTCGCATTCGCGGTACCGACGGCTTCGATCTTGTCGGCCTCCGCTTGGCCAGTCAGCCGCACGCGCTGCGCCTCTGCCTCCGCCATCAACACCGTGGCCTTGGCATCGCGGGTGCGCTTGGCCACTTCCGCCTCGCCCTGGTTCGCCGCAACTTCGATCGCGACCTTCGACGCCGTCAGCGCCGGTTGCTGCGATGCAATCGCCTCGGCCTCCCGCAACTCCCGCTCCTTGCTCGCCGCAATTTGCTGGCTCTCATACGTGGCGACCTTTTCCCGAGCGACCTGGCGGGACCGCAGCTGTTCGAACACCGTGTCGATATGCTTGTCGCCGACTGAGGCCCGCGGCGTGCCGATCATCACCTCCATCACGTTCAGCCGGTATTTCTGAAACCGCGCCCGCATCTCCTCCAGCGCCTTCGCCTGCAACTCGCTGCGTCTGTTCACCAGCTCGATCAACGTCATGGACTGCGCCGCGTCCTTGAACCAGGCGCTCACCATCGGGTCCAATGTCTGGTCCACCAGCTTGCCGATTTCGGCGAATTGCTGGACCACATAGGGCGCGTCGGTCTGGCCGATATGCACCACGATCGACAGCGGCAGGATCGGCTCGAACGCATCTTTGGTGATCAGCACGATCTCCGACAGATTGGCGTCGAAATTATGCGTGTCCGTGCTGCCCTGGATCCAGCGCAGTTGGAAGTTGGTGGTGGGAACCTCCCGCACCTGCACCGCGAACGGGTTCATCGCATATTTGCCCGGCTGCAGCGGTTTCTGCCAGACGCCGCGCTGGCCCTGTTCCACCAACTGCCCATGCTTGTAGTCGTCGCCAGACAAATCCACCCCCTGCGGCCCGGTATAGGACACCACCACGCCGACATGGCCGATCTTGACGACAGTCTTCTCCGTCATCTCTACCGTCGCAAACAGCCGGTTCACGTAGTACGTCCCTTCCACCAGCACCTGTTCCTGCCGGCCCCGGCGACCGCCGGCCGCCAGGAACCGCTCGATATCCTGGAAGCTGTTGTGGAACATCGCAGGCTGCTTGGCATCGGTGCCTACGGTCGGCGCAATGATCTCGCCGTGGTCCAGCGCCGGGCCATCCTGGACCGTGACGACGGCGATCTGGTCCCCGGTGATGGTCACCGGCTCGAAGGCATTGCGGCTCTCCAGCATGGCGTGCAGTGAGTCCGCCTTCTCCGCGTCACCCAGCGGCACGGCATGGGTCGTGCTTTCGGTAAAAACCACGAACAGGGCGGTGTTGATGGCGTAGGTGCCCTGCCGCAGCATCTTGCGCTGCGGGCCTTGCTGGCCGCCCCTGCCCAGGAAGCTGCGTGCATCCTGTGGGTCGACCCCATCCGGCCACGCCGCCAGCGCCTGCCCATTCGGCAACGGCGCACCGTCCCGCGCGAACAAATAGCCGATGGACCGCACGGTGATCAGTTCCTTGCGGTGGATCCGGTATTTGCCCGGAAAGAACACGTGCCAGCCACCGCGGATTACCTCCGGTATGAAGCCGGGTGATCCGGTGAGCGACATGAAGCTGCTGCTGTCCTGGTTGCCGCGCACGGTCCATTTCCGCTCGACCACGCCGTAATGGTCGTTCGGGATGAAGACGAGGCAGGCACGCAGCAGCAGAACCAAAACGAGTACAGCACCGATCAAGCCTATGGCTGGAAGAGCCATGGAGACGATGGGGTCGAACGGCATTGAAACTGTGTCCCCTGTGTGAGGCGAATGGAGCTAGGCGCCTCAGCGGCAGGATTCGCCCTGCAGAACGCGACGAGGATCATACAACCCCGAAACGAACCCGGCGCAGCGATCGGCGTGGCGCAGCAATGCAACACCGGCATGGCACTGGGGTCCCTCCAACCGAAAATGAGCCCGTAGAGCCGCCGACCCGCGGCCGAAGGGATGGCAGTAGGAAACTCTCCTACCCGGTGATACAGTGGTGTGCAGCACCCGGCGTCGCCGGGCCGGGACGCGTATGAGGGGGGAATTGTTGAAATTCCATGTGGCATGTCGTGTTCGAGGACAAGTCTGGCCGGGTTGAGTCACAGGTAGCGCGCTCCCGCGATGCCGCGATCCAGACCGCTTGCGAGTTGATGAAGCTGTCGTTCGTCGTGCGACGGGCACTTGGCCCCAATGACGTGACGATCGAGCGGCCGGAACTTGAAGAGCATTACGACGAGGGCCGCTTCCCCGGTCTCCGCAAGACATAGGGCTTCGCAAGACATAGGTCTTCGCAAGGCATAGGTCTTCGCAAGGCATAGGTCTTCGCAAGACTTAGGTCTCGTAACCCTAGGTCCTTGTAGAGCCTGGGCCAGCTATCTTACTTGCCGCAGCTTTGCAGCACCCTGCGCGTATGTGGCGTTGTGATGCAGCCCGAGCGAGGCACAAACCGCGTCGGGCATGATGATCTCGCACTCCGCCACCCGATCCGGATTGGCCAGCGCATATCTCTCCGCCAGCACGGCATCGATGAACCTCTGCCGGTCCGATGGCATGGATGTATCGGTCGTCATATTCCACCTCTCAGAACACCTAGCACGGTTCCTGGTTCCACGCTGCCTCGCCGCCGATGGCCGGTCGGCTGACGCCGGGGTTGCATTGTCCACCGCCCCAAATCTCGCTACGTTGCGGAGATCGGCCAGAGACAACCGCACACGCCATGAAGCATCCCGTCCATAAAGTCGCCGCTCTGGCTGCCGCCCTCCTAGCGGCAGGCTGTGCCATGACATCCGGCATCGTGGCGATCGGGCCGGACACCTACGTGCTGTCGGAAATGCGTGCCCCCGTTCGCGGCGGTGGTGCCGAGGCGCAGCGCGCCGTGCTGGATGAGGCCGCGGGCTTCTGCCAGCAGCAGGGGCGTGCCATGGCAATGTTGGACCTTCGCCCGGACGGCGATCCCCGCGGCTATTACTGGCCCACCGCCTTCGACGCCACGTTCCAATGCCGACCCATCGGCACCATCGCGTCATCGGCCGCCCATCCATAGGGCTAGCCTAACCGTGGCATGAACCGCCTGGGCAAAGTTCGGCGTTTGAAAGCAAGCCGGGCCGTGTTGAAGTGGCACTAGCGGCAGCGGGACAACCAGCATGAGCGACGACACGACGGACGCGGCGGTGCAAAAGGGCCTCGCCAGCTTCATGGCCACCTTCGGGCGCGTGCCCGAGAATTTCACGCTACTCGCCCAGCATGCCCCGGCAGCCTTCGCCGGCTACGGCCTCATGCGGGATTTCGTGATGCAGGACACAGCGGCCGGCGGCGCGCTACCGTTGAAAACAAAGGAACTGATCTTCGCGCTGTTGGACACGTTGGCCGGCCAGACCCGCGGCGCCAAGAACCACGCCGCCGCCGCAATGAAACTGGGCGTTACGGTCCCTGAACTGGCCGAAGGGCTGGTGCAGGTCATCATGGTCGGCGGCATCACCACCTGGAATGCAACGGGCGCCGAGGTGCTGCGCCATTGTGCCGAGCTATCCGCGGCGGCCGACCCGGCTACGTAGCCTTGCCCATCCCGTCCGTTCGTGCCCGGCACTAAACCCGGTGTCACCTTAGGCGTTTGCTGGTGATGCCCGACATCAACCAGAGCCTGAACCACCGTGCCGTGCATTTCTCCATCACCCGGGAGAGCCTGCCCGACGAGCCCCCAGTGTTCCGCTGGATGGTTCATCCGGGCGACGACTCGGCCCCGCAGCCCATCACCGGTGCGGTCGACGGCCCCCGGGCTTTCGCGCGCGCCCATGCAGCAGCCTGTAGCGCGATAGACACCTGGCTGGACCATGGGTCAGGCACACCCTAAGCCGCGGAGCCACGCCTAGGCGGCTGACTGACTCGTCGCACGAGCCGGGCTCCTGTCAGCCCGGACCCAGGCCCGCAATTCCTGGATCAGTTCGATCCGGACCAGCCGCCCGCCTTCCGGCAGCCGGCCGCGCCCGTTGGTCCAGCGCGCCTCACCCGCAACCTTGCCGCGAGCGACCTCCAGCTTATGCCAACCCTCGTCCGGCAAGTTCGCGAGCGGCACTCTGGTTCCGTCCACCCAAAGGCCGGACAGCCGCACACCCAATCGGCGCAAGTCGGTCATATTCGGCCGCATCTGCGCCGGAACGAAGTGCGAAGACGCCAGCCAAGCCTCGCCATAAGCCGGCGGTAGCTCGAACACGAAGGCATTGCCCTCGACCCGGCTCGGCGCGAGGGCAACGCCGTCGACTAGGATGTGCAGCGCGACATCTGCTGTCAGCGCGTATCCGAGCAGGCCTGCAACCCCCAGGATCTTGGCCCGCGCCGCCGTCGTCGCCTGCTTCGACACGGGGAAGGTCTTGCGCAGCGCCATGTCCGCCGTGGACGAAAAATCCGGATGCAGTGCCAACGCGTCGCCGCCGTTTCCGAACGCGGACCGGTTGCCGGTATCGAGGTAGCTCTCCGCCGCGGCGCCGTTGGCGAAGATCACGTCGTGCCGATCCAACTCCACGTGCCAATACGTTACGCTATCGACCGGCACGGATGTGACGGTGGCGCCGTTGATCAACCGCTCCACCGGCAGCAGAGCCCCCTCGATCAACACGGCATGGCCGGGGCTCAGCCATAAATCATGGTGCGGCAGGCCACGGCCGAATGCGCCGGCCTCCACCCGCACCGGCCAGACTGTCGCCGGGCGCGGATGGTTGCGGCAGTCGAGTCGCCGATGACCCATCCAGATGATCGGGCGGTGTGCACCGTTGGCGGTGACCGCCATGTCACCCGGCGCCAATGCCTCCACCGCAACCTCGCCGCGAACCGTCAAGATCTGGGTACCGGCTACGTAGCAAGCAATCCCCTCCGCCAGGGCCACGGCACGATCCGCCTGGATCAGGCCCGCCCCCTGCGCCGCGGGGGACAAACCCAGGCTTATCGCCGACCCGGCCAAATCGTCCGAGACTTGCGCGGTGGTCAGCGACGGCTCGGCCTGCAGCATCAGCGCGGCCACCGCCGCCGCATCTGGCGCTGCGGCGGAGGTCCCGAAGAACGAGGCGAGTTCGGGAACGGTGGTGTTCACCCCGTCAGGCGCCACGAAATCGACCTTGCCCGCGCTCTCCGGCGTGGCGAGGGGTGTACCATCGCTGGCATACAGCAACGTGCCGGTGCCACTGTCGGAGTAATACTCCGTCGCGTCCGGCGTCTGCCCGAAGGCGGCGCTGTCCCCGTAATACGTGGCCCCGACCGTGTTGACGCCCGGGATGAGTTCCTGCCCCCGTATATCGCCCGAGCCGCTTGCGGCCTGTGGGTCGTCGATCACGCCGCCGGGTCCGGATCCGTTGCCGGTGGCCGATAGCACCAGCTTGAAGCCGCTCGGCTGGACCTGCCCGCCATTCAGATAGACGGCAAGTTGGTATGGTGTCGCCGCGCCGGATGTTGGCAAGGACGCGGAGATGTCGGTTGTCAGCGCCCCTTCGCTCGCCTGCGTGGACGTCGCCACCAATGTACCCGAGGCATCGAAGACCTTGAACGTCAGCGCATCCGGCGCGCCGGTGTCGCCCAGCCCTTCATAGGCGGCCGTCCATTGCAGATCGATCTGGGTCGACGTCGAGGCAGGCACGGTGATGGACTCGTAGGCCGTGCCGTTGCTGAACACATGCTCGTTCGCCACCGTGCCATCGTGCAGGGTCGTCGTTGCCGGGGCGAAACTCTGGTCGAGGAACGAGTCGCCAAAATTGCCGGCCGAGGTGAAGTAATCTACGCCGTCGCCGATGGCGTTGCTGACCGCGGTGTCCAGCGTCCCGTCGACCTGGTACATGGGTGTGTCGAGAAAGCTGATGTCGTCGACGATGATGTTGCAGCCCGCCGCGACGAGGCCGTTGATGGAACTCGCCATCGCCGCCTCGCTGTCGCCGGCGGCGGAAAAATACAGCTGCGCGCCGGGTGCCGCCTGGTAGATCAGCTCGGCCATCGCGCGGCCTTCGTCCGACGATCCAGTCCCGCCTTCGGTCAGGACGGTAACCGCCGATTTGCCGCCCGACTCGGGTAAATAGCCGTTGGCGGCGTCGGTATTGGCGCTGCCAGGGCTCGCCTCGTCGAAACTGTCGGAAATGATGCCGATCTTCACCCCGGCGCCCGTGATCGGCGTCGTCGTGCCCGGCACCGTCATCGTATCCCGGACGACGTTGGATCGCATCGCGTCGTCCGCACCGGCGTTCTCGTAGCGCTGCCGGGTGGACGTGTCGGTGTAGCTGACCAACGTGCCGCCATTGCCGTCGGATGTCGCGACCATCGTGCCCGCGGCGGCCGTCACGTGGTCGATCGTGGCCAGCGCTGGGCTGCCAGTGCCATTGTTCAGCGTCAATGTGCCCGTCGCGGCATCGTAGCTGACGTTGCTGGCACTGATGGTCGTGAAGTCGATCAGGTTGCCCGGCGTGAAGCCGCCGATGGAGCCATCGAATGCCGTCGGGTCGGCAAGCCGAAGCCGCCCATCCAACCCGAAGGTGAAATCCTGGCCGGCCGAGACGCTCCCCGCCAGCAGGAGGCTGGTCGAGAATGTGAGCTCCCACGTGCCGGTTCCCGCCAGGCTGCCATCGATCGTATCGGCGGCGCCGATCTGGCTGACGGTCCCGTTGTTCACCACGTTGACTGTGGACGGGGTTATGAAGCCGGACCCGGCCTCAACCGTGATGTTGCCCTCGAGGTCGAGTGTCTCGGTGCCGCTGATGGTCAGGCTGGAGCCGCGGGTGAACACCAGATTGCCCGGCTCGCTGCCATTGGCCACGCTCGCGAGCGTGAAGGTGGCGCCTGCAACACCAGCCGTGATGCTACCCTCGATGATGGACTGCCCAACCGCCAGAATGGTGGCAGACCCAGCGGCGGTGACGGTGAAATTGTGGTTCAGGATCGCATCGATCGCGGTGAGCGTCGTCTCCAGACCACCAGAGGTGCCGAGCGTCACCGCATCGGCGTCGAATGTCCCGTTATCCTTGGCCTCGCTACCAATCAGATCGATGTCGCCGCTGGCGATCGTGACGGTATCGCCGGGGAGGGGATAGTTCGCCGGGCCGGAACTGGTCAGCCAGTTGCTGGCGTCATACCAGTCGCCATTTCCGCCCCGCCATATACGATTTGCCATCGCCTCCACCCAAACGGTTGCGGGGCCATCGAACGTTGCGAGGTCGAACAGAGTCAATCAATTAAATTTTCCGCAATACCATTGCTGGGAAATAGCTGCCTGATTGCAACATTTGATGCTTCGGCATTGCCTCACTACGAAGTGACCCAGCAGCCGCTGCGATTGCCCAGCCGGCTACGTTCGCGCCCCAAGTGAATATGTGAGGCTGCCATGACCGAGGCAGATGTGCTCGACAGCTTTGGCCAAGGCTGTGCCACTTGCGCCTCACTTGTCCGCTATCAGGCCTTGCGGCAAATGTTCCACGCGCTGGAAGCGCTGGTGCCGATCGCACGCGGTGAATTCGATTGGGGCGCCATCGACGCCCTCGCCGACGAAGCCCGCTTCCGGCCCCGGCGACGGATCGCCCTGGTTGGCTATTCGAAGGGAGTGAGGGGGGCGGGTTCGGACCCTGTCCTAGCCTGTTTCGGCTTGTCTTAGGCTTCGATGCCGGCGCGAGCGCGGGGCGTCGATAACACTTCCCACGGCCGCCACGATAAATCGGTTGATGACGGCAGTGCCGCGCTCGACCGGCGAAAATCCCCAGGCGCACAAAACGCAGAGTGTTATCGTGGCAACTGCGATACCCAGGTGATCGGCCGACGTCTCGAACCCGTGTTGCGCGGCCCAGATGACCATCCACGACATCGGCCCAAGTATCATCGGCAACTGCACAAGATAGAGCGGAAAGGCAATGTGGCCGAGAAACCGCGATACGCGACTGCGCGCAAGAACGGCGCAAAGCGGTCGATTATTGATGATTCCGGTGACGACGAGGACGCCGACGGTCGTGCTCCAGCGCGTTCCCCGATGATCTCCGCACATCGCCCATTCACTGAAAAGCATTCCCACGACGATCAGCCCGATAGATCCTAGAAATCGCCGAGTTGAATGTCGCTTCAGCCGTCCCTCACTACGGGCCTGCGCGATCAAAACCCCTACGAAAAAGGCCGCTAAGTAGCTACCAACGACATAAAGGCAAACCGCGATGGCAGCGCAACATGTCTTTTTGAAAGCAATCGGCCGCTGAGCGAGCGCATACAAGATGACTGCCGCTGACCCAAACAACTCTGTCTGCATAGTCCACAGAAATGGCATGTACTGCGGCTCAGTTGGCGTCCACCAGTAAACATCGGCGAATGAATACGTAAAAACCGTTGCCAACGTCGCCTTGTCGGCAGAGGTAATCCTGAACCAATTTTCCCGATGAAGCAATGCGCTTGCACTATCCCACGAGTACAGCCCAGACTTCAGCAAAACGAAAATCATCATAGACGATACAAATATTGGTAGACTCAACCTGAGGTATCGCCTGAGCGCAATGCTTTGAACAATCGTTGAATTGCCGGTAGCCAAGTATTTGTAAACGATGACGTCGCCGGAGAGGACGAAGAATATCGCAACATCTGCCGAACCATTGATGAATGGCGCCGTCCACGAATTCCGAAAGTTTGGCTCGACGACCCCGAGTGCTTCCCAGAACACGTGAAACATGATGACAGACAATGCGGCCCAACCTCGAACAGCATCCATCTCGAGAAGGCGCAAACTCGTCTGGGTTGCTACGTTTCCGACGGAGTTGAAGTCGATTGCCTTGTCGAACAAACGAAAACCTTCACGTGAAAGCAGCCAACACCAACAACCTCAGCTCGTGCTGACGAGTGCCAACCCGATTCCAGAGTTCAACGCCCCATCAGCCCAAGGCATGAAACCCACCACGAGGTCGCGGGCCGTCTTCCACCGAACAGACTGGGCCGTGCGTATTAACGGAGTGTGACCATGTGTTGCTTGACCCCGATCAAGATCGTCTCCTCCGCGTTATAATACCGTAACTCTCTGTAAACCCACGTCGAGCATCGTCTGAATGGGGTCAGGAATTGTCAGTTGTCGCGGAATACCGTGGACTTGCCGCCGCGCCGATGCCCCACTCGTGACGGGCACCGCGCGGTGCCCGAGAGGATAACCGGCATCTCGCATGTTTAGTCGCCGAGGAAGCCACGGGAGCACTATGATGACTGTCGACGTCGACGATGCAACGGCGATTGAGGCGCGGACCGAGATCAGCGATCGCCGGCGACCCGGCCGACGCCCCGTATCGCCTGAACTTGTCGCATTGCTCCGCGCACCCACCAAGACGGAAAGTAGCGGGATTGCGCTAGCCGTAGCGCTATCGATTCCCATCTGGGCCCTGATCGGCAGCATAATTTATGTCCTGCTGTAATGGCCGATCAGCGATGGCTTGATCGACACCAAATTGAGCGGCCATGATCGAGTGGCGAGACGGTGAGGGGCATTGCAGACTGCTCTCGTATCATCGGACCCACGAACCATCGCGGATAATGACCGAGCTGAAGCGCCACCTAAATCCTTTTTGGTCGCGGCTGCTATCGCAGCTTCCCTCCATCCCTCGGCTAGGCTGACGGTCGGAAGGGTCCAGATCCCGGAATGGTGGAGGGGGTTGGACCCTCCACCACCTAGATTTTAGGAAGTTCGATCAGACGTTTGTCGCTTGCTGCATCCCAGCTTCGGACTGAGCGTGTAGCAGATTGTGTTACAGAGCAAGGGTCGCCATCAGGTGCCAATTTGACAAGCCGGCAGGGCCGTTCAGCGCGGCTGTGGAACATGTGATGAGCACGGATGTTCTTTTCTCGCCGTGCAGTTCGACAACTTCCCGAGCAATCGCCGACGTAGCCCGAGACCGCGATCTAAGGCTTGGAATGACCAAGATGGTATTCGGTGGACGCCTTCCGCCACTGGACTGTCCCGAGACGACGCATCAGAGACTCGCTGGGCGCCCTTGGAACGCTTCTAGGCGCGTCTTGAGCCTTGTTTCGGCAAGACTGCCGTTGTGGGTGGCTCTCCCCAACCACCGTTCGTGCCAGTGAGTAAGGAGTGGACCAACTCAGCTGCGCTTGAGCATCCTCAAATCGAGTTCCACTGAATCAACGACAAACCTCACCACACTGCCAAGCGAGAGACGCCTGGATGATAGATGGTGTTGCCCCCGTTTCGCTCTGGCCTTCCCGTGGGGAATGCCCCTACTAACCTTGACAATCAGAGTGACGACTAACCACAGTAGGAGCTAATAACGCTTCTCCATCATCACTCTCCTGGATTGACGGCAGGGCTCATTCCCCGTCGTCAGCTCGAGCTCAATCAAACTATTTCAGATCGGCCGCCAGTCGCGTTTGGCAATTTCGGCTGAACGTATGTCGGGGAATATGACGTGACACTGGAGCGATCGGCGCCATTCCACATCGGGTCGGCATAGGACCAGGTTTTGATCTTGGCACGGTCCAGGTGTCGACGTAGCTCCCGCAGGGCAGTGGATAGGCTGATGGGGTTTTCAGGGGCGCCCAGGTGCAGCGCAAAGCGGCCTTTGATGCCGCTAGGTTGGGTTGGCGTGGGCTTCTTGTCGGACATACACGCTCCATGTGGTGGAGCCGGTATATGGTGCAGGACCAGGCTGACTTTCAGGCTTGCGCAAGAACGCCAACAACTGGAGAAACGCGCATGACCGAACCCAAATCCTCAGACGACACCCACCGCCAGCAGGACGACGCAGCGCAGAAGCGGGTCAAGGACACCCACGCCGAAGGCGGTGGCAAAGCGGGGACCGGGGAGGCGATGGGGTCTCCTGACAACGACCGCCAGGACACCGAAAGAGCCGCAGAGGGTAAGCCGCATCGGAAGCAGTGACGAGACGACCTGATATTCGCACCTAAGCCTCGGATGGTTCGGCTCACTCGGCCGTCGATCGCTTCACATGCCGCGCATGGGCCGTCGGAGGCTACCTAGGGGTGCTCAGGGCCTCTGATGGAGCCTGTGTCCTCGTCATTGACGACGATGGAGGTGGTTCTATCTTGGCTGTATGGGGCGGCGCGATAGTGTGAACATCGATGTGCTGTGGACCCTAGAGCTTGCGAGGAGTCTGACGTCCGAGGCAAAGGCGCGCATTGCTCAAACCACTCACGAGTGCGCCGAACTAAGGGCACAGGTGATGCGCTCCCACCTTGCGGTTGAGCGATCCGCGAAGACGCTATCGATGCTTACCACCGACATCAGAGGTCAATGACCGCGAGGTGCCTCATCGAACACAGCATCCACCAAGCTCAGTAGGCGGGTGGCGGTCTCTCTGAAGCCGGCACGGTCAGCATCCTGAGCCATGGATATGAGGCGGTCTGCCAGCACTAGAGGGCTGACACGGGCGGCGGTGTTGTAGGTCTTTGAGTGGTGCATGTTTTTGCTCTCGAGGGCGGCCTTTAGTGGCCTGAGGGCGTCATGCCTATCGTGGGTTGCCATAGCGTTAACGACGCTGGGCGCGAAGTATGAACTCAACGCCCCAACCCAGAAGAGCGCGGCGCGGTCAATCGGACCAGGGTCTGGCTGTCAGGCGGGTTTGATCTTCTTCACGACGAGCCTAAGCACAGTGCTCTCGATAAGCAGAGGGTTATACCAAGTCTCAGTGATCACAATCGCTCAGCTTGCGAGGCCAGCCCAGCGACATCAAAGGTGCCAAGGCCGACCGCGGACCCTCGGATAGGTTCTAATCAAAGAGCCTTAGTATTAGTTATGATTTTCCTGGTCAGGATCGTGTCTTGGAGTAATGGCGTAAAGGATGCCATTCATTTCCTTCAGGGCATATAGCATCTCGCAGGATCCCGCCGGGCTTTGCTGTGTCATGAGCTTCACAGCCTCACTCTGCGAACTTGCCCATGTAACGTGGTAGCACGCTGATTTAACTTTGAAGGTGTATCTTGCTTGATCGCCTTCTTGAAATTCAATTTCAGACATCAGCAGACGGTTTCCTAGTTGTAATATCATGAAGGCACCTTCAACTAGGATGGGAGCCACATGTTTACCTTCTGCCGATAAATATTTGGTTACGGGATCAATGGTGCATGATCCAGAACAGTGTTCTGCCAGGCTCCGTGGGCCGACTGGCGATGGGATCCCGTCGATAACCTCCCAGCACGCCGGCTTAGCTGCGCTTGAGCTTCTTCCAGTCGAGCTCAACCGAGTTGACGAGAAACAACACCACGCCGATCGCCAGGCATTCAAGATGGTAGAAAATGCTATCACCGCTCCGCTCTGCCTCAGCAGCTTGGCGCGTGTCAGCTTGCCGAGATAGCTGGACATCGTGCTCTGAGGGATGCCGGTGTAGCCGTAGGTGTCAGTCGAGCTTGCAACCCTTCAATCTGCCCGTGAGAAGCATTCGATCTCGATGGTCATAAAGACTCTGCTTCTGGTCGGTGGTCATGGTGTCCTTGCGGATCGCGGCAACCGCCACAGCCCCTCCAAACACCGCACTCACTTGGTCGCCTACTCGATGGCTTGAGGTGTCAGCAGCCATTTGAGCGAGCTGGGTGTCATCACCCGCGATTGCCGACGTGATCTCAGGGCAAGTGAGACGCTCCTCGGCTGTCGACAGCGTGGGACGAGCTGATGCGTTGATTGACGAGGTGTCAGGAGGAAGACGAAGTTCGGCAGGCGCACACGCCGTGAGCGCCGTCAAAAGTGCCAAGTTGGGGATATTACGGAACAAAACGAACCGCCCTGCCGGCTCCTTCCATGGCGCCATAGGAGGTCAACGTCATAGTCACCGCTCCATACCTTGCAAACACCACCGCGTTGGCGCCCAAATCCGCTGCTTTTTCTCTGAGCGCTTCTTCCACCTTTGCCTCGGTCGGGTCGCTATTGAAGACAGTGGTTTTTGAAACCGTGACGTGAATGTCTCCAAGTGCCTGATAGCGACGATCTGTTATGTCATTGGGTGTGACGATGATCCCAGAGACCATGTCCACACTTGACGAGGTTCGGGTCGCACAACCAGTGGTCAGGATTGCCAGGCAGAGACACAGCGTTCGGAGCATGGCAAGTCAGTAACGTGGATTAGACCGTCAGGCTAGTGCCAACTGTCGGGTGAAGTTCCGGCTGACGGCGCTGGCTGCAGCGTGCGTCATTGCATGGAGACTGCCTCGGCAAAGGTGTTCCTTCAAAGAAGCGTTTGAGGAGCGCTGAAGGGTTCGAAGAGTCCTGGTGCTGGTGGGGGGACGGAACCGGGGGAGGCGCTCAATAATGCCCTGGGACTCGCTGTAGGCGCTTTGGGCTAGGGGCCTCTCCCGACACATTGCCTGGATGCCTAGGATCACTTCACCAGAAGGATGGTCTTGCGGCCTGGTAGCGCCTTGTTTGCCAACCGAAGGGCGAGAGCCCCGGAGAATACGACCGTGAGCGTCAGCTTCATCTTGAACTGGAAGTCCACATCGTCAGCAGCCGGCACGATCGCGACAGCGGTGTTATGCAGAGCAACGGGTTGGTCCATGAGTTCGATCCTCAATGTCGACAGGTTGGATCCTACACTTCCTGGCGTTCGCCACAGTATCCCGCGACGAGCAAACTAGGACGAGGTGCCTAGTGGATAAGCCTGACGCCTGGTCCCCCACGGGCTAGGCCGCTCACAACCATCGATGGCCTTAACCGAGCGGCGCGGGAGAGCCCGAAAGTCGACGTTCAGCGTGGTGCAAAATTCAAGATTTCTGATGTTCGGAATCCCCTTTTTTCTTCCAAGCACCCAAAGGATCGAGCCACGTGGCAAGACATCCAACCCCAACGACCTCTATACCTGTAAACACAAGATGCACGGAGCCAGCATAAATAAGTGTAGAAGCAGCAACGATGGTAAGTCCATAAGATAGCCATTGCCAGCGTAACCGACTTGCAAGGAAGTAGATAAATACGGCGACGACTACCGCAGGAACTAAGGTGGACACCAACATACGCCATTTCCATCATCACTGATTGTCTCGTGCCGAGATCTGGTTTTTCGATTAGCACCCTATGTGGGTCCGTCACAGATCACAACTCCGGTTTGATCGCAGTCACTGTTTCGATCGTCGGTGCCCCAGTTGGCGTGAACGGCGCAGTCGCGCGACGCATCATCAAGTAGTCAGGGGCTGCTGACGTCAGCGCCTGGGTGAGTGCTGCTAGCACATTTTCCGTCAAGGCAGGTGCCAAACTATGCGCCCCGGCTGGCGCTCACGGGTGCAAGGTTCAAACGTTGCAAGCTTGCATGGTTACAACCATGTGCCCAGACAAACCTGGTTGCACGTTTGTAACCATGCAGCCAGCATGAAGACCGAGCTGATGCTGAGGAATAGGAACACGTGTGTCGCGGTGGGGCTTGAACGCGCATAATCATCGCGCCGCTGAGCGATGTGGTTCAGGTGGCAGATGGTGTTCTGCAGGGCATCATTCACCAAGTGCAGGAATAGTGCGGGCCTCATCTCGTGTGGAATGGTCCCACTGACCTTGACAATCCGAGTGACGAACAACCAAGGTGGAACTGATGGTGCATCATTACTCTCCTGGTTTAATGGCGGGGCCAATTCCCCGTCGTCAGCTTGGCCCCACCCCAGGCGACGTTAGCTTTTCTGCCTGTTGCGATTAGCAATTCTAGCCTGATTTCAGGTTCAAGTCAGACAAGACCGAAGGTGTCGTCGTAGGTGAACAGAGTGGATTGGCATTTCTGCTATTGCCCCTCCACCAATCAACGCCGGGAATGGGATTGTGCCCACCCCTGGCACCGCAAATGCCACCAATGACTCGCTAGAAACTCGCTGAGTGGCATTTGTAGCGCGAGTGCCTCTATCCCTGCTTTGCTGGGAAGGTGACCCATCAGGACGTGCACACAGGAAGGTCGCTTTGGAGCCGGTCACAAAATCATGAAGCCACACAAAGCTCTAGAGTTTTTTAAGGCACGCCCGATCGTGACCAGCATCCTTGCTGGTCTGCTGGTCATGATCCTTTCGACCTACGCTCTGTCCTGGTTTGTGCCAGATGCCGCATGCAATGATGGGTATCTATCGCCGTCGATTGGCAGGCAAGGTGCCTGCTCTCACCATGGTGGCGTGCATCACACACTGTGGGGCTTGTTGCCACTGATCGCCGCCGTTGCCACCGGCATCTACGTCTTCACCCGCTACGTCACACCACCGCCCAGCGTCACAGGGCCAACACCGCAAGCACCCATTACTCTTACAGCGGCACCCATTCCTTCTACGCCAACTACCTCCGCTATGAAAGCCGCCGTTCTATGTCCGCGATGCGGCGGCTCAATGCGAAAGAGGCAAGCTCGGAAGGGCAGGTATGCTGGAAGCACCTTCATGGGATGCTCCAACTATCCGATTTGCAAAGGCATCCGTCCCGTTCTTCCTGGCTGAAGGACAGCTGCTGGCACTATCGGTCCGTTCACCCACTGGTCATCCATCGCCTAACGATGACATCCCACCAGCAGCAGCTGCGTCAATTAGCATGGCCACCGTTCTACTATAGCGACGGCAGGTCGGTGGTCTGTCCGCCGAGTCCATTTTGCTACTGGGTTAGCAGCCTCAACACTCCAACGTCGAATTACATGTAATGCAACGTTGAGGCATTGCATGAGAGGTTGCAACTTTGACGTAGTGAAGTAGTGATATCAGGTTGCACGCCTTCTTCGCTGAGATGCAATTGGTGCTGACGCAGACGATCAAGGTTCGGCGTGCAAGCGCTTCGATCCGGGGGCGCACCTTTTCCCGATCTGTAAATGCGGCTGTCGTGTGATCCTGGGTTGCGTTGATAGTGACCTCCTGCGACCTATGGCGAAACGGAGTGACGAAAGAATGACCGCTCGATCAACCTGCATACTGCGACTAGCTCTAATCTTCGCGTGTGTTGGTCCGCTTGCTGCCTGTAACCCGCCGCAGCCGATGAACTTCTCGGTGCTGAACGTCCAACCCAGCGCCAGTGTCCTTGATGAGGACCTGAGAGGCGTGACGGTTACGACGGGAGCTCCCAATGAGCGCACAGGCCCACTGCCCCCAGCCGTCGCGGAGCTTACCGCCCCGTGGAAGGAAGCGACCCAGGAGGCGCTAGCTCGCGCGGCTATCTTCAATGATGACAGCCACAGTCACGTCAGCCTTGAGGTAAAGATCCTGAAGTTTGATGCGCCGTCTGCCGGCATAACGTTCCCGACGCAGACAGATGCTCGTTACACGATCATCAACCGGGCTAGCGGAGAGATCCTTTTCTCTCAAATAATCTCGGCTGAGGGCAAGACTCCAGGAGACTTCGCGTTCCTTGGCGTAATCCGTGCCCGCGAGTCCATCAACCGGGCGGCTCAGAACAACATTGCTGCGTTCATCGATGCTCTTGAACACAGCCCAGAGGTAAAAGCCCGCATCCATCAGGTAAACTCCTAGTTGGGAGAAGGCGTCGACCGGCGTCAGGGCAGGCAAAAAGGTCGTTCCCATTGGCGGTGGCGGTGGCGGTGGCGGTAACGGCCGCAAGCATCGGGGCAGCTCCCCTGCGGCGAGCCCATCTGGCTCCTTCCAGCAGCTGGATGATGTCGATGCGGGTTTTCTCCAAGATCATCGCAATATAATATACTGGACTCCTCTACAGATCTGCGAGAAGCAGATCTAATTCTCTTGAACTGTTTCGTTCGATCAGTTGATCGCTTATATAAACTTTCATCCTGGGATCTTCCATGAGAACACTAATCTCCATCTCCAGTATGCGTTTCTTTTCCTCCGTTACGCCTTTGCTGATCGTTGCCTCCAAGGCCACAGCCTTCATTCTGTTGGCCGTTTGAAATTCGTCTAGTTCATCTAACTCCTCATCAGAAAGCCAACGGCTCTTGTCATCTTGACGTTCGATTTCTCTTATCTCTGCCGCAATGGAAGACCGCCCGTCATTCTCGGCTGAAGGTTTATTTGGTGGAGCGATATTTCCGGGCGCGGCTTTAGCAACGATATCGGGAAAAAGCACAATCTCAGCCTGTGGACCTAAAAGCGATTTCAGTTCTGAAAGCTTGCCTGAATTAGCGTGATAGATCGTGGTGCGGCTACGGGGTCCCCTTGTGACCAATCCGGCGGTGAACAAGGTGGTTAGATACTTCGACGTATGCGGCTGACTTCTGTCGACGATTGTAGCAATCTGTCCAACAGTGAGACCATGAGGTTCGTGCTTAGCGAGGGTCTGGATAACCTCTAGGCGTCCTGAAAGGCTAAGAACGGCAAAGGCTGAGCGTGCGGTTTGAATATCCATCTTCATATTCCTGTATAAGCATGTCGACATATGCGTTCATGCGAACATTGGCATATGCCGTTTGGCGCATATGCTGAGCGAGGAGCTTGGTTCCTTGGTAAGCTGACGGCCTGCTTCAGTTCAGGCCGAACCGATGCAGCAATTGCCAGGCTGGCCAGGAGGGCGTCAGATCGGTATTTTTGCTCGTGCGTCCTGGGTGGCGTTGCGGCTGGCCTCATAAGCCCTCCATCGGGCACCATACTGCCCCAATACGACGCGCAGGAGAGTCGCTGAGCGGCATGTGACGCGTAGATGCCCCTACCCCAGCTGTGGACGCTAGGATGCCATCTGCGCCCTTCCTGGGGCTTGTTTCTGCAAGGGTATCGTCGCAGGACAAATCCGTCGCCATCGTATGCCGCGCAACGTAGTCACTGAGCTCATCGTCGCTGAAATCATATTCTTCGAAGAGCTCATCCACGTGTGCGGCTGCGTCACGGTTTTCGGCGTCTCCGGCGCTGGCTGCAATCGCCTCGAAGAGTTTTGTCAGCGCTGCATCGCGGATTGGATCCGGTTCTGACTTGCTGGTTGTCTCTGCGAGCTTTCTGGTTGGCAGCTCATTGCGCAGCAGGCGAGAGGCAGTCTCGCGCAACCGCTCCTGACGGATGCGCCGCGACAGTATCGTGAGATCGAATTTGCCATCCTTCCAACCGGCATTTTCCCTGGCACCAGCGGCAATGCTTCTTGAAGAGCTGACCATTCGGTGCGTGTAAGTGTTCGTCGAGGGCCGAACGGTGGTATCTTCACCACAACCGTCATGGGAAATAATCTCGCCCAATGTCATTCGCTGCCCCTGGTAGGTAAGAACCTCGTCGGGGCTGAGTGACTTCACCAGGTAGCAGAACTTTCTGAACGTGTTGTCCTTGGGGTGGTCCGTGGGTAGGTGGACTTCCGACAAGTCGATCGGACGCAGACCTTCTGGGGCAGCATCCAACTCTCTCTGACTCCAGCCGCTAAACTTGCGAAGCAAATCGTAGAGCTTTTGGCGGTGTTGGTGCCACAATGGATCAAGAAGGATGATCTCGCCATCGGTCGGCAGGGTTTTGGGTGGAGCAGCTTCCGGCAAGTGCATCAAGACGTGGATATGCGGGCCGCGACCTGCTACGTTCTCAACAGCAGAGATCCAGGCCTGGGGGATGCCGTGCCGATTGCACCAACCTGCTAGGCAAGTCCGCAGTCTCTCACGCTGCTTCCGAACCTGTGGACCTGCTGGCTCGCCTGCGTGCCAACCAGAACTCCCATGCAGTTGAGGGAAGATGACGGTGAACCACGTGTTGAGGCGGCGACCTGTGCTGGCAGCGAACTGCATTGCCTCATATGCGCCACTGACCTGTTCGATCGTCGCACATTGGCTTGCATCTGGCGTCAGCGCTTTCGGCGTCCACGGGTAACGTCCCCTGGTGGCAGTCTGTATCTTCCTGCCGTGATATGCGTGCCCAGCTGCGTTCACCCTGCGGGTAGTGGGAGAAGGCGTTGTGCTTGGTGTTGATGTGGATCGTGATGTGGGTAACGGGACAGCTGTCATTGGAAGCTCATGGTTGTGGGTTGAGAGGAGGATGTTGTCAGCGATCTCGTTCCAGCTCTTCTCTTCTCTTCTCTTCTCTTCTCTTCTCTTCTCTTCTCTTCTCACAGGAGAGTAGAAGTCTTCTTCTTTACAGGCTCGGTCTTCCCCGCTGGATAACCCTGATCCTCGCTTTTGCGCGGGGTCCAGCGTCGTCAATGCGTTAGACCCTCTGCTGGACCAAGCATCGTCGACCAGGAAATTACTTTCGAAACGCCGACTTCTGAGGAATGGCATCGTCAGCTGTCGGGTGATATGCCAAGACATGTATGTCGGCATATTCCAAGATCGGAATATCAGAATATCGGCATATCTATGTGATGTAGAACGGGATGGATTGTTCATCATCTTTCTCTTCAACCAGCGTATTGCTCTTCGTTGTGCGGCGCCGGTGGGGCGTCTGAAGTGTCCTAGTAATGCTTGCGATGGCTTCCATCCCCGCCTCTAGTTTGGCGTGCCGAATGCGATGAACCCCCGTTGGATCCAGACGCACTAGAAGATCTCCAATGCCCTCGATTACCAGCGAGTCGACGTCGCAGCCGAGCGCATCGGCTAGTGTCGAAATCTGCACGTGCATTCCGCGCGGGATCATCGCTTCCAGTTTAGATGACCTGTATCGTGGCTTCAGCATTCTTCATCTCCTTCAAGGCTCATTCTGCCATCTCATAACGTAAGCGCTCGCTTAGTTTCAAGTCTTTTTCGAGGTTCCGCTCTTTGAAGGGCGTGTGGGAGAGGGAAGATACGAGTGCTGTTGACTCGATCGCACACGATCAGCTACGCTCAGTAAGCGCTCGCTTTAGGGGTGGACGTGATGCTTTGCAAGGGATAATTATGGCTCGTGTTTCCCGAACTCAGCCGCCGTTGAAGGAACCAGGGACGGTTAGCAATCCGTTCGTGGAAGAGATCAAGAGACTAATTAACGCCTGCCCCAAGACGCAGACCGAGATTGCATTCGAGATCGGCTACGGCAACCAGAACCTGATTACGATGTTCAAGCGTGGCGTCACGCGCGTTCCCGAGGATAAGATTGTGCCGTTGGCAACTGCGCTGGGTGCTGATGCCCCTCGCCTCGTGCGCCTTTGGTGCTCGGTCTACTCACCCAAGATCCTCGCGGTGATTGAAGGCATGATGAGAAACACTGTGCTGTCGGCGCAGGAGCTCTCATGGATTGAAGGCTTGCGTGAGGAATACGGCGAAGATCACGTGCCGATGTTCTTGCGCAGGCTGATTAAGCGCGCTCCAGCAAGCGTAGGGTGATCGCCGCTTTCCTTCGACGGGCATCAATAGGTTGCCTATCCAAACGGCGTGTTAACTGGATGATCGCAGGCTAAGCACATAGTCTGGACACAATCCTTGGAGGAGAAATCGCTAGGCAGTTAGTAAATTGATGATGTTACAAGCCCCGTCGAAGAGCTCGATGCACCATGCCCCATCTCTCCGATGGGGTGACGTGCGAAACCTCACCATTCCAAAGCCTTCATTTAAAGATCTGAGCCTTAAGCGCTGTTGGCGTAGATAGGATCGGACGATTGCGGGTTTTGAACTCGCGCTGTTCGGAAACGTTTTTGCTGTTGCAAACCCACCCTTTGTAAATCCATCAAGCCGTCGAATGTCGGCTGACGTGGGCAACCCCTTATTACGCGACCATGGCGTTAACGCAGCGAGCGAGCCTGGCTTAAGCTTCTTTTTCCATAATTCTGGGTGGTGCCCGTTCGACGAACCATGGTGAGACACTTTGAACAAATCAGCCTTTCCAACGGGCAAATTGTTCGCATCTAAAATGGCGCTCCAACCTCGCTCAGGATGCCCGGACTCTTCGAGATCTGCCCCGAGGAGAATTGCTCGATCTCCAACTTCAACCCAGAGTGCTACTGACGCGTCGTTTGGAGAAATATCCGGCGCAGCTTTTTTTGTTCTGCGAATACTGGGCATTTCTTCAGCTAGCCGCGCTAGGAAGTCACTCTCTGCGAGATCGGAAGGCGACAGCGCCGTCACACAACACTGGACGCGCGAGGTCGTAGATCCGGTTATTGTCGAAAGGAGCACACGACCTTGGCTTGCTCGCCGAACCTTTCGACGAGGTGTAGGTCCTTGTGTCAGTGCAGTAAATACTTGGTTGATTTCAGTTACCTTTGACCCAACTTTCGCGGTGGGGCGCTCGTCATATCCCGACGCGAATGTTGAAAACTCGTCACGCGACAGGACACTCGCCATCACGAATTGTGCAGAGCCAAATGCTTCGAGTGATTTTGACAGCCCACGACAATGATCGTCATGCCAATGAGTTGCAACAAGAAGCTTTACGGCCTGGCCGGGATCAACGCCGATACTGTTTAGGTAGGTGACAGATGCGGGCTCTGTGCTTCCTGAGTTGATGCAACTATCAACGACGATCCATTCTCCGGCACCAATATGGATGCAAACGCACTCGCCGTAGCCTGGGCCGATCAGAGTTACCTCGATTTGGTCTGGATGAGGTGGACTATCTTGGTTACTCCCATTCAATGAGTTTGGAGTAATTAGCGGCTTTTTCTCGAGCATTTTCTAAATCACTTCGTGTCCAAGCCGGCAGCCTTCGAACAATGAGTCTGACAAATTTCTCTCTGGATCCAGAATTGTATCTATGCCCGATAAGCCAAACAAATATCGAACCAATCCGAAGACTTTTTACATCTCCTAACTGAATCTCTTCATATGGTAACTCAATCTCTTCAGTCTCGATCTTATGCCCAGCTGTAACATCAACTAAAGATGCCGTAAATGTATGCAATCCAAGAGACGTTACTCTCCCTTCCCATCTCTGGATCACGTCCTCTCTAATCGATTGCGCAGGGAGATTTGCGCTCTCAGAGCTTGCTAGCGTTACGTCAGCCTTACCGGGGCTATCTTCGGCCTCACGCGTTCCAAATGCCGGCTTGTTTACCCGTGCTCGTGCAGCTCGTAGGACCTCTGCAACTCTTTGCGGAGGCTTACGTCTCGAGTCCACATAGTCCGTTACCCCTTTATGCAGAGTTGGGTTGCGTGGTTCTTGCGGGGCGATCGGCGTTTGGTAGGCAACTGAAGCGCTCATTTATGCCCCCAATACTTTGTGAGCAATTTGAGACAGTGTTGCCTCGCTCACCTCCCACCGTCTCTGAATAAGCTCCATAGCTCGGGCGCTGCTCCCGGGTAGCCCACCATCGACGATGTCGTAATGATCATTCACGTCGATGTAAATTCCCGGATTGTGCACCATCGATGGCTCAATCGTCACCCTCGTGCGCCCGGGAAGCTCGCTTTTGGGATCGCGAGGTCTTTCAAACGTCATGCTACGCAATCCGGACTTTGTCACGCCCTCCCCCTCAGCAAATTCTCCCCATGGGCCCTTTGGCGCGAGGCGATCACCGATTTCATGCCACTCCCTTGTGCCACTACACAGGAAATGAGCATTGCGATTGATGCCCACATGCAATACTGGGGTAAGCGGCATCAGCGTCAAATATGACAAGACAAGGTCATGAATGCGAATATAAGGCTCTTCTATTGTTGCAATAGAGAGTCGTTGAAGTTCTGCCGTCAACATCACCCACGACAATTTAAATTGAACGAATTCGGCACTTAGAATTGGATTGATTGCGCCATCAGCTTCTTCAGGCGTGAGAAACCCCTCGCGTGCAAGAAAGTCAGGACGGAAAGTCCAAGGCGCGAACTGTCCATTTAGAACTACCGACATACCTGTGCTAACAGGAGCTGAAACCACGCTAAACCTTCCCTGGCATGACGTCTGAGATCCTATAGGCGCTTCTTCGATAAAGGAAACGTTAAATCCGAGTGGCGCTACAACCGCTAGTTGGCGGATTTACCAGTCCCTCCGGCCGCGTCACGTCAAGCCCCCAAAGATCCTTCTAGACGGCAAGTTATCAACGGCTACTTGGAACACATCTCGCAGTGTTACAACCAGCACGGTTTTCTCAAAGCCCTAACACAAACGTTGCAATACAGTAGGACGCGCTAGCTTACGTTCATGACCACTGTTCTAAAGACTTTCGTCAATTGAGGAGATATCACCGAATAACTTATAAATAATCTATGTCTTCAACCACCGTCGTTACATAGCCATGCAGGTTATCTCTATACAGCTCCATGTCAGAAAGCCTATCACCCTATTACAACCGCATCTTTTATTTCCTCTAAGCACCGACTTCAGTTTGAGTCTGATCGAGCGGCACACAGATCATCAAGTCAAATTCGCCCGTGCTGACACATCGCGCTGAACCCGTTTCCGACGAATGTGTCGATCATCTGTATGTAGAGTTGATGCGCTTGCACAGGGCCCTCTCTGATGAAAGGAGGGTCACAGCTTTATCCAGCTCTGTGCCCCGTTAGGATGCCGGTAGGGCTGAGGCACGTCGAAGCGCACAGGGTCTGCGAAGTGCCAGGCGTGTCGCCACCGTGGCTTGAGCTGTCGTAGCTCACAGCTCACTCGGTGCATGTCCTCGGTGGTATCCAGTTGGTCCGTCGTCATAGGGCCGAAGCTACCGGTGATCACCACGCTGCCGATAACAGTGCCTGATCCTTTAGCGATGATGCCTACCCGTTCTCTCTTGTGGCAGGCGGTTGAACGCAGCTCCCACCGTTTGACACCAGAGACAACAAGTCCTGCCCAAGGTTGAGCGAGGATCAGGGCGCATGTGATATGTGGAATACTAGGCATAGAGCCAATTCTAACAGTCTACGTTGATGCTGTCGGGCAAAATTGCCTTGCGCAACCTTGCTTTTGCTGCGCGTTTTACGCGCATGTTTCGCGTTGCTGTGCAATGAGGCTGTAAACGGCACGAATACCGTTCCTGCGGCGTTTTTCGTCATTAATCTTGGCGCATGTGCGCAAATTCTTCTCAAGAATGTGCGTATTTTCGCATTATTTTTTTAAGCTATTGAAATACAACAACATCTAACGCACAAACGCTGCGATTAGGGTCGAGGAGCAGACCGTTGCCGGCTTGATCCCCAAGGCGTCCTACCGCTCCCAGCCCGCCAGCTAGCAGGTATTCTCTTGATCTCCGCTACTAGTGCCACCAACCCTGGTTCATTCTTGATTTCCCGTGCCGAAGGCTAGGAAGGCACTCTTGGAGATGTCACTGTGACTGGCGAGGAATGCAAAACAGCCCGAATAAAGTTGGGCTGGTCAAGAGAGCAGCTAGCAGCGAGTTGCGGCATGGCAGTCTCGACGCTGCTGAACTTCGAAACCAACCGCGTCCAACCGCGTCCATGGACTGTGGATCGTCTGAAAAGAGCGCTCGCACTCGGGAGACTGGATTAGCCGCGTGCCCCAGAAGGGGGGTCGCTATCGCAAATATGCAAAGCAATCAGGATTTGTGAAGTGCGATATCCATGGCGGTGACGGACCTTATGACTGAATAGTTGCTCGACGCCCCCACAAGGCAGCAATGCAATGACACATTGTTAACGGCTTTCTGACAGAACTTAGACGACCTTAAATTAGATGCCTGATGCTCTTGACCCATCGAAAAACCGCCTTCTCGCCTCTCTACCCAGCAGCTTCTGATGCTGAGTGCTTGCCCCCTGGGCGACAGGTGATGGATGCCACTCGCCCGATTTCGACAGTTCAGGTGTTTCAAAAATTGGCAAAGTTGCCTGATGTGAACACGAGTGAAGCCATTGTGGGAGAGTGGTGTGGTGTCGCTTAGCCCGAAGCTATCTTCTCACGCTAGCGACATTGAGCTTCAAACCATCCGCCGTCTCGCCAATCGCGGCCTGCAGGCGCTGTTATGGGCCCAGGTGCCGCTTTGCATCGCGGTCGCTCTGTTCCAGGGGATCGAGCCGATATCGGTTGGCTTGTCGAGCGCGGGGCTGGCAGTTTGGGCATCGCTTACCTGGGCAGTATTCGGGACGGGATTAGCAACGCGATTGACGGTCGCTGTGGCGTTGATGGGTTCGATTGCAGTGCTGCTCGGTGAAGCGGCAGCGCAACCCTGGCAAATCGACATTCACATGTATTTCTTCGCCGGACTTGCGCTACTGAGCGCCTATTGCGATTGGCGAGTCGTTGGGCTGGCATGTGTGACAGTGGCGTTGCACCATCTGACGTTGAACGAGTTCCTCTCAGCCCTTGTTTACCCCGGCGGTCCCAATATCATGCGTGTGCTACTGCATGCTGTCATCCTCGTTCTGGAGGCCGTAACGCTGATGTGGGCCACCCACAAGGTCGGGCAGTTACTGGAAAGTCAGACCAGCTTGTCGACGCAAATTCATCTTGCCGAACAGCGCGCCGCGTCTGCCGCATTGGAAGCCAAACGTCTGGCAATGCTGACGCGACAAGAAGTTGCGACTAACCTGGCCAGCCGCTTTCAGGATACGGTGACCAAGGTAGTCGGCGAGATGCTCGTCACCACCGTGGAAATGCAGGCATCCGCGTCCAACCTGTCCGGTATTGCTAGCGACACGTCTGAGCAGACGGCAGCCATCGCGGCCGCCTCGCAGCAAACCGCCATCAGCGTCATCTCAGTTGCTAAGGCGGCTGGGCGGCTTACGGACAGCGTATCTGGCTTGTCGGCGGAAATGGCTTCAGCGGCAACCGCAGCACGTGATACTAGCGTCGCCGCAGAGCAAACCCGCACCGCCGTTGCTGACCTAGCCGACGCCGCCAGCAGGATTGGCGAAGTCGTGAGCATGATCCACGGCATTGCGAGAAAGACCAATCTACTGGCTCTGAACGCGTCCATTGAGGCTGCACGTGCAGGGGAGGCGGGCCGTGGGTTTGCGGTGGTCGCTGGAGAGGTGAAGGCATTGGCGGCGCAAACGGCGCGGGCCACGATCGATGTGCAGGGCCACGTCGCGACCATTCAGGCCCGCACAGGCCCGGCGGTCGATGCAATCGGCTCCATCGCCCGGTCGCTGGCTAATTTAGGTGTTGTCACGGACCATGTTGCCGCATCGATCCAGGAACAGGGCCATGCCACGCGGGAGATAGCCTCCGGCGTGCAGCAGGCTGCTAGTAGCAGCGACGCCATTGCCTCGAATTTGGAGCGGTTGGCCCACAGCACGTCGCAGACTGACCATGCGGCGTCCAACGCGCAGCAGGCTGTCTCGCGCTTGTCAGGCCGATCGGACAAGCTGAACGAGGTGGTCAACCACTTCGTGGAAACGGTTAGAGCCGCCGCGTAGGTTCTGTCTGACAAAGCGAGGTGTTAGAGTCGCCGACATCTCGACTGATGTCCGTGCTGAACAAGCATCTTCAGCGTGTCTACGAAATCTTGGCGGTAGGATCGAGGAGCGTCCTCGTCCCACCGCCGATAAGGCCAATCTAGTGAGGCACGTTCACTGTGAAGTGGGTGGTCATGTCACCGAGGAGGGAAGCCGTAGAGTTCGGCACAACACTGCCATTCACGGCGATGCCGGTGACGTAGAGGTTCTTGTCGGTCGCCGCCGTTCCGCCGTAGGCGTCGTTGAGGAACGAGACCGCAATGTCATGCGAGCCCGCCGTCAGCGTGCCCAGGCTGAGCGCCTGGGAAGCACCCGCTGAGTGAAGCGCCGTCACGAAAGCCGGCATTGAAGCTGCCTTGCCGTCGATCGAGACCGTGTATTGCGCGTCACCCATGTAGGCATCCTCGGAGAGCCCGAGGATGGTGCTGGTGGCGGCGTTCGTCGTGTTCGACCCTGGGAACTGGAAGGTCATGGAACCATCGCTCAACTCGGTTAGGGGAGCACCGCTGATCGTCTTCCCGTTGATGGTTGCGCCGGTCTCGTAGAGATTGACGTCAGTTGCCGCCGTTCCGCCGTAGGCATCATTGAGGAAGGTGATGGTAGCCGAGCCTGGGCCTGCGAAGTTGCCCATGACGTTGAAGGTCTGCGACGCGCCAGCAAGATGGGACGCTGTTGCCGTCTGGACCCCGCCAATTTGGCTTCCGTTCACGGCGACGGTGAACTGCGGATCGCCCATGTAGGCGTCCCCAGACACCTGCAGCGCCAGTGTATCAGGCCCCGAGCCAATGGTGACGGGAGCAGACGTTCCGGCCGACCCGACCGAGAAGGACACCGAGCCAGAACTCAGCAGCGCCGCATTCGTGTTTTGAGTGACACCACCGACCGTTGTCGTGTCGACATAAAGGTTACGGTCAGTGGTAGCCGTTCCACCGTAGGCGTCATTCAGGAAATCGACGGTGACGGTGTAGGGCTGCGTGCCGAAGCTACCGGCCACCGTGAAGGCCTGATCTTGACCCATGGAGTGCAAGGCCGTCGTAGTTTGGGTTCCGCCGACCTGGGTGCCATTCACGGCGACCGTGAACTGAGCGTTCCCCATGTAAGCATCTTCGGACATGTTCAGAACGAAGCTCTGCGGCCCACTGCCGATCGTCACCGGGGGATTTGGACCCGTTGTAGCAGCCACCAGCGTGACGTTCTGTGTCTCCATGGTGACGGCGCCCGTGACGCTATCGGTCACGGAATACTTCAGTGCGTCCGAGCCGGCATTGGCCGCTGTAATCGTGCCTGGGGTGTAAACCAGATTGCCATTGGAGAGCGTCACTTTGCTTCCCGTAGCAAAGTCCGCATCCGAGGTCAGCGTCACCACCAAGGCATCGCCCGTAACGCCTGGAATGGCCGTGCCGAGAGTGGCTGTCGCGGTGCTGCTTGCAGACGGTGACGTGGCGAGGATCACAGTGGGCGCTGGCCCGTTGCCTAAGGTGACGGTCTGCGTCTCGTTTACGGAGGCTCCAGTTGTGGTGTCCGTAACGACGTATTTGATCACGTCCGACCCGGCCTTGGCAGCCGTGACCACGCCCGGCGTGTAGATCAGCTTGCCGCCGGTAATCACGATCGAGCTGCCCGTGCTGAAGTCGGCATCCGACGTCAGCGTTACGGTGATCGGGTCGGAAGCGGTGGCCGCATTTGCGGCGCTCACCGTGCCCAGGGTGGCTTTCACCACATTGGTCGCGGTCGGGGCGGTGGCGAGGGTGACGGTTGGTGCCACGGTGAGGACACTGGTCTGGACCGACTGGTCGCTGAACGCCAGCGTCTGCACACCGTTCAGGATATCGGTGATGCCCGACGCGATACTGGTGACAAGAACCTTTGCCGCGCCACCGAGCACCAGCAGGTAACTTGCCAAGGTCCCGGAGAAGTCGACGATGTTGCCGAAGCCAGTGTCGGTGATTGTGTCGGCATCGGTATTTGTGGTGACTTCGGTGCCACCCGTGCCGCCGACAAAGTTGTCGATCGCCGTGGCGAAAGCGATACCCAGGTTGTTAACCATGCCGTCAAAGCTGCTGAACGTGCCCGCATTTAGGTTCACCTTCTCGGCGGTGGCATAACCAGAGAGGTCGAGCGTATTGTTCGTGCCCGTATCGAACAGAGTAATCACTGGAGCAGTGTTGATCGTGAAATCGAAGAATTGCTGAATCAGGCCCGTGATATTAGTATTGAAGCCGAAAACCTGGCCCCCTGAAAGTGGAGTTGTTGTCGGTGCGCCGTAAAGGCGTTGGGCCGCCAAGATGTCGAGCATCTGAGGCGTTGTTGGGTCATTGTTGTTCCAGGAAGTGCCCGTGACCGTATAGCTGCCGTAATACTTGGCTGTCGTATCTTCCGGATCGATGTATGACATAATGCTATACAACCGGTTGTCGTATGGGCTGTATTGTTGTGTCGCGGAATTGACGTCACCATTATATGGGCCGCCATGATAGAAGCCGAGAAAATGGCCTTCTTCGTGGATTAGAGCGTCAATAGGGTATGTATCGGAGGAAAAGCTTATTGGTCCGAAGCCGCTCGCTGGCGAGTTTGTCGTCACGTTAATGCTGACGTTTGCTCCCTGACTGCCGCCCAACGTCGTAGCGCCGATCAGCTCTCCCGGGGCAGTGCCGCCGGTTTCAAACTCCGACCCGGTATTACCGCGGATGAAGTCAAGCGTGGCCGCAGAGCGATTTGTCGTCACGGCGAACTGAATGTTCGACTCTGCTGACCAGAGCGCAAGTCCTCCTGCCAGGATCGACTGCTCGGCTGGTGTCCAGTCGGACGCAGGATCGAAATAATACAGCTGCGTGCCGCCGCTTGTGCCTGGTGTCTCACTCGGACCCCATTTAGATGCTGTGGACATGGTTTGATTGTAGGTCGCCACGGCGTCTGGAGTGCTCGAGTCTGAGCCGTCGCCGTTCCAGGTTAGGCCACTAATCGCTGCAACAGTGCCCGTGTTCGTGATGCCGCTAACGTAAGTAACCTCATCTTCCATAGTCGACCCGGTGGGAGGCGCAGTCACATTGGTTGGCATGGCATTTTCCCCGAGACGGCGACCTTTGTCACCGTGGACGCGGCGACTTGGCATGAGACTGGCTCTTTAACAATCCATAAAGATTTGTTGACGTTTTTTGACTACGCCTGTGTAACAATTCGCCGCATCTACATACTTGAAATGGCCACCATTTTGGTTCGCGATAAAATTCCCACTTGCCTGACAATTCCGCGCATCAGCCGCTTGCATCTCCCAATCCGGGGGAGAGCGGTATGAGGGCAGGACATGAATAGACAATGCCTGAACTCGACAGCGGCCGCCCGGCTGTAACAACGCTGCTTCGCTCAGGGCTGCTGCTGGCTTGAGGGATGGAACCCAACCCTCGTCGTGTAGCCCGCTGGTTTGGGGCCGCGTCCAACAAGGCGTGGTAGTGTTCTTCTCCAAGGGTCTTGAAGCATGGCATGGCCCAGCCTGCGGTTCACCCGGGTCAAGAGTTCAGCTCGAACCTAGGACTTCGGTAGCTGCCCGACGCCCTCTGCCACCTGCCTGATCGTGCACCTGGTGCATGGTGGAGCTGTCGGGCCGGCATGCTGATCCACAGAGAACGACACGTATAAGATCTGACAACGAACGTCGTCAGGTTTGATACAAATGGCTGAGGGTCGCTGGGTTGCATACTATCGCGTGAGCACCGCCAAGCAGGGGGCCAGTGGACTAGGGCTGGAAGCTCAGCGCGAAGCAGTGCGCAGCTATCTCAACGGGGGTTCGTGGAGCCTCACTGCCGAGTTCACAGAGGTAGAGAGCGGCAAGAACAACGATCGTCCCCAGCTCGCCCGAGCCCTTCAGCAATGCCGGCTTACAGGGGCAACCCTGGTCATTGCCAAGCTAGATCGTCTGTCACGCGATGCCCACTTCCTGCTGGGTCTCCAAAAGGGGTCGGTGCCGTTCATTGCCGCCGACATGCCGAGTGCCAACGATCTGACCGTCGGCATTCTGGCGGTCGTGGCGCAGGAGGAGCGTCGGGCGATCTCGGCACGCACCAAGGCAGCCTTGGCAGCTGCAAGGGCACGTGGCGTGGTCCTGGGGGGCTGGAAAGGTGGTCCCAAGGTCGAGGGCCATCTTGGCACGCAAGCGGTGATGGCGCGGGCAGATGCCTTTGCAGCGCAAGTTGGACCGATTGCCGCTGAGATGCGCTCTGCAGGTCAAAGCCTGCGATCCATCGCTTCGGAACTCACGGAGAAGGGCATTCGCACGCCTCGCGCTGGGGCATGGACGGCAACGGCTGTGCGCAACATTCTACAACGTGTTTAGTCACCTTACAGCTGTTTGGAACGACGCAGGCATGGTCAGATCTCCCGCTACGCGTCGTTTCGTCGAGCAGGCTAGCGGTGAAGAGTTCATCCACAAAGCTGTGTGGCTAGTTGTGAAGCGACAGCTCGAGCATGCCGAGAAGCATCCAAAAGGAGCTTTGTTAGATCATCTAGTTTCGATGGTATTCTGCTCCCATGCACTCGAAGGTTACGCGAACTTCTTGGGCGAGAAAGTGGCGCCGGAGATATGGAAGGACGAACGGGAGCTTTTCGCGAGAACTGGCCTCATGGGCAAGTTGGAGGCACTGGATCAGATATGTGGTCTTCCGCACCTGCAACGCGGTCGGCGTCCCTGGTCGACCATCAGAGAGCTGAAGCGATTGCGGGATGGCATTGCGCATCCGCGAACCAAGGTCACACGAACCACCACGGAGTATATGGATGGGAAGGAGCCTCCCCTATTCCCGAAGAGCTACTTCGAAGAAGCTGTCAGCCTGGCTAAGGCCACGCGCGCGGCGGAGGACGTGGCGGCCATCGCGGACCGCCTCCACGCTGCGGCTGCGAACCGCTTTCCCAACGCTGGACTGCTCCCCGAGGCGCTGGAGGGCATCCTCTCCATGCGCAGCACGACCGCTTCCTTAAAGGAATAGCAGGGGAGAACACAGCTCAAGGTCAAGCCTATGGCCGAGCCGGTATTGCCTCGATGTCGCTGGGAAACCGGATGAGTTTCAAATTGGCGGCTGCCGTAGCCGGCTCGTATCGTCCATATCTTCCAGCAACATCAGGCGGTTTGTGTCCAAGCATTCGGTGTCCAACGTCAGTGCGGAGGTTGGCAGCCCGCATCTCAGTCTCGAAATTGTGCCGAAACGAGTGAAAGCCCAGCCCGTCGCGTGTTGACGTGGAAAGCACACCAGGTAGAAACTTTTCTCTTAACCACTTGCCCATCTTCGCTCCCCAGTCTCCATTGTTTGGTGTCGGAATATCAAATAGGGAACCCGGCGCGTCAGCAGCGTGATTGCGAGTGTATTCCAAGAAGCCAAGCCGTAGGAGTTGATCGTGTATTGGCACCTCTCGCACGGACTGCGGCGTTTTTAATGTCTTCCCGGCCTCAAGGTTGATGCTGATTAGCCAAACGCCATCAAGTTGCTTCACATCCTTGCTGCGAAGCTGGCAGAGTTCAGATACGCGCGCTCCCGTCAGCATTGCGACAAGTGGAAGCCAGAACCGACGATCGTTTAGGAGAAATGAGCCGGGCTGGAATGGCCGACCCGTCCTTTCGCATCCGTTGAACACTGGAGACTTAAGTATTGCGCTAAGTTCATCGGCTTTAAAACCGCGTTCGCTCTGAACGCTCTCAGTAACGAGAACGTGCTTACCTTGAAAAGGGTTGCTAAATACGAGACCTTGATCAATTGCCTCTTTAAACACGCCGCGATATGTCGTCATGTAGTTATTGACCGACTTAGCTGTCATCGGCTGAAGTTTGTCGAGGCGTGCGCGCTTCGCGGCGTCAAATAGCGTCAAGCCGCGCAGGCTAGTATGCTTCCGAAAGTTCGGAGGAAGCGATCGGAACGCTGTAAAGACCTCGCCAGCTAAGCGCGGCGTGAACTCTTCGACCGTAGTTGCACTGCCAACTTGTTCTAATAGCGTTGTGATCTGGCCCCTCAATTGACCGGCGTCCTTGGCTGATGTCCCGCGCTCGGCAAGGCGGTGAGCAACATACTCTTCCGCAATTTCCTTTAGAATGGTCCCGGCGCCGCGAACCTTCGCTGGGGTAGGCGCCGCAGCCTGTCCGACATCGAGCAAGGGCACGTAGCCATCATCGCCAGCCGCCCATCGAAGTCGTGCCTCCTCGATCTCTGCGAGGGCCTCCAAGATGCGTTTCGACAGTGCCGTGAACCGCTGATCATGTTCATCGAAAGCTCCGGGAAGGCTTGAGATTATGTCACGGGCAATGACACGGCCTTCGATATAGTCTCCGGCAGCATGCTGCTCGACGAGGGACGCGATGCGATGTTCGGCATCGTCCGCCAGATAAGCCCGCTGCAGCCTGTGGCGATCCTCTCTGCTGCTATCATCCGGGATCAACGCGCCGGCGTGTTCGCCAGTGCTATAGAGGCGCCAAGCCCGGTCAACCTCGGCTTTAAACCAGGCCTCGATCTTGGCCGCAACGGCGCTATCGAGCTCGGTCAGTTTAAGCGTCTCCCACAGGGTATACAGACGCATAGCTATCGTGACGGCGAGTAGTTGTGCAACCAGCGGGCGGCCCGTGCGCAGCGTTCTAACCAGCTCCGTGCGGCCAACGCGGGCTAAGATGTTTGCTGGCACGCGACAGCGGAACGAGTAGGTAGTCCCTCGACGGACGAGGTAAGCGCGAGACACCATGTGGCACAGCCTGTGTTACAAACAGGCTGGGATGGAGCGTGCGGTTCGACTAGATCGCTGTCTCGTAAGCACAAAACATGCTAGGTGGTGGAGGGGGTTGGATTCGAACCAACGTAGCCATTACAGCAGCGGATTTACAGTCCGCCCCCTTTAGCCACTCGGGCACCCCTCCAGCGGGATCGGACCTATTCCCGAACACCGGGCCTTGTCAACGCCCTCCAGCCTCGGATAGCCGGGGCGAGCTGGCTGCGCGTGGCTCAACGCGGGCGGCCAGGGCGTGACGCGCTTCGGGGGCGTGTAGCAGCCGGGCGAACACGGCGCCTTCCTCCCGCATCACTGCCGTCACCTCCGCACGGTTGCGGCGCAGCAGGGCGCGGGTGGCGCGTAGGGCCTCCGGCGGTTTGGCGGCCAGCGCTTCGGCGCGGGATAGGCCCCACGCATCCGCGTCTGGCGGGTCGGGCAGGATCGCGTTCACGATCCCGGCCTCGCGGGCCGTGGCGGCGTCGAACGGGTCGCCCAATAGCAATAGTTCGGACGCCCGCAGCAATCCGGCGCGGGCGGGCAGCAGCAGGGTGGACGCGGCCTCCGGACACAGGCCCAAATTCACGAACGGCAATTGGAACCGCGCCCCGGCGGAACAACAAACCAGGTCGCAATGCAGCAGCATCGTCGTGCCGACTCCCACCGCGGCACCGTTCACCGTGGCGACGATCGGCGTGTCGCAGGCGATCAGCGCCTCCAGGAACCCCCAGGCGGCGGAGGGCGCGCCGGGCATGGCATGGGCAAAGTCGCCAAGATCATTGCCGGCCGTAAAGCACTCGGCGCTGCCATGCAGCCAAATGGCTCGCGCGCCCACCCCTGCGGCGCCGGATAAGCCGTCGGACAGAGCGCGGTACATCGCCCGGGTCAGCGCGTTACGCTTGGCCGGGCGGTTGATGGCGATGTCCCGCAGGCCGGGGCGATCGGTGATCTCGATCTCGGACGTCAACGCTGCCTCCGTTCTTTTGCTTGTCGCAACGTGTAGCTCCCGGGGGGCGGGGGGGCTATACGGCAGCGATGTCACATCCTCCTCGCAAGCCCGGCGGTCCAACAGGCGGTCCAGGGACCGGCCGCGGCGGCGCTCGCCCACCCGGT
>NZ_LMUY01000042.1 GCF_009765685.1 Acidisphaera sp. L21 | reverse complement strand
GGGCGGCATCGGCGATCATGCGCTCCGCCGCCGCCTTGCCGGCAAAGTGCGGCACGTCGGCATACTCCTCTCCGCGATAGACCGAGAGGTACACCACACCCTTCACGCCCACGTCCCTAGCGGCATCCAGCGCCAGCATGGCGTGGGTGAACTCGTCGGCCAGGTTCGGGACCAGTAGGAACAACGTGCTGATCCCCGTCATCGACTGTCGCAAGGATTCGATATCTGTAACATCGGCCGCCACGGCGGTCGTGCTGCCGGGCAGTGTCGCCTTACCGGGTGACCGCGTCAGTGCCCGCACCTTCACCGATACACCTGCCAACTCGCTGAGAACCTGAGACCCGATCGTGCCGGTGGCGCCGGTAACGAGGATGGTCATGCTGATATCTCCTTCTGCCGGGCGGACAATCGCACCAGCCCGATGAAGATATTCATACTGTTTTCGGAATACAGACGGCATAATCGGGACAGACCATCCCATTTATGGAACATGCCGCGATGGATCTCGACATGCTGCGCGACTTCAATCTGGTGGCCGCCCATGGCGGACTGGGGGCGGCGAGCCGGGCGGCGCGCCGTCCAAAGGCGACTTTGTCGCGCCGTCTTGCCGAGCTGGAGCGGCAATTGGGGGTGCGGCTGATCGAGCGTGGCGATAAGGGCCTGCGCCTGACCGATGAAGGTCAGCGCTTGTATCAGCAGACTAACACCCTGCTGGTGGAGGTCGCGGAGATTGCGGAGGAAATTGCCTCTGGCGCCGGCACCCCGCGAGGCATCTTACGCGTCAGTGCGCCCGTGGTGCTGGCCCATGTGGCCCTGGTTGCTGTCGCTCTGCGATACGCCCGAGCTTATCCAGAGGTGCGGCTGGAGATGATTGCCGAGGATCGCCAGGTCGACCCAGTGGAGGACGGCTACGACGTGGTGTTGCGGATCGACCCGCCGGCCGACGAGCGACTGGTGGGCCGCCGGGTGATGACCGATACAAGGGTCGTGGTCGCCGCACCCGACATGCAGGTCCCAGCCAGCGGAGCGGTGCGGCCGGTGCGCGGTGTGGTCATGGCGACCCCGGGTGCGAGCACTGCGTGGCGGGTTCGCGGTGCCGGTGGCGGTATCATGACCTTCGAGGCCCAGCCGGTCTTGAGCTTCTCGTCGCTGCTGATGGTTCGCGATGCCGTCATTGGCGGGGCAGGGGTGGCATTGCTGCCGAAATTGTTGGTGGCCCCGGATATCGCGGCCGGGCGGCTGACCGAATGGGGGGCCGCCATCGGTCCCGAGGTGGAAATATGGGCGCTGCACAGCACGCGCCGCCTGGCCAGCGCAAAGGTGAGGGCTTTCCTGGCATTGTTGGAGCACCAGGTGCCAACGCCGTCATGAACGCCGATCACACCCTGCACTCGCTCGGGCGCTCGCCCGGGCGGCGGCGGTCAATCCATCACGAAGCCGGGTAGCCAAGTGGTCAACGGCGGCCAGAGCGTGATGGCTGCCAACACGATCAGCAGCGGTACTAGCCAGGGGAGCACCGCGCGAGACATCGCCTCGAACGAGATTTCGGCGATACGGGAGGTGATAAACAGCACCACCCCCACTGGCGGGTGGATGGTGCCGAGGATGAGATTGAAGATCATGATAATGCCGAATTGCACCGGCGCAATGCCGAAGCTGTGCGCCGCCGGCACCAGGATCGGGATCAGGATCAGCAGGGCGGCCAGCGTTTCCATGAAACATCCCACCACCAGCAGCAGCACGTTGCACACCAGCAAGAACAGCAGCGGGCTATGGATCGAGGCAACCATCGCCGGGGCGACGGTCTGAGGAATGCGGGAGATCGACATACACCAGCCCAGCGCACCCGCCGCCATCACCAGCACCGCGACGATGCCAGCCGTCTCCACCGTCTCGATCATCACGCGCACGATGTCTGCCGGACGAAGGGTGCGGTAGACCACTAGCCCAAGCAGCAGGGCATAGAGACTGGCAACCGCCGCTGCCTCGGTTGGGGTGAAGTAGCCGCTGAACATGCCGCCCAGCAGGATCGCGGGCGCCATCAGCGCGAAGAACCCGTCCCGAAAGGAATGCCAGATCTCTCCGAACCCTGCGAAGCGTTGGCTGGGGAAACCCTGCCGTTTGCCAATAACCGCGACCATGGTCATCAGCGAGGCGGCCATCAATAGACCTGGGATGATCCCGGCC
>NZ_LMUY01000041.1 GCF_009765685.1 Acidisphaera sp. L21 | reverse complement strand
CCTCGCCGCCCGCCCCGGCAATCGTTGCGCGACCCTCGACGGTCGGGGCAATCGACCGGACCAAGATCTACTACCTATTCTTCGACCAGGCGGTCGACCTGAACTCGATGAAGGCCCTGCGCCGCGAACTGGCGACGCTGGCGGAAGCGGGGGTGTCGCGGGTCGTGCTGAGCATCAACTCCGTCGGCGGGCTGACGCTGGAGGCGATCACCACCTACAGCTTCATCCGCGCGCTGCCGATGCAAATCGATACCCATGCGCAGGGCTTGGTCGCCTCGGCGGCGAATTTGCTGTTCCTCGCCGGGCAGGACCGCTCGGCGGATCATGCGGCGCGGTTTCTGTTCCACCCGACGCAGAGCAGTTTCGCCGGCTACGCCAACCAGCAGCAAATCCGCGATCGCGAGGTGCAATTGGCCAACATCGAAGGCGCGCAGGGCGAAATCTACCGCGAACGCACCAAGCTGACCGACGACCAGGTGGCGAGTTTCGGCCGGGGCGAAGTGTTCTACACGGCAGAGGAGGCGCAGGAATACGGCATCATCCAGAGCGTCAGCGACCTGAAGATGCCCGGTGGCCAAACCGCAAGGATCCTGTTCCTGGACTGAGCGATCAGACGCTGTTCGGCCGCATGAGCCGTTTGGTCAGCACGATCTTGCGGCCGGGAAAGCTGTTCACGATCGCCAGATTCCGCGCCCGGCGGATGCGGTTGAAGCTCCAGGCGAAGCGGAAGAACCCCCAATCGAGTTTCTCCGGGCAACCCGGCGCCGCATCCCTGCGAACCCGGCCATACTGCGCCGCCATGCGGAGCGCGATGCGCACCACCGACAGCCAGGCTGGAATGTCCAGGTAGATCACCGTGTCCGCGACGCGAAATCGCGGCTCGATCGTGTCGACGTATTGCCGTCGATCACCCAGGCGGGCAAGGCGGCAATCCGCTCGACCTCCGCCCGGAACAAGGCTGGCGGCGTTTCGATCCAGCCTGGCTGCCAATAGGCCTGGTCCAGATGGAACACCGGCAGGCCATGCTGCGCGCCCAGCCGTCGCGCCAGGGTCGACTTCCCACTACCCGGCGGCCCCATGACGACGACGCGCTGCAAGGGCCGCCCCGTTACGGCAGGATGGGATCGCCCGCGGCGGCGATCTGCAACCGCGCGCTGCCGGTGCCAGCACCGCCCCACCCGATCTGGCCGAGCGCGCCGCAATTGCTGCAGACCGGGTGCCACTCCAAATGCGCCGTGCTGCAAGCCTCGCAACGCCATTGCGGATCGAGGTCGGCGGAGGCGGCATGGAGCAGCGCATCGGACGTCGCGACGACGTCGCCCGATCGCTCCCCGATGTCGGCCAGCAGCAGCCACACCCGGCGCTGGTCCAGTCCGGCCCGTTGCGCCGCCTCGGCATGGGCGCGGGCATCGGTCAGGTTCCCAACCTCGAACGCCAGCCGCGCGCGCATCAGGTAGGTTTCCCCATGCTGGGGCGCCGCCGCTGCCAGGGTCGCAACGCGGGAGGCGCGCATCAGCGGATCCGTGATGGGGGCCAGCGCGAACTCGGCCAGTGCCGGGTTCGGGGCCAGGCCCCAGGTGACGCGCAGCACTTCCATCAGCGCCCGCTTGTCCTTCCCGCGCTCCCGCAGCCGACGGGCGTAGGACAGGGCGGCGGGGGTGAAGGCTTGGTTGGTCTGCCAAGCCTGCTTAGCCAATTTCAGCGCCTGGGCGGAGTCCGGTTCGGCATCGGCCGCCGCAACGCCCAGCACAGTGCGCGGGTCGCCGGCGCCAGACAGGGCCAGCGCCTCTTTCCAATTGCCGGCGCGCGTGGCCAGCCGCGCACGTTCCGCCCGCAGCCAGGGGGCGCCGGGGTTCACTTCCTCCGCCTGGCGAGCCAGCGTGGTCGCTGCGTCCCAGTCACTACGGGCGATGGCGCCCTGCAACAGGCCGCGATAGCCCAGGAACGCCGCATCCTTGCGCCCGGCGAGCAGGTTGAACGCGGTGTCGGCTTCCTCCAACTGGCCGGCCTGGCGCCCGGCATAGGCGGCCAGCAGCAGGGTTTGCGGCGTGTCGCCCAGCAACGAGCGGCTGCGCTGGGCCTGGCGGCGCGCCGTTTCCGAATCACCGCCGGCCAATGCCAGCAGCGTCTTGGTCACAGCCTCCGACCCGGCCTTCTGCGCGCGGGCGCTGCGCATGCGCTTGGTGCGGGACGGCAGGCGAACGACCATCACGATCAGCCGCATGACGATGTACAGGACCACCAGCAGCACCAGGAACCCAACCAGCGCCCAGGACGTGGGCAGGCGGACCGCGATATCCCCGATCGATGCGCCGACGGTGCCGGGCAGGTCGGCGATCCACCACGCAAGCGCGATGAGGATCGCCGTGACGATCAGGAACGAGACGATGCGGCGCATCAGCCGTTCGCCGCGGAAATCAGCGCTGCACGGGCGTCCAGCAGCGATTGGGCCTGCGCCCGCCATGGCGCCATTGCGGCGGCGGCGGGGCCGGTCAAATCATCCAGGGCAGACACGGCGCCGGGCAGGTCGCCGGCATCCAGCAGGTGGCGCGAATGCTCCAGAATGCCGGTGACGGCGTCGCCCACCAGCACGTGCTCACCCTGGCGGATCACCAGGCCGGCCTGCGCCTTGTTCCACACGCGGCTGAGGAACGGCGTCGTGTCTTTCGGCGGCTGCCCGGCGGCGCGGGCGTCGTCGGCCGATTTGTCGAAAGACAGGCGCAGCGACGCCTCGGTCGGCGGCGGCTTGGTGGCAAAGGCGGCCAGCGCCGGCGGCGCACTCGGGATCTCGCCCAGCGGCTTGCCGGATTGCAGCGCCACGTTCGCCATTTGCAGCCGGGCGGTGCGGGCTTGGCGATCGGCTAGGGCGGTGATCGCGGTGCCGGCCTTCGTCACGACCGACATCTGGGAGTTCAGCGCGCCGACCTGATCGTTCAGCTTGGCGACATCGGTCTGCTCGCGCACGCCCAACTCGTTCTGCCGGGCGGCGACTCCGTCGATGCGGCTGGAGATACCGGCGATCTGCTGCTGGGACTCTGGACCCAACTGCGCCAGCGGCGGCGGCTTCTGCTCCAGCGTGGTCAGGCGCTGTTCCAGCGGGCGCGTATCGGGCGGCGGCGGTGGCAGGGGCCGCGCCTCCACGCTGGCGAGCCGGGCTTGCAGCGCGCTCAACTGGTTCTGTAACGCGGCCACCTGGTCGGCCGACCCCGCGGCGCTGCGCCACAGCGCGATGCCGCCCACCACGACGATGACGGCGAGCACCACCACGCCGATGAGCGGAGCGTTGTTGGACGGCCGCTCCACCACCGGGGCGGGCTCGTATCTCGGCGGCTCTGCCGGGGCCGCATGCACCGTTGGCTCGGCCGCCGGCTCATAGAGTGGGGAGGCTGCCAGATCCGGCGCGGTCTTCGGTGTTTCGTCGGTCATAGGAGAGCCAGAACCCCATCCTGAGTTGGCCGCAGTGCGACACGGAGTTCGCGAAACGGCAAGTGCTGCAACGCGTCGGCCGCCTGCCGCCCGATCACCACGGCGTTGGTGCGGGCAAGCTGATCCCGCAGGCTGCGCGGCAGTAGACGGGCGAACGCCCTCGCGGTTTCGGCAGAGAAGAACAGGGCCGCATGCAGGCCCTCCCGGATCGCCTCTGCCGCATGCGGCGGAAACTGCCGGATGGCGGCGGCGGCGTAAACTGCGCGCCGCTGAACCCGGAACCCGTCGGCCCGCAGCGCCGCGGCCAGCCGCGTGCCCTGGCCACGCCCGGTGGCCAGCAACAGCGGGCCGTTATTGGGGTGTAACGACCGAATCGCCAGCGCAGCGAGCGCGCCCGCATCGCCATCCGCGCTGTGCACGGTGGCGAACCCGGCAGCCCGTGCCGCGGCGGCGGTGGCATTGCCCACCGCCAGCAGCGGCAGTTCCACATAGGCATCGGGCAAAACGGTGGCGCGGGCACTGGCAATGATGACGGCCTGCAGCCGGTCGGCCGGTGGCAACGGAATCCGGCATGGCCGCACGGTCAGGAACGGCGCGAGAATGGGACGGTGGCCCAGCGCAGCGAGTCGCGCGGCGGTTGCCGTGCAGCCTGGCTCCGGCCGGGTCACCAGAATAAGCTGACTAGTCAAAGAGGTCGCCGGGACTGTCCAGGCGTAGGCTACGGCCCAGTTCGGCGCCCATCGCCGCCGCATCGGCCGGGGCGCCGTGCACGCTCCGCTTCAGCAGGAACGAGCCGTCGGCCCGGGCCACCAGCCCCACCAGATGCAGCCGGTGGTCGGGCAGGAACCGGGCATAGCCGCCGATCGGCGTCCGGCACGACCCGTCCAGCAATGCCAGCAGCGACCGTTCGGCGGTGGAAACTGCGCGCGCCTGCGGGTCCTCGATCCCGGACAATAGCTCCCGCAGATCGGTGTCGTCTTCCCGCACGGTCACGCCCACGATGCCTTGCCCCGCGGATGGCACCATTGCATCCGGGTCCAGCGGCATGATGGCGAGGCCTGCGGGGATCGCGTCCATGATCCCCAGCCGCCGCAATCCCGCCAGCGCCAGGAACGAGGCCGTGGCCGCGCCGCCGAGGATCTTGTCGATACGGCTCTGCACATTTCCGCGCAGCAGGGTTGTTTGCAGGTCGGGCCGGGCGTGCAGCAACTGAGCCTGCCGCCGGACGGAGTTGGTGCCGATCACCACGCCGGCCTGCAATGCGGCGAATGGATCGGCCGGGTCGGCGGCGTCGCACGTCGGACCCAGGATCAGCGCGTCCCGCGCATCCTCCCGCCGCAGCGTGCAGGCGAGCACGATGCCGGGGGGCATCGTCGTCTCCAGATCCTTCAGGCTGTGCACCGCGAAATCGACCCGGCGGTCGATCAGTGCCTCGTGAATTTCCTTTGCGAACAGTCCTTTGCCGCCGATCTCCGCCAGCGAGCGATCCTGCACCTTGTCGCCCGTGGTGCGGATGATGTGTTCCTGGAACACGTCCAGCCCCCGCAGCACCGGGCAGAATCCCTGTAGGCGCTGCAGGAACGATCGCGTCTGAATCAGGGCGAGCGGTGAGCCGCGCGTGCCCACCCGAAGGGGCAGGGTTCGCTCGTGCGGGCGGACCCGCGGAGTGAGCGCCGCGGCTTGAGGGTTCGCGTCTGGCATGGCCGTGTCCTATTACCCCCGGGAACAGTTGGAAAGCCCATCCGATGCGTCCCGTGCTGGGGATCGAGAGTTCATGCGACGAGACGGCAGCCGCAGTGCTGGCCGAGGACGGCGCCGTCTTGGCAGAGGCTGTGCTGAGCCAGCGCGACCACGCCCGCTTCGGCGGCGTCGTGCCCGAGATCGCAGCCCGCGCCCATCTGCTGCATCTGCCCGGCCTGGTGACGGACGTGTTGAGCCGTGCCGGGTTGCGCGTGGGGGACCTTGGTGGCGTCGCCGCCACCACCGGGCCAGGGCTGATCGGCGGGCTGATCGTCGGCAGCGGGCTGGGCAAGGGCGTGGCGTTGGCGGCGGGCCTGCCGTTCGTGGCGGTCAATCATCTGGAGGCGCATGCGCTGACGGCCCGGCTGACGGATCAAGTGACGTTTCCCTATCTGCTGCTGCTGGTTAGCGGCGGGCATTGCCAATGTGTGGCGGTCGAGGGCGTTGGCCAGTATCGCCGCCTCGGCGGCACGATCGACGATGCGGTGGGGGAGGCGTTCGACAAGGTGGGCAAGCTGCTCGGCCTACCCTGGCCCGGCGGCCCGCATGTCGAACGCTTGGCCGCCGACGGTGACCCGGCGCGTTTCGCATTCCCTCGTCCGTTGCGGGGCCGACCCGGCTGCGACTTCTCGTTTTCCGGGCTGAAGACGGCAGTGGCCCAGGTGGTGGTTAAATTTCCGCAAGGTGCCTTGGCGCGGCAGGATGCGGCCGATGTCGCCGCCGGGTTTCAGGCCGCGGTGGCGGAGGTGATGGCCGATCGCGCCCGCAACGCTCTGGCGGCGATGCCCGGGGCCCGCGCACTGGTCGTGGCCGGTGGCGTGGCGGCCAATACCGCCGTCCGTCAAGCGCTGGCGGCCACCGCGACGGCGCATGGCCTGCCGATGATCGCGCCCCCACTGCGGCTATGCGGCGACAATGCCGTGATGGTGGCCTGGACAGGGATCGAACGCTTGCGGCTGGGCCTGGCCGATGGGTTTGCGGTCGCGCCCCGGCCGCGCTGGCCGCTGGAGGAAATGGCAGGCGCATGAATTACCGCCACGCCTTCCACGCCGGCAATTTCGCCGATTGCATGAAGCACGCTCTGCTGGTCTGGCTGCTGCAGGCCTTGGCGCGCAAGCCGGCGCCGTTCGCGGTGCTGGACACCCATGCCGGCGCCGGCCGCTACGACCTGTCCGGTGACGCGGAGCGAACGGAAGAATGGCGCGCCGGCATCGCCCGCCTGCTGCACCAGCCGCCCGCGGCCCTGGCCGACTATGTCTCGGTGGTGGAGGCGGCCGGCCTGTATCCCGGCTCCCCAATCATCATCCGCGAATTGCTGCGCCCCGGCGACCGGCTGGTGTGCTGCGAATTGCACCCCGAGGACGCGGCCACCCTGCGCCGGGAGTTTGCCGGCGACCCCCAAGTGGGCGTGCACCTGCGCGACGGCTACGCCGCATTGGGCGCGCTGCTGCCCCCCGTGGGCGCCAAGCGCGGCCTGGTGCTGATCGACCCGCCCTATGAAGCCCCCGGCGAGCACACCCGGGTAGCCGAGGCCTTCACCACCATCGCGCGCCGCTTTCCCACCGGGATCGTCGCCGCCTGGTACCCGATCAAGCACCGCGCCCCCGTGCGCACCCTGCATGAGGCAGTCCGGCTGGCCGGCGTGCGCGATGTGGTCGCCGCCGAATTGTGGCTGCGTGACCCGACCGACCCCGCCCGGCTCAACGGTAACGGCCTGCTGGTCCGCCACCCGCCCTATCGATGGCACGAGGAGTGGCCCGCTGTTCTCGCTGCGCTGCTGGACCGGCTCGGCGATCGCGAGTTTGGCGAAGGCTGGTCGGCCGACCGGGTGACCGATGAGTGACATCCTGGTGGTCGGCGCCGGCGCCTGGGGCACCGCGCTGGCCTTGCATTGCGTCCGCGCCGGGCATCGGGTGACGCTGTGGGCGCGCAACCCGGCCCCCATTCTCGCCACCCGCGAAAGCCCGCGCCTCCCTGGTATTATCCTGCCGGACACGCTGGAGGTGACCGGCAGGATCCCCATCACCGCGGATGCCGTGCTGCTGGTAACCCCAACACAGCACTTGCGCGCCACCCTGGCGATGAATTTGCCCGACGCGCCACTGGTGCTGTGCATGAAGGGGCTGGAACGCGGCAGCCAGCTTTTCCCCAGCGAATTGGCTGCGGCGCTCCGGCCCGGCGTGCCCACCGCGATCCTCACCGGTCCGAATTTCGCCCATGAACTTGCGCGCGGCCTGCCCGCCGCCGCCATCCTGGCCTGCACCGACCCGGCGATGCGCCGTCTGCTGACGGGACTGCTCGGCACCCGCAGCTACCGCCTCTACGGCAGCGCCGACCCAATCGGGGCGCAGGTGGGCGGGGCGGCGAAGAACGTCATCGCCATTGCCGCCGGTATCGCGATCGGCGCCGGGCTGGGTGAGAACGCGCGTGCCGCCCTGGTCACCCGCGGCGTGGCGGAAATCGCCCGGTTGGCGGTGTTTCTGGGCGGCCGGGCCGAAACCGTCAGCGGCCTATCCGGCATCGGCGACCTGATGCTGACGTGTGCCGGCGCCGCCAGCCGCAACTTCCGCCTCGGCCTCGCCATCGGCGGTGGGGCCACGGCGGCGGAGGCGCGCGCAGCGATCGGCGCCGCGGTGGAGGGGATGGATGCCGCTCCAGCCCTGCTCGCCCGCGCCGGCGACGTGTCTTGCCCCATCACCGCCGCGCTGGTCGATGTGCTCAGCGGGGCGGCCGACGTGCCGACTGCGATGGGCACACTTCTCAGCCGGCCGGAGGCGGAGGAGTAGCTAGCGCGCCTGCATCTCGATGAGCGACCCGTCAACCTTCGTGTGGAACATGGCCTGCACCAGGCAACCGTTGCCATCGTACCAGACGGTCCCTTTCACCGGGCCGGCCAGCTCGTATTGCGTGGCTGTCACCTGGCGATCGGACAGTTTCACCGACTGCTCCCCAGCAGAACTCGTGTGCAGCGGCACAACCTCGCCGGTTTCGTGATTCAACAGCCGGCTTTGCTGGACGATCTGGTCGTTCCACACGTTGCTGTCGATCAGCGGCCCCGGCCCGGGTTGCGCGCCAACGATGCCATGCCAGGCCCCGCCCGGGTCGCGAACCACCTGCACGTGGCGTGGGATGCCGTCATCATCGGTATTGGTCGCTAGCGCGACCAGTTGGCCGGCATGCCATTTTTCCTCGCCATGGTGTTCGTAATGGTACACCCGGATGCCAAGCGCGTGCAGCGACGCGTTGACGTCCACCGTGACGGTCGTGTCCGGGCCGTTGATCGCCCAGCGGAAGGACTCATGCCCAATGACGTTGCCGTTGCGCACGATGTCGTAGCTCGCCACTTTCCCGTTCGTGACCGGACAGGTTGGCAAGGGCGCTGCGGCATGGGCCTTGTGGGGCGCGGCGAAGGCAGCAAGGGCGAACAAGGCGGTGCAAGCCGGTTTTAATGTCACGCGCTCACCTTACGGATAGAACCGGGTTAGCCGATAGAGTTTGCCGGGGCTAGTTCCCACCGCGGCCCAATCCGGGCTAAAGCCCTGCCGCATGCTCCGCGGCATCCTCACTGTCGGCGGCTGGACCATGGGGTCCCGCCTGCTAGGCTTCGCGCGCGATATGCTGATCGCGGCCCTTGCTGGCACCGGCGGGGTCGCGGACGCGTTCTTCGTGGCCAACAAGCTGCCCAATATGTTTCGCCGCCTGTTCGGGGAGGGCGCATTCAACGCGGCGTTCGTGCCGGAGTTCACTGGCCTGCTGGCGACGGAGGGGCACGAGGCCGCCAAGAGTTTCGCCCAGCAGGCAATCAGCGTGCTGGCGTTCTGGCTGCTGGGGCTGACGGTGCTGGGCGAGATCTTCATGCCCGGCATCATGCACGTGCTGGCGCCCGGCTTTGTTGACGAGCCAGGGAAATTTCAGCTCGCCGTCGACCTGGCGCGCATTACCTTCCCCTACCTGATCCTGATCTGCCTGGCCGCTCTGCTATCCGGCGTGCTGAACGGGCTGGACCATTTCGCCGCCGCCGCCGCCGCGCCGATGCTCTACAACATCAGTTCCATCGCCGCGATGCTGCTGCTGACGCGGTATGTGCCGACAGTGGGCCACGCGCTGGCCTGGGGCGTGTCGATCGCCGGGGTGGCGCAGCTTGCCCTGCTGGTGTGGGCGACCCGGCAGGCCGGCATGCCGATGGCGATCCCCCGCCCACGGCTGACCCCGGCGATGCGGATCCTGCTGCGCCGGATGCTGCCGGGGCTGGTGGGCGCCTCCGCCATGCAGTTGAACCAGGTGGTGGACGTCATCGTCGGCAGCCTGCTGCCGCCTGGTGCGATCTCGCTCCTGTATTATGCCGACCGGGTGAACCAGTTGCCGCTGGGCACCATCGGCGCCGCCGTGGGCACGGCGCTGCTGCCGCTGCTGTCGCGCCAGGTTCGCGGGCCGGACCCGCAGGCCGCCATCACCACGCTGAACCGGGCGCTGGAGTTTGCGCTTGTGCTGACGGTGCCGGCGGCGCTGGCATTGATCGTGTCCGGCTACCCGATCCTGGCGGTGCTGTTCCAGCGCGGCGCGTTCGACCTGCATTCCGCGCTGCTGTCGTCGCAGTCGCTGGCTGCCTATGCGCTGGGCCTGCCGTTCTTCGTGCTGGTCAAGGTGCTGGCCCCCGCCTTTTTCGCCCGCAGCGACACCACCACGCCGGTGCGGATCGGCATGATAACGCTGGTGCTGAACTTCGCGCTCAACCTGGCTTTGATGATCCCGCTGCAGCATATCGGCCCGGCGCTCGCCACCAGCCTGGCCGCCATCTTCAACGTTGGCATGCTGGCGCTGATGCTGCATCGCAAGGGCTTCCTGGTAGCGGATACCCGCCTGCGCCGCCGCCTGCCGCGGATCGGCCTAGCCGCGGTAGCGATGGCGGCGACGTTGTGGCTGGTGCAGACCCACCTGTTCAACCCAGTCGACCTGGCCGGCGGAATGCGCTGGGCCGCCCTGGCCGGGTTGGTGGGCGCCGGATCGGCTGTCTACGGCGTCGTCGGCCTCGTGCTGGGCGCGTTCGAGGGCCGGGAATTGCTCGGCCGGCTACGGCGACGCCCACGGGCCGCTTGACCGGCCAGCCCGGCGCGGAGAGAACACGGGCATGCAACGCATCTTCTCCGGCATTCAGCCGTCCGGCGTCCCGACCCTTGGCAATTATCTTGGTGCCATCGTCAATTGGGTGGCGCTGCAGGACCAGCATGACTGTATCTTCTGCGTCGTAGACCTGCACGCCATCACCGCCTGGCAGGACCCGGCGACCTTCGCGGATGCGACGCGGGGGATGGCGGCGACGCTGCTGGCGGCGGGGATCGACGACCGGTCCATTCTGTTCAACCAATCGGCCGTGCACGCCCATGCAAGGCTGGCCTGGGTGTTCAACTGCGTCGCCCGCATGGGGTGGCTGAACCGGATGACCCAGTTCAAGGACAAGGCAGGCAAGGACCGGGAGAACGTGTCCGTCGGGCTGTTCGCCTACCCGAACCTGATGGCGGCGGACATCCATGCCTATCACGCCACACTCGTCCCGGTGGGTGACGACCAGCGCCAGCATCTGGAACTGGCAAACGATATCGCCCAGAAGTTCAACCACGATTTCGGTCGCGAGTTCTTCCCGCAGATCGAGCCGATGATCTTGGGTCCGGCCGCCCGGGTGATGTCGCTGCGCGATGGCTCGAAGAAGATGAGCAAGTCCGACCCCTCGGACCAGAGCCGCATCAACCTGACCGACGACGCCGACACCATCGCGCTGAAGATCCGCCGGGCCAAGACCGACCCGGAGCCGCTGCCGGAAGATCCGCGCGGCCTGGAGAACCGGCCCGAGGCACGCAACCTGGTCGGCATTTACGCTGCGCTGACCGGCAGCGACTACGCTGGCGTGCTGCGCGACCACGGCGGCAAGGGCTTCGGTCCGTTCAAGGAAGCACTGGCCGCCCTGGTGGTGGAAAAGCTCGCCCCGATCGCGGCCGAGACGCGCCGCTGGCTAGCCGATCCCGACGCGATCGACCGTCGCCTGGCCGAAGGTGCGGCGAAGGCCGCCGCCATCGCCGACCCGATCGTGGACGAGGCGGAGCGGCTGGTCGGCTTCCTCAAGTTCCGGCGGTGACCTCGCTGGAGGCAGTCTTCCGGATCGCCAATTTCGGCGCGGTGATCGCCTGGATCGTGCTGGCGGTGGCCGCCGTGCTGAACTGGCGCCGGGGGCTGGAGCGGTTTTGCGGCGGGTTCGTGCCGCTGCTGCTCGCCGTCGCCTACCTCGTGCTCATCGTCACGCATTGGAGCGGGGCGCCGGTCGATTTCGGCTCGCTGGCCGGCGTCGGTGCGATGTTCCGCCAGCCGCAGGTGATGCTGGCGGGCTGGCTGCACTATCTGGCCTTCGACCTGCTGATCGGCGTGATGGTGGTGGAGCGATTCCTGGAGGATCGCATGCCCCGCATCCTGTTGGTGCCAGTGCTGCCGCTGCTGTTCTTCTTCGGCCCCGCGGGCTGGCTGCTATTCCAGGCCATTCGTTTTGCCCGGCGGGAAGGCACCGCGGCCAGGCCCGCCGCCCGGTCGCCCGCCACGCGGCCGGCAGCGGCACGCGCTAAAAAGAGTGCTTAGGACCCACCAAAGGGAGCAGCGACCATGGCGAGTGAAGACCGGTTCCTGGAAGACGTCTCACCCGGCGACGTGACGACCGGCGCGCCCATCCAGGTAACGGCGGAGGCGATCGTGACCTTCGCCCGCGAATACGACCCGCAGCCCTTCCACACCGATCCGGTGGCCGCCGCCGCCAGCCCGTTCGGCTCGCTCATCGCAAGCGGCTGGCACATTTCGGCACTGATCATGCGCCAGCTCATCGACATGAAGCCCTATGGCAACACACCGCTGCTGGGATTGGGCCTGGACGAGTTGCGCTGGTTACAACCAGTCCGCCCCGGCGACAGCCTAACGACGCGGCGGGAAATCCTGTCCGTCCGCCGATCCGCCAGCAAGCCGGACCGCGGCATCGTCAAGACGCTAACCGAGGTGAGCAACCAGCACGGCGTGAAAGTCATGACCTTCACCGTGCTCACGCAGGTGCCGGCGCGCACACGCGGCTAGCAACACACAAAGAATTGTAACGCCCGCGAATAAAGCGCGGGTGCGCCCGGTCATCACTCCAGACCAGCAAATGGAGCGGACCGATGAGCGACGAGCAGGACGGCCACGGCACCTCGCGCCGGGGTGTGTTGGAGTGCATGGTGTGGGCCGGGGCGGGCGTGCTCTGGACCGTCAGTGGCGGCATTCCACGATCGCGTTTGATCGGCAGCGCGCAGGCGGCGACGCCGACGAAGGACCTGACCTTCCTGCAGATCAGCGACAGCCATATCGGTTTCGCCAACGCGCCCAACACCGACACGCCGGGCACGCTGCGTGAGGCGATCGGGCTGGTGAACGCGCAGAAGGCCGGCGTGTCGATGATGATCCACACCGGCGACGTGAGCCATTTGTCGAAGGACGCGCAGTTCGATACTGCCGACCAGATCATCCGCGAGGCCAGGCTCGACACGCATTACGTGCCCGGTGAGCACGACGTGCTGGTGGATGACGGCAAGGGCTTCTTCGAACGCTTCACCAAGGGCGGACCACGCGGCTGGTATTCGTTCGACCAGGACGGCGTGCACTTCATCGGCCTGAACAACGTGCAGGACCTGAAGGCCGGCGGCATGGGGAGTTTGGGTGCCGATCAACTTGCCTGGTTGGGCAAGGATCTGCACGGCCGCGCAGCGAGCCAGCCCATCGTGGTGTTCGCGCATATTCCGCTGTGGACCGTGGCGCAGGAATGGGGCTGGGGCACCGCGGATAGCGAGCAGGCGTTGACCATGCTGCGCCGTTTCGGCTCGGTGACCGTGCTGAACGGGCATATCCACCAGGTGATGCAGAAGGTGGAGGGCAATATCGCATTCCACACCGCGCGATCGACCGCGTTCCCGCAACCCGCGCCAGGCAGCGCGCCATCACCGGGCCCGATGAAGGATGTGCCCCCCGGCAAACTGCACAGCATGCTGGGTATCGCCAAAGTGTCGGAGATCCACATCAACAGCCCGCTCGCCATCATCGACACGCCGCTCGGCGCCGCAGCGTAGGGGCACGCACATGACCCGGGTTCGCTTCGTGGCCCTGCTGGGCTGCGCGATGCTGCTTGCCCATTCCGCCGCGGCCAGCGTGCCGGATGCGGCGGTGACGATCGACAATTTTACCTTCACCCCGGCGCAGATCACGGTCGCGCCGGGCACGCGGGTGGTGTGGACCAATCGCGACGACATCCCCCATACGGTGGTCGACGCCGCCAATCCCCGTGCGATCAAATCGCCGCCGCTGGATACGGACGATAGCTACGCCCGGTTTTTCGACAAAGCTGGAACGTACACGTATTTCTGCTCGCTCCACCCGCATATGACGGGCAGCGTGATCGTGCGGTGATCGCCTGGTCCGCATTGCTGGGCCCGCCTTCAAGGGAGTCGTCCGCTGACGAACGCCGGCCAGTGAAATGGGGCATTCCACAGCGGCCCGCGGCCCGGCCCGCTAACGACGCGCCGAGTTTCGAGCAGGTGGTGCTGCCCCATTTGAACGCAGCACATAACCTGGCGCGTTGGCTGGTGCGCGACCCGGCCCTGGCGGAGGACGTGGTGCAGGACGGAATGGTGCGCGCCCTGGCCTATTTCCCATCGTTTCGCGGCGGGGACGGCCGGGCCTGGCTGATGCGGATCGTGCGCAATGTCGCCTACACCATGCTGTCCGCACGGCAACCGTCCACGGGCGCCGCCGATATCGCCGAATTGGACCTGCCCGACCCGGCGGATAATCCGGAAATTGCGTTGACCCGGCGCCAAGCCGTCGACTCGATGCAAGCGGCGCTCGCCGCATTGCCGCTCGATTTGCGCGAGTGCATCGTCCTGCGGGAGTTGGAGGAGTTGTCGTACAAGGACATCGCCCAAATCGTCGGCGTTCCCGTCGGCACGGTGATGTCGCGGCTGTGGCGGGCGCGCCAAATGCTGATGAATGCGTCCGTGGAAGGACAAGGCCTGTGACGAGCGATGGGTGCGAGGAGATGCAGTTGCTGGTGCAGGCGGATGTCGATGGCGAGCTGCAGCCCGCCGAGGCCGCCCGCGTCGGCGCGCATCTGATGCATTGCGCCGAGTGTGCGCAAGTGCAGACACGACTGCTGGCCTTGTCCACCCGGCTGCGGCAGGACGCGCCGCGCTACGCCGCGCCCGCTGCATTACGGGCGCGCTTCGTCCCGAAGCGGCCCAGCTGCCGGGTCCCGGCATTGGCGTTCGGGGCCGGCTTCGCCATCGCGGCGTGTTTGGCGCTGGTGATGGTGTTGCCCCGTGGTGGCGCGCTGCCGGACGCCGTCGTGTTCGCCCACATTCGGGCGCTGCAGCCCGGGCATCTGATGGACGTCGTCTCTACCGACCAACACACGGTGAAGCCGTGGTTCGACGGCAAGCTACCCTTCGCGCCGCCCGTGAAGGACTTCCAGGCGGAAGGATTTCCCCTGGTCGGTGGCCGGGTCGACTACCTGGCCGGCCGCACCGCAGCCGCCCTGGTGTATCGCAGCCGGCAACACGTGATCGACCTATTCGCCTGGCCCGGCGTGGATTCGCGGCTGCCATCCTCCGGTGCCCGCGCCGGCTATAATTTCCAGCGCTGGAGCCAGGACGGCATGAGCTTCTGGGCGGTGTCCGACCTGAACGCGGGGGAGTTGGGGGACTTCGTGCGGGATTTCCGCAAGCCCTAGCCCCGTGCATACGGCACGTGACGCCACGGCCGCAGCCTGATACCCCCGCCGAATGCAACACCCCCTGCTGCGACTGAGCCCGAAACAGGACCGGCGGCTGAAATCCGGTCACCCTTGGGCCTTCAGCAACGAACTGGCCACCACGCCGGAGCATCGGTCCTGGACGCCCGGCGGTATCGTGCGGCTGGAGGGCGATGACGGCTGGCGCTTCGGCACCTTCATGTTCAACCCGCACAGCCTCATCGCCGCCCGCCTGCTGGACCGCGACCCGGCCGCTGAGATCGGGGCCGACTGGATCCAGGCCCGATTGGCCGCTGCGGTGGCGTTGCGGAGCAAGGTGGCACCGGGTGAGCACCACCGCCTGGTGCATGCGGAGGCGGACCGGCTCCCCGGCCTCATCATCGACCGGTTCGGCGACGTGGCGGTGGTGCAGGCCAATACCGCCGGGATGGATCGTTTGTTGCCGGAGATCACGGCCGCCCTGCTGGATTTGCTGCCCCTGCGCGCCATCGTCGCCCGCAACGACAGTGCCTCTCGCGTGCACGAAGGTCTGCCGCAGGAGGTGCGCCTGCTGCACGGCGAACAGGCCGACGCAGTGGCGGAGGAGGGCGGAGTACGCTTCCCGATCGATCCACTGGGCGGGCAGAAAACCGGGTTCTTCTACGACCAGCGGGTGAATCGCAGCCTGGTCGCCTCGCTGGCCCAGGGCGCGCGGGTGCTGGACGTGTTCTGCCATATCGGCGCCTTCGGCCTGCGCGCGGCGGCGGCGGGGGCGGCATCCGTCACGCTGGTGGATAGCAGCCAGCCGGCGCTGGACCACGCGATGGCGGCCGCTGCGACCAACGACCTGCAGAACGTGACGGCGCTGCGTGGCGACGCGTTCGACATCATGGGCAGCCTGGCCGGGCAGGAATTCGACATCGTGGTGTGCGACCCGCCCGCCTTCGCGAAGTCCAAACGCGACCAGGACACCGGGCTGCGCGCCTATCACCGCATGGCACGCTTGGCCGCGCCGCTGGTGGCGCCGGGCGGATTTCTATTCGTCGCGTCCTGCAGCCATCACGCGCCGCTGGACATGTTTTCCGCCCAAGTCGCCAGCGCCCTGTCGCGCGCAAAGCGGGACGCACGCATCCTCCACACCGGCGCCGCCGGGCCCGATCATCCGGTGCACCCGCATTTGCCGGAAAGCGCCTACCTGAAGTCGCTGCTGTTCCAGTTGACCTGATGGCATAGCGATTGCACGCCCAACCCGGCCATCCATGAGCCGGAGTTGCCCCCGCATATGACGTCTTCCTCTCGCTTCCTTCTGGGCCGGCGCTCCCTCATCGCAGGCGCGGCTAGCGTGGGCCTGGCCGGCACCGCCGACGCGCAGAGCCCGCAGCGCGGCGGCACGATGGTGATGATCGTCCAGCCCGAGCCAGCCACGCTGGCCGCCTACCTGTCCGTTGCGGGCAACATCGCCCCCGTCACCACGCAGATCTACGAGGGGCTCGTCACCTACGATTGGAGCCTGAAGCCCGCGCCGAAGCTTGCGAAATCCTGGGAGATCGCGCCCGACGGCCTGTCCATCACCTTCCATCTGCAGGATGGCGTCACGTTCCATAACGGCGCCAAGTTCACCAGTGCCGACGTGCAGTATGCCTTTATGCAGGTGCTGAAGAAGGTGCATCCCCGTGCGCCGGTCGTGCTGGCCGATTTGACGGCGGTGGATACCCCCGACCCGCTGACCGCGGTGTTCCGGCTGTCGCACCCGGCGCCGTATTTGATGATGTCGCTGTCCGGCTACGATGCGCCGATCTTGTGCAAGTCGGTGTTCGAAAATGTCGACCCCGCGGCCAATCCCACGGCCAACAAGCCGATCGGCACGGGGCCGTTCAAGTTCGGCTCGTGGGAGCGGGGGCAGTATATCCGGCTCGATCGCAACCCTAACTATTGGCAGAACGGCCTGCCATACCTCGACCGGATCATCGCGCGTTTCATCGCCGATAGCTCCACCCGCTCCGCCGCGTTGGAAACCGGGGAGGCGCATTACGCCGCGTTTAGCGCCGTCAACTATTCCGACGTGGCGCGGCTGAAGGCCAATCCGATGCTGGATACCACCAGCAAGGGCTACGAGATGTTTTCCGGCATCAGCGAGATCGAGCTGAACGAACATCGGCCGCCCTTCGACAAGCGAGAGGTGCGCCAGGCCATCGCCTACGCGATCGACCGCAAGTTCATCATCGACAACATCCAATATGGCTTCGGCAAGCCGGCAACGGGGCCGATCAGCTCCACCTTCGCGGCGTCCGGGCTGTACACGGATGACGTGCTGAGGTTCGATGTGCCGGACCGCATCGCCATCGCCAACAAGCTGCTGGACGATGCCGGGTTGAAGCGTGGCGAGGGCGGCATGCGTTTCGCCACCACGCTGGAGGTGAACTCCTTCGGCCAGCAATGGCAGCGCCAGGCGGAATATCTGAAGCAGGCATTGGCCGTGATCGGCATCGACTTGACGTTGCGTAGCGAGGATACCGGCGCCTGGCTGCGCCGGGTCTACACCAACTACGATTACGGGATGAGCGAGCCGTTCTTCTCCAATCTGTCGGACCCGGTGATCGGCGTGCAGCGCCAATACGTCACCAACCAAATCCGCAAGGGCGTGGATTTCGTCAACAACACCTTCTACAGCAACCCGGAAGTCGACACCCTGTTCACCGCCGGCGCGCAGGAGATCGACCCGGCGAAGCGGGCGGAGATCTATCACAAGATCCAGAAGATCCTGGTGACCGACTCCCCGGTGATCTGGTTGACCGAGATCCAATACGTCACCGTGTTCAACCGCAAATTGCATGATGCGACCACGGGACCGCTCGGCACGTATTCCGCGTTCGAGAGGACCTGGATCGAGCATTGATGCGTCGGCTGGCGTTCGCGGGGCGCCGGCTGGCGCTGGCGGTGCCGGTGCTGTTCGGCGTGGCGGTCTTGAACTTCTTCCTCATCCACCTGGCCCCGGGTGACCCGGCGTCGGTGATGGCGGGGGAGGGCGGAAGCGCCACGCCCGAATACATGGACATGCTCCGGCACAAATTCGGCCTGGACCAGTCGCTACCGCTGCAATTCTGGCACTACATCGTCAACATCGTGCAATTGGACCTCGGCTACTCCTTCCGCAACGACGAGACGGTGCTGTCGCTGATCCTGGACCGGCTGTGGCCGACCCTGCTGCTGATGGTGACGGCGTTCATCCTGTCGGTGGTGTGCGGCACCCTGCTGGGTCTGCTGGCGGGCACGCGGCGCAATAGCCCCCGGGACGGGATTATTTCCGTGCTGGCGCTGCTGGCCTCGGCCACGCCGACATTCTGGCTGGGGCTGATGCTGATCGTGCTATTTTCCATTCGGCTCGGCTGGTTGCCGACCAGCGGGTTGGAGACGATCGGCGCATTCAACGAAGGCTGGGCCTACGTGGTGGATGTGGCGCGCCATTTGATCCTGCCGGCGCTGTCACTCGCGATGTTCTACCTGGCGCTGTATGTGCGGGTGATGCGCGCGTCGGTGGTGGAGCAGACGCGGCAGGATTACGTCACCACCGCCCGCGCCAAGGGACAGAGCGAGCGTGGCATCGTGTTCGGCCACATCCTGCGCAACGCGCTGCTGCCGGTGGTGACGATGGCGGGGGTGCAGGCCGGTAACCTCATCGGCGGCTCAGTGATCGTGGAAGCGGTGTTCGGCTGGCCCGGCATCGGCACGCTGGCTTTCTCCGCATTACAGGGCCGCGATTTGAACCTGCTGCTGGGCATCTTCATCGTGTCCGCCTGCGTGGTGGTGGTGCTGAACCTGATGGTCGACCTCGCCTACGGTATTCTGGATCCCCGGGTGGAGTTGTGAGTCTCCTATCCCGCTTCGCCCGCAATCGCCTGGCGGTGGTGGGCGCGCTGGCATTGCTGCTCGTTCTGGTGATGGCGCTTGCCGCGCCGCTGCTATACCCGGCCGGCGCCTTCGCATTGGTCGGCCCGCCGACGCAGCCGCCGGGTGGCACGTTTCCGCTTGGCACCGACACGTTGGGGCGGGACGTTGCCGCCGGGATCGTCTGGGGCGCGCGCACGTCGCTGATCGTCAGCGTTGCCGCCACATTGGGTGCGGTGGTGCTAGGCGTCCTCACCGGGGCGTTCGCCGGCTACTATCGCGGCATCACCGACACCGCCATCATGCGCGTGACGGAATTCTTTCAGACCATCCCCTCCTTCATTCTGGCGATCCTGCTGGTGGCCGTCTTGTCCCCGGCCGTCACCAGCGAAATCCTGGCCATCGCCGTCGTCTCCTGGCCCGGCATCGCGCGGTTGGTCCGGGGCGAGTTCGCATCGCTGGGTGGGCGGGAGTTCGTGTTGGCGACCGCCGGGCTGGGCGCGGGGGATGCGCGCATCGTGTTCCGCCACATCCTGCCCAATTGCGCCTCGCCGCTGGTTGCGGTCGGGTCGTTGCTGGTGGCCAGTGCGATCCTGTTCGAATCCGGCCTGTCGTTCCTGGGTTTGGGTGATCCTAATTTGATGAGTTGGGGCCTGATGATCAGCGCCGGGCGGGAGGTGCTGCGCTCCGCCTGGTGGATCTGCACCTTCCCCGGCATCGCCATCCTGGCCACCGTGTTGTCGATCAACTTGGTGGGCGACGGCTTGAACGAGGCGTTCAATCCCGGGCTGCGCGACCGATGAGTGTGCTGTCGATCCAGGGGCTGAGCATCGCACTGCCCCAGGGCGCAGATCGCCCCTTCGCTGTGCAAGAGTTGGACCTGGATTTGCAACCCGGCGAGGTCACCTGCCTGGTGGGTGAATCCGGCTCCGGCAAATCCATGGTGGCGCGCGCGATCCTGGGCCTGTTGCCGCCCCGCGTGCGCATCGGCGCCGGGTCGCTCCGCTTCGGCGACAAGGATTTGGCGACGCTGGACCAAACGGGCATGCGTGCCTTGCGGGGGGCTGCGATCGGCATGGTGTTCCAGGAACCGATGACCGCGCTGAACCCGCTGCACCGCGTGGGCCGCCAGGTGGACGAGGTGTTGCGCCTCCATACCAAACTCGGCCGGCGCGACCGCCGGGTTCGGGTGCTCGAACTGTTCGCCCAAACTCATTTGCCCGACCCGGCGCAGATCGCCCGCGCCTATCCGCACCAACTTTCCGGCGGGCAGCGACAGCGCGTGGTGATCGCCATGGCGCTGGCCCTGCGCCCGCAACTGCTGATCGCGGACGAGCCGACGACCGCGCTGGACGTCACCACCCAGGCGCAGATCCTGCACCTGTTGCGCGAACTGCAGCGCCAGCAGGGCACGGCGGTGCTGTTCATCACGCATGATTTCGGCGTGGTGGCCGACATCGCCGACCGCGTCGCCGTGCTGCAACGCGGCGTGCTGGTGGAGCAGGGCACGCGGGAGGCAGTGCTGCGCCATCCGCAGCACTGCTACACCCAGGCACTACTGGCCGCTGTGCCAGTGCTCGCCCCGCCTGCCCGTGCAGCGCCGAGTCAGACGCCGCAGGTGCTGGAGGTGCAACACCTTCAGAAAACCTACCGTCGCCGCAGCCTACGCGGCCATGCCACCCACGCGCTGGACGATGTCAGCCTCATGCTACGCCGTGGCGAGACACTGGGCATCGTCGGCGAATCGGGTTCCGGAAAATCCACCCTGGCCCGGGCCGTGACGGGGCTGGTGCGGGCCGATTCCGGCGAGGTCATCCTGGATGGGGACGCCATGACCGGGCTCGGCCGCCGCCAATTGCGCCCGTTCCGCAAGCGCATTCAGATGATCTTTCAGGATCCCTATGCCTCGCTGGATCCACGGCAACGCGCCGGCGACATCATTGCCGAGGGGCCGATCATCCACGGCATGGACCGTGCGGGGGCGCAGGCGCGCGCGCGGGAGTTGCTGGGATTAGTGGGGTTGGATGCCGCCGCCGCCGCCCGCTACCCGCATGAATTCTCCGGCGGCCAGCGCCAGCGAATCGGCATCGCCCGCGCCCTGGCGCTGGAGCCGGACATCTTGGTGGCGGACGAAGCCGTTTCTGCGCTGGATGTGTCGGTGCAGGCGCAGGTGCTTGAATTACTGGCGGGAATTAAGGCTCGGCTCGGCCTCAGCATGATTTTCGTCACGCATGACCTGCGCGTGGCCTTGCAGATTTGCGATCGTGTCGCCGTGATGCGGTCTGGCCGGGTCGTCGAACTGGCCACTGCGGCGGAGATCTATGCCTCCCCACAGGACCCCTACACGCGTGCCCTGTTCGCCGCCGTTCCCGGCGCGGCATGGGAGAGGAGTGCTGCATGACCGATGACGGATTTCTGCCCGGCCCGCGCTGCCAAGTCGCCGGCGCCACCACAGGCCCCCTGGAAGGGCTAAGCTTCGCGGTCAAGGACCTGATCGACGTCGCCGGCTACCCCACGTTGGGCGGCACGCCCGATTGGGCCACCGGGCGCCCCGTGCCGCAGCACCACGCCTGGATCGTCGACCGGCTGCTGCAATCCGGTGCCTCCATCGTCGGCAAAACCGTCACCGACGAGGTGTCGCTCGGCATCCTCGGCGAAAACGTGCATGACGGCACGCCGCTCAATCCGAAAGCGCCGGACCGGGTGCCCGGCGGATCGTCCTCCGGCTCCGCCTCCGCCGTGGCGGCCGGGCTTTGCGACTTCGCGCTGGGTACGGATTCCGGCGGCTCGGTGCGGGTGCCATCCAGCTTCTGCGGCTTGTTCGGTATCCGACCGACTCTGGGGCGGATCGATTTCACCGGCATCACCGTGCAATCCCCCTCCTCCGACACGGTCGGCTGGTTCGCGCGGGATGGCACGTTGTTCGCCCGCATCGGCGCCTCGGTGTTCGATGCCCCGATGCCGGCTGCACTCCCCACTCGCCTGCTGATCGCCACGGACGCCTTCGGCTTCGCCGACGCGGCGGTGCAGGAGGCGCTGCGGCCCATGGTGGACCGCCTGGCCGTGCTGGTCGGCGAGCCGGAGCCGGTATTGCTGGCGCCGCAAGGTCTCTCCGTTTGGCAACAGGCACAGCGGCTCCTGCAATCCTCCGAATCCTGGGCAACCTTCGCGCCCTGGCTGGACCGCGCCAATCCACGCCTCGCCTGGAGCGTGGCGCGCGCCTTGGCCATGGGCTCCCTGATCACCGACACCGAACGCAACCGCAGCGCCCTGATGCGGGAGGAAGCGAGGGCTCGCATGGCGTATCTCTTGCCGCCGGGCACGATACTATGCCTGCCGACCACACCCTTCCCGGCGCCGCTAAGGGGCCAGGCCGTCTCCGCGCTCGCCTATCCGCGGGATCGCATTTCCTGCCTTACCAGCCATGGCGGTTTGACCGGCGTACCCCAGGTAAACCTCCCCGGCGCGCATGTGGACGGCGCCCCGGTCGGCCTATCGATCGTTGCCGGGCGAGGCTGCGACATGGACCTGTTGGCGGTCGCAAGGCGTTGGACGCTGTAACCGCCTTGCTCACGCAGGGACGAAGCGGCCGCGGATGTCGCCGAAGCACTTGCTGCACGTGGCAAGTGCTTCGTGGCGGTTTTCTGCCAGCAACTTGCGCATGGCCTGGCGTTGCGCGCCGGATATAACCTCCGCGAACGAACTGTCCGCGAAGCTGCCGATGCCTTCGACCCGCTTGAAATCCTGGCAGCACACCAGGACGTAGCCGTCGCAGTCCACGATCAGGTCGTCCATGATCACGGGCGGGCAGCGGATCGGTTCCGGCGCCAGGGCCAGGCTGTTGAACAGCGTCAGGTCGTCGCTGCAGCGGCTGCTGAGCGCGTCGAACGTCACGTTGGCTGCACCCCGTTCCATGAACCACGCGCGGATCGCCGGCGCCTCGTCCCGGTTGCGACGGCTAATCGGTACGCTGACGTTCACCTTGCCCGGAAAGATTTCCAGGATCTGCTCGAATTTCGGCTGCACCCGCTCCAGTCGCAGTGGGTGCATTAGGTAGTTGTAGGTCGTCGGCTCCAGCGATTCGCAGTGCAGGGCGATCGTGTCCGCCAGCCCGAACAAGGCGGCATGCTTTGCCGCATTGAACGACGCGCCATTGGTGTTGATCGACAGCCGCACGTTTGGCAGATGCTGTCGTAGATATTCGGCGCGCTGCACCACCAGGGGATCGACCAGCGCGTCACCGAACAGGCCGAACGCAATCTGGTCCGTCACCGGCAGATCGTGTTCGGCGATGCCGTCGATGATCGCCTGGAAGATCGCCATCGGCATGGTGCCGCGGGGCGAGTGCGCGGTTTCCGCCTTGCCGGTCGGGCAATGGACGCAGGACGCGTTGCAGGTGCCGGTCGTGCCCAAATTTACGAACCGCAACCGCTCGGGAAAGCCCGGTGGCCTTATCCGCAGGCTCGGCCGCTGCCGCAGCAGGTTACGACGCTCACCTTCTGCATCGCAGGGCGAACCGGCCAGGGTGATCGATCGTTCAAAATGATCCAGCGCCAGTTCGGGCTGCCCCAGCATACCCAGCGCGCGGCCGATCTGCAGATGCGTATCGGCCTGGTCGGGCAACAAATCATCGGAACGGCGATAGGCAGCCAGACCCTCCGCCACCAGCCCGGCTTCCTTCAGAACATGCCCATACTGCACCCAGATATGCGCCAGCCTGGGCTTGCGCCTCAGCGCCTTGTCGTAGGCCTTCTGCGCGGCGCCCCAGTCGCGTCGGTCGCGGCCTTCGTTGCCTTTACGGATGAGGGTCTGAACTGAGTCGAACATGGAACGCTTCCCCGCAAAACGATGCCTCAGCCGATCGATGCCGGACCAATCCGGCTTACAAGCGGAATGGTCCGGCACGCAAGGCAATGCTGCGCCGCCGCGGCAGATCGGCGGCCGCTAGCGGGGGGACGGGCGCAATGTCTGCGTGGTTTCCGCCCCGGCCACGATCCCCTCCCAGCCATAGCGCATAGGCACCATGTCGCAGGCGCTCCACGGCACGTTCTGGTCGGCGTAGTGTGGGCTGCCGGGATGGCCAGAGGTGCCATGGAACACCGACCAGCGGCAATTCTCCCAGTCGCCAACGTCGAACACGTAGCGCGATAGTGCGCCGTAAGTGGCGCTTGGCCCGGCGCCGGGCACGATGCCGGTGGCCAACACCGTGTCCCCATCGCCGCCGATCGGCAGCGCCACCGGGTTCAGCAGCGCCGCCGCCTGCGGATACAGATGCGACAGAGCGTGCATCAGCTGCGGACGGTGCGTCTCGCCCCACGCACCGTCGGCCGATTTGGCCTCGGACAGGGCGGCGGCGAAGGCTTGCTCCCAACTCCAACCACCCAGCAGGCTGGTGTCGTCGCTGCGCAGCAGGGCGGGCAGGGTCCACCAAAGCTGCCCGGTCGGCGACACGCCGGGCGATACCGCCGACCAGGGGTGCTTGGTCGCGTCTGCCAAGCCACTGCGGCGGGCCACGATGGCTGCCAGGGCCCGGCGCAGCGCGTTGTAGGCGGTGGCGCCGACGGAATTGGCGGCCATCTGCCCGTCCCACTCCAGCACCCGCGCCCGCAGTGCGGCCTGCGCCGGGTCTTTCGGTTCGGCCATTGTCGCCAGCCGGTCCTGGAACAGCCCAGCATTCGGCGACAGCGTGTCGGCATGGATGGTGCCAGCGTCCTGCACGCGGAACGGCGTCAACTCCTCGATCCGCGCCAAAATCCGTTCGGCGCGGTAGGGCGGATGGCAGTCGGTGCAGAGGTAATCGGGGTTGCTGTCCTCCACCACGCGATTGTTCGCGGTCACGATCACGCCGCCGGGCGGGTCGATGATGCATGGCATGTCCTCATGCGCGATCCAGCCCTGCCATTCGTACTCGCCAGTCCAGCCCGGCATCGGCAGCC
>NZ_LMUY01000040.1 GCF_009765685.1 Acidisphaera sp. L21 | reverse complement strand
GACACCAACGGGTTGCTGTCGGCGACCGGCACTGGCGTGTCCGGGTCGGGCACCAAGACGCTGACGCTGGCGGGCACGCTGGCGCAGGTGAATGCGGCGCTGGCGACGCTGAAGGATAGCGATCCGACGACGCCATCGGACACGATCACGCTGAACGCCACCGACAGCTTCGGCAACGTCGCTGCGGCCAAGAGCGTGGCGGTGACGGTGAACGGCCTGCCGGTGACGGCTGCCCCGGCGACCGTCATCGCCGGCGTAGGCAAATCCTTGGCGATCGCCGGGGTGAGCGTGTCGGAGACCGGCAACACCAGCAGCGAGACCTTCACGGTCGTGCTGGCCGACACCAACGGCCTGCTGTCGGCCACAGGCGCGGGCGTGTCCGGCTCGGGCACCAAGAGCCTGACCATCACCGGCGCGCTGGCGGCGGTGAACGCCTCGCTGGCGACGCTGAAGGACGTCGACGGCACCACTGGGGCCGACACGATCACGCTGGCCACCACGGACAGCTTCGGCAACACGGCCGCCGCGGCCAGCGTCGCGGTGACGGTCAACGGCCTGCCGGTGCTGGCGGTGCCGGCAACGGCGGTCGTGGGCGTGGGTCAGCCGATCCCGGTGAACGGGCTGAGCCTCTCGGAAACCGGCAACACCACGGGTGAGACGTTCACGGTCACGCTGGCCGACACCAACGGGTTGTTGTCGGCGACCGGCACCGGCGTGACTGGCTCGGGCACGACCAACCTGACCATCGCGGGGACGCTGGCGCAGGTGAACACCGCGCTAGCCAGCGTGACCGACAACGATCCGACGACGCCATCGGACACGATCACGCTGAGCGCGGTCGACAGCTTCGGCAACACGACCGCGGCCAGCACGAGTGTGACGGTGACGGTGAATGGCCGTCCGGTGATCGGCTCGCCGGCGGCGGCGATCATCGGGGTCGGCCAGGCGGCGCTGATCGACGGGGTGAGCCTGTCGGAGAGCGGGACGTCCACCGGCGAGACGTTCACGGTGAAGCTGACCGACACCAACGGCTTGCTGTCTGCCACGGGTTCGGCGGTGAGCGGGTCGGGCACCACGTCGCTGACGGTGTCGGGGTCTGCCAGCCAGGTGAATGCCGCGCTGGCCACGCTGATGGACACGGACGGCACCACGCCGTCCGACACGATCACGCTGACGGCGCTGGACAGCTTCGGCAACGCGGCGCCGACGACGACGATCGCGGTGACGGTGAACGGCCTGCCGGTGATCGCCGCCCCGGCGTCGGTGGTTGCCGGCGTAGGCAAATCCTTGGCGGTTGCCGGGTTGGGCCTGTCGGAGAGCGGGAACACCACGGGTGAGACGTTCAAGGTGGTGGTGGCCGACACCAATGGCGTGTTGTCGGCGAC
>NZ_LMUY01000039.1:447-578 GCF_009765685.1 Acidisphaera sp. L21 | reverse complement strand
TTGTGATCGGCCGCGTTCAGACTGACGGTCCCACCCGTCGTGATCTCCAGCGTCGTCTTGCCCGTGCCGCCGTTGATGGCCGCGCCAGCCAGGTCGGAGGACGCCTGGACCAGCGCCGTGCCGCCACCGCC
>NZ_LMUY01000039.1:0-437 GCF_009765685.1 Acidisphaera sp. L21 | reverse complement strand
GGCGAAGTTGAGGTTGGTGATGTCGATCACGTCGCTGCCACCGAAGGTCTTGATCGTGTCGGTGGTCAGACCCGCCGCGGTGTCGGTGAAGGTATCGCCGAACCCACTATAGCCCACCAGCGTGTCGGCGCCCAACCCGCCGGTTAGTGTCTGGTTGGCTGCGGCCGCCGTGATCGTGTCCGCGCCCGAACTGCCGATCGCAGAGACGAACGCCAGCGGGCTGAGGGAGAGGTTGGTCGCAGCATCCAACTGGACCGTCAGGTTGTGATCGGCCGCGTTCAGACTGACGGTCCCACCCGTCGTGATTTCCAGCGTCGTCTTGCCCGTGCCGCCGTTGATGGCCGCGCCGGCCAGGTCGGAGGACGCCTGGACCAGTGCCGTGCCGCCACCGCACACCACCGACTCAGTGGCGCCGCCAATGATGACGGTGTCGGTGC